>NZ_VUMP01000001.1:0-630138 GCF_009696115.1 Eubacterium sp. BL-380-WT-2B
ACGACCAGGTAGATAGGCTGGAGGTGGAAGTGCAGCAATGTATGGAGCTGACCAGTACTAATCGGCCGAGGTCTTGATCTAACAAGACTTTTGAAACACTCTTTTCCTTTATGTTGTTTTGAGTGACCAAAAACTGAATAAAAACGCAAGATTGATCTCGTGATGATGGCGAAGGGGAAACACCTGTTTACATACCGAACACAGAAGTAAAGTCCTTCAGCGCTGAAAGTACTTGGTGGGCAACTGCCTGGGAGGATAGGACATCGCGGGGTCTTTTTACATTTAAGCTTAAGCCGCGCAAAAAAAAGAAAGGTGAGTGGCCCGTGCAAGTTTACTTGCAAAGGGCCAATGACCTTTCTTTTTATGGGGCGCAGCCCCTGACGAAGGTGTCTACAGGACACCGGAGTACGCGGCGATAAGAGCTGCTAACTTTTTTTGGTTAGTAGAACTTAACATTAAAAAGCAAAGAATCTAAAATAATTCCTTGCTTTTTTCTTTTTTACATCTTTATAGTAACACTAATAATTTAGAGAAAGCCGTTGGTAACGCCACAGCAGCCAGCTGTTCACGATCTTTGAAAGCGGCTTGAGTGTCACCATATTTTTCTGGTGCTTCAGCGGCCATCACGGAATTAATTTCAAAATAATAGACGGTCATATTCCAAATAATATGGCTGAAAACATGTTTGCAGCTACCAATATTTTTTCCTTCTGGAAGATTGGGAAAGATGGTTTCTAAAGCTTGGCGGATAGCGTTGCCAGGCTTTGTTTTTTCTTCTTCTATAATAGGAAAACTCCATAAACCTGACAGAAGGCCTTTATCCGGACGTTTAACAAGATAAAGAGCACCACCCATATCGACAATCCCAACTTCCATTTCAAGCTTTTTCTGACGTTTTTTTTTCGATTTAACGGGCAATTGATTCATTGTTCCTTCTCTAAAAGCTTCGCAGATATTCTGTTCAGGACAAATCATGCATTTGGGGTTGGTTGGGGTGCAAACTAAAGCGCCGAGTTCCATAAGGCCTTCATTAAAATCGCCGGGTTTATCAGGCAAAGCCTGAGCAACCCAGTCAGTAATGGCATTTTTTACTTTGACATTGGCGATGTCGCCGTTATAATTATTAAAGCGTGAGATTACACGCAGAACATTCCCGTCAATGGCAGGTACCTTTTCTTTAAAAGCAATACTGGCAATGGCGCCGCCCGTATATGGCCCGATGCCGGGAAGCTTAATGAGCGCATCGTAATGGTCTGGAAAAATACCGTTATACTCTTCATGAATTATTTTAGCGGCCTTATGAAGATTTTTCGCTCTGGAATAATAGCCCAGCCCCTCCCAGAGTTTTAGAACTTTATCTTCTGGTGCCTCAGCCAGAGCCGTTACATCGGGAAAAGCCTCTACAAAACGATGATAATAAGGAATAAGCGTATCAATCTGGGTTTGTTGCGCCATAATTTCTGAGATCCAGATATTGTATGGTTTTTTGGTCTCACGAAATGGCAGGGCACGTTTTGATTTGTAAAACCATTGTAAAAGATTTGTGGCAAAAATACGTGCAGTTTCTTTATGAAAATTTAAAATATTTTTCGTCATAATATCCTCCAATAGCCATTATTATAGCATAAATGCTTAAATAACTTGACAAACATCTAAAATCTTGTTAAAATTTATTTTGTAACGAACTTGTAAACTATACTTTGAATTTGTAAAACAAGTAAAAAAGGGGTACACGATTTGAATAAGTTAACATTGGTTAAGAGATTTTTAAAGAGGTATAAAAAGGAAACGGCCATCATTTCCGGTTTGTTTGTTCTGGTTGTTATTATTGGCGTAACCTGCGCGTTTAATGCGACTAAAGATGTAAAGCTTGTTTTAGACGAAAATAAAGCGACTGCAGCCGATGCTGTTAAGACAGAAGTTATCAATGCGCAGCTGCAGAAATCTGTAGAAGAAGTTCTTCAGGATCAGGGTTATCCAGTAAGTGAAGAATATACGATTAGCGTTGATCCGGATAAAAAAGTTAAAGATGTAGATACTGTTACAGTAAAGAAAAATGCTGTCGGCCAGATCAAGGTTGACGGAAAGACAGTTGATTATAAATCGGCAGCTGAAACAGTTGGAGATCTTTTGAGTGACAATAATGTTCAGTACGATGATGATGATATTGTAACGCCAGCGCCATCGACTGCTTTGACAACAGATGTATCAAATGTAACCATTACTCGTATTGAAGTAAAAGAAGAGGCTGGTGAAAGAGATATTCCTTTTGAAAGCGAAGAAAAAGAAAATGCAGAGCTTGAAGAGGGTACACGCAATGTTGTGACACAAGGTGTCGTTGGAAAAGCCGATTTTGTGGATAAAGTAACCTATCAGGACGGCGTAGAAGTAAAACGCGAGAATATTTCCAGCAATACAAAGGTTGAACCGGTTAAGGAAGTCGTGGAAGTTGGAACAAAGAAAGCTGTTCCTGAAAGCCTTGCTTCAAGCCCAAGTCCGAGCGCTGGAAATGCAACTCAGACTGCAGGCAGCGATTTTGATCTGATCTGTGCAATTGTTGCACATGAAGGCGGCACTTCCTATGAAGGCGCAATGGGGGTTATCTCCTGTGTTATGAACCGTGTAGACGCAGGGTGGGGCCCAGATGCTGTAAGTGTATTGACAGCACCAGGCCAGTTTGCTTCTTACCTTGACGGTTATTATACTCAGTATCTTGGTAATGCTCCAGCAGCTGTACAGCAGGCGGTTACAGACTGCATGGAAGGCGGCATCCGCAGCCATAATTTTACAAGCTTCAGAAGCTATCAGACCAGCGGTTCTGTATGTATTGCGGGGAATTGGTATTTCTAAATTGATCGTGTACAATTAAAAATACATATAAAAAGGGCAAATTTGCCCTTTTTTTTATTTTAGCACTTGTTCTTTGTATACAATAAATGTATACTATATATCAGAGTGTTTTTAAAAAGATTGGAGTGGAAGAACTATGGAAATCACGATTACGAAAAGAACACAGTTAAAGCCAAAACCAGATGAAAACAATTTGGTTTTCGGGACTGAATTTACAGATCATATGTTTATCATGGATTACACAGAAGGTAAGGGCTGGCATGATGCTAGAATCGTCCCATATGGGCCGATAGAGCTTTCTCCAGCGGCGATGGTGCTTCATTATGCCCAGGAAGTTTTCGAGGGAATGAAAGCCTATAAAACGCCAGAGGGAGATATCCAGTTTTTCAGACCTATGGAAAACTTTGCGCGTATGAATCGTTCAAATGTCCGGATGTGTATTCCTCAGATTGATGAAGAATTTGTATTTGATGCTTTAAAGCAGCTTGTCGCCCTTGATCAGGACTGGGTGCCTCACGCACCGGGGACTTCTTTGTATATTCGTCCTTTTGTCTTTGCAACAGACCCATTTATCGGTGTTCGCACCAGCCATCACTATAAATTTATTATTATTTTGAGTCCAGTAGGTGCATATTATGCGACAGGCCTGCAGCCTGCAAAAATGCATGTGGAAGATATTTACTCAAGAACTGTTGTGGGTGGCACAGGTGAGGCTAAATGCGGTGGTAACTATGCAGGCGGTCTGGCGGCCCAGGAAAAAGCCCATGATGAAGGATTTGAACAGATTCTCTGGCTCGATGGTGCAGAGCGCAGGTATATTGAAGAAGTAGGAACCAGCAATATTTTCTTTAAGGTAGATGGCAAATTTATTACACCAGAGCTTCATGGAACCATTCTTCCGGGAATCACCCGTAAAAGTGTTATTGAGCTTCTGCGCTCCTGGGGAGAAGAAGTCATTGAACGCCGTATTACCATTGATGAGTTTGTGGATATGTATCATAAAGGTCAGGTTGAAGAAGTATTCGGGACTGGAACAGCGGCTGTTGTATCACCGATTGGCGGTTTGGAATACCAGGGTGAGGATATGAGCTTTAATAATGGCGAAATCGGCGAATACACTCAAAGAATTTACGATACACTGTTCGGAATGCAAACAGGAACGGTTGAAGATAAACTGGGTTGGACGGTGAAACTCTAAATAAAAAACCATAAAAAAAAACCAGTAAAAATCACGAAAAAAATGGTTGACAGGGGCTTCAGCCCCTGTTATAATTAATCTTGCATTTCGAGTCGAGAGGTACCGAAGTGGTCATAACGGGGCGGTCTTGAAAACCGTTAGGGTGCAAGCCCACGTGGGTTCGAATCCCACCCTCTCGGCCATCAAAACTGAATAGGTCAGTGATAAAAAACGTAGTCTTTTTTAGCTGACATTAAACATGGAGAAGTACTCAAGTGGCTATAAGAGGTGCCCCTGCTAAGGGTATAGGCCGTTAACGCGGTGCGAGGGTTCAAATCCCTCCTTCTCCGCCAAACCGCATAAATACTGGGTTTCAGAGATTCTGTAGCCCAGTTTTTTTTATACAAAAAAGCAAAATAAGGGCTTAGATTAAGAAGAAAAAAATACGGAAAAATATAGCTGAAAAAGGTTAAAAATGACTGATTTCTGTCAGTGGAATGTCAGCAGCGGTCAGGAAAATGTCAGCAATATTCACAATAATTATAATGAAAGGAATGATATACGGTACAAAATCCGTTGTTTTTTGATTCAAAATCATGGCAGGGTTTTAGAATTTCTATACAGCATTAATTATAAAGATTATAGGATCGTAAAGAAGCAGATTAACTTTTAAGCATGAGTTGATCTGCTTTTTTTGTACCCAAATTAAGGAGTTGAATAATGAAAAAGAGATTCACCGATGATCAAATAGACTATGTAAATACAATTAATATTATAGACTACATGGAGTACCGCGGTCTTGACCTCAAACGCAGCAACCGCCGGGTGAAGGTAAAAGGGTGGAACGGTCTTGACGTAACGCCCGACGGGCGTAAATGGAAAGACTTTGCATCCGGTCAGGGAGGGTACATTATTCAGTTTGTCACCTGGCTCAATGCCTGCAGCTGGAAAGAAGCCGTTCAAGAGCTGCTGGACTTCAGCCATCACGCCCCACCCGCCCATCGGCCCATCCCGCAGACGGAGCCACCGCCGTCAAAGCCTTTTTGCCTGCCGCCCAAAGCCAAAAGTTACCGCAATCTCTTTGCCTATCTGTTAAAAACCCGCAAGCTTGATCCGAAGATCGTTCAATACTGTGTTGATCAAAAACTTATCTATCAGGATGAACGCTGTAATTGCGTGTTTGTAGGATATGACGATAGTGAAGAACCCGCATCCGCTTTTCTGCGCGGGAGTAACGAATATGCCCCTTTTAAGATGCTCGTGGAGGGAAGCCGGGCCGAATACGGATTTACCTTACCCGGAGCCAATTCACGGATTTTTATCTTTGAATCACCCATCGACTTACTTTCCTATATGACCCTTAAAAACATGCGCAATCCGCTTTGCTTTGACAACCGCCGGGATCACTATCTTTCCTGCAATGGCCTGAAATACCTTCCGATATTGCACTACCTGTCAACACATCATGAAATCAGTCAAATTGTGTTTGGTGTGGACAATGACCCGGTCAATGAATACGGGAACCGTCCCGGTCAGGATTTTATTAAGAGTGCCACACAGGAAATCATGGAAGCTTTTCCAGACCGATTCACAACGTCAAAACAATTCATCACAGATTTACCAAGACAAAAAGACTGGAATCAGGAACTTGTCACATTTAGAAAAAATCAAGAACACAAAAAATCGAATAGAGCACGGCAGCCATGCCGCTGAGAGCAGCTGATCAATCCCAATTGAAAGCTGCTTTTTCTTTGCCCAAAACAGAAAATAAACGCCGTAAGGCGGTTGAGATAGATATTTTTAAATAGGAGGTTCAAACGTGAAAGAACAAAATTGTAAAAGGAGGAATCAGCATGACACACCGATTTAAACAGGCTGTCGTTTTGCTCATGGCCCTGTTGATGCTGATTTATGGCTGCGGCTTCAAAACAGAGGTTTTGGCAAACACAGAGACGGAAAATTCACTGGAGATCACAGAGCCAACCGTTCAAACCAATCCGGCATCTACCGGAGAGAACGAGGATACCAAGAAAAAAAGTCCTGAACTGGATGCCGGGGAACAAGCGATTCTGGATACAAACGGCCTTACCGCCACCGAGGACACCGGAAAGAGGGATGCTTTCGGCAACTACATTTTAGGCGAGACGAGCACAGGCGGAACGGTGAGCTGTTCCACCAGTCTCAGGACATTGGCGAGCCGGAGCTTTGGGGATGAACCCCACTACAAAAAATTTCAGCGGGCCGCAGGGTGGGATGATGGCGTGATCTACAGCAGCGACTTTGCCAGTCCCGACGGAAGCGACATCATTACAACCACCACGCCGATTTTGAGAATCAGCGATAACGGCGTGGATCAGATCGCCTACTGTGCCGATCCGTCACTCAACATTCCCTCAGAAGTTGTCGGTCCCAACGGTCTGGTCACTTATAACCGGGAAAGCTGGAACGTGCAGAGCTGGCGTATCCGAAACGTCATGTGGCACGGCTATCATGATGGAAACAGCGGGGAATACTATGTTCAGACATGGGCGGCGATCCGCGTCATTGCAGGCATCGGCTCTTATACCGATTATTATATGACCGATCCCACCGTTGCCAACCTTGTGAATACCCTCAGCTATCAGAACCCCAATAACTGGGATGCCAGCTGGAGCATTATCCCGGAACGGGAGGAAGCGGTCTGGAACGCCAATACCAAGCGGCAGGAAACCGGATGGTTTCAGACATACTGCAGCAATATCGCCGATCATGGAAACTATACCGTCACTTTGCCTAGTGGTGTACACGCCATAGCCCGCAACACATCCGGTCAGACCTACGGGGACTATACCAGCTCCATGACCATCTATGACGATGACGACTTTATGTTGTACGCAGACGGCAGTTATCAGGGTGAGGTCTCCGCAACCATTACGCCAACAACCGTTAAACGCCACAGCAGTGATGCCGGAAATCCGGATGCCTGCGTCATTTACGCCCCAGACGTGCCCGATACCCAGAGACTTTTTGTTTCCCTTGCTGTCGGCCAAAGCCCATTAAGCGGCAGCTTCCGTGCAAACTTCACCGGTGCCACCGGGGATGCCCAGCTGCAAAAGACGGATAACCGTACCAAAGAAAAGCTCGCCGGAGCCACCTTTGGCCTGTATGACACCAAGGGTAACTTATTGAAACAGGGGGTGACCGATGAAAACGGGCAGTGGAACGTGACGGATTTAGTTTTTGGAGACTACTACTTTAAAGAAATTTCCGCGCCAAAGGGCTATGAGCTGGATCAGACAAAGCTTCACTTTACCATTGACGGCATACGAGATGTGGTGACCGTTTCTAAAACCAATGAACCGAAAAAAGTTCCCTTTAACTTTAAGAAGCTGGACACGGAAACTCAACAGCCCTTGAAAGGCGTCACCTTTGTGCTGTATGGCTGTGATGAAAAGCATACGCATAACAACCTACAGGATGACAAGATTAAATCCTGCTGGCAGACCGTTATCGGCACCCGGATCAGCGGTACAGACGGGAAAATTGACTTTGGCAATCTCTATGCCGGAGAATATCAGCTCATGGAAACCAAGACCGTTCCCGGCTATGCCAAGCCCATGGGGCAGTGGCGTGTGACCATTGATCCGGAAGCGGCAGAACCTGTCAAGGTCAGCGTCAAGGGAAGCGCGCCAGCCTTCTCCAAGGACGGCAGTAACCTGAGTGTGGCCAATACTAAAAACTTTAAGCTGCCCTTTACTGGTGGAAACGGAAATCATCGAATAACACTCATGCTCACCGGTATCGTGCTCATCGTCGCAGCCGCAGGCACAGCTCTGGTTTTGAAAAAGCGCAACAACAATAAAAAGACAAACAAAAAAAGAAAGGAACAGAAAAATGAATCTGAAAAATAAACCATTGTTCAAGAAAATCGGCGGCCTTGCCTTAAGCATTGCCGTTTTATGCACAAGCTGCGGCCCCGCTTTTGCCGCTACCGGATCACCTGATACCAGTGCAACGCGGAGCCTGACCATTCACAAATACCGGATGGAGGACATCACAAAAGCCACCACCGAGGGGAGCGGGCAGCAGACCGATCAAGTTCCTGCCGATGCGATCCCTTTGCCGGGTATCCAATTCAAAGTTATGAAAATGCAGGATACCGACAACACCAAGGTGGATACCACCTGGAACATTCAAACCGTCACCACTGGAGCCGATGGAGTCGTCACGATTCAAGGCAATGACAACCTCCCCATGGGCGTGTACCGCATTGAAGAACAGACCAACCCGGCAGTGGCCGAAAAGGCCGGCCCGTGTCTGGTGTCGGTGCCCCTCACGAATCCGGCAGGGGATGGCTGGATTTACAACGTCCACGTATTCCCCAAAAATCAGATCAAACCCGGCCCGGACATCGACAAGTTTGTTACGGAACTGGAAAACAAACATGACACCGCCGACATCAGCGAGAGCGTAAAGTGGATTATCAAGACAACCCTTCCGGACGATATGGCGACCTGTAAGAACTACACAATAACAGACATCATTGACACCCGATTAGATTTTGTTCCGGCCAGTGTCAAGGTCTACCGTGTCGATACCGATAAAAACCGCGTGCTCATGACACCGGACTGCTATACGGTCACGGAACCGAACACGGCCAACAGCCGAACCTTAACCGTATCCCTGACGGATGCAGGCAAAAAGACCGCGGCTAAATCTTTGCCAAACACCAAAGATAAAAATGCTGCCCTCAACATTGAGTTCAACACCTTTGTAAACAAAACCGCCGAGGGCAGCTTAGGTAAGCCAATCCCAAACGGCGCGACGATCCACTATACCAATAACTTAGACATTTTCTTTGAACCACAAACCGTTCCCGATGACAAAAAGCCCGAAGTACACACTGGAGGAATCAACCTTTTAAAAGTGGATGCGGACGACAATATCCTTAAGCTTCAAGGCGCAAAATTTAAAATTTACCGAACCGAAGCCGATGCGAAAAAGAACATCAACGCCGTCAAAGACCCTGCCAATAACGCCATTGACTGGGAAGTAACCACGGACGCAAACGGCATCGCGCACTTCTGGGGCCTTGCCTATGGACAGAAGGGCCAGGATGCCTACTATGGGGACAGCACCAACTACTGGATCGTTGAGACACAGGCCCCAATTGACAATGAAGGGAAGCCCTACAATCTACTGAAATACCCTGTAAAGGTGACCGTCAATTCAAACAGTCATGCCGAAGCCAACAAGATCGTTGTGGAAAACATCAAGCATTACGACCTCCCCTACACAGGCGGCACCGGAAGTTTAACACCTCTTTATATGGGCGCGGCATTGATCCTTATGGCAGCTGGAACCGCCATTCTTTTCATCCGGGGCAAACGAAACACAGGGAACAAATAGGCAAAAGGGGAAGCTGGAAATGAGAAACAAAGCAATGCTGCTGCTAATTATTGTTCTGATCAGTGCGGGGATTGGCTGCATCCTTTATCCGGATATGGTTTATCTTCTGGCTTCCCAAAAACAGGGACAGGTGATTCAGGATTATCAAATGACGACAGAGGAGATGAACCAACAGCGTATGGATGAAGCCTATCAAAATGCCATTAACTACAACGAAGAGTTAATTAATCCGATCATTGGAGATCCTTTTTCTGAGGATGCACAAGACAATGTCATGGATTATGCAGAGATTCTAAATGTTGATGGGGTTATGGGGACACTCGAGATACCAAAAATAAAAGTGAACCTACCCATCTATCACGGGACATCTGAATCCGTGATCTCGCGAGGTGTGGGACATCTGAAAAACACCGCTCTGCCCGTTGGCGGCACCGGGACACACGCGGTGCTGACCGGACACCGGGGCTATGCGGGCGCGAAGCTGTTCACGGATTTAGATCAGCTGGTCATGGGAGATCGCTTTTATCTGCACGTCCTTGATAAGACTTTAACCTATGAGGTGGATCAGATTTTAGTGGTCACACCCGATCAGACCGAAGCCTTAAAACCCGTGGATGGGCAGGATTTTGTAACCCTGCTGACCTGCACGCCGTACCAGATCAACAGCCATCGGCTGCTGGTGCGCGGCAAACGAATTAAAGAACTTCCCGCAGAAGCGAAACCTGAGACCATGGAAGAACCGACACCTGTTAAGGAATTGATTTTTTCTTTTGTATCCTTAGTGGGAATTGCAGCAGGTATCTGGTATTTGAAAAGGAGGAAGAAATGTGAATGAATGGGATTTAGGCGCAGTGCTGACATTAACCGGGATGATGACTTTTGGCTTGATCCTGTTATGGGGCATCCGAAAGCGGGAGAAAAAATACCGAAGCTATCCGCCGTGGCTGGCGGTGCAGATTGTGAGTATTTTAAGTCTGCTCATATGCGTGCCGGTTTATCTGATGTTTAACAACGGTTATTCTGGTGTTCGAATACTTTCAGCATCGTTGAGCCTTGCGATTGTAATCATTGGTTTGGGGCGGGCTGTTTCCCGGCTAAAACGGCATTACTTTCACTGGAAAGATAGAAAGGGAGTGATTTAAAAAGATAAAAGTTGCCATTTGATTTGTTAGATTTATTAAAAAAATGTATAATGTACTTAAGTTAATCCAAAGGGGTGAATCTAGAATGCAATTAGATTGGAATTTTTGTCTTTCAGTGGTTACCGTTGTTATTGCTATCATCGCATTGCTTCAAACAAAACAGCAGATAAAGCTAAGTAACAAACAGCATTTGTTTGATGAACGTATCGAAAACTATGGCATTGCAATAGGGTTAATGCAACTGTATGAAAAAAATCGTGATTTTTTTGATGAAAATGAAGATGATAAAGCAATGCTATCAATTAGTTGCTGGTTTGAACTAATGACAAATAATACTTATTTAGAGCAAATAGCATCTGTAATTAAAAATCCCCTTAAACAGCCAGATCACAAGGAATTCTTAGTAAAATTAGAGATGCTCAATTCTGTTGCGACTAAAATTGAGTTTTTATTTAATGAACAGGAAGCTGCTTTATTGAGCAAATTTGTTTTTTGTTATCAAAAATTTTTAATGATAATGTATCAGTATCAAATACTTTTAGATAACATGAAGAAAGCAGCTCAAGATCATCAATGGACATTTGAAGAATGCCAACAAAAAATGGGGGAAGATCAGCAACGAGATAAGGTGCATGCGATTCTGAAAGAATTAGAAAAAGCATATACCATGTTAGAACAAGAAAATGTTAATGAAAAGATAAAAAAACAGATAAAATTAAAATAGAATAGTGATTAGTGCAAATTAAAACGGTATTTATAGAGAAATTGCTGTAGTAAAGAAAGTATACTAACAATAATAAAAACCGCTGAACTATTTTTTTGTAGGACTAGTTTTAGATAATCACATATTCTATCGTAGCTAAACAGAAAGTAAAACTTTTGTATGATTACTATTATGTGGATGTAAAAGACGAAGATAAAAAAGATTTTATAAAATCATAGGAATCGGTATTGATGTTATTGGTTTTGGGTTCCTCAGTGCGTCAATTCTAACCTATATTTTTGATAATAATGTGATATGTTTAACCTTTATCGCATATACACTATTATCGGACTTGTTATCTTTGTCTATGGACAATACAAGTATCATTAACTTAAATCGTTCAAGAAAACAATTGAATAAGCTTGTCAACAAGCATTTATAACGGGAATACGCAATCAGTATTCTCTTTTTTATTACGGCCCGCCGCTCAAAAACCATTGAGCGGCTTTTTTTATTGAGGAGGTGCCAATTATGGCAAAAACCAAAGTCATCACAATCTCGAATCAAAAAGGTGGCGTCGGCAAGACCAACGTCACAGTGAACCTCGGTGTTGGTCTGGCAAACGAAGGAAAGAAAGTGCTTCTGGTGGACAGTGATCCACAGGGAGATTTAACCACTTCCCTCGGATGGTACGACCACTATGGACTTGACGCGACACTAACCACCATGATGCAGGGCATTGTCGCTGACCAGCCCATTGACCCAAAGGCGGTGATCCTGCATCACCCGGAAAACGTCGATTTAATTCCCGCGGATTTAGACCTCGCAGGCATGGAGATGTCACTGCTGGTGGCCATGAACCGGGAATCCGTACTGCGCATGTGTCTGCAGGACATCAAGAAGGACTATGACTATATCCTCATCGACACCATGCCAAGCCTGGGAATTTTATCAATTAATGCCATGGCCGCGGCGGACAGCATCATCATTCCCGTACAGGCTCAGTATCTGGCCCTCAATGGAATGACCCAGCTGATCCAGTCCATCAGCAAGGTTAAGCGGCAGATCAACCCCAATTTAAAGGTTGAAGGGGCACTCATTACCATGGCCGATATTAACAGCAACATGACCAAAGAGGTGGCCGAAGCACTCCATGAGCAGTACGGAAAACAGCTTTATATTTTCCGCAACGCCATTCCGCGGGCTACAAAAGCAGCAGAAACCAGTGCGGCGGCCAAAAGCATTTACACCTATGATAAGGGAACAAAAATCTGTGAAGCCTACAAAGCTTTGACGAGGGAGGTGATTACCCATGGCAGTAAACAAAAAGATAAACATGCCGCTTCCCAGTGCCGATGACCTGTTTAAAACCGATGCAGAAAGGCAGAACGATGGACTGGAAAAAGTCATGGAAATCCCCATTGAGGAAATATCAAGCTTTCCGGACCATCCCTTTAAGCTCCAGATGGATGAAGCCATGAGCGAGATGGTCGAGAGCATCAGAGAATATGGGGTACTGTCGCCCGCTTTGGTCAGGCCGAAAGAAGGTGAGGGATACGAGATGGTCTCCGGCCACCGAAGAAAAATGGCTTCTGAGATTGCAGAAAAAACCACGATCCCCTGTATTGTCCGCAATCTGACGGATGATGAAGCAACCATTTTGATGGTAGATTCTAATCTGCAAAGAGAGAATATATTGCCATCTGAGAAGGCTTACGCATATAAAATGAAATTGGAGGCTTTAAAACATCAGGGAAAAAAGATGGACGAAACTTCCCGACCAGTGGTCGGAAAGTCTGAGAGTGCTGAAATTGTTGGTAAAGAATCTGGTGATAGTGGTAGACAAATTCAGCGTTATATCCGCTTAACCGAACTGGATTCCCCCATTTTGGACATGGTGGATGAGGGGAGAATCGCATTCCGGCCAGCGGTGGAACTGTCCTACCTGAAACCTGCCGAGCAAAAACAGCTTTTAGAGGTGATGGAGAGCGAGGAATGTACCCCTTCACTGACACAGTCCACCAAGCTGAAACAGTTCTCCAAGGAAGGAAAGCTCACAAACAACGTCATTTTATCCATCATGAAAGAGGTTAAGCCCAACCAGAAGGAAACCATCAAAATTAAGAAAGAGAAAATCAGCAAATATTTCAGGAAAGGAACCACCGACAAAAAAATTGAAGATACCATCATCAAGGCGTTGGAGCTTTATCAGAAACGCCAGAAGCAGATGGAGAGGTAACAGGATTCCGGGCGGCAGAGATGCCGCCCATTTACGTTCAAAGGAGGAACAAAGATGTTAGAAACAGATTGGATGTACAAAGATTATCAGATCACACAGGCCATTGATATTCACAGGCGTATGGTTATTTTTGGGGAATGTCGGTCAGATGATAAACCAACAGCGTTTTTGTGTGGCTATTATGAGCCTCTGCTGTTGGAGGATGTCTACTCAGAAATGCAAACTGGCGATTATCTGGAAATGATGGAACTATTTTTACAGCGTGTGCAGGGTCAGATCGACAAAGTGCGGGCCGAACAACAGGAGATGGACGTACCGCTGGATATTATTACCCAGGAAATGTGTGATCCTTATCAGCAGAACAAAAACCTCTGCGGCCAGATGATTGCGATTGAGCCCATATGGTTTCGACCAGAGGAACGCATTGCACCCAAACAGATCGGCTATGTGATGGCCGATAAGACACCTTCAAAGGACAGTCTCGTGTACAAACGGCTCTACGATGGCCTGAGCAAGAGCTGTTCTTATGGTTATATTCTGGGGGTAATTAAGCCGAAGCATCAGCCAGACTGGGCGAAAGAAGCCATAAGAAATTTACAAAAAAATGCAAAAATGAGAAAAGGAGAAGCACGCTGATGGAAAAACAGGAAAACAAAGGCTATCAGATCACCGACAGCATCCAAGTCGGGAATACCGCTTTCGTCATCGGACACAGTGAAAAGCTGCCCTATCCCTATGTGGTTTGGAAGAAAACCGAAGCCCAGGGATACAATTACGGCCATTATAAAAATCATCGTCAGGAAGCTGTTGAAGATTTGTGCCGCCGGGCACTCAAAGAATTAAAAATACAAAGAAATAAAGAAATGCGGAAACCACGAAAGGAGCAGACCGAAAATGAATAAATTACCAGAACAGTGCTATAACACACTACGCTCCACCGGAGAGCTTGTCACCATCCGGAAAAATGAAAAAGGCTATTTCCCGTCCGAGCTGTCCACACCGGATATGTTAACAAACCGGGCCATTGCCGAGCGGGCCAACCGAAAGGCTGGGATCACCAAGGCGCAGACAGCCGCCATGGTCGGCGGTTCTTTGTTTGGATGGTCATCACCCGCCGCGAATCCAGATAACTATGATGCCAACGGCAATTTTGTCCGCGGACGCTTCAAGGATGAACCGTAAGGAGCAGTGCCATGGCTAAAAACACCAAAGGTTTCAGGGCTTTAACGCGCCTGATCGAAGCAGGCTATAACACAGAAAAGGCCATTGCGGGCATGACCATGACTGAAATGCTGGCATTGCCCGGCGTGTCGGTCTCCGAACTTGTCCAGTTCGACGAGCTGCAAAAGAGCGTCAAAGCAGGCAAAATTGTCACCTACTTAGGCACAGCAGAGCAAAAAGAAAAGAAAAAAGAGGAAGGAGCAAAAGCACATGACAGCACCAATGATACGGTTTATTGATACCCGGTACAATGACTTGTTCACGTTACAGGACAGCGGTTTGATTACCGAGAAGCGGCTTGATGGAACAACCAATACCCATCAATGCTACTATCTGGACGACTACCATACAAAGATTGGACGGAATGTTTTTCATATCTACGAGTATGCCAAACGCATGGAAGCAATCGGCGCGCGGTATTTTCCCGCGCAGCCAAAGGAAAAGGACGTGATGGATTACTATGAAATTTACCAGATTCCCGACAGGATAAATACCGATTATGGTTTTTGCACCTATGCAGAAGCCCGTACAAAAATCTCTCCAAAGGATTATGCCCGTGTCTATATGGCTGTCTTAGCACCAGATGTAGATCAAGAAGATTTATATAAACAGCACAACATGGATGACCGGCCCTTTGGAAATAGAATACACGCGTTATCTTTAGGGGACGTACTGGTTTTTCACAGAGGTGGACAAACCCGGGCATATTATGTGGATACCATTGGATTTCCGGAAGTTCCGCAATTTTTGACACCGGAAAAGCAAAATAAAAAAGAACAGGTGAGGTGATCACATTGCTAAACGCACGCATTACATACGGCGGCAAGCAGCTTTTAACCAAGCTTTGGTACCCACAAGACACCATCAAATGGGCTTTATACGATATGGGCATCAGAAAACCCATGGATAAAATCTATCCGGATGACCCGGAAATTCAAATCCAGTATCTGCCCGACAGCCCAGAGGGACAGCTGCTTTTATCCTTGATTACCTACCGCCATTCCCTCATGGAAGTCAACACCGCCTGCCGGGCTTACTACTGCACCGGGGACTACCGCGTTATGGACCGCATGGACGAGCGGCTTGAAAAGGGCATTATTAAAACATTGGAGGACTATATTAAAACCGCGCAGCGGATCAAGAGAAAGCTGGATAAAGACCCGATCCGGCGGAAAACCGATGCGCGGTAAAAGAAAGAAGGAGGAAAATCAACATGTACGAGGGTGTGATTAACGCCTATGTGACGAACTTAGGCCGCTATAACGAGGGCTGTCTGGTGGGTGAGTCCTTAGCTTTACCCGCCAACACTGAGGAAGTACAGGCTCTTTTTGAGCGGATCGGCGTAGACGGAAAGCGATACGAGGAATACTTTATCACCGACTATGAAACAGAGGTCAGCGGCCTGGGCGATTGTCTGGGCGAATATGAAAATCTGGATGCTCTGAATTATCTCGCATCCTGCCTTGATGAGCTGACCGAGGAAGAAATGAGAAAATATGAAATTGCTGTTGAGGAGGGCGACTACACGTCAAGCATCGTGGATTTAATCAATCTGACCCAAAATCTGGATTGCTACGACATCGTTCAGGACATCGACAACGACTATGCGCTGGGGGAATACTATATCAACGAGTGCGGTGCATATCTCGATATACCGGAGGGACTGAGCAACTATATCGCCTATGACGCATACGGACGGGACGCGCGGATGAATGATTGCGGGAGCTACATCAACGGCTGTTATGTGTGTGAAACCGGAGCGAGTTTTTACCCTTTTTTCGACGGGAATGAGATTCCCGAAGAATATTGTATCACGGCTTTTCCCGAGCCGAAAGAAGTGGATGCTCTGCTGGTTCGCGTCGGACAGCCCCCTGAAAAAGTCCGCATTGAAAATGGTCTGGAAGGGATTGAGAGCGTCTTTGAAGGGACGCTTTGCGCATACCCCATGTCCGGTGAAACACTAATCATTACACAAAAAGAAGATAAACGGATTCCAAACTGTGCAGTTTTTGACACGGCTGAACATGAGAAGATCAATATTTATGGCGATTTTCTGCTGTGCAATTGGGACTTTGAAGCCCTAAAGGCCAGAGACCTGACACCAAAACAGATTGAAAAGTACAGGGATCAGCTGGAACACCCGGAAAAATACAATGGAGATGTGCAGCGAAAGATTGCATTTCCGGAAAAAGGGAAACACCGGGATACCATGGAACGGTAAGCAGAATGTCATTGGGAGATTCTGCTTTTTTTATTTCAGAAAGGGGGTGATGCCCTGAACGAATCAATAGAACTCACGGCCAATAAAAGAAATTTTCAAAAAAACGAAGGAGAAAAACACATGAGTACAGCCATTAACCTGAACGAATTGATGAAACTTTATGAGGGGGAGGATGTGGAGATCACATTGATCATCCCCTCATCACCGCTCATTGTGGATGTGGGAGAGCCGTCGGAAACCACCGAAGGGAAAGGAAACGATTATGGAAAACAATACCATTAATCAAAATGAACTAACGAATAAGAAGGATGAAATAACCATCCTGATGATCCGGGCCGGGGAGTGTCCGCAGGAAATGACCATTGAGAACACCCTTGAAGCCAAGCAGAAATTAGTGGATGGATACATTGAAATGTACTATCTTCCAACCGATGACGATGCCGTGATCATCTGTAATGAGGAAGGAAAGATCAATGGTCTGCCCCTGAACCGGGGCATTTTTGATGAAAAAAAGCGGCTTGTTGAGATCATTGCAGGTGATTTTTTTCTTTGTAACGCCCCGAGGGACAGCGAGGATTTTACAAGCTTAAGCCCAAAACAAATCGAAAAATTTTCTGAGCAATTCAAATATCCTGAACAGTTTATACGTCTTAATCGGGAGATTGTCGCTGTTCCGATAAAGGATAAACACAAGGATTATGAGCTGTAACAAAAATTGAATCAGGGGAGCTTTGCGGCGTTAGACTGTCCCAGCAAGCACTGAAAAAGGATAGCCGCCCTCCGGGCACCTCACCTTTTTCGCTTGTTGGGGCGTGCCCCAATCCCCCTTTTATAACATGGATAAGGAGTGAAAAAAATGCGAAAGCGCAACGTTGAAATCCTGTTTCGCCTGACAAGGCGGGAAGCACAGGAACTGGATAAAAAAGTGAAGAAGTCTGGCCTGAGCCGGGAAGCTTTTCTGCGTGCCATGATTGAAGGTTACCAGTTACATGAAAAACCCGGCCCGGCGTTTTATGAAGCCATGCGGCAGCTGTCCGCAATTGGAAACAACCTGAACCAGATTGCCGCCAAGGCCAATGCCCTGGGTTTTGTGGATCAGCCGCTTTATGAAAAAGAAGCCTTGAAGTGGCGGAAGTTCCAGACCGAAGTCAAAGAAAAGTTTCTGGTGCCGGAAAAAAGCTGACATGGCCACCACAAAAATCTGGGACATCCGGGGCCGTCTGGACCGGGTGATTGATTATGCCAAAAATCCGGATAAGACACAGAACAAAAATTATGGCGAAGCGGACCTGCAGGCCCTGCGGGATGTGATGGACTATGTGTCCCAGGACGTTAAAACCGAAAAGCAGTTTTACGTCACAGGTTTGAACTGTTCACCGAAAACCGCCCGGGAGGAGATGACCATCACTAAAAAGCAGTACCGCAAGGAGGGCGGCATCATTGCCTACCACGCCTACCAGAGTTTCAAGCCCGGGGAAGTCACCCCGGAGATCGCCCATGAAATCGGCGTAAAACTGGCAGAGGAATTGTGGGGATCACGGTTTGAGGTGATCGTCGCAACCCATATCGACAAAGCCCACATCCACAATCACATGGTTTTAAATTCCGTGTCTTTTTCAGATGGACTGCGGTACTACGACAATAAAGAGAGCTATCGTAAAATGCGGGAGGTGTCTGACCGCCTGTGCCTTGAATACAAGCTCTCCGTCATCGAAAAGACCATGAACAAGTCCATGCAGTACGGTGAGTGGCAGGCAGAGCGGGAAGGAAAACCCACGTGGCGCGGCCTGATCATAAAAGACCTTGACGATACGATTTCTGAATGTGTGACGCTGCGGCAGTTTCTGTACCGGCTGCGGCAGAAGGGATACGCCATCAAGTACGATGCAAAATACTTCACGCTGAAGCCGCCCGGGAAAGCGCGGTATGTGCGCATTGACCGTAAGTATCCCGAATACAGCTTAACCAACATTGAGCAGCGGATTTTTGAACAGCAGCAGATCAAGCAGCACCGCCCCGGGCCAAAGGCTGCAAAGAAAAAAATGCTTTTGCACGGAAGTCTTGAAAAGGCCCGTCATACCAGCGGCCTGCGGGGCCTTTATCTATACTACTGTTTTAAGCTGGGGGTGTTTCAAAAGAAGAAAGACCGGGAAGCAAGCGCACTGCCGTTTCTGTACCGGGAGGATATACGGAAGATGGAACAAATCAGTCAGGAAGCCCGGTTTTTATGCCACCATCAGATCAGCACCATGGAAGAACTGGAAAGCCATAAGGCAGGAAATGAACAGCAGATAAAAAAACTTTGTACCGAACGGAAAAAGCTCTGGAACAGAACACAGCGCACACCGGATGAAAAAGAGGTGACTAAAATTAAAGCGGACATTGCCGGGCTGAGCGCGCAGATCAAAACACTCAGAAAGGAAGTGAAATATTGTGACGGCATTGCCGCGCGATCCATACCGATGAAAGAAAAAATCAAAGCGGTCAAATTAGAAGAAAAAAATAACGCAAAGGAGAAAAGCAAAAATGAACATAAGCGGTGACGCAGCGGAACAAGTCATCCGCATATCCCTTGAAGGGGCGGATTTTTTGTTACGGCTGACAGGAACAGGCCTTAAGAATCTGGCTTTTCTGTTAATCTCAGCTTTAAAAAGTGCGGACATACACAAGACGAAAGGAAAAACACGGTTAACGACCATGCTGAAATTGGGAAAACCTCTGACCGTCTTTTCGATTAATAACGCCGACCTTGAAGTCTTTGCCAAGGAAGCCAGGCATTACGGGGTGCTTTACTGTGCCCTGGGCAATCCGTCGGGCAGTCCGGACGGTGTGACGGACATTCTGGTAAAGCAGGAGGACGCTGTGCGGATCAACCGGATCGTGGAACGCTTCCAGCTGGCAGCAGTGAATACCGCAGAAATTAAGAGTGAAATTCTGAATGAACGGGAAAGGCAGACCCACGAAGAAGCACAGGCAGAAGAAGCCCTGCTGGATGACCTATTTGGTGCATCAGATCCGGAAGCCAAAGCCGGGGAAGAACAGCTGCTGGATGACCTCTTAGGCTTCGCAGTGTCAAAGGAGGAAAACGCACTGCCCCCAAAGGAGGAAAAACTGGTTTCCAGGAAGGAGGATCAGAAGGCCATACAAGCGGAGAAACCCTATGCCGAAGCCCCTCAGGCCCAGGAACCGGAGAAAAGCTCTCCATCCGGGAACAGCTCAAAGCCGCCCGCCGAAGGAGAATCTAAACCTTCTGTCCGGGCAGAACTCAGAGCGATCAAGGCTGAACAGGAAAAAGCCCGGGCAGAACCCGAACACAGGGCACCGGAGAAGAAGAAAGAAACCAAACGCCGTGAACCAAAGCGGAAAACAAAAAAAGAGATTCCAAAAAAATCGAAGGGAGATAAAACACGATGAGTAACCTATATGACCTGTTTGGTCAGGAAGAAACCGAGCAGAAGCCGAGAAACAACCAAAAGTGGCAGGCTGAGCAGAAGGCCAACCGGGAATACTGCTATGCACAGATTGAAAAGTCCCTTGAAACTGTGGGGAAAAGTCCGGAGCTATTTCAGGGGTATCTGAACGTTCAGGCTAATTTTGAATACTACACTGCCCGTAACGCGCTGCTCATACAGGCACAGCGGGAAACCGCCACCAAAATTGCAGACAACACGGCATGGAAAGAGCAGGGTATCTTTGTGAAACAGTCCGAGATCAGAAACCCGATTTTGATTCTGGAACCCGGAAATCCCTACACCCGTGATGATGGAACAACCGGGCAGTCCTTCAACGCCAAGAAAATGTACGACATCACCCAGACTACCTGTCGGGTGCGTTCTCAAAATATAGGAAAACTGGATGACCGGATGCTGATAAAATCACTCATTTCAAAGGCCCCGGTAAAGATTCTGACCGCCGAAGCCGTCAATCATACGCTGGCCGTGGATTTTGATATGGATAAGGAGTGCGTGGTGGTGGAAAAAGGGCTGGAACCCGATGCCATGTATCAGGGCATTGCTGCCGCTTTAGCCAAGGCTGAACTGGCCTTAAACGGTGAAGATTCTGGGAATATTGACTTTAAAGCCCAGGCCGCCGCTTACATGCTCTGCCGACAGGCAGGCGTTTCAACCGCGTGCTTTGACTTTTCAAAGCTGCCGGATTTCCTGACCAGTGCAGAACCGCAGCAAGTAGGCGCAGAGCTGACCACCATCAAGGATGCCATGGCCGAGGTATCCATGCGGGTGAAGTACAATTTACAGCAGATGGTACAGCCAAAGAGCCGGGCTGACCCGGCACGCTGAGGTAGACCATGAAAGAAGTCAAAAGAATTTTAACCCTTGACCATGTGGAGTACGGCGTTCTGGTCAATGCCCTCAATCAAATGCGCAACGGCCTGATAAGGCAGAAACGGTCAACCGATGCCGTGGACGACCTCTTGCTGAAAACCATCGACGCACCCACAGAAAAGACCGGGAAAAGGAAGGAACGCGGCCATGCAAGATAATTTCAGTAAAAACATCATGCTGTACATCGCCCTCCTTGTGCCAGTGATCGGACTGGCCCTGCGCATTGCCCCCTTCATCGACGAAGGGCTTTATGCCTTTATCCTTAAGTTCCCCGAAGCGATGGAACATCCTTTTAAAATCACATGGTGTGAAAGCAGTTTAAAATCCATCCTGATTCTGATGATTCTATATGTCATGGGAATCGGGATTTTTTATGCCACGAAAAAGAATTACCGCCGGGGCGAGGAGCACGGGAGCGCGAAGTGGGGAGACGCCCGGAGCATCAACCGAAAATACCGGGAGAAACACTTTGAAGATAACAAGCTGTTAACCCAGAACGTCCGCATGGGTCTGGACGGCCATCGGCACCGGAGAAACCTAAACGTGTTGGTCTGCGGGGGCAGCGGGGCCGGGAAAACCCGCTTCTATGCAAAGCCCAATGTCATGCAGGCCAATACCAGTATGGTGATCCTTGACCCCAAAGGGGAGATCCTACGCGATACCGGACAGCTGCTCAGAGAAAAGGGGTATGAAGTCCGCATTCTGGATTTAATCAACATGGAGAAATCACACTGCTATAACCCCTTTGTCTATCTCAAAACCGACAACGATGTGCAGCGGCTTGTGACAAACCTCTTTAAGGCGACGACCGTAAAAGGCGCGCAGTCAAGCGATCCCTTCTGGGATACCGCAGCCAGTATGCTGCTGTTGTCCTTGGTCTTTTTTCTGAAATACGAAGCCCCAACCGAGGAACAGAATTTTCCCATGGTCATGGAGCTGCTCAGAAACGGGGACATCCCCGAAGATGTGGACGGCTATATGTCGCCCCTTGATGAGCTGATGGATCGTCTGGAAGCCCGGGAACCAGATCACATTGCCCTGAAATATTACCGCAATTACCGGAGCGGCGCTGCCAAGACCGTGAAGTCCATCCAGATCACCTTAGCAGCAAGACTGGAAAAGTTCAATCTTGAAAGTCTCTCAGCACTCACAGTGACCGATGAACTGGACTTGGCGAGTATGGGGGAAAAGAAGGTAGCCCTGTTCGCGTTAATTCCGGACAACGACACCTCTTTCAACTTCCTCATCAGCATTTTATACACGCAGCTTTTTCAGCAGTTGTTTTACACTGCTGACCGAAAATATGGGGGGCTGTTACCCGTACACGTGCATTTCATCATGGATGAGTTCGCGAATGTGAGTTTACCCGATGATTTTGAAAAGATATTGTCCGTTATGCGTTCCCGGGGCGTTTCCGTGTCCATTATTTTACAGAACATGGCGCAGCTCAAGGCCCTGTTTGAAAAGCAATGGGAAAGCATCGCGGGGAATTGCGACACGTTTTTATATCTCGGCGGCAATGAGCAGGCCACACACAAATATGTATCAGAGCTTTTAGGAAAAGAAACCATAGACACCAACACCTACGGAAAAAGCTCAGGTAAGAGCGGGAATTATTCAACAAATTACCAGAACAGCGGCCGGGATATGCCATAATTCATGGTGACGAGTTCAGTTGCCTTGAATAACAGATGAACAGGGACACGATCAACTGGATTCGGATAAAACGAAAACAGGAGGTCGCTATGGAGAAATTGAAAAAGCATATCCATGATGACAGTAACGGTCTGGACTATGTTCTGGTCGGAGACTACTATATTCCAGACTTACAGCTGCCGGAGGAAAGCCGCCCAATCGGACGGTGGGGACGGATGCACAGGGAATATCTGCAAGAGTATTGTCCCGACCGGTACAATGAATTGCTTCTGTCTGGAAAGCTGTGGACATATCTTGCCGATCTGGATGAGCAGGCACAGAACCGTCTGGATTGTATCATTGCCCAGATAAA
The DNA here is from genome assembly GCF_009696115.1 of Eubacterium sp. BL-380-WT-2B. Taxonomy (NCBI): domain Bacteria; kingdom Bacillati; phylum Bacillota; class Clostridia; order Eubacteriales; family Eubacteriaceae; genus Eubacterium; species Eubacterium sp. BL-380-WT-2B. The sequence goes on from NZ_VUMP01000001.1 coordinate 23,293, forward strand.
AGAAACAGAGGGAGTCACGGAGGAATTGAAAGCAAAAGACCAGCTTGCATGGGTCGGTCACATGAACAGCATACGCCACCGGGCAGAGGAAGTCATTCGGTCTGAGATGATTTTCGTCTGAGAAGGTGGAAAAACTGAGGCCATTCACTTTTATAGTGGATGGCCTTTTTGCTACCTGCGCTTTTTCTTTTTTGGCATATAATACGGCTGTGACTTGGCTTTTCCCCGCATATTGTTTGGGTTTTTAAGCAGTTTGGACAGGCTCAGTATCCGCAGAAAAGCCGAAAAGTCCTCGGATGAAATTTTTTCAAAAGGAATCTGCATTTTATCACAGAACTCATGGATCATAGCTTCTGTGTCGGTTCCCATCTGTATGGCCTGTTCAAAATTCTCTTTGACCTCATCCAGTGTTGGCTGTGGGTCGGCTGTGGTCTTGTCTTTCAAATGGGCTTCCCGTATATCCCGGACAATGCTGTCCAGATCATCATGAAGGATATGGCTGTAAAAATCGTTCTCCTGTACCTGACCCAATTCCAGCGTCCGCATATACAGATCATTTTCTCCAGGTGCGTGTTCTTTAAAAATGGTCTGCCGGGTAGCTTCCAGAATCAGATTCATCTGGTTCACCCGCATATCAGCGATCTGGTCAATAAAGATTTCCATATCAACCATCAGCCGCAAAAAATTTGGATGAGTCGCCAGTTCACAAAGCAGGCGGTTGTTGATCTTTCCGCTGCTCAAAAGTTCCACCATAGCGTCACTCAGATGCAGAGCTTGAAGCTCCGTGTTTGGGTGATTTTTATTTTCTGACACGCCCATCAGATAATCAGTGGACACTCCGTAAAACTTTGCCAGTGTCGCAATCGCAAATGGGCTGATGTCTTTGTAGTCATCGCTCTCATATTTCCCCAGTGCCGACTTAGACAGGCCGGTCTGTTCTGCCAGCTGTTCCAGCGTCAGGTGCTTATCCACCACTCGCAGGTCTTTGAGCCGTTCCGGGATTGACAGTTTTGTGTACATCAAAGCACCTCCTTGCCATCGGTTTTTGTTTTTCATTATAGCACATTTCCGAGAGCGTGGAAATATGCGGTTTTCATGTGTTTTTCCTGCGTCTTGGACATACGGGAGCAGCCCTCTTTTTTCGGTAAACTGGTTCTTGTCAGGAGACATAGAACCTTGAAAAATGAATGACCGACTGCAAGGGGGACGACCTCCGGGGAAGTGACGCCACGATAAGAGCGCACCAAAGAGGACAATACGCTGGGAGAGAATCCGGGCAGGAATATTTTGCAGACAGACCGGCAGACAGAAAAATAAACGATGCGGAACATACCGCATCAAATGAATGGAGGTAGATCATTATGAAACTGAATATGAAGGAAAAGAAAATTCTTTACGCTTACGCCTGCCCCAGCCATCACAACACAGTGACAAGGCTGAAATGGCTGACAGCATTGACTGTTGACCCGGAGGCGAAAAGCCAGATGCTTCATCTTGCTCGTAAAATTGAGACAGAGACAGAGGAAAGGTGGTACGAAGCCTTTTACCATCATCTGCGTATGGAGATGGACGAATACCGCCGGATTAGACGCAGTCTGCGTGCGCTGAAAGCAAACACCGATTATGAGGAGGAACTGTATGAGGAAGCTGTCTAAATATGAAAAAGAAACCATCATCAACTGGAATGAGGGCGAGACGATTGCCAGTATCTACACCTTCAATGCCAGCTTGAAACGCAGACTGGAGGATTTCAGCCGGAAGTACCCTCTGCTGTGCCGCTTGGAACGCAGTACGCCGGAAGGTAGCGTGACCTATGTGATGGACAAGTCACGACTTTCGATCCGGCTGGTGCCGCCGTACAGCGAAGAACGGCTGGCAGCTGCAAGGGAGTGCGCAAAAGAGCATGGCTTTCAGGTCATACAGACAGAAGAAAAAATCGCTTAAAATGAGGGCGATTTACGAAAAAATATCGGGTCTGCACCCGCTGTTTTGATCGGCAATTTCCGCAGGCGTATTCTGTATCCACTTCTCGCCTATGGGCGTAAATGTACGGATACGGAGCCGGTGAAACTGGCAAAAACCGCTTCTGCGGTGAAGGCCAGCTTCGCCGGTGCGGGAGTACAGAGGGCAGCCAGCCCTTTGTGCCGGGGTGCAGGGGCGGCAGCGCACTGCTGGGGTCAAGGGGCAATGCCCATTGGCGGGTTGAGGGCAGCCAGCCTCATCGGGTCAAGGGTGAAACGCCTTGCCCAGGGAAAGTTGATGCCTGCGTCAACTTGTACTGGGTATTACCTGACGCAAAACTTCGCAGGTCTGGCGGCTTTGCCGCCCTCCCCAGCCCAGAACATCTTTGCAGGAAGGAGGAAAAATATTTGAAATTAACAAGACACAATGGACGATCTGGGAAGCATGGCACTTACAATCCCCGGCACAATGACCGTCGGTTCGATGTAGAAAATAGCGAACACATTGACGCTGAGCGTGCCAGACAAAATGTGTACTGGGACTGTTACCGGGGCTTTACCACCCACGACTTTCGGGAAAACTCAGAGCAGCCGGATTTCAGCTTTGAGGAAATTGAACGGATGTATTACTACGAGCATTATGCCGACCATGTCAATGCTCAGAACGCCCGGAACGAGAAAACCCGGCACATTGAGCGCAATCGCACTGTGGATGATCTTTTGAAAAATAACAAGACCTGTCCAGAAGAAAGCATCTACCAGATCGGCACTATGGAAGAATCCGTTCCGCCAGAGACTTTAGCGCTCATTGTCAGTGAATTTTATGAGGAATTTGAAAACCGTTTCGGTTCTCATATCCACATTTTAGACTGGGCGCTCCATCTGGATGAAGGAACTCCGCACATCCATGAGCGCCATGTATTTGACTGTGAAAATCGGTATGGAGAGCTGTGCCCCCAGCAGGAAAAGGCGTTGGAGGAACTGGGTATCCCTCTCCCTAAACCGGAACAGCCAAAAGGAAAGCACAATAACCGGAAACAGACTTTTGATGCAGTCTGTCGGATAATCTTATTTGACGTTGCCAAACGGCATGGGCTGCATCTGGAACAGGAGCCGTCTTATGGTGGGCGTGACTATTTGGAAAAGCAGGATTATATCCTGATGAAGCAGAAGGAGCAGCTGGCGACACAGGAGCAAAAGCTGGAGGAACTGACGCTAAAAATTGAGGATGTAGAAACCTTGCTGGAAGATGTTTCCGGTGTAGCCTATGACAAGGCGGTGGAGGTTGTGACCGACAAGGTTCGGGAACAAACCCAGCTTGAAGATATGGAAGTAATTGAGAAATATCGAAAGAGCGTGGTATCGCCCAATGCCAAAAATTCGCCAGAAGTTGTGAAGATAGCGAACACTCTGCTGAGTAGGGTGCGAGAAAAATTACAGCAGTCTGCTGAAAAAGTTCTCAAAAAGGTACAGGCGGTGCTGTTAAAACCGGAGGTCAAACAGGCTGGCAAAGAGCAGATCAAAAATAAAGCCAGAAAATCCATTAAGGAGAAGCTGGCACAAGGCAAACTGGACGCTGATCGGGAGAACCGGGTGCGCTGGGAGCGTGAAGGACGGATTGCTCCAACAAGAAAACAGGATATGGAATTGTGAGGCATCTGATTTTCTATGGAAACCGGATGCCTTTTGCATTGTTTGGAGGTGGAAGAAACGAATGTATTTGAAGCAGTAAAACAGTCTGTTACCACAAGGCAGGCTGCTTTGGTTTATGGAATTTCAGTAGGACGCAACGGGATGGCTTGTTGCCCGTTTCACGATGACAGGCATCCCAGCATGAAGGTGGACAGACGGTTCCATTGTTTTGCCTGTCAGGCAGATGGAGATGTGATTGATTTCACTTCCCGTCTTTTTGGACTAAGCAGTAAAGAAGCTGCCTTAAAGCTGGCAGAGGACTTCTCAATCAGCTTTGACCGCAAAGGCCACGATCCGCCACAAAAGAGAGTAATCAAAAGAAAAATCAGCGAGGAAATGCGATACCGGCAGGCAGAGCAGAAATGCTTTCGGGTGCTGTGCGACTACCTGCGTTTGCTGGAACGATGGAAAGAAGAATATGCGCCCAAACAACCGGAGGATGACTGGAATCCTTTGTTTGTGGAGGCTCTGCACAGGCAGCCATATATCGAATATCTGTTGGATCTTCTTCTGTCTGACAGCATAGAAGAACGAGCTTTTGTAGTTGCTGAGTATGGAAAAGAGGTGAGGAAAATTGAACAGCGAATATCAGAGTTTATCGCCAGCCACCCAGCAGGCTGTGATGAGCGCAGCCGAAGCCATAGCGACGGAACAGAGCGTTGATGAGGTGCGGCAGAGCCTTTCTGTTACCGACAAGGGAAAAACAGCCAACACCATCGACAACTGCCGGATTGTGTTCTGCTGCGATCCACTCCTGCGGGATGCCATCCGGCTTAATCTCCTGACAGACCGGGTAGACATTGTACAGGACTTGGGCTGGCGCAGGAATACCAGCGCTCTGACGGATACTGATGTGAAATATCTTCTCCTCTATTTTGAGAGAAACTATGAGCTGACCAGTGAGAAAAAGATCACGGCTGCCCTTTCTATCGTAGCAAACGAAAATTGTTACCATCCAATTCAGGATGTGCTGAACAGCCTTGTCTGGGACGGTACACCACGCATCCGATCCTGTCTGCACCATTTTCTTGGTGCTGATGAAAGTGACTATGTGGAAGAAATGCTGAAACATTTCCTGCTGGGTGCTATACGCCGGGTATTCCGTCCCGGTTCCAAATATGAGGAAATGCTTTGTTTGGTGGGCGGTCAGGGTGCCGGGAAGTCCACCTTCTTCCGACTGCTGGCGATCCGGGACGAATGGTTCTCTGATGACCTGAAGAAGTTGGATGACGACCGGGTATTCCAAAAGCTACAAGGTCACTGGATCATTGAGATGTCAGAGATGCTTGCCACCAGCAGCGCAAAGAGCATTGAAGAAATCCGTTCCTTTATTAGCCGACAGAAGGAAACCTACCGGACACCTTATGAATCTCAGCCTAAAGACCGGCTTCGGCAGTGTGTGTTCGGTGGTTCCTCGAATACGCTGGACTTTCTGCCGCTGGATCGAGCCGGGAACCGGCGCTTTCTCCCAATCATGATTTACCCGGAGAATGCAGAGGTTCACATTTTGGAGGACGAGGACGCTTCCAGAGCGTATCTGTTGCAGGTATGGGCAGAAGCTATGAGCATTTACCACAGCGGCAAATATTCCATGAAATTCAGCAAGTCCATCCAGCGTCAACTGGTGGAGGTGCAGAAAGACTTCATGCCGGAGGACACCGAAGCCGGACAGATACAGGGATTTCTGGAACACTACACCGGAAACATGGTCTGCTCAAAACAGCTGTTCAAGGAGGCGCTGGGACATACCTTTGATGAGCCGAAGCGGTGGCAGCTCCACAATATCAATGAGATCATGAATACGGTCGTGACCGGTTGGAAGCCTTTTTCCAATCCCCGGATGTTTGCCGGATATGGCAGACAAAAGGGCTGGGAACGGGACACTTCCGGCAACGAACTACCCAGCAACGAAGGTGGATTTGTAGAACTGAGTGAAGAAGAATGTCGTCAGCTGGAACTTCCGCAGGAGTGGATCGCCTGACAAGGACGGTCTGTTGCCGGGATGGCTGCCGGTTGGTTGCCGGGTTCGTTGCTGATAAATTTATGGGTTTGATATAGAAAAAGCCCGCAAGTAAAGGCTTTTTATGATCTATCTATGTTTTCGGCAACGAAAGCAACGAGATTTTATAAGAAAATTTGAAAAGTTAAGAAATCAGGGTCAGACGATAGTTTACAGGTTTTTTGATGTCCGTTGCCGGACTTCGTTGCCGCAACCACCGTCTAATCCCCCTATTCTATGGAGGTAGCCTATGGAGAAAAACAAGAAGCAGAATAAAAAAGTCCAGTTTGTAGTGGTTCGTGAGTTTTCTGGGGACAAAACCATGCGAGAAGCCTTTGAGCAGCTGATCGAGCGTCAGACCTGCGAACACTTTGAGGAATGGCTGGAGCATCGGGAAATGGCACAGAAAGCGGCGTAAAGCAGTTGAATCATGGACAGGGACATGGTATTATAATGATATCGTGTCCCTGTTCATAGAAGGAGAACACTATGAGCAGGAAAAAACAAGTTAATCAGAAAATCACAGCCCTTTATTGCCGTATCTCTCTGGAGGATGGCGGCGATAATGAAAGCATGAGCATCAGCAACCAGAAACTTATGCTCCGGGACTTTGCCGAAAAAAATGGGATGTTCCAGTATGAGTATTATGTAGATGACGGTTATACAGGCCGCAACTTCAACCGCCCCTCTTTCCAGCGCATGATTGCCGATATTCAGGCGGGAAAGATAGGCTGCGTTATCACCAAAGACCTGTCCAGGCTGGGCAGGAATTATATCGAAGCTGGCAGCTATATCGAAATCTTTTTCCCAAAACACAATGTACGCTATATTGCCATTACAGACGGAGTGGACAGCCTGACCCGTCAGGAAATGGACATTACGCCGTTTAAGAATATCCTGAACGATATGTACAGCCGGGATATTTCCAAAAAGGTGCTGGCAGGGCGTATGACCCGTTCCCGGCAGGGGAAGTTTTGTGGTGGGCAGCCGCCCCTCGGTTTGATGCGTGACCCGGAGGATAAGGGACATTTGATCCGTGACCCTGAGACAGCACCGGTAATCCGAAAAATCTATGATATGGCGCTGGATGGCTGGGGATGCATGCGGATTGCAAAGCAGCTCATGGATGATAAAGTCCCGATCACCAGAGTAAAAAGCAACACAGAATGTGATGTAAATTACTATTCATGGGGAAGTGCAAGAATCAGCCATATTCTGCGGAATCCCTTTTATAAGGGCGCACATCTGGTCTGCCGGACACATCAGAAAGGGATTCGCTCCAACACCTATGACATTATCCCTCGTGAGGACTGGGAAATTATCGAGGATTGCCATGAAGCAATCATCTCCCCGGAAGAATGGGAGCAGGTACAGGAAATCATTGACCGCAGACCAACCATTATGAAGGGCAACTCCTGCCCCTTTTATAACCTGTTCCACGGTATCATTTATTGTGCGACTTGCGGAAAGTCCATGCAGGTGCGGTATGAAAAGGTTGGCAGAACCGGAAAGAATCGTTTTACCGGCGAACAGCGAGAACCGATTGATAAGGCGTATTATATCTGCCAGACCTACAACAGGCTGGGCAAGAACGCCTGTACCAGCCACAAGATCGAAGCCAGAGATTTGTACAACCTTGTGCTGAAAGATATTCAGGAACTGGCAAAGACTGCGCTCAAAGATGCCGATGCTTTTTATCAGCGGCTGAGCAGCCGGATGGAGCGCCGGTATCTTCTGGATGCCTCCCAGACACAGAAGGAATGTCAACGACTGGAAAGCAGGAATCGTGAAATTGATGAGATGTTCCTGAGCCTATATACCGATAAGGCAAAAGGAATCCTGACTGAGCAGCGTTTTATGAAGCTGACAGCAACACTGGAACAAGAGCAGGAAGCCAACCAGAAGCGCCTGCAAGACCTACTGTTGATGATGCGCCACTCTGACGAACAGGAAAATGAAGTCCGCACCTTCATCAAAGAAATCCGGCGCTATGCAGCCATTGAAGAACTGGATGAAGCGGTGCTGAACCGGCTCATCAGCAAAATTTTGGTGGGCGAAGTCAAGAAGATTGACGGACAGAAGGTGCAGGAAGTCAGAATCGTTTATAACTTTGTCGGAGAAATCCCGGAGATTACAGCATAATCATTTCGCCTCATCTCTCAATCAGCGAGGGATGAGGCTTTTCTTTTTGTAAAATTGCAATAGATATATTCATAATTTATTTACAATTAAATTCCTAGCCGTACAGCAGAAAAATGATGACGAAAGATGATGCAAATGCTATAATGTTTGCATATAGATATGACAATTTGACCATATCGGAATCTTTATTCAAACAGATGATTGGAGATATTGCTATTATGAGAAATCCATGGCCAATTTTCAGCATTGCGGCTCTCTCCGGAGTTGCGTGCCTGATATATGATCACTTTTTTTCTTACGAGACTATGTGGATTGCTGTTGTAGTGTTTCTTGCACTGCTGGCTCTATGCTTTTTCGCATATTGCAAATATGAACATTGGCTGGCAAAGAAACTTAACCCCTATGTGGTGGCGTATCAAAGCGACCATAATCTTGATAATTTGAAACAGGGATTGGATCGCTGGCGTCCCTGGGCATTCAGCAAACATTCCAAAAATATCATTACAGCGAACTGGTTCTCCGCTCTGCTGGACCAACAGCGCTGGACAGAAGCAGAAGAAATTTTGGAGCAGTTTTTGCATCGAGCAAAAAATACGCAGGATAAAATAGGGTATCACCTGCTTCGGGGAGATTACGCAAGGGCGATCGGAGATACCAAATTAGAGGAACAGGAACGACTTCTAAGCGAACAGCTAAAAACCCAGCTTGGAAACAAAAAGGGAGAATCAAGAGTACCCGCAAACGCCAAAGAGAGTAAATATGCTTTCTTTTGCTGGCTCTCTTTCAGCTTTGGTCTGGCACTGTTCGGAATCATCAGCAATATAGCCACCGGGGACTCTATACTCGGGTCAGTTGGAGCCGGACTTTTTATTTTGGGTTTGTTCTCATTCCCAGTCTGCTTGATCTGGCTGATTCTCTGGTTGATCCGGCGCAGAAAGGAGGTTGTTAAATGACTTATATCCTCCCGGTACTCTATGTAATTGTGTCTTATACATTCTTCCTTTTGGCAGGCTGTTTTGACAATGCGATCAAATTGCAGATATTATCGATCCTTCTGCCTTTTATCATGGGAATCGTCAATTTGATTGTTGTGCTGACCGTAGGAAGAAAGTGGTCAAGAAAGACATTGCTGAACTGCACTTTGATCATCAAGTATGGACTGATCCCGTTCTACCTGGTCGGAGGGAGCATCACCGTATATGTAACGCTGATGGCATTCTTCCCATTGCCGCTGATGGCGTTGTTTGGACTGGTAACCATTGTTTTTTTGATTTTTGGATACGGGATTCTATTAGGGGCAGCTCCCTATGCTATCGCTTATCTGATAAAGTCATGCAAAGACGGCATTCATCCGAAATGGTTGGCGGTTTTAGCTGGAATCTGCCAGTTCTTCTTTTCCTTTGATGTACTTGCAATGATGGTTCTGACATTAAAGGAGCGGCACAGGGTCAAAACGACGATTGCCGTTTTCTGTGCAATGTGTCTTGCGCTCCTGCTTATCGTACTCTATGTGGTCATGACGCTGATAGGAGCATAATCGACCTTTATATAGGATATGAGTTGTTCATACATAAAACAAATTTGATAGAATCGCAGAAAGGATTTACGCTTATGAAAAAACAATGGATTGCTTTACTGACAGGATGTGTGCTGGTATGCAGTATGCTGGCCGGATGCGGCTCAAAACCTCAGACATCAGCTCCGGCAGCTGCGGGCAGCGATAAAGGCTGTACGGATGAGGCCATTCTGTCTCAGCTGAAAAATGACGGGACACCTGAGTTCGTACTGGATGGCACTTACTACACACTTCCTTTGGAAACTTCCCAGCTGATACAAGCCGGCTGGAGTTTGGAAACGGAAGAATATGATGCAGCAGAGGTTTCTCTGCAACCCGGCGAGCGTATTTATGGGGAACTTTCCAAAGACGATCAGGAAATAGATGTTGCAATCGTAAATGCCGGGACAGAGCCATGCAAGCCTGCTGAGGGCGGAACGGTGGTAGAACTGGAATACTCTGCCGATAAGGATCAACCAAATCCTGATTTCTTTGTAACGCTCAATGGGATCAACTGTGCGATGTCCAACGCAGCTTTACAAAAGGCGCTGGAAGGTGTAGACGGATATAAACTGAATTCCGCAGGAAATATCGACATCAATCGTACTGTTGATGATGATGAAATTGCTGTTTATAAAGTCATTCTGGATGATGACTACACAGCAATCACGCTTGCTTCGGACAATGTTTTTGAATACAAGGATTATCAGCCGCAAGAGGTAAAAGAACAGGCATCTAATGAAAAGATTGCCGCTTACAAGGATACTACAAAAGCCGAGATGGAGCCGTATGCTCAGGATTTCAATGCGATCATCGAGGGATATGAAGAAAATATGGTCGTTGGATTTTACAGTGAAGGTACTATTTGGGGCGAAGAAGTCGGTGAATATAAATCTATTGCCGGAACGCCGCTCGCTTCGGATGTGTCTCTCTACATCGCAGAGGATACAACCGGCCAGCTCTACTGTATTGCTAACCAGATTTTGAATGAAGATGGTACTGTAAGCACTGCCATTGAGCTTGAGGAAGGCGATCAGGTCAAGGTTTGGGGTTATGCTTCACAGTATCTGGAATTGCAGGAAGGTCTGAAAATCGTCGTGGTTCAGCCTGGTATCATTGAACGCAACGGCGAACTGGTGATCCTGGACAAAAATTTGAAAGCAGACTAATGCTTTTGAACGCCGGGTGCATCTATCAAAGGATTGCATCCGGCGTTCTCAACTTAAAACAATAATTAGGAGGAACAATTATGCTTACAATGAATGAAAAAGATAAAAATGAAATGCTGGAAGCCATTTTGAAGGAAAACGAAGCCTATCAGTGCAAGTTATGGGCGGTCATCATGGCCGGAGCTGATACCTATGCACTGATTGGAGGACTTTCTACACTGACGGGGGGTGCTGCCGCTGCATTAGGCGCACTGAGCAATGCTTACTGCTATCTGGGAGTTACCGAGAAACACCTGAATATGGTCATTGTAAATTCCGTCAATGTCTCAAAAATTGAAAACCGGCTTTCTCTGCCCTTAAGCAGCATAACAAAGGCAGAAGTCAAGGGTGGGCTGCTGCCCGGAAGAAAAGTCGTAATGCTGCATTTTGGAAAAGAAAAAATGAAAATTTCTTTGATGAACAATGCGATTGGCTCTGATATTCAGGGGCAGAAAGAAAATGTTGAGATGTTCTGCCAGATTGTTTCCAAACTCGGATAACCAGTATTATAAAGTGAGAGGAATCAGAGTATGAAAAAAATCTTAATTGTGTTATTAACTATGGTGTTGCTCCTTGCTGGATGCGGCAAAAATGGGGCTTCATCGCCACAATCTCCCTCTGATGAATCTGTGGCGGATCGGCAGAAACCCTCTTCTTCCGAAACCGAAATATCATCTGAAGATCATGCGATTCCCGGAAGTTATACCGTCCCGGAGGGATGGGAGAAATCTGAGAAGCATTCTACTGATTCGCAGATTTTCTACATAGAGGAAGGTCACGAAAATGATGAAAAGCCGGACAACATATCCATCCATGTAGGAAAGAACAAATATAGTCTGGAGGAGCATGAGCAGTTCCGGGATGCGATCGTCCAACAGATTTTGATGCAGCTGGATGGTATTGAAGCACAACTGAACGGGGATGGAACCTATACCGAGCAGGGAGATCTACTGTATATCTTTACTATCGACGAGGGCGATATTGTCACCACGCAATACTATATTGTAAAGGATTACGGGTTCTGCCTGATCCAGCTTACAAATTTCAGCGGATCAGAAACCACCGAACAGGCCGCCAGAGACATGGTAGATAGCTTTGTTTGGGATACAGAAGGATAAATTGACACAGGAACAGTGATTTTATAGGAAAACGACGAAGATGGAGAAACAAAAACTTTCAGGAAAAACAATTTTGAAGCTGGTAGGGGCACTTTTGGCTCTGGCTTATTTGGGATTTTGTCTCTATGCGGGTATTACCGGGAAATTTCCGAATATGCACAAAGCCGAGCATGTGATGCGTTTCGGTGACCTTAAAAACTGGGTGTCTGGCGGGATATCGGCTGTGATGATTTTTGCCCTGTGTATTACTTCTGCGCTCAATGACCTCAATCTCCAGAAGGGACGCAAAAAATCATTTTTACCGTTTTTTCTTACTATGATTTTGCCAATTATCCTTTTACTGCTTTTGGAGTCTTATCTGGATATTGGTTGGATCGGGATTGCCCTTTATGCCGGTATTGCAGTTTTTCTATTTGGAGTTGCATGGACTCCACAACTGTTGAATCAGTGGATCGCCCGCCGACTTTTGCGTGATGAACCTATGAGCGGCAAACAACAGGTACAGATCATTGAATGGATTCATTTTCATCCGCTGAAAAAGCTGCTGATTTTCGGGCTGTGGGGCTTTGGCGTCGTGCTGGTTCTGCGTGGCATCTGGGTAACGGCAACTGGAAAAATCGAAATGGACGGAGAGCTTTTCCTGTTTTTACTTGGTACAGCAGTTCTGGTTGTGGCGCTGTTTCAGAAAATGAGACGCTATATCTGCGCGCCTTACCGGAACATACCGGTACTGAATCAGATTCTCAGCAAAAATCAGCTGGAGCTACTGCTGGATGGAGAACATTTTGAACCAATAGAGTTTGAAGATGAGGGCATGAAAAAGTATCTGGAAATATACCAAAGCCAGAACTGGATGCTGATTGGCGGTAAGCTGCTCTCAAAAAAGCTGGCTTTATGGTTCACAATGAATCGGTTCAGAAACCATACTTCCTTGAAGGTACTTTACCTGAACGGCATGACTGCCAAAGCGACATTCGATCTGGATATTCGAGGGGACCGGTACAAGGAGTTTACTGCTGTGCTGAAAGAATTGATTGGATACGAAGGCACACTTAAACTGTATGAAAAAGAAGAACAGCTGGCACAGAAATTTGCGTCTTTTTTCCCAGAGCAAACTTCCGAACAGGACCGTGTCGCTGCTTTTCTTTCTCAGGATGTGACGCTGATCCGGCAGGATTACATTCAGACCTTCTCTCCGCCGCCAGATTCCCGAAAGAAAAAACGGAGTAGACGGGAACGGGAATAAAATATTTTCTTCATTTTTCAATGGAGAAAGGCTTACAAAAATAAAGAGAATTTAACTTGGGGGTTACCTATGAACTATGATATGAATATGATTAAATACCGCAAAAATGGTTTTTTTAGAATTGCAGCAGCTATTCTGATTATCTGTTTTACACTATTGGGGCTTACCGCTTGCGCCGGTACTACTGACAGCAAAGATAATAACGATGATAATGCACTGATACAAGGAACATGGGAAATAGATACCGGCTCTGGTGCTGGTTATAAATTCGTTGACGATAAGTTTATGTGGTTAAAATCCATCGAGAATGTTAACGATAACTACTGGTACGGAGATGTTGAGTATTATAAATGTGCTGAAGCAATGGATATAGCAGGACTAACAGAGGAGGAACTTAAGAGCAGCCTGCCAGGTCTTAAACCTGAAAACATTTTTGTAACAAAATTAGATCCCGAAAAAATCATTACCGATGGTGAGGATAAAACTGCTACCAATATGAACGACCAAACCTTATGGACTCGCTTATGGCTTATTGAAGAAAATGAGGACAGTGTTGCTGCGGTAGTGTTTGATTTAGAAACTTTTAGTATGGAGAGCTACACTAAAGTTAAGTAAAAAACAAAAATTAGAAGTTGTGTAATTGAAATGTCACAGATGTATTGGGAGAAAGTGTTATGGTTGGGTTTAAAGTGAAGTATTATTGGTTTCAAATAGGAAGTGAAGATTTTTTATTTTCATTTTTTTCAACGGTTGCTTATAATTTGGAAAATAAAAAATGGGGAACTAAATTTCCAGTCATTATGAACGAATTGTATTTAGGTGAATTAAATAGTTCCCGTATTCCTGAAGCTATCAATGAATTGGAACAGATGAAGCAAGGATTAGCAAAATATTCTCCAAATAAAGTAATATGGAATATAAAAAATCTATCTGCCCAGCCACCGTGGGGAACAAATATCAGCGATGATATAACCGATTTATCAAATTATTTTGTTACAAGTGACGGTGAGGATTTTATTACAATTTTCAATCATGCCTTGCTAAAAGCAGAAGAACTTAATTGTGCACTAAAAATAACAAGTATTTGATATTTACACAACCCCAGTTTGTATAACTGGCAACCCAACCACAATTAAATATTCACAGCTCTACTAAGCAGGAGATCCGAAAAGGTCTCCTGCTTTTTTGCACCCTAAATTAAATGTATCACAGCTAAAACTATCGAAAACAAAATAGGCAGATACCATAAAAGAAGTTTTTCTTTGGATAGTGCTTGTCTTTTTTGAATTCATCACTTGACATTGTGGCAAAGAGCTGATGACACCGGATGAGGTGCGGATGCTCGACAACCGCTATGCCTTGCTCTTTATCCGCGGAGAACGGCCCATCAAAGATGAAAAATACAATTTATTAAAACACCCCAATATCCATCTGACCACCGACGGCGGGATGCCGCCTTATGAACATGGGCGTGTGGATCACGCCGTTGCAAGCATGAGCCTTGTGCCTTATTCGCCGGATATTGTGATTGAGGAAATGGAAATATCCGAAGAAATAACTTGTATGCTCTGGTCGGAGGAAGATTTAGAAGCCTATTTTGAAAAGTTAAAGGAGATACAATTGAATGAACCAAACAACGAAACGAAAAAAGAAGCATAAAGCCCCGACACCCCGTCTGTCTATGAACACTAAAATGCACCGCCGCTTTTCGGTTTATATGGCGGTTGTACTGTGTGTTCTATGTACCACAACCGTGTGCGCTGCCGATGACCCCATTGCCGTGGTCAACAACCTGTCCACTTTTATTTTTGGCCTTGTCCGGGCGGTCGGAATGATCCTCATCGGTTATGGGATTGTGCAGATCGGCTTATCCCTTAAGTCCCATGATCCAAGCCAGAGGGCTAATGGGATCATGACCGTGGCCGGGGGGATCGTGGTCACCTTTGCCAAGGAAATTTTGAATACCATTGCGGGATAGTCCGGTATGGATACAAAGAAAAAAGGGCAGACCGAAACGCTGGCCTGCCCCTGAAAGGAGGATTCAATGGAAAGTGATAACTGGATTGTACAAAATCTGCAAAACTCTCTGGACACATGGAATGGAAAACTGTCGGAAATCTGGCAGCTGCTCACCCAGTCGCCCCAGACTTTTAAGGGCGGCGGCATCTGGGAGGTGATTGTCAACATCAACGGCACCTTACAGGCCATCGGCTACGCGCTGTTGGTGTTGTTTTTTCTGGTGGGCATGGTCAAGACCTGTGGCTCACTGGCAGAGGTCAAGAAGCCGGAGCACGCCCTGAAACTCTTTGTGCGCTTTGCCATTGCCAAGGGCGTCATCACTTATGGTCTGGAACTCATGATTGCCCTGTTCACCATCGTACAGGGGATTGTGTCAAAGATTATGGTGACGGCGGGGCTGGGGGGTGCGACCCAAACCGTGCTGCCGCCGGAGATTGTGGAAGCCGTGGAGAACTGCGCATTTCTTGAAAGCATCCCTTTGTGGGCAGTGACCCTCATCGGGGGACTGTTCATCACCGTACTGTCTTTTGTGATGATCATGAGCGTGTATGGGCGGTTTTTTAAGCTGTTTCTCTACACCGCCATTGCCCCGGTGCCCTTGTCCACTTTTGCGGGTGAACCCAGCCAGAGCATTGGCAAGAGCTTTCTGAAAAGCTATGCGGGTGTCTGTCTGGAGGGGGCGATTATTGTACTGGCCTGTGTGATTTTTTCACTGTTTGCAGCATCCCCGCCACAGGTCAACCCGGACGCTTCGGCGGTCACCATGGTTTGGGCCTATATCGGGGAACTGGTTTTTAACATGCTGGTGCTGGTGGGAACCATCAAGCTTGCGGATCATTGTGTGAAAGAGATGATGGGCCTATAGAAATAAAAAAGGACGCGGTTAACGTCCTAGAATACCGGTTTATCATCTTTGTTATAGCGCATGGTGCCCTCGCTGTCAATATAGCAGTCACGGGTAGAGATACCGCGCTCCCTTGCAGTCCGGGCCTGCCAGGCAATATCTTCTTTCATGGTTTTATAGTATTGCCGTTCGTCCCAGTATTCCTTAAAAGAGCGTATCCAGGAGATCAGGGAAAAACCCAGAAGAATAAAGAGAATGGCAAAAGCCAGTGTTTCATGGGCAGCCGCCCATGGATTGAGAAATGTGCTGATCAGCAGGAAATAGACAACGGGCAGTGTCAGACGGAGCTTTCCAGCAAGCTTCAACACAAATGACAGAACAATGAGCACAATGGTGATGATCAATGAAATAAATGCGACATATA
Source organism: Eubacterium sp. BL-380-WT-2B (assembly GCF_009696115.1). Lineage (NCBI taxonomy): Bacteria > Bacillati > Bacillota > Clostridia > Eubacteriales > Eubacteriaceae > Eubacterium > Eubacterium sp. BL-380-WT-2B. Next base: position 39,501 of record NZ_VUMP01000001.1, read on the forward strand.
CCATGGGGGCACCTCCTATGTATTGGTTTTTATAGTTTTAGTATGGCAGGCTTCGCTCAAAAAGCAAGCCTGTAAAAGCAAAAGGAGATTTTTTATGGAAGTGAAGATAAACCGCGAGATCCGCGAATATACAGAAAGCATGTTTTTCGGACTGTCCATGCGGCAGTTTGTTTTTTCGGTTATGGCCTGTGGAATGGCCGTTGGCCTGTACTTTTTACTGCGGCCTTACTTTGGCATGGAAACCCTGTCCTGGGCCTGTATCTTAGCCGCCGCGCCTTTTGGGGCGTTAGGCTTTATCAAGTACCACGGCATGAGCGCAGAACAGTTTCTATGGGCATGGATAAAAGACCGATTTCTGATGCCCAAAATTCTGATTTTTGATGCAGACAACCTGTATTACTGGATTTTGACCACACCCGTCAAAAAGAGAAAAGATAAAAAAAGAAAAAAGAATAAAGGAGCGAAAAATGATTAAAACACTTAAAAATTTAAACCATCAGGAGAAAGAAAAATTTAAAATTCCAAAAAGCGCACAGCAGGCCGTCCCCATCCAGATCATTTATCCGGATGGGATTTTTTGTATCGGTAAAAATAAATATGCCAAGACTTTTCGGTTTACAGACATCAATTACGCGGTGGCCGGGCGGGAGGATAAGGAAGCCATGTTTTTAGAATATTCAGAACTGTTAAACAGCTTTGACAGCGGCGCGACCACCAAGCTGACCATCAACAACCGCCGCCTGAACCGGGCGGACTTTGAAAAAAGTATTTTGATCCCCATGAAAGAGGATGGACTGGACATCTACCGGAAAGAGTACAACCAGATGTTACTCGACAAGGCCACCGGAACCAACAGCATGATTCAGGAAAAGTATGTGACCGTGACCGTTCTGCGCAAGAACTATGAGGAAGCCAAGACCTATTTTGCCCGTGTGAGCACAGAGCTGACCGCCCACTTCTCCCGTCTGGGATCACGCTGTACAGAGCTTGACGCAGAGGAAAGGCTGCGCGTCCTGCATGACTTTTACCGTACAGGGGAGGAGACAGGCTTTACCTTTGATCTGTTACAGACCATGAAAAAAGGCCATGACTTCCGGGATTTTATCTGTCCAGACACCTTTGAGTTTGAATCGGACTTTTTTAAAATCGGGGATCGATATGGCCGGGTACTGTTTCTGCGCGAATACGCATCCTATATCCGTGACAGCATGATCAGTGAGCTGACACAGCTCAACCGCAATCTCATGCTCAGTATTGACGTGATCCCGGTGCCGACCGATGAAGCCGTGCGGGAGGTGGAGAACCGCCTGCTCGGTGTGGAGACAAATATAACGAATTGGCAGCGCCGGCAGAACCAGAATCAGAACTTTTCTGCGGTTATCCCCTATGATATGGAGCTGCAGCGGAAGGAATCAAAAGAATTTCTGGATGACTTGACCACAAGGGATCAGCGCATGATGTTTGGTCTGCTCACCCTTGTCCATACCGCCAAGAGCAGGAAGCAACTCGACGCGGACACCGATACACTGCTCACCATGGCCAGAAAGCACCTCTGTCAGTTCGCGATCCTGCGCTATCAGCAGCAGGATGGCTTGAACACCGCCCTGCCCATTGGGCACCGGAAGATCAATGCCCTGCGCACGCTGACCACCGAGAGCTTAGCCGTGCTCATGCCGTTTAGGGTGCAGGAGATTATGGACAAGGGCGGTATCTACTATGGTGAGAACGCCATCTCCCACAACCTTATCATGTGTAACAAAGCCAATCTTTTAAACCAGTCCGCCTTTCTTCTGGGCGTGCCGGGCAGTGGGAAAAGCTTCAGCGCAAAAGAGCTGATCGTGTTTCTCGCCCTCGCGACCCAGGATGACATTCTTGTGTGTGATCCAGAGCGCGAGTATGTCTCCCTGATTACAGCCCTCGGAGGTGAAGCGATCCGGATTGCGGCAGGGTCAGAGGATCATATCAATGCCATGGACATGGTGGAGGGTTACGGTGATGGCGGAAACCCCATTGTGGACAAGTCCGAGTTCATTTTATCCCTCTTTGAACAGTTGGACAAAAAAGGACTGGGAGCGAAGGAAAAATCCATCATAGACCGCTGCGTGGCACTGGTCTATGACGATTATCAACGCGGTGGGGAGCTGCCGACCTTATGTGTGCTGCGGGAAAAGCTCATGGATCAGCCAGAGCCGGAAGCCCAAGAGCTTGCCCTTGAACTGGAACTTTTTACCAACGGCAGCCTGAACGCCTTTGCCCATAAAACCAATGTGGACACCCAGAACCGTATGGTGGTCTATGACATCATGGATTTAGGCAAACAGCTCAAAACCATGGGCCTGCTCGTCATTACAGATGCCATGATCAACCGGGTCACGGAGAACTGGAAAAAAGGCAAGCGGACACATCTGTTTTTAGATGAATTTCACGTTGTCTTTGAAAATGAATACTCCGGTGCCTTTTTCAACTCTGCGTGGCGGCGATTCCGGAAGCGTAATGCGTTCCCGACCGCCATCACCCAGAACGTGGAGTATCTTTTAGACAGTGTTTTAGCCAGTACCATGTTGTCAAACTCTGAGTTTATCGTCATGCTGAATCAGGCGGCCAGTGACCGCCAGAAGCTCGCCAATCTTTTGAATATCTCGCGGGAGCAGCTGAGCTATATCACCAATGCGGATGAGGGCTGCGGCCTGATAAGGTATGGGAGTGCCTTAGTGCCCTTTGTCAACAAGTTTCCGAGAAAGACCAGACTGTACAGGTTGATGACGACCAAGCCAGGAGAAGAAACCCTTTGATCCTTCCGGCGTTTTCGATGAAGGGAGGTGTTAAGCATCGGAAAAGCAATCAAGACCCGGGAGGTAAAAAAGGATATACGGGTACTCGACAAGGCCGGAACAGCTGCCGAGCGGATACGGGAAGCGACCATCCGGACAAAGGATGCCGCTGAGCGCAGTCCGTCGCCGCAGGAAACATCCGCAAATGATTATGCCATCAACCGAACATCCGATTACGCGGATCGTGCGGCCCATGGAGCAGCCCGTCAAGTTCAGGATCAGAGCCGCCGTGCTGTTCAGAGGGTTCAGGCCCACCGGGCAGACCGTATGGCTGAATCCGCGGAAAATGCCCGCGCCGAAGCGGAACAGGGTGTCCGGAATATCGGGGATGAGGTGCGCATCAAAACCCGGGAGCGCGCAGACGGCATGGTGAAAGCCAAAGGCAGTACCGAGCCGTCGATCAAGGCCCTTCCGGAAAAAGAAAAGAATATCCGGCAGTCCATTTACTCCGCAGCCAAGAGCAGGCGGGCGGCCCGGACAGGGCTTGAAAAGGCCCCCAAACGCACCATAAAAACCAGTGACCAGACGGGCAGGCTGCGCATTAAAACGGCCAGTGAAGCCCGTAAGCTGGGAAAAAACAGCATCCGGACAACGAAAGCGTCCAAAAGGGCCACCAAGTCCGGGCGGGCCACGGCAAAGACCGCCAGAGAGAGCAGCAAGGCGGCTGCAAAAGCATCACAGGCAGCTGCCAAGGCAGTAGCTAAGACCAGTCAGGCATCGGCCAAAATGGCCGTCAAGGCTTCTCAGGCTGCGACGAAAGCAGCCATCACCACCGGAAAGCTCGCCGCCAAGGCTACGGCCGCAGCGGCGAAAGTCACAGCGGCGGCGGGAAAAGCTCTTGCCAGTGCTATTGCCGCCGGGGGATGGGTGGTGGCGCTGATTCTTGTCATCATCGTACTTTTTGGCGGGGCCTTGTGTCTGGTGGGAGCAGGCAATGCCAATGCGGTGGAGCCTGTCAGTGAAGAAGTGCAGGCCTATGAACCGCTGATCACAAAGTATGCCCGGGAACATGGGATACAGGAATATGTTGAACTGATCAAAGCGGTCATGATGCAGGAATCCGGCGGTCGCGGGGGTGATCCGATGCAGTGTTCAGAGTGCGGCTATAATGACCAGTATCCCGGCGGCATCACCGATCCGGAGTATTCGATCAATATTGGCATCCGGTATCTGGCCGACTGTTTACATGCCGCGGGGGTTACCAGTCCCATGGACTTAGAACATATCAAACTGGCCCTTCAAGGCTACAATTTCGGGGCCGGGTATATTGACTGGGCTTTGGAAAATGACGGCGGTTATACGCAGGCCAACGCCCAGGAGTTCGCCAATCTGCACGGCGGCAGCTACGGCGATGTGAGCTATGTGCCGAATGTCTTAAGGTATTACCCTTTTGGGCGTATCCCGACAGGGGCAGGCAACAGCAATATTGTCAACGTGGCAGCCAGCCAGATCGGGAATGTCGGAGGGCAGCCCTATTGGAGCTGGTACGGCTTTTCCGGACGGGTGGAATGGTGCGCCTGCTTTGTTTCATGGTGCGCGGATCAGTGCGGTTATATCGACGCGGGGGTGATCCCCAAGTTTGCACTGGTATCAGATGGCGTAAATTATTTCCAGTCAAAAGGCCAGTGGCAGGACGGGAGCTATACACCGAAGCCGGGCGATATTATTTTCTTTACATGGGGTGGTGACGGCAGCGCGGATCACGTCGGTTTTGTTGAGAATGTGACGGATGGCACCGTGAATACCATTGAAGGGAATACTACGGACAGCTGTGCCAGAAGGAGCTACCCGCTCGGGGGTTATATGATTCTGGGGTACGGCTGCCCCGCTTATTAAAACTGAAAAAAGGTTATGGAATAGGACGGATGAAAATCGGTCAAAAACAGGGAACCGGAAGAAAAGTCTTTCGCGTTCCCTTTTATTTTTGTGCAAAAAATCAGGATAGCCGGGGTTTTTAAGCTTTTGTTGATCCCCAATATCAAAACAACAAATATGTGTGGCTGAGCAAATGCAGAAAGTCAGCCCGGCGGTCGATTGTTTCACTTGCAGTTGGCCGTCGTCAATGGGGTGGAGAGCGCAGACCCATGTAAAAGAAAAGCGGCTTGGGGGACTTCCTATGTTGTGCTGTGTGTTTCGCCATTTGTAAAAATGGTAAGTCTGGACGGGAATGGGCAAAAGAAACATGCGGGAAACCGTCTTGAAGTGGACCTGCTGAAAAGAGAATTTTTGATATGGCAGGAAAGAGATAGCTGAAATCAAAAGTATCCTTTATTTTTTGATTTTTCCTGAAAACAGGCTATCTCTGTCCTGCTGATACAAAGGAAAAAATATACGGTTTATTTAAATTGAGATATAATATAATTAATATGATTAGAGATATTTTTTATTCGATGACAAGCAATAGAATGTCCGATCAAATGATTATTTCAAGGGGGCAGGATTAAATGTACCATCAGTGTCAAAAAAGGGGCTATGCAGCGCCCGTCGACGAACTGATGGATGCTGGTGTCCTGCATAAGAGGAATGGTGGTTTGGACGGGTAGCCTTTCTGGAAATCCAAACTTATTGCAACATAATAAAAGACATGATATACTAACTATAGTATAGAGTACTAAAGGATAATTAAACTTCTGAAAGTATAGAATAGCTATATGTTTTAATTATCAAGTTCGAAGAAAGACAATTTAAAACATGGTTAAAAAATTATTTAATTGATGAAAACTTGAAGAGGAGAAATGAAAATATTTACATCAAAAAATATAGTAGTGTCTATTTTTTCAATGATCTTACTTATTACGTTCTGTTTTTTTTTGTAAGACTCAAATAAACTATATAGATAATTTTATTACATCATTATATAAAAATAATGAACAACATTTAAATGATGAAATATGTGATAATACTTTGCAACAAGCTAGAGTACATGCATCATTTTTATTTGGAGAAAAAAGACAGAACGCATGTAGAAAAATTGAAGAACTTCAGAAGATGTATCATTTAAAAAAAATAATAGAGAAACAATATTATGGAAGCATTCCTGTTGATATTATTGCAATTGATGATTATAACTACATTTCTGAAACACTGAAAGAATATGCTGTCTTAAAACCAGATTTTTATCAAGAGATGCACAACAATTTTGTTCAAGCTAAAATCCAATTTGAAGTTGTTGAAGAAGTGAATTCGTTTTATTATGATGGATCTGAACGAAAACTTTTAAAACCAAGTGTGTCATTGGAAAAAGTAAATGAAGCCATAAATTCGGTAGATGAATTAGCCAATCAAAAAGTTAAGGAAACTTTGCTTTATTGCCTAGAAACGTCAAAATTTTCTTTATCTGGACAAGGTGGAAACTTGAAATCTGGCGTTATTGGGCAGGAAATAGTTGAATAACTTTTTCACTCAATTTACGCTTTAACAAACCGATTCCAAAGCTCAGAGATTGAAATAAGTTTGCCATTGTTTTTTAATCTTAAAGTTAATTGTCCATCATCTAAAAAAGAGCTAGATATCTAGCTCTTTTTTAGTGTTAGTATATGTAATTATAAATGGATTGATCCCATACAGAGTAATAACCACTTAAGTTCATATAATCTTTCACAGAACTTTCTAAATAAGAGATGGTACGATTGTACCATGGATTCCACATTTCATAGAATATCATTTCTCCGACCATCGGATCAGCAACACTGCTTGCGCCGCAAATGACTTGTGCATGTCGACTGTAAAAACGTCCATCAGAGTACTGCATTTCCCAAGAGGTTTGGACCCTATTTGCATCAATCATCAATGAGTAAATCGAACTAGGTGACAATTGGTAATCACGGTATGCAAGCTTTGTCATTCCTAAAGATTCTGCATAAGTAATATAATCATGCGGTATCTTTGTACCATGTTCTATCCGTTCGGACATAGTTTCATTAGGGTAACAAACAGCCATGAGGTTACCAGCATACACTCTATGATTTGTCTGACTTCGTATTATTGCTGTTGCGCAATACGCACCACACCACGGCAATGTTGATTGTGTTTCTGAAATATCTATTCCGTTAAAAAAATTCCATCCAGGAGCTCGCGTTGATGCGCCTGAGTTAATGATGTCACTTAATGCTAAAACCGGTTCCATAATATTTTTGGGTTTTTCTATGTTTCTTGTTCTTAAACTAGGAAGCTGTGCAATATCATTAACTGTTTCAGTAGTAACCTCTTTATCGGATATCGATTCTTTTCCACTTACACTATTAACTAATTGTTCATTCTTTCCATTAATTTTATAATTTACGTCTTCTAAATTACGTTGTATTTCAATTGGAGATTCCTCGCTAGTTGAGATTTCCGTTTTAAGAATATTTAATTCCGATGCTAAAGCATTTGTCAAATAACCAGTACATCCATAGAGGGCTTCGTATGAGCCGGTTCTTGGGTTAGTACTGGGGTAAGACATAAATATATAAATGATATTATTATCGCAAATAATTGGAAAATAGTAAGCTTCCATGACAGAATTGTCTTCTTTTTTCATTTGAAAAGGAGTTCCAACATAGTAATCATTTAAGCTAGTCGAAACTTGGGGATCAAGAGAATTATCATTTATAATTCGATTATTTAGCATTGTTGGCAAGATAGCAGTAACAAACTGAATATAGTTATTGGGAACATCACTAGAAGCGATATAAAATCCACTGCTATTTTCAGAAAGGTCGGTAGTGGCAGCTATTACGTTGGAACAACTAAATGAAAGCGTTGAAAGAATCAAAATAAATGTTAAGAATTTTTTTAGTAAATTTTTCATTTTCTTCTCCTTAATAATACAATGAAACCAAGAGCGGTTATATTATAAAACCATCGGAAACACCTCTTTCAAACAATGTAAACGAATTACTACAAGTTTATATTATAAAATAGGATTTATCAATATTTTCAATAAAATTAGTTTAATATTTTTAGTATACTAAAAATATTAAACTAACTTTATTTTCTTTTATATTTTTGTTATTTTGTTTTTACCTATCTCTATGTTTAAATAATCAAGAATAACAATTATGTTATAATTGCGACTATATCATAGAGTACTAGATTGATCTAAAGGATATGCACAGACTAAGCAGGGAGAAAGCAAAGATGGTAAACGCATAGGAGAATATAAAGGCTTATTCAGAGACGGCCTCGCTTATGAGGCTTTCTAATAAATGCAAGAGGAAGTTCAAGAATTTATAGTATAAGAAATTGATTATTGAGTTTAAAAAAGGGAGCGTGAAAACGAATTTTTTTCTTTTTTGATATCATAAAACTATATATTATTTAAATTAATATGCGAATGTTTCTTAAAAAACCGTTATTCCACACATATTAGCTAGTATACATAGTTATATAGGGTGGAGAGCGCAGACCCATGTAAAAGAAAAGCGGCTCGGGGGACTTCCTGGCTGTGCTGTATGCTTCCTGATCGTTGATCGGTATGTCTGGACAGGGATAGACGGATGAAGCATGTACGTGTTGTACCTCAAAGTGAACCTGATTTCTAGGGATGAGATGGTTTTTATGGAATTAGGCTATCTCTGCCCTGATGGTTACAAAGAAAAAATTTATCTTTCCCGTTAGAAAATAGGAAAAATGACCGATTAAATCTATCCGTTTAAATAATTATGAAAACTAAAAATAAATATCTATCCTAAAAGATTTTCTTTTTTGTACCTAAAGAGAAATGCTGAAAGAAAAAATGGAATACGAGAGAAACTATTTCCCTAAAAATACAAATAAGAATTGCATATTATTTCAATATAAACTATAATAAAGACTATAGAAATAAAAATTGCGGCATCCGCATTGTGATTGCCCCACAATGCGGCATGCGGTGTTTGGGCACCACACCTCCGAGGAGTACCGCAAAGTTAATTATATGCTATTTTTCATTTTTATTCAATAGCCATAGTTGATTTTGTGATATTGTTGAGTTTTTTCTTGAACTTTCTTAACTGTGTGTGGGTAGTTGCCACGCGCAGTTTTTATTTTCCGAAAGGACGGACGGACTATGGATAACTTTTGGTTCATTCGCTCCTGTCACGTCTGCTATGTTTTCTAATTCTTGAACCTTTATCCGATAAAGAGAAAAACAAAAGGATAAGGGATGATATATTTGATTTTCCGGTTTGATGATTTCAGATAGAATGAAGTTTGAAAATGTGGAAATTTGAATATAGAATGAAAGCGTAAACGAACAAATAAAAAAGCGGCATCCGACTTGGTGCGGTAACACCTCCTCGGCTTGCTTTAGGTGAATACAGCACCCTACACAACGGGCGTCAGCCACGTACCGCTTGCATACTATTTTACATGATAGCAATCATTAAGACAAGGTTTTTTATTATGTATTAGTTGACTAGCGCAATGCAAAGCATTTTCGAATCAGGATAGAAATATCTGGATTATTTTTTGAAGCTGTGTATGGGTAATTATTATAAACCTTGCATAGCTTTTTTGTTTGGGAAGTTTACGGAGGATGACGGGGAGAGATTACTCTCCCCTGAAAATCCGCAAACTGAACATTGTAAAAAATAATCTATTCATATAGATGGGAGGAAATTAAATGCAAGAGCTAGATCACAAGGCTATTGGGCTGCGTATTCGCAAGCAAAGAACGTTTCTGAACATGTCCCGGGATGAACTGGCAAGAAAGATTGGAATTACGCCTACGTTCCTTGCCGATATTGAACTTGGAACAAAAGGCTTTTCACTTAAAAGCCTGAATCGCTTTAGCAACGTTTTAAAAATGTCAGCTGATGCTATTCTCTATGGCCCTAAAGAGTATATGGGGACAAAATATGCAGCATTATTGGAACTGTTAGAGCGTTGTCCGGCGGAAAAAGGGAAATTCGCAGAGGAAATTTTGACGCTGTTTCTTTTATCACATGATCCAGTAGAATAATAAAGAGGGGACGATTTTCATAAAAAATTGTCCCCTCTTTTTCTGTAGAATTAATTTGGAATATGGCACTTTTTACTTAAATTGATTTAAATATTCTTGGCTCATTGCTTCAGCTGCTGCAATGAGCGCTTCTGTATTTTTTAAACATACGTGATAGTGTGTTTGTACTCCAACTTTTTCACTGGCAATAATACCTGCTTCTTTCAAAATTTTTAAATGCTGAGATAAATTTGGCTGGCTAAAATCTAAGTTTTCTTTGAGTTCGCACACGCAGTGTGGTTTATCCAATAAGAACTTAACGATTTTTAAACGAATGGGATGGCCCATCGCTTTCAATATTTTGACGGATAAAGATTCGCTATCCATAATAACTCCTTTTCTATAATGATATAATTGATATGTTATATAATGATTATATAGGAAGACGTATGGAATGGCAAGTAAAAATATCTTGACGGTGTAAAAAAATAATATTATAATATTATAAAAATATAATTAAAAAGTTATTAAATAGAAAGGGATTAACATGTCTGGAAATTGTTTTGACAAAAAAATGAAAAGGACTACAGATTCGGAGTTGCGTTGTAATTATGAAAAACGGAGGGAAGTTATTTTAGATTTCCTTTATTTGGATTTAAACACTTGTGAGCGCTGTAAAGCAACAGATGCATCGTTTGATCTGGCTGTAACGTTGTTATTAGATGTTTTCAAGCTACTCGATTTTCATGTCAAAATTCACAAGATTAATGTGACAACAAAAGAGCTGGCTGAACAATATCATTTCATTAGTTCCCCGACGATCCGAGTGAACGGTATCGACATTTGTGATGAAGTGAAGGAGAACAGGTGTCAAGATTGTGGCGATCTCTGTGGAGAAACTGTTGATTGCCGTATTTTTATTTATCAGGGAGAAGAATATGAAGAACCTCCGGTTGCGATGATTGTGGAAGGTATTTTAGAAGTGGTCTTTGGACATATTAATCAAAAAGAAAAAAATTACCAGTTACCAGATAATCTTAAGCGTTTCTTTTCTGGAAAAGATCAGAAAAACGTAAAGAAAGGTTGTTGCTAAAGGAGGCTTCATTAAGATATTATGGATAAACATATTAAAAGATACTTGACTTTTATTCAAAAAGAGAATAATATAAATATATAATTAAATAATTATATAAAGAGGTGCTAATATGAATGATAATTTGCCAGGATTTTTAATGTGTGTCTGTACGGGGAAATGCCCAGGATTTCAGGCAATGGATATATGGGATTTTATTAATCAGGTAAGGGTAGAGCTTCCAGTAGAATATGCTATTATTCACCCCCAAATGTGCGAGGAAGATGGAGACCGTTTTTTTGCAGATTTTCTAAAGACAGGACGAAAAGTTGTGATTGGTGCTTGTGCGCCGAATATGCAGCGAAAAATGTTTAAAGATGCTTTTAAAGATGCTGGACTCGACATTGAAAAAGACGCTGTTATGTTAGATATACGTGATATGACAAATGAACAGGCCTTTGAAAAAGTTGAAAAAGCACTCGAAGATATGGGATTGGAGGTATAGATATGAGTGATACTACTTTTATGGGAGTAGAACGAAATCGGATTGACTGGTCTCCGCGGATAGATTACAGCAAATGTAACGATTGTATGGATTGCTTTGATTTTTGTCCTCACCAAGTTTTTGAAAAGCAGGAAAATGGTGTGCATAAACTAGTGGTTAAGAATCCTGATAATTGTGTGGTCTTTTGTCGGGCGTGTGGAAAAACATGCGGTCTTGATGCCATTTCATTTCCAGATAAGCCAGCAACAACCAGGTTAATCAAAGCTATACGTAAAGAAGGAAAATAATATGGAAAAAGATTTTTGTATTCTGCCTTGCAATGGATTGGATAAATTTGCCGGTTCCTTGACACGTGAGGTCGCTTTGGAAATTTTGGAAGAAGGAAATCATGAACTGATTTGTCCTGTGCTTTACCATGCCGCTCAAAAACGTTATAACAAAATTTTAGAAGAAAAGCCCCTATTAGTCATTGATGGCTGCAATACGAGATGTGCAAGTAAATTGGCATCTGAGAACAATTTAAAAGTAACAGAACGGATTAATGTGAGTGAAAAAGCCAAGGATGCCGGACTTTCATTAGGGAATTACCTTGAAATAGATGAAGAACTCAAAGATTTTATCAATGGAATCGCTGAAGATTTTCAAGCAAAACCTGAGGAAGGAGAACAATCTGTTTTCGTAATGCCCCAGGCCGTTGACTATGCTTCTTTCAGCAAGGGAAAATTTGTTTTTAAAGTACCAAAGGAAGCCTATTATTTTAATGAGAATGACTGTTGGGTTTTTATTGAAAACGGCTTTGCACGTGTGGGTGTTACGGATTTTGTGCAGCAAAATTTATCCGATATTCTATTTGTCGATTTCCCGGAGATTGGACGCGAAATCGAGCAGTTTGATGATGTAGGATCTGTGGAATCCGGAAAATCAATTTTTGAACTGGTTTCGCCGGTAAGCGGCATTGTTACAGCCATCAATGACGTTTTGGAAGAAGAACCTGAACGCGTGAATGAAAGTCCTTATGAAAAGGGATGGATTGCTGAGATAAAACTCACAGATTGGGATGAAGATATAGAAATGCTCATATCTTATGAGGAATATTTTGAAATTATGAAGAAGAAAGTAGAGGAAATCAATGAGTAAGGTAAAAATCATTCCATGTAGTGGTATTGGAAAGGTGCTGGGACTGATTGCCCGTGAATCAGCACTAAAAGTGACAGGAGAATTATTGCCGGAAGACACAGAACGTCTGTGCTTAGCACACATCGTGACCGGCGATGAAGAAATAGTATCGAAAATTGAAGGCCAGCCGTGCATCACCATTGACGGCTGCGCGAAATGCTGTGCCCAAAAGAGTGTGGAAGCCGCCGGTGGAGCGATCTGCGGTAAACATCGTGTCATTGACTTTATGAAAGCGCACCGGGGGGAAGAACATGGTACGGGCACTTATCTGTCTGAGGATGGATGGAAATTTGCGGATGAATTGGCAGCGGTAATGGCTGATGAAGTAAAAACCATGAAGAAGGGGGAATAATCAAATGGGTGAACAGAATATTGGAATTATTGCATGCAGTGGCGAAGAATGCTTAGGCGGAACGATTTCCCGTCTGGCTGTTCGAAAGATGATGGAAATATTGAGACCAGGAGCAGTGAGCACTTTATGTCTGCCCCTTTTCATTGCAGGCGGTGACCAAGAGCGGGCTTTTGCTCAGAATCACCCAACAATTTCAGTGGATGGATGCAGTAAATGCTGTGCGAAACGGGCCATCGAGAAATACAGTAATGCAGTTTCAGGAATCGTTGATGTAGAAGCCATACTCGGAGAAGAAATAGCTCTGGATCATCAAACCATTTCTACCAAGGATTTAACGCCAGAACAGCTACAATATGTGGATCAAGTAGCAGCAGAAATATGTAAAATATTTGATACCCTTTAGAAGTTTTTTTCGGAGTGGAATGTATATGGACAAAATTAAATGCCGATGGAGGAAAAATGGGAAACCGTAAATTACATCTGATTAATCATGGTGGATTTTACACTCCAGAAGAAGTAAAAGAATTATTGCAATCCCCTAATTTCAATGCGAATTGTCAGTTAGTAGCATATTTCTATAGTATGCTTTCTATTTTTACGGATGCGTTTGAAAAAGCTCAAACTGAATGAAGGGCTTTATTTGACAAAGAGACAGGAATAAGCAGTGCCTCCTGTCTCTTTTGTGTATTTAGTGAAGATCATAACCGGATTCTTTTAAGATGGACGCAAGATGTTGATAATTCAGGGAATTTTCTTGTTCTTTTAAAAGAGTGCAGCGATCTAGTTTTTGGCTGCCGTCTACAAGCTTTGTGGCAAAAGCCATGCAGGTTGCTTCGCCACATGACTTACAGTTTGTTTTGGGAAGATAGCGATATAACTCAAACGGCTTCAGCCGTTCACGTTGCTTATTTAGAGGGGTAATATGCGCTTTATTATCTGCGGTGTCATTAACTATTATTTGAAATTGCTCAAGAAATTCGTAAGCGTCACTTTCATTCTCCATTTGAGTGGCAGAAAGAGTATCGCCCTGAACAGTGATGATATGATTTCCTGTTTTATAGCTGAAAGACGGCGCCTTTGGGTTGTAATTTGCCGTTTTAATAACTGCGTTGAGATAGGGCAGTAAGTCATCAATATTGCGCGCTAATTGAGCGCGGATTTTAATTCTTCCATGCCCCGTTGTACAGGGTTCCATAAAAACAATCGCAATATGGTCTAAATACATAATACTGTTCCTTTGTTTCTCAAATAGCCACGTAGGCCAATAACCAGCTGATCAACATCCATTTTTGAATTATAATAGCTCAATCCAATGCGGCAAGTCCCACGTTCGAGAGTACCCATTAGCTGATGGGCGGAAGGAGCACAATGCAGACCAGCACGGATCATAACATGATGCTGCTGGTCTAAATAAAAAGCAATTTCTTCAGGAGGACACCCCTTAAGGTTAAAAGGAATAACTCCGATCGTTTTTTGCGCATCAAGTGGGCTATAAAGTTCAATACCTGGTATTGTATCAAGCTGATGTACTGCATAATTATAAAGCATTTTAATTTTTGAATGGATGCCTTCAAGTCCCGTTTCATTAATAAAGTCAATTCCTGAACTTAGGCCAATGATTCCGGGAACATTAAGTGTACCGGCTTCCAGATGATTCGGATAGTAATCCGGTTGATAGGGATAAGCGGAATCGCCCCCGGTGCCGCCAGAGATTAGCGGTTCAATATCTAAGTTTGGAGAAAGAACCAGGCCGCCAATCCCCATCGGCCCCATTAAACCCTTATGTCCGGTAAAAGCGAGAATATCAATATGAGAATCTTGCATATCTATGGGAAAATGTCCGGCAGTCTGCGCGGTATCGACCATTAAGGGAATGTGCCGTAGATTTGCCATTTCACCAATGGCCTGAATCGGCTGAACTGTTCCAAGTACATTTGATGCGTGGTTAAAAACAATCAGTTTTGTCTTAAAGGTTAGAGCGCGCTCAACAGATTCAGGGGATGTTTGTCCATTCTTATCTGCGGGTACCACGTTTATACAAACACCCTTATTTTTTTCAAGCATTTTAAGACAGCGCCAAACCGCATTGTGTTCCACTGCGCTTGTGACAACTTGATCCCCGGACTTTAAAAATCCCTTCAAAGCAATGTTGACGGCTTCTGTTACATTTTTAGTAAATACAACGGTCTTTGGATCGGGATGATTAAAGAAGCGTGCTGTTTTAGAACGGGCTTGAAAGACTAACTGATCGGACAATAAAGCTTTCTGATACGCGCCACGTCCGGAAGTTGCTCCGTTTTGAGCCATAAATGTCGTCATTGACTCAATCACATTTGATGGTTTTGGAAAAGAAGTAGCGGCATTGTCAAGATAAGCGGCCATAACAATCTCCTTAAATAAATATTTAATTATATAGCTATAATATTATTTTTTTATGAAAAAGTCAATCATTGTATTGACAAAAAGGGAAGTCGGATATATTATATGATTATAAACACATATGAATTTAAAATCATGTGATGGAATGAAAAATGAAAGATAAAACAAAATTTGAAATTTATGAACCGGCTCGTATGACAAATGAGCAAAAAGAACAATTGCGGAAGATTACGCCATTGTTAGATGCCTTAATCGAGAGAGATTATTCAATTTCAATTTTTAATTTTGCTACCGATAAAGATGAATTTTTAGATCACCCAATTATCGGACAAGCACTCATAATGGAAGCTGAAGGACTTTTGCCAATAACGTTAATCAATGGCGAAGTAAAACAAATGGGTACTTTTCCAAACAATGCGGAAATTGGTGAATGGCTACAGCTTAGCTCAGAAGAATTACTTGATATTCTTAAAGTTTTCCGTGAAGAATCTGGGGTAGGTTGTAGCTACGGAACGTGCTGTTAAACTTGTGAATTGGATTTGATTTTGCCGCAGTGTGAGTTGCGTGAAAGTAGAGAGGGATTGGATGAATAAAAAACCATTAATTGGTGTTTTACCACAATATCAGGTTGCAGAACACAAAATTTGAATTTTTCCGGAATATATGGATGCAATCATGGCCGTGGGCGGCATACCATTTCTTTTACCCTTTGCCAGACGTAAAAAGGATTTTAAAAAAATCGTTGACAAAATTATATGATTGCATTATCATATGACTATAAAGACATATTATTTTTGAATCATGCAAATAATAACAGAAATGAGGCGTTAATATGTATGAAGTTTTTAACCCGGACAATGCCGGTCTGACGAAATATTTATTTTACACAGGAAAAGGTGGTGTTGGCAAAACGTCAACCGCTTGCGCAACGGCAGTATCCCTTGCGGATAAAGGGAAAAAAGTATTTTTGATCAGTACTGACCCTGCTTCGAACTTACAGGATGTTTTTGAAACAGAGTTGGATAACAAAGGCGTCCCCATCAAAGAAGTACCGAATTTAGTCGTTGCAAATCTTAATCCAGAAGAAGCGGCAGCAGAATACCGCGAGTCTGTGGTTGGCCCTTATCGAGGGAAAATGCCGGAATCCATTATTGCGAATATGGAAGAACAATTATCGGGCTCCTGTACAGTGGAAATTGCGTCATTTAATGAATTTGCAAACTTTATCACGGATGATAAAATCAATAATCAGTATGATTACATTATTTTTGATACGGCACCAACGGGCCATACATTGCGGATGCTTCAACTGCCATCCGCATGGGATTCATTTATTGATGAAAGTACTCATGGGGCTTCCTGTTTAGGCCAGCTTTCTGGCTTGGGGGATAAAAAAGAAATGTATGCTCATGCGGTTAAAACCCTGTCAGATAAAGACATAACGACTTTAATCTTAGTTTCCAGACCTGAAAAGGCACCGCTTGATGAAGCCGCCAGAGCATCAAAAGAATTATCCGATATTGGTGTAAATAATCAGAAACTAATTATTAATGGTGTTTTGGAAAAAGTAAATACCAACGATCCTGTTTCAGAAAGCTTTTTTGAAAAGCAGCAAAAGGCTATGGCGGGAATTCCTGAATCTCTAAAAACAATGCCAATTTTTGTGCTGCCGCTTCGCTCTTATAATGTCAGTGGGATTGATAATATCCGGAGAATGTTGACAAGTGATGATCTGTCAGAATCGGATGATTTTAATAACGATTTTGAGTTTCCCGGATTAACCACATTAATCAACGATTTGCACAAAAGCAAGAAAAAAGTTATTTTTACAATGGGAAAAGGTGGTGTCGGAAAAACAACAATCGCAGCCGCCATTGCTCTGGGATTAGCAAAGTTTGGCGAAAAAGTACATCTGACCACTACCGATCCGGCAGGGCATATCAGTGCACAGGCCATTGCCAACCGGAATGTGGAAGTCAGCAATATTGACGAAGCCGAAGAATTACAGAAATATAAAGATGAAGTAATCAGTAAAGCCATTGCAGGCGGTGTGAGCAAAGAAGATTTAGACTATATCAAAGAAGATCTGCGCTCTCCATGTACTCAGGAGATTGCGGTGTTCCGGGCTTTTGCGGATATTGTTGAAAAAGCAGAGGAAAAAGTCGTCGTTATTGATACGGCACCTACCGGACACACCTTATTATTGCTCAACTCAACAGAAAGCTACCACAAGGAAATGGAGCGCTCGAATGCGGAGATTCCTGAGTCAGTGATGAAACTGTTGCCACGATTGAAAAATAAAAACGAAACCGAAGTAGTGATTGTTGCTCTTCCAGAAGCAACACCTTATTTCGAAGCCTACCGTTTGGAAGAAGACCTGAACCGAGCCGATATTGACAATAAGTGGTGGGTCATCAACGCCAGTTTATTGGCTGCGGATACGAATGATCCATTTTTAAAAGCACGTGCAGCAAATGAAGAAAAATGGATTAACCGCATTGCAGAAGAAACCAAAGGAAATTATGTCGTTATTCCATGGCAAAAATAAGATGGACACCATTTTGATGACAAACATATGAAAATAGTTTATAATAATATGAGTATAAATTCATGTGTGTTGGAATGGAGAAAATCATGATCATAAATATATTAAAAACTTTATCTGACGTCAATCGTCTGAGAATCTTAAACCTTTTGAAACAAAAGCCTTTGTGCGTGTGTGAAATAGAGTATCTATTGGAATTAAACCAATCGAATCTTTCCAGACATCTGCGGAATATGAATCAGTTGGGCCTGCTGGATACCTGGCGCGAAAATAAATTTGCTTACTATAAAATAAACGAGGATTTTATAAAGGCGAATCCTTTTATTAAAGAAATATTTGAGCGATTGGCCGAAGAAAAGCAGTTGCAGGAAGATTTGGACAATTTTAATGCGTATATAGCGGAAAACATTCCCTGCGCATGTGTGACAAAAATGCTTTTGGAAAAAAAGTATGAACAGAAAGAAGGCAGTTAAAATGAAAAAAATCGAAATATTTGATCCAGCAATGTGTTGTTCAACAGGTGTTTGCGGCCCGGGTGTTGATCCTGAATTGCTGCGGATGGCCACCATGGTCAGCAATCTGCAAAAAGCAGGCAAGGATATTAAGCGGCATAATCTTTCCGAAGAACCGCAGGCTTACATTGATAATGCAGCAGTAAATGATGTGATTCTGAAGGAAGGAGCAGATGCGCTGCCAGTTACAGTGGTGGATGGCGCGGTTTTGAAAAAAGGCGAGTATCCGACAAATGATGAATTACTTGATTGGAGTGGGATGTCAAAGGAAGAATTGGTAACATTATTAATTCAGGAAAAAGTGGCACAAAACGGTGGCTGCTGCAGTGGCGGAAGTGGCTGTTGTTAACTAAAATGAATAAATGAAAATGCAAAAGGAAGCGATGTTAGCGTTGCTTCCTTTTTTTGCGATAAAATATTACCCGTATTCGCTATAGAAAAGCATTTGAGTATATGCTAAAATAATTATATAATTATAAATGAATTGTCACTTAAGTTTTGACTTTAGTAAGAGTATCTTAGTTTCGATCTCTTTTATCGTTTTGAGAAAGACAGTGTCATCTTTACCAGTTGGATCATCCAGTCCCCAATCCATATGAATTGAGCAGGGAATGTGTGGACAAGTAACATTACAGCCCATTGTAACGACAATATCAATTGGGGGTAAGGATTCGAGGAGTTTTGGTCTTTGGGTTTGTTCCATATCAATATGATAATAGGTTTTCATTATGCGGACAGCATCGGGATTAATATTTGATTTTAGTTCGGTACCAGCACTATAACTTTCAAAAACATCACTGGCAAGATGCTTTCCGAGGGCTTCTGCAATTTGAGAACGACAAGAATTATGTACACATATAAAGGCTACTTTTTTCATTTAGTGCTCCTTTTAAATAAGTTTATTGTTATATTATTATATCCCTAATATAAAATCAAGTATTCAACGTTAATTTTATGATTTCAGGAGGAAATAAAATGTCGATTTTGGACAATATGTTTGGAAATGAAGATTCTATGGAAAAAGCAATGAAAGAAATGGGTGAACAATTTTTTTATATAAAAGTATTAGGTGCAGAAGAACCGGAGTGCACCCGATTGCTTCAAAAAGCCCAGGATGCTTTGGCAATTTTGAAGAAAGAAGGACAATGCGAGAGAATTAAAGATTCTGAAAACATTGCTGGATGTAAAGTAACAAGTCAGGCGGTATTAGTGATTAATGATTGTGTAATAAAAAATGGCAGCAACCTTGAAATTGAGGATATTGTTGAATTGTTAAAAAAATTTTAAAGTAGTTGTTGTATGGAAAAAGAGGTTCAATATGAACGAAAATATACATTGGGAATATGATGACTGTGAATTTGATAACAGGGTTTCAAATCTGATGTGGACGATTTGCGGCGATTACACAGCACAAATGGGTCCAAAAGAAAAAACAAGTTTAACAAAAAATATCGCACTCTATTATGGGATTATGGCAGGTGGTCGTCGGAAATTTATTGATTGGCTGAAAGTAAACGGTTATATAAAAGGTCGAATCAGACAGAATTTCAATCTTGAAAAACTTCAAACTTTGATCTTTTTAGCGGTGAATCCAATGGTAATCAGACAGATCTCTAAAGAGCGTCCGGGTGTAGCAGACATTCAAAAAAAAGCGTGTTCCGAAATCGTTACACTGCTTAAAAATCCAAAATCACAACAGTTTTTAGATTTGGTAGAATTTGCGATTTTTGAAGCATTAGCCGAAATTAGCAGCAAAGCAGAAAAAAACGTTCTGGCAATGAGCCAAAAAATTTTAGAAATCTCACTATCGGATACCACTGAAGAATTTATTAATGGGGTGGATAACCTTTATATTGAATGGCAGAATGTCAAAGAGGTAGAACCTATCCAGTATTTACTGGATGAAAACAGCAAAAAAGAAGTTATTAACACCGAAGAATTCATTAATAAGTCTGTTGATGATCTGCTTCAAATAAAAGAGCTGAGAGAAGTGGATCGGGAAGAAGATAATCGTGAGGAAGAAGAATGGGAAATTGGAAAAACTGAAGTAGTCTTTGTTAATCAAAATGATGTTGATAATATGCAGAAACAGGTCGCACATTTTTGCGGGAGTCCCTATTTAGAAATTTATCAGACAAAAAAACTTCAGAATACTTTATGCAAAGGAGCGCATCGTGATTGTTGTTTACATTTTACGGATGGCGTTTTAAGAAGTAAATGTGACAGTGATTTTAAGAAAAAATATGCATTAAGAGACCAACACCGCAATATCAATGTTTATCAGGAAAATTTGCGTATTTATACGCGGACGGTAAAAAGACTCCGTGACGCGTTATTACGTACTTTAACGATGGAGCGTTCTAAGTATCCTGTTCTGAGCGATTGGGGAAGTATTAATGCAAGAACAGTATGGAGAGTTGGAAAAACTCCGACAAGTCGTCTGTTTGAGCATTTTGAAAGTAATGATAAAGGCGGGTTCGTTGTTGACCTCCTTTTAGATAGCAGTATGTCTCAAAAAGGGCGTGAGCCGTTAGTGGCGATTCAAGCCTATATCATTGCAATGGCATTACTAGAATCTGGAATACCTTGCAGGGTGACTGGTTTTAATTGTTTTATGAATTTTACAGTTATGAAGCGTTTCCGAGATTATTCCGATTCAATAAAAACGACAGAAAATATATTTGAGTATTACTGCGAGGGGAGCAATCGGGATGGTTTGGCAATTCGAAGTATTTGTGACGGATTATACCGACGTAGTGAAGAAAATAAAATATTAATTATTTTAAGCGATGGAAAGCCCAATGATGTTCATATGGAATCAACGGATAGAACAAATCCATTTAGGGGAATATTAGCATATAATGGAGGATTGGGCGTTGCAGATACGGCAAAAGAAGTCCGTGTTGCCAGGCAGCGAGGAATTTCAGTGTTAGGCGTTTTTACAGGCGATGAGCGTGATCTGGAAGCAGAAAAACATATATATGGCAAAGATTTTGTTTTTAGCCGAAATATTAACCATTTTGCGGATATTGTCACGACCTATTTAAAACGAGTTATGACAAATTAAGATTACTAGAAAAAGGATAAAAGAAAATGACTATTTTTGAAAAATTAGAAGAACAAGGCGTTAATGAAAAATTAATCAAGGATGTTGAATGCTTTAGAAAAGAGTATCTTGTTGCTGAAAATCTTAAAGATCGTATACCAAAATGTGAAACGATTTTTTACGGAAAGGATATATGGTCAATGTGTATTACCGCTATATTGGAGGGTGAAAATATTCTTTTGAGTGGGCCAAAGGCAACAGGTAAGAATGTTTTGGCCGATAATCTTTGTGAGGTTTTTGGACGACCTCAATGGAACACATCATTTCATGTTAATACTGACAGTACAAGCCTTATTGGAACGGATACATTCATTGACAATGAAGTGCGTCTGCGCCGTGGATCTGTTTATGAATGTGCAGCGAATGGCGGATTTGGTGTTTTCGATGAAATTAATATGGCAAAAAACGATGCGCTTGTTGTGCTCCATTCTGCACTTGACTATCGAAAAATTATTGATGTGCCAGGATATGAAAAAATTAGTCTTGATCCCGCGACACGCTTTATCGGTACGATGAATTACGAATACGCAGGAACAAAAGAATTGAACGAAGCATTAGTATCCCGTTTTATGACTATAGATATTCCTCAGATTGATGAAGAAACACTAATGGTTATTTTAAAACAAGAATTTTCTGATGCAAAAGAGGATATGTTGCGACTATTTGCTGGAATATTCCTCGATTTGCAGGAAAAGGCAATGAACTCAGAAATTTCAACTAAATCGGTGGATTTAAGGGGAATCATGGGAAGTTTGAGAACAATACGACGTGGTTTAAAACCGATGCTTGCGATTAATATGGGTGTTATCGGAAAAACTTTTGATCAATACGAAAAAGAGATTGTCTATGATGTTATCCGAACAAGAATCCGAGAGGATTGGCTACCTGAGGATATATTTTAGATGTATTTTTTTGTTATGATTGCGCTTAAATTCGGTATCTTATTTTAGAAAAAAGTAAATCAATAAATATTTTAATAATTAATATAATAAATATCTTTATTCATTATATTATGCTTAAAAGTATTGCTTATCCCACCTAAAAATGGTAGAATAATAGTATCTTAAGAAATGCTTAAAGAAAAGAGGGAGTAGAAATAGGTATACCTAAACAACAAAATGAAATATTCTATGTTATTTTTATATTTTAACTGTTTGTTGTATATGTAATAATAAAACGCTTCTAAGTATTTTCTAAAACTAAAATTTTTACATTGTGTAGGGCACGCTTATTTCACTGAGAAATATCGTGCCTTTTTTTTGCGTTACCCTCGCGGTCCGCCTCCGTTTAATTTGAACTTTAAAAATCAAATTGAACGGAGGATAAAACCATGAAAGCAACTGCAAAATGTTTTGTTAAGAATGAGGTCGGCCAGTATGACGAAATCACGTACGATGAGCTTTGTAAGTATTGTGAAGCTTACCCAGAGGAGTATGCAAGCAAAAAATTCTTTCCATTACAAGGGATGCTTTTAGAAGTAACACCAGAACAGTATAAATCTTTATATCGAGATTTAGAAAGGCAAAGATACTTAAAAAACTTAGATGATTATTATAATCCTATTTCACTTAATGAATTAAAAAACGACAAGAGTATGCTCATTAAGGCAAATGTAGATGTTTTTAAAATTGTTGAGACAGGAATGTTATTGGAATCGCTAGAAAATGCGTTAAATCAGCTTAACGAGCAGGAAATGTTCATCATTAACGCGTTGTTTTTTGAGCAGAAAACAGATACAGCACTTGCCCGGGAAACAGGCATACCCAGATCAACGATTACCAGTCGAAAAATAAAGATTCTCAAAAAGTTAAAGAGCATTATTGAAAAGTAAGTAATTCACGAGCCTAAACCTTTTTGGTTTAGGCTCGTTTCTTAAGAAATCAAAAAAGCTTCGACGCTTTTCAGATTTTTTCCTATATAGATATAAGAGGATAAATATTAAGATCAGAAAATTGATTTTAAAATGATCACAATATCCATTTGAAAACAATTGTTTCAAATCCTTTTAGGTCTTTGAAAACTGAATTAAGATTATTAAGGTAGACCCCTTGATCCGGCAGTGAGCGACGTTAGCGTAGGCGCATTTGCGGTCAACTACGGCTATAAAAAATTCATGGTAGTATTTTTTGCAAGGATACTGGAGAAAGGGCAATGCGACGGTTATGTGCTGCTCTCTATGCAATATGGAGAGAGGGAAGATGGGTTCGCTTTACCTTCGTCGGTTTCTAACCAAAACCGATGCCTTAATAATGCCTTGTCGGTGGTGTATGGCAAACCGACATAGAAATAAATTGTTTAAAACATCTTTTTAATAATGAGAGGTGCCTATAAATGGACAACAGTATTTTAAAGATACAGAATGAAATATTAAGCAGAAAAAATATCTGTCACGAGCTTATTATAAGAAAAAAGAGCGCGACAATTGAATTAAATAACGTGACTTTAAAAAATGCTGTTAAAAAAGAGCAAGAAGAATATTATTCTAACTTACTTAAAGCGTTAAATGTGACAATCACAAATGAATCAAGCCGACTTCAGAAAAATTATGATAAAGAAATACTTGGCTCCAAAGAATTAAAAGATTTCTTTCAGGTTAGCGACAAAACGATTCAGGAAAAACTCTACCACGACCCTACTTTTCCTTCGATTTTTATCACGTCGAAACGTAAAGGAATAACGCCGCTAAGGTTAGTTGTATATACACTGGCTAATACATAATTGCATTGCATGAAAATATATTATACACTGTTGGTGTACCGTATATTTAAAAAATGACAATGTCAGATGTACTGGAAGCTAGAAGAAATGCAATACTTAGTGCGATTGAAATATTGAGATCAAAAAAGATCGTGAGTATGGAAAGCATTGATAACCAAAGAAGAGAAAAAGGGAGCGGTGGATTAAGATATCGTGAGGAGCGTAAAATATGGGAAGCTTCCATTGATTTAGGGATTGATTCAAATGGAAAACGAATCCGAAAGGTGCGTACTGGAAAAACAAAAGAAATCGCTTTTAAGAACCTTGAAACAGCAGTAATGGACCATTATTCCAAATTGGAAGAGACGCTTCACAAAGAACTTCTTGAAATAGAATCCCAGATTGAAAAAGAAAAAATAAATAAAAATGGGATTCTCTTATCTGAATTTTACAAGGAATTTGTCAATCAAAAAAAGCGTGGTTATGTGACGGACCGGACGTTAGGAACCTATGTTGATAATTATAAAACAATCCAAAAATATCTTAAGAACGTTACATTACAGGAGACGGTTGATAATATTGAAATCTTTGAAAAGTTTGCAAAAGACTTACTGCTTGGAAAAAAGCCGATAGTAAAGACTACTTTTTTAAGAAAACTAAATTTTATTGAACAGACATTGGATTATGCAGTTAAGAAAAAATTGATCGAAAGCAATATCTTGAAAAAAGAAAAACTTGAATTGCCGTTGTGTAAAAAGAAATCGAGAGTGGTAAGAGAGGTAAGTGTTGAGGATTACCATAAACTTATAGAATGCAGCCGAAAAGAAAATTTCTTTGTTTATGTCATGGTTACGGCTTTGCTTGCAACGGGGTTGCGTATTGGAGAATTGGCAGGCCTTAAGATACAGGATATAGATAAAGAGAATAAAAAAATAGCGGTTACAAAGACATTGACCTATAATATCGAAATTGACGAGGACTTTAACATTACAAAACGTGGTGTCATTACCGTTCCGCCTAAGACAGTATCGGGAAACCGATTCGTTTATGTACCGGATGAGATTATCGACAATTTTATCAAACTGCATGAAAGTTATCGTGAAGATAAAAAACTTATGGAAAAAATCAGGCAGAAAGGAAATAAAGATTTTATTTTTATTAGCCAACGGGGAACCGCTGTACAACCAAATGTGCTAGCATTAAAACTTAGAAACTTTGCGGAGCGTTGCGGAATTGAGGGGATTCATCCCCACCGCTTTCGGCATAATTTTGCAACGGCAATGGCACGTGGAAAGGTATCGCCTACTGTTGGTGCAAAAGTTCTGGGACATTCCAATCCAAATATGTTTTTAAAGGTATATACGGATGTTAATGAAGAAGATAAGAAACAGGCATGTAAGGCTGCGGTCGAAATGATTCAAGGTTTATAAAAATAGTCAGTATAAACTAAAAAATAGTCAGTAAGCTAAAATTTAAAAAAAGAAAAACTTCAAAAACCTAGTATTTATGCGGGGTTCAGGACTCTCCAAAGTTGTTGGACTCTGAGTGTACTCAAGTGGCTATAAGAGGTGCCCCTGCTAAGGGTATAGGCCGTTAACACGGTGCGAGGGTTCAAATCCCTCCTTCTCCGCCAACAATAAAAAAACGCTGGTTTTCAGAGATTCTGAAAGCCAGTTTTTTTATGCAAAATAAAGAAGTCAAAACAGAATATAATTTAGCTCAGGCCAGTAAAGGCAATTATGCCATAATTTTTCGGGTAAGATGAACGTAATGTGGAGGTAAGCAGGTCCAGATATAAATCGACTTTTATTAAAACAAAAGTCGATTTATATCAATTGTTTTTACAATCTAATTGAAGAGTCATTAAATATATTTTCTGCAAGTATTTACATCAGGTTATATTTCACTTTTCGATGAATCCGCAATCACTTTTTTCGTTCTTAAATACATTATGACAGCAACCGCAATTGCTACAACAGCCCACGCAGCCATCCAGATAAACACTCGGTTAAAGCCCTGGATAAGATCTTGGTCAATCCAACTACCGATAATAATTGTTACGAAGCAGTCCGGAACAAAACCAATACAAGAAATAATGCCGCTGGCAACGCCTGTCATTTCTAAGGGAATATCATTTTCACCCATAACGGAGAAATAAGTTGAGAGAATCATAAATGAGATAAATGATATAATCATTGTTAATACAATCGCAATTGCCACCTGATGGCTAAGGAGCGGTGTTAAAATACAGACAATGAGAATTGCAGCCAAGAGATAAATGAGAAAGATGATTTTTGATTTCAGCTTATCGGCAATATACCCAGCGACAAAACCAGATACAATACTGATAACATAACTTCTGATTATTGCCAGACTACTTGAAACAGAAGCGGTAACCCCCAGAATCTGTGTTGTATAAGTTCCCAAATAGTTTGTTCCAGCCATAATCATACTGTAACAACTAAAGATAAAAAGCCCCATTAACCATACGCCTGGTAGTTTGAGCGCGTCTTTAATAGTATACTGTGGTTTTTCCTCCTGTCCCTCAGTTTTTGAATGATGGATTTTGGGTAACCACAAAAATGCGGCAATTGCAAAGATAATATCTAATACAACGGCGATAATCAGTATCCCTCGATAACCCGCCACTTGATTTGCAAAAATACTAAAAATCCAAATGAAAAGATAACCTGCAATTGCCGAAAATATATTTCGCATCGCTTCGCTGACACCAAAGATTCTTCCTTGTTCATCTTCACTTCCAAGGTTACGCAGGATAACCAGATATGGAGACCAGAGCGTTGCAGTCGAGAAAATGGCGAAGAGAACATAAATTGCAATTAGCATCGCAAAATTAGGAAACGTCGATTGCCACAATGTTACGACAGCAGACCCTGCAAAGGCAATCGCAAGTAAATTTTTAGGTTCGATCTTTTGCGTTAGAATACCGGATATAGGGTAACAGAAAATGGCAACCAAGCCAAATACTGAACCTAATGTACCCATCTGTGTATTTGTTAATTGAAATACTTCGAGCGTTTGATCATAAAATGTAAATCGAATATATGGTATAAAATAGATCATACCAACCATAAAGCTAACTAGAAATAATACAAAATTTTTCTTTTTGGTTTGCATCGTTTTTCCCCTTTGCAACTGCTATAAATAAGCGATTAGTGAAAAAGTTAAGATATCAATGTTTAGCTCAACTTCTTCTTTTGGTATACCGTACTCGATTAATGCTTTTTCTACAATTTCAGGATAAATAGCTTCCATTTGTTTTCCTCCTCTTTACATTTTAAAAGAATTAACAGTTTCACAAAGCATTTTCAAATTGTCGACGGTAGCATCAGCCTCATAGCTAATGCCTTTATCTGTACTGAATATAAAATTTCCGTCATGTCCATATTTTTCTAGTATGTTCGTTATGTATGAACGGCAATCGCCTAAGGAAGCCTTTCCCAATACGCTTACGGGCATTCCTCCAACATAAGTAAATTTGTTGCCATATCTCTCTTTGAGATCATCAATACAATCTTTTTCTACATGTAAAGCGCATAGACCTTCGGGTATATAATCTAAAAAGTCCAGCAAAGGCCCTGCTGCGCCTTCAACCATAAAGTAAAATTTTATGCCATGCTCAATAAATGTATTAATTTTCTTAGAAACATGTCTCCAGATAAAATGTTCAAACTGTTTTTTATTTGTAATGGTCTGGCCAAGCATACACATTTGCATTTGAAATGGCGTACTTCGAGAATCTAATATCGGTGTAAATTGATCCATATAATGATTGAAGAGATCCTCCAAGCTATCTAAAGCCTCTGTCAATTTTCTTTTATTGCGGCGCATATCCATTGAAATGCCTTTTATTCCAACGATATATTGAAAGAGGTAATCAAAAGCGGATTGATACATTGGAACATCGGAGAGAAAAAACGCCCCTCTGTTTTCAATAATGCGCTTTTTGGTTGCTGCAGTTTTTTCATTATGTGAAGCAGCATAATTTAGGTATTGGCATAAAGTTTCTTTAACTGTATGAGGTGCTAAATTTTTAAATTTGCGTGTATAGAATTTATTCCATAAAAAATTTTTGGGATTTTGGATTAATTCCGCGTATTCTTCACTTGAATCCAAATAACAGATGTCTTTAAAATTCAAGCTATATTTTTCATCATTAAGAACATAGTCTTCAGAGCCTAAACATCTTGAAAAAAACATAGAAGAAAAACCACCCATATCATAATAGATATCTGCCGGAAAATCACATACAGCTTTTTCGTAAGCATGGAGTATTTTATCGCTATCATATACGGCTTCTGAAAATCCATAGCCGGCATTATGATAAACGATCCATCCCTGTAAATTTAAATATAAGGGTACCTTTTCAGGAAACTCATTTGGACTTAGAACTTTTTTAATCAAATTATTTTTTACCTGCTTATTATCCATGATCTGCTCCTATTTTTGTGTGCGCACAATATTGTGCAAACATAATATTATATTTTTTTTGAAATGTCAAGTGGTTTTTGGTAAACGATATACAAAATAGAAAGTAAAATCATGCAGGTGACGAAAAGTTAATTACGTATTTATTGGCTTAGAGGTTGAAAACAGAAGAAAAGTATATTACCATAAGTATAATGATTGATATTAAGAGGGGAAATATATGGCTTATCAAAAGGGAATGGAAACAAAAACTAAAATATTAAAGGGCAGCAAAAAACTTTTTTTAACAGAAGGATTTACTAAAAGTACTTTTAAAAAGATTGGTGAATACTTAAATATTAATTCCAATTTAATCACTTACTATTTTTCAAATAAGAAAACACTTGCTAAATATGTTTTGATTGATTTTTTTGATGCAGAACGGAATCTTGTTGATCAATATATAAAAGAAACCTACTCACCGATGCTTACTTACGCCATTCGGAATCGTATCCATTACCAAATTTTGGCGGATAATCCTAATATTCTTAATTTTTATTCGGAAGCGGTCTCCGCGGGGTTGCTCCATAACATATTCAATCAAATTCCGTATATTAAAAAGATGTACAGCGATTTTTTCGCCTATTATGATGTGAAAAAGGAATATGAGGATTCTTATTTCATTTATCTTGAGCTGGGAAGTGAGCGAGAGATTTTGTTGCATTTTAAGCCTGAAATGTATAATGATGAGACTTTTATTCGATTTATTACCAGTATTTTTCCATTGTTAGTTGGCATACCCAACACGGTTGTGCTTGAGGAGCTGAAACAATCAAAATTAATTTGCAGTAATTTGAATTTAAGCCAGTTTACATTTTAACCATCTTTTTTGGTTTCTAAAAAAATGGAACTGGTGAAAAACGAAGAAATACGCTGAAAGAAAAATGAGATACGAAAAAAACTATTAGCCTGAAAAAACAAATAAGAATTGCATATTATTTCAATCTATTCTATAATAAAGAGTATAGAAATAAAAATTGCGGCATCCGCATTGTGGGATCAGCACAATGTGACATGCGGTGTCTGGGCACCACACCTCCGAGGAGTACCGCAAAGTTAATTATATGCTATTTTCCTTTTTTATTCAATAGCTGTACTTAATTTTGTGATATTGTTGAGTTTTTTCTTGAACTTTCTTAACTGTGTGTGGGTAGCTGCCATGCGCAGTTTTTATTTTCCGAAAGGACGGACGGATGATGGATAGCCTCAGCCCATTCGATCCTGTCGCGTCTGCTATGTTTTCTAATTCTTAAACCCTTATCCGATGGCTTTATCTGATAAAAAGTACATGATTAAAAGGGTAAGGGAGAGAAAGCGTAAACGAACAAATAAAAAAGCGGCGGCATCCAGCCAGGCATCCGACCTCCTGACTGGCTTGCTTCAGGTGAATACACCACCCTACACAACGGGCTACAGCCACGTACCGCACGTTTTAATTTTACATGATTTTTGCCAATTAAACAAGGCTTTTTATGCAGATAGAAAACGGGCGCAGTGTAAAGCATTTTCAAATCAAGATAAGGGATATCTGGATTATTTTTTGAAGCTGTGTATGGGTATTTACAACAACCTTGCATGGCTTTTTTGTTTGTGAAGTTTACGGAGGATGACGGGGAGAGCTTACTCTCCCCTGAAAATCCGCAAACGGAACACCGCTAAAAATAATCTATTCACATAGATGGGGAGGAAATTAAATGCAAGAGCTAGATCACAAGGCCATGGGCCTGCGTATCCGCAAGCAAAGAACGTTTCTGAACATGTCCCGGGAGGAGCTGGCTAAAAAGCTTGATATTACACCGACTTTTTTAGCCGATATCGAGCTGGGCACAAAGGGCTTTTCATTAAAGAGCCTGAACCGTTTCTGCCATGTTTTAAAAATGTCGGCAGACGCCATTCTCTATGGTCCCAAGGACTATATGGGAACAAGATACTCTGAGGTTTTGGAACTGCTGGAACGCTGCCCCAGGGAGAAGGGCAGATATGCAGAGGAAATTTTGACATTGTTTCTTTTAAGCCACGATCCGGTGGAGTAGAGGGGAAGAAACAAAGAGAGAAGGGCTGTGGAATTACCACGGCCCTTTTTTGAAAATTACAATAAAAACATCCACGGAGTCAATATAGTTGATTGACTCTTAAAATTTAATTTACAAAGAAAAATAGTATTGTTTTATTTTTTGTGCCATCATTTTACGGCGTTCTAATAAAAATGTGGGATAATCAGAAGCGTTCATACTGATAATACTCTGAGGAATGCAGTTTGTTTCCAGGTTATCAAACAGTTGAGCTTCATCAAGAATAGTGCCTACCGTCATATTCTTATTCTGACATTGAAGTAAGGCGGATCTGAAATATTCATTTGGCGCTTTTCTTCCAATGGCAATGTTCACACCAGTATCTAAATAGGTATAATTAGCTACTTGGTTATAATCTGTTTTATTGGAAAAACCATTTTGTTTTAGATATTCTTTGGGGAAAATATGATGGACATCGCCTGCAGATAGAAGACTGCTTACTCTGGTGCTGTTTGATAATAACGAGTTATCATTGTTGAAAATTTGTGCGGCAATATAAGTATTAAAAAATGGGCTATTTGTAGATGATGTCTCAAGATTTTGAACTAAACGAACATTCCAAAAAGTATCGGCCAACATCGAATCTTCATTTTCATTAAAAAAGGAAATAAACCCTTTGCTTGCGATGTTTCTTAAATCCCGATCCATTTGTGATTCGGGAGATCCGATGTAGCGGCTTGTTAAGGTTGCAAGGACAAACCACTTTTGAACATATTTTTTGACTTGAATTTTTGGGACTTCGCGGGAGTTTTGCAGCATTAAAAAGAGCGTATAGGCGAAATCTAAAGTCATTTTAGAATTTAGCAGTTTAGATGAGATATATCCTGCGGATTTAATGGCAACCAAAAACTGTTCGAAATGGTATTGGTTCATAAAATTCATAACGCCGGTATTTAACTTTTCAAAACTACTGGCAGCAATTTCCTCCTTAAATTTACGATCAACAAAATCACGCCCTGATAAAAGGCTTACAAGGTCACCAAGCTTTCCTCGACCAAATATATGCATAAAAGAGACTCTGAGCATATCATTATAGTCTGGATCATAAATTTCTTCATTATCATTTTTCAACCAACTTAATTTTGAGGCATAAGGACTGTTCATAAAGTCAGGATCTCTTTTTTCAAGCTGTGAATAGAAGGAAGGATCGACGGCCAAATGACAAAAGTAGTCGATGGCTTTCCTTAGCAGAGTGCCACCATAGTTGTCATCAGCAGCAATTTTTGACATAGCAAAGTCTGCTTCATTCAAACGCTTGCCTTGGGAGTTAATACGCACAAATATTTCAGTTACTTCACTGATATCCAATTGAGGAACTAGAGTAATAGCGCCAAGTTGACAGCTTTTAATGGACAGCAGTTGAGAAACTGCACTATCAACAAGGTCTTCATCGGCATCAGGATTCTCATGTAAATAATGGTTGATAAATTTTCTTGTGGAAAAAGTATCTTGAAATACCTCTGAAACATCTGAAATCCAGGCAGAACTGTTAATATGAGCTGGGGTTTGAACGGCGAAACGATCCTCATTGTCGTTTACCAATGGGTTGAAAGCGATTTTGATACGCTTTTCGTTGTAATCTTCGTCTAAAATGGAATAGCCTGCAATTGCAGTCATTAAGGCGGTAATCCGTTGTTGACCGTCAATCAGCACTTTTTTACCAACAGCATCTTTTCCATTTTTCAAGCGTACATCTGGATTTTGCCATATAATGAGATAACCTGTGGGATAGCCGTTGTATAATGAGTCAATTAAATCGCGAACGTGTTTCCCTTTCCAGACAAAAGGTCTTTGAATCTCGGGTATGGCAATATCACCAGCGTTAATGTAACCTAAAATTGAGCTTACAGAGTATTGTGTAACAGAATATTTATCATAAGCAGCAGGCATTTGAATCCTCCTATCAGTTGTTGTAGTGTTATTTGAAATAAATTTAGTACAATATATTTAAAAAAATAGTATTAAGCAGTTTAGCTGTCCAAGTTTGAGACAAGCTTTTGATATAGCCGCATTAGCTCAGCAACACATTGGGCTTCTGAGGTATCTTTGACCGATAAACCATAAGCTTGCATCACGGCGCGATCATTGAGTTGATGTGCTTTTCGAAGCTCCGCTGGCATAGTGGCTTCATCATAGAGGTCGGCAAGGGAGCAGTCGGGATAGAGAGCCCGGGCATCTAAAATAGCCTGGGCGGTTTGTTCGATTTTTGATTTTTGAACTTCCGTTGGAGTGGGCCAGGGGAAGTTGTTATAAACAATATCTTTTGAATAACGGTAGTCACTTTTTAGGCGCCCAGCAACTGCTCGCATCCATGCCATATGTACATTAGAAGTAAGAAGGCCAAAATGATATATTAAAGCATCTTCTATAATCGTTGCTGAATCCGTTGGGATTATTTTACTATCGAGAAACCCTAAAGGAATGTATCTTCTGTTTTCTGATGAGACCCTTGGAATAATAATGTAATTTTCAGGATTTTTTACTTCTCGAAATAAAGTAGGTGTGTTTGCTAGTTTTTGTCTGTCTGGCGCACCTTTTAACCGATCTTGCCTACAAGCTTCAACCCGTCGTATAACCTCAGGCATTTTTCTGATTTCAGATGGGGTTGCGCCAACTAACCAGAGACAGTATCTAAGCTTATTATTAATATATTCTGTTGCACCTGTCAGTTGTTTAATATATTTTTTTGCTGAGGGTTCTCTTCTTAAAAAGTCGTCGTATTCATCTGCTTCGATAATTAAATTACCGCCATCAGCAGGACGATTTCCAGTTGTCATTGAAGGTACGTGACATAAAGCTTTTTTTCTACTTTCAATAAAAACTAAAGGCGCATCAATTAAGTAAGGGCTAATATTTTCAACGACATGCTTAACCATCCCATCTATATAAATTACTTGGTTTTTTGAATTGAAGGCTTGACTGAACCCCACAATTACACAGTGTACAGCAGCTTTTTCTTTTGCTTCGCTACTCCATTTAAAGGTTCTGTAAGCAAAATCAATATGAATACCAAAACGGTCATAAAGCGGCTTCCACACACCAGCAACCTGTTCGCCCTGTGTGATGGAATTTGTTGAAACAAAGGCGGTGCGGATTTTGACTTTATCCATGAATTGGGCAGCTTTAAAATACCAGCCTGCCACATAATCAATTTTGCCAGCAGTTTTATAAGGTTTTCCTTCTTCATCAATATAAATTGAACGGATCTCCTGCTTTTGAGCCGGCGTTTGAAGGGAATAGCCAATAAACGGAGGATTTCCCATAATGTAATTTACATTTTCTTTGGGAACGACGCTTTCCCAATCTAGCTGTAGTGCGTTGGCTTCAATAATATTGGCATAAGACTTTAATGGAAGAAAGTCTAAACTAATGTGGATAACATTTTCGGTTTCTTTCATCATCTGTGATTCTGCAATCCATAATGCTGTCTTAGCAACGGTCACGGCAAAGTCATTAATTTCAATACCATAAAACTGGCTGATGGATACCTGTATTGGGCTGTATGCCTGGTCTGTAAAGCCAATTTGACCATAAGTGATCGCTTCTAAAACCTTATTTTCTAGTCTTCTTAAAGAAAGATAGGTTTCTGTCAAGAAATTGCCAGAGCCACAGGCGGGATCTAAAAATTGCAAACTCCCCAATTTGGCCTGATACTCTTTTAGTTTTTTCTCACGCGTTTTATCCACTGAAACGGATTTTATATCTTCTAATTCTTTACGTAAATCGTCAAGAAATAGCGGATCAATGACTTTATGAATGTTTTCGATGGAAGTATAGTGCATTCCCCCGGAACGTCTTGTTTCAGGGTTTAAGGTGCTTTCAAAAACAGCGCCAAAAATAGTAGGGCTGATTTCACTCCAATTAAAGTCATCACTGGCCTTTTCGAGCAGGAGTTCCTTTATCTTTTCGTTAAACTGGGGTATTTCAATGTTTTCGTCTGAAAACAAACCGCCATTAACATAAGGGAATGAGGCAAGCAGAGGGTCCATATAAGGGTCGCGGTTTTCTGGTTTGGTGTCTAGAACCTTAAAAAGGTCTATTAGGGCGCGTCTTAAGTCTCTTGCTTCGAAGCGGCTGAGGTAATCATAAAATTTACTGTGTTTACCAAATATATCGGCATCTTCGGCATACAAACAAAATACAAGGCGGACGCAAAGCATATTTAAACTTTTTAACGATTCTTCATTTGCAGGATTTAGATATTGTTTTAAAATTTCATCGTATAATAGCCCTACAATTTCGCCCGCTTGAATTGAAATTTCCATTTCCCGCTTTAAATGCTCGTTTCCGGTGTCAACAAGAAAAGCAAGACGATAATACTCAGTGGGAAGATTTTCAAGTAAAATTTCTTCGGGTTCATTTGCAGGATTTTCCATATCATAAACGAGAAAAGTACTAAAGTTGCAGGTTACAATCCAGCGTGGCGTTGAGAATAAGGCAGCTCAGCTGCATACCGTTTCGCCTGCTGTATAGGCTTTAGCAGTGTACCATCGGATTGCTTAATAGGCTTTCTCAGATCTTTTCCTAATCCCTTTTGTTCAATGAGTACATGCGTAGAGGGTATAATACCATCAATAAAACTGGTATGATCCAGGTGAACCTGATCTTCAAATACAATGAAGTTTTCTGGCTCCTCGATGCCATACACATTTCGAAGTAAAGCAAGCCAAAATTTCTGACTTTCTCCCTTTTCATAACCTTTACCTTTCCAAGTATCTGCAAATTTTTTAGCAGCAATTCGTTGTAAATTGTCCGTCATCTATATATCTCCCATTAAAGCAGAATTATTTCTAGTGTTAGAATTAAGTATAGCATACTGGCTAAAGAAATATAATATTTATGAAAAATTTGAAGAGATATTTTATTGTTTTAAAAACGGAGATAGCGGGAAAGAAAAGCTGCTCTAAGAAGCATTGACAAGCGGATTAGAATGGTTATAATATATTTTAGAATATAAAAAAGATTGCATGGCAGTGATGTTTGCAAAATACACGGAATGAGGAGGAGCTTTATATGACAAAAGAGAAACGGGCCCTGGCAATCATTGACCGGCTCAAAAAAGAATACCCGGATGCGGAGTGTAGTTTGGAGTATGACCCGAAAGAAGCCTGGCGGCTTTTGGTGAGTGTGCGGCTGGCGGCTCAATGCACGGATGCCCGCGTCAACGTGGTGGTTAAGGAGCTCTATGCAAAATTTCCGGATGTAGCGGCCCTGGCTCAGGCAGAGCCTGAGGAAATCGAGGCCATTGTGAGGCCCTGCGGTCTTGGTAAAAGCAAAGCCAGAGATATCAGCGCCTGTATGAAGATTCTCCGGGACCAGTATGACGGGATGGTGCCAGATGACTTTGACGCGCTCTTAAAGCTGCCCGGTGTGGGAAGAAAAAGCGCGAATCTGATCGTGGGAGATGTCTTTGGAAAACCCGCCATTGTCACAGACACACACTGTATTCGTCTGGTTAACCGGATGGGGCTGGTGGAAAACACCAAGGACCCCAAAAAAGTGGAGATGGCGTTGTGGAAGCTTATCCCGCCGGAAGAAGGCAACAGCTTTTGCCACCGTCTGGTCCTCCACGGGCGGGAAATCTGTACGGCCAGGACAAAGCCGCACTGTGAACGCTGTTGTCTGGCAGACATCTGTGAAAAAAATGGGGTTTAGAGAAAACTGCTCTCTTAATGGGCTTGCAGGCAGGAGGCAGATGGCGTATGATTAAGTTAAATCAATGAAGAATAAAGCAGCCAGGCATTGACGCTGAAGATGAACTTTAAGCCAGCCGCCAAAAACGAATACGCTGATTCAGCCGAATGCGTTAAGGGGAATGGAAAGACAAGTTGGAAAAGGCGCTTTGCTGGATGTGTAGTTTACAGTGATTTAGAGATTAGCCAGTGCGATAAAGCTGGCACAATGTGATCCGTTTTTGAGTTTAAAATATAAGCATCCGTTTTTGGGAAAGCGCGCGTCTGAAAACAGGTAAAAACTTCAAAAGGGGAGCACAAAAGCCGGAGCTGTCGAACAAATTCTGGAAAAGGGCCCGTTTAGAGTTTGATAACATGATGGTGACGGCAGAAAATATGAAATTATGATTTGATTGGCAACAATGCTTTGCTCTATTAAGCAAGCCCTGGAATGCTTTCCAGGGCTTTTTTATTTTTTGAGATCTGTATTTGCAGGGTAAAAATAATTTTGGGATTGTCTGTCATAGAGGACAAGCTTTAAAGGCTTCCGGATGACGGTCAGGGTAATGTCAGTATTGCTGTGAAGGGTGACCCCAGTTTTCTGGACTGCGTAGGTTCCATTTCCATAAATGCTGGATTCAAAGGTATCATCCGGGTAAAGGGTAATGCGGAAGGTAGAGTCGCTTTCTGACTCCCAGGTGCCAGGCTGTATTTTCATCGTTGAGGTAATAATTAAAATCATTAAAAAAAACAGGATAATGAAGATGCCTGCAATCAGATTGAATTTTTTCTCCATACGCTCCTCCAGCAATTTTTTATTATTATAACAAAATAAATATAGCAAGTAAATCAATTAAAAAACAATATTATGATTTAAATATAAATTATAGTATTTAAAATTGATTAAAATTCTACAATATAAAAACATTAATTCCGTATTATGGAATTATAAAGAGTCTGATTTTTTAAATACATTTTTCAGCCAAATGGTACCTTTAAAAAAGTGCCTTAATTTTTTATTATTTTTTTAGAAAATGGAATTGACAAAACCTGATTATGGAACTATAATACAAATATGGAATCAATGATTCCGTATTATGGAATACAGGAGGAAGTATTAAATGATTGAAATTCGTTGGCATGGTCGTGGGGGACAAGGTGCCTTCACAGCAGCTCGGCTCTTGGGAGATGCCGTTGTGTGCGACGATAAATCGGCGTTGGCTTTTCCATCGTTCGGACCAGAACGCAGGGGGGCTCCGGTATTAGCTTTTACACGAATTGATGATGCGCCAATCAAGGATAGAAGCGATGTTGTCGATTGTGATTGTGCCATTGTGTTGGATGAGACGCTTTTAGGCGCGCCGGTTAAGGCGGGGTTAAAGCCTGGGGCAAAGGTGATTATCAATACAATGAAGCCTGCAGAGGCATTTGATTTCAGCGACTGTGAGGACTGCAAGGTTATTACCGTCGATGCGACAGGCCTTGCGCTGAAAATCCTTGGACGGCCCATCACAAATGTCCCTTTATTGGGCGCGCTGACAGCGGCCACAGAGCTGACAAGCCTTGACTCCATCTATAAGGCCATTGATACGCAGCTCCCTGAAAAGGTGCGGGCAAAAAATAAAACGCTTTTGGAAGAAACCTATAATACTGTAAAGGAGGCACTCTAAATGAACCGACCTAAATTATCGCCGCCACAGCCGGCAGGCACGATCGAGCAGCTGCCCATGGGGCCGTCGACACGTTCGGGCCATCTGATTGACGTGAGCTCAGGGATGCGGACATTCCGGCCGGTGATCGACGCGGAAAAATGTGTTAACTGCCTGCGCTGCTTTTTAGTGTGTCCCGATGGCACCATTGATAAATCAGGAGATATCCTTGAAATAGATTATGATTACTGTAAAGGCTGCGGCGTATGTGCGAAAGCATGTAAGGTTGAGGCCATTACGATGATTAAGGAGGCAGACGCATGAGCGAAAAATTATTTGTATCCGGCGACGAGGCTGTCGCATTGGCGGTCAGACAGGCAAAACCACATGTGATTGCCGCTTACCCCATCACACCTCAGACAATTGTAGTAGAACGTCTGGCGGATTATGTAGAGGATGGCAGTCTTGACTGCCAGTACATGTATGTGGAATCTGAACACAGCGCCATGTCGGCTGTTATCGGCTCCGCAGCCATGGGCGCCCGCTCCTTTACCGCAACATCGAGCCAGGGGCTTTTATACATGGTTGAAGGCCTACACTATGCCAGCGGTTCCCGTTTCCCAATTGTTATGATGAACGCAAACCGTTCACTGGCAGCGCCCTGGAATATTTACGGTGATCAGAGAGACTCTTTATCTCAGCTGGAATCAGGCTGGATTCAACTATATGTTGAAAACGTTCAAGAAGCCTTTGATACCACCATTCAGGCTTTCAAAATCGCCGAGGATCCTGAGGTCATGACGCCGGTCATGGTCAACCTGGATGGTTTTGTTTTAACCCATACCTACGAGCCTCTTGAGATGACCGATCAGGCGGCAGTAGATGCGTATATCCCTTATCAGGACTACATCAACAAGCTTAATCTGGAGGACCCGGTGAGCACCTGTATTACTGCGGGACCGACCTATAATACAGAGTTCCGTTATCAGCAGCAGATCGCAATGCTGAAGGCTGAGAAAGTGATTGACGAAAGTGACGAGGAATTCGGCAGGCTTTTCGGACGCACCTACGGTGGTATGGTAGAAGCATACCAGTGTGAGGATGCGGAAGCAATCCTGGTGACAATCGGCAGTGTGACGGGAACAGCCCGCGTGGTTGTGGATGCCTGCCGCGCAGAAGGTAAAAAGGTCGGTTTGCTGAAGCTCCGCTGTGTACGCCCATTCCCAACGGAAAAGGTCGCAGAGATCGTTAAAAACGCTAAAGCGGTCGGTGTCATGGAACGTGATATCAGCTTTGGATTTGAAGGTGCAGTTTACTCTGATTTTAACTCTGCCCTCAAACAGCAGGGTGTGGATGTACCGACCTTTAATTATGTTGGCGGCTTAGGCGGCCGCAGCATCTCAAAAGAAGATATCAGCGGTATTTTTGACGCACTGCTGGCAGGCAATACTGAAAAGCCTGTTGAATTCATTAATGTAAGGAGGGACATTGATTATGGCGCTTAATGCAAAAACAATCCCAAATGAAGAACTGTTTTATGGTCATAAGGCCTGTGGCGGCTGCGGCGGAGCCCTTGCGATTCGTCTGGCCCTTAAGGTGCTGGGAGAACGAAGCATTGCGGTTATTCCGCCGAACTGCATGTCAACGGTTGCTTTCGTATATCCGCATATGCCATTGTTTGTCAATGGGATTATACCTCCCTTTGCCGCAACTGCGGCAGTGATGTCCGGTGTTTTGGCAGGAGCAAAGGCCCTGGGGCTTGAGGACTACCATGTCGTTGGCTTTGCCGGAGACGGCGGCACCTCCGATATTGGCCTGCAGGCTCTGTCGGGAGCTATTGACCGTAACGATAAGGAAATTTTTATCTGCTACGACAATGAAGCTTACATGAACACCGGAATTCAGAAAAGTGGCTTAACGCCCTATGGAGCAAAGACCACAAACACGCCTGCAGGAAAAAATATTCACGGCGCGGCGCGGCCAAAGAAAAAAATCTTTGAGATCATTGCAGCCCATGAAATCCCATATGCGGCTACTGCCAGTGTGGGCTATCCGGAAGATTATTTGAGAAAACTGGAAAAAGCCAAGAACTGTGACGGGCCATCCTTTATCCACGTACTCGCCCCCTGCCCGACAGGCTGGCAGACACCCACGGATATTTCAATCGAGCTGGCAAAAGAAGCCGTCGATAACGGCCTGTGGTATCTGGCAGAATATGAAAACAAGGAATTTACCCTGAACCGCAACCCTAAAGAGTTTGCCGATATTTCGGATTATCTCTCAAAGCAGGGCCGGTTTTCACATCTCGATGAAAATGACATTGCGCTTATCACCAAAGGCAGAGATGAAACCTGGGAAAAAATACGAAGAGATTGGGTGAAATAGGAGAAAAAGATGAAAACAGCACGCGATTATATTGACAGCCTGCGCGGCCGGAATATCAAAGTTTATATAAAGGGAGAGCTGATCGACAGCGATAAGGTCATTGACCATCCCTTTATTAAAGGCCATGTCAATGCAGCTTCCATGACCTACGCTCTGGCAGGCAGCCCGCAATATGAAGATTTAATGACCACCACCTCCCATTTAACGGGAAAAAAAATCAACCGGTTTACACATATCCATCAAAGCGTCAGCGATCTGGTGAAAAAGGTCAAGATGCTTCGCTTGATCTCTCAGAAGACAGGTACCTGCTATCAGCGCTGTGTGGGCTTTGACGCCATGAACGCGACCTATTCTGTTACCTATGATATGGATAAGGCAATGGGGACAGAGTATCATGAACGTTTTAAAAAATTTCTTCTGTATGTACAGGAAAACGACCTGATGATTGCCGGAGCCATGACAGACCCGAAGGGTGACCGCAGTTTGCGCCCAAGCCAGCAGGCAGACCCGGATTTGTTTGTCCATGTCGTGGACAAAAACGAAGAGGGCATTGTCATCCGCGGCGCGAAAGCGCATATGACCGGGATGGTTAATTCTCATGAGATGCTGATTATGCCCACCATGGGAATGAAGGAAGATGACGCGGACTATGCAGTCTGCTGCGCGCTGCCGGTGGACGCCCCGGGAGTGATCCATATCTTTGGCCGCCAGACAAATGACGACCGGAAAATGGAAGGCGAGATTGACCAGGGCAACGCAAAATTCGGTATTGTCGGCGGCGAATGCCTGACGGTTCTCAATGATGTTTTTGTCCCGTGGGAGCGTGTGTTCATGTGCGGCGAAACCTCTTACTCGGGGCTTCTGGTCGAACGTTTTGCCTGCTACCACAGACAGAATTACGGTGGCTGTAAAGGCGGTGTTTCCGATGTTGTGGTCGGCGCGGCTGCGCTGATGGCAGACTACAGCGGATATGGAAAGGCGGGCCATGTTAAGGAAAAGATCAACGAGATGATTCACCTGACAGAAACCCTCTATGCCTGCTCCCTTGCCTGCTCCTGTGAAGGAAAGCCCACGGAATCCGGCGCTTATTTTGTAGACCCGCTGCTGGCCAATGTCGGTAAACACAATGTGACACAATTGATTTACGACATCGACCGTTTGGCACAGGATATCGGCGGTGGTATAATTGCTACAATGCCATCGGAATCTGATTTGCGGAATCCGGAAATCGGCAAATATGTGGATAAATACCTGAAAGGCGTGGCAGATGTGCCAACCGAGGACCGGATGCGCATCGGACGCCTGATCGAAAATATGACCGGCGGTACGGCACTGGTGGAAAGCATGCATGGCGCAGGATCGCCCCAGGCCCAGAAGGTCATGTACTCCAAGCTTTCCAATCTGGAGAAAAAGAAGGAGTTTGCAGCGCACCTGGCAGGAATCCACTCTGATAAAAGTGAGGAAGAATAAAGATGAGCAACGAGATCAATACTTATTTTTCGCAGGTAGCGAATGAATACCCGGCTTCCGGAATCCGGAAAATGTTTGAGATAGCAGCACAGTATGACCCAAAGGAAATTGTGAATTTAACCGTTGGTGAGCCGAATTTTGATACGCCGCAGAATGTAAAGGACGCGGCAAAGAAAGCCATCGACGATGGATTTACCCACTACAATCCAAATGCTGGCATGCCGGCGCTGCGTGAGGCCGTAGCCCAAAGCTACGCCCATTACAACTGCGGTTACCAGGCAGATAATGTCATCATTACCGTCGGCGCCTTAGAGGCGCTGACCCTGGGCCTTTTAACCATCGTTAACCCGGGAGACGAAGTGCTTGTGCCGGATCCATGTTTCCCCAACTACCTGGGTCAGATTATGATTACCAAGGCAAAGCCGGTAACCGTCCCTGTATATGAAGAAAATGACTATAAAATTCAGGCAGAAGATATTGAGAAGGCCATAACCCCCAAAACCAAGGCGATTATTCTCAATTCCCCCAGCAACCCTCTTGGTTCCATACTGGAAGAAGAGGATGTGAG
Source organism: Eubacterium sp. BL-380-WT-2B (assembly GCF_009696115.1). Classification (NCBI taxonomy): domain Bacteria; kingdom Bacillati; phylum Bacillota; class Clostridia; order Eubacteriales; family Eubacteriaceae; genus Eubacterium; species Eubacterium sp. BL-380-WT-2B. The sequence goes on from NZ_VUMP01000001.1 coordinate 81,884, forward strand.
AGCAATCGCCAGGGTTGTTGAAAAATACAATCTGTATGTCTTCTCCGATGAAGTCTATGACAAAATCATTTACGACGGGCACAAGCACTTCAGCATGGCGCAGATACCAGAGCTGACAGACCAGGTGATGGTTATGAACAGCTTTTCAAAAGCCTATGCCATGACGGGTTGGCGTATTGGCTATCTGCTGGCAGACAGCGCGCTGACAAAAAGAATGGCCCAGATCCAGGAAGGGATGGTGTCCTGCGTGTCCACCTTTACGCAGGTAGCTGCCATCGAAGCGCTGAAGGGTCCCCAAACCGCAGTGCAGCAGATGATCGCAGACTATACCAGACGCCGTGAGATTTTAATTGACGGGCTCAACGCAATTCCAGGCTTTAGTGTAAAAAAATCTCCAGGCAGCTTCTATGCATTTGCCAACATTAAAGCCTTTGGAAAGACATCACAGGAATTCGCGGAGGACTTAGTCCGCGAGGCGAAGGTCATCACCGTGCCCGGTTCTGCTTTCGGAAGTATGGGTGAAGGCTATATGCGCTTTGTCTTTGCAAATTCAGACGAAAATCTGAAGGAAGCCCTTCAGCGAATTGACGCATACGTTAAGAAAAACTATTAATTTATTTTAAAGATAAACAATCCTCTATCCCCCTCTTGAAATAAATAAGCAAAAAATAAAAATGTAAAAATACCATTAATCTCTCTACCAAAATACCAAACCTTTTAAATTTATGATTAATATGGAGTAAGAAATTGAACAGTCAAAAATCAGAATACAATCCTTATGATAACTTTTTGGAAGTTGTAGACACAGCCGCAGGTAAGCTGGGTTTAGATAAAAATGAATACATTACCATCACTTATCCTGAAAGAGAACTGCAGGTAGCGGTTCCCGTACATATGGACGATGGCTCCATCCGCGTGTTCAAGGGCTACCGTGTGCAGCATTCCAGCGGCCGCGGCCCAAGCAAGGGCGGTATCCGCTTTCATCCCAATGTCAATATCGATGAGGTAAAAGCTCTGGCGGCGTGGATGACCTTTAAATGCGCGGTTGTCAACATTCCATACGGCGGCGCCAAGGGTGGCGTTGAAGTCGACCCTTCGGAATTATCCAGAGGAGAAATGGAACGCCTGACAAGACGCTATACCGCGGCAATCTTACCGCTTATCGGGCCTGAACGCGATATTCCCGCGCCGGATGTGAACACAAACGCGGAGGTAATGGGCTGGATCATGGATACCTACAGTATGTTCAAAGGCTATTCTGTTCCCGGCGTGGTCACAGGAAAGCCCATTGACATCGGCGGGTCCCTTGGAAGAAATGAAGCAACCGGCCGCGGCGTCAGCATTGTGGCCATGGAAGCCTTTAAATACCTGGGCATCGATTCGCCGTCTCTCCGCATTGCCGTACAGGGTATGGGGAATGTTGGCGGCACCACTGCGCGCCTTCTGTCCAAAGCTGGCTATAAGATCGTTGGTGTCAGCGATGTCTCCGGTGGATACTATAAGGCAGACGGACTGGATATCCGTGACCTGGAAGCCTATATTGCAAACAGCAGCAGCCACTCTCTGGAAGGGTACAGCGCTGAGGGCGTCAAAAAAATTGATAACGACGGCCTGTTGTGCTGCGATTGTGATGTGCTGATTCCCTGCGCGCTTGAAAACCAGATTACCGCAGATAACGCAGACCGGATTCAGGCAAAATTAATCGTTGAGGGCGCTAATGGCCCGACAAGCGTGGAAGCCGATGAAATTCTTACAAAGAGAAATATAGCTGTTATCCCAGACATTCTCGCAAATGCCGGCGGCGTTGTTGTATCTTATTTTGAGTGGGTTCAGAACACCCAGAATCTGACCTGGGATGAAGACAATGTCAACAGCACGCTGCGTAAAATTATGGTTGACAGCTTTGGTGAAGTTCAGAATATCCATGATACCGATGGTGTGACATTTCGTGTGGCAGCCTACATTCTTGGGCTTAAGCGCCTGAGCATGGCGACAAGAATCCGCGGTATCTTCCCATGATATAAGATTATTGGGCAGTAACTTTGTAACAATCTTATCGGAGAAGACACCTCCTGCTTGAAATAACCATATCGAATACACTTCGAAATCAGAGACATGATGCGCCGGTAAGATCGTGCAGAATGTTGCAAAGTTTTAATATATTGCTAATAACTCTTTTATCAGAAAAATGCCTGCTTCCTTATTTCCTACGTGCTTATGGGCAAAGAATGATAAAAGAGTTATTTTTTTAGATTTGACTTTGAGGGTTATAACTGTAAAATTAGATTATCAGACATAGGGGGGAGCAGCATGGAGTATCGTATTTTATTTGATTTTGGAAGTACCTTTACAAAGGCGGCAGTAATCTGCAAAGAAGAAAAGGCAGTGGTTTTTACCACCCGCCATCCGTCGACGGTGAAAGAGGACGCGCGGATTGCCATGAAAGCGTGCCTTTCGGATATCCGCAGAGCCATTGGCGGGAGCGCGGCGGACAGGGCTGAGAAGTACGCTTCCAGCAGCGCGGCCGGCGGACTCCGGATTGTGGTGGTTGGATTGACCTATAACCTGAGCATTTCTGCGGGGAGAAATGCGGCCTTTGGCGCAGGCGCTAAAATTATTCACGTCACAAGCGGCGCTCTGACAAAGGAAGAAATTGAAAAAATAGAAGGACTGCCAGCCGAGATGATTCTGCTGTGCGGAGGCTATGAAAATGGCAACCAGACGATTATCAGACATAATGCGGAAATGATTGCCCAGAGCCAGATCAGCTGTCCGGTTATCTATGGCGGCAACAGCCAGGTTGCACAGGAGATTCGCGCGAAGCTCCTGCAAAATAAAAAGGAATGTTTTCAGGCACCCAATATTATTCCTCAGGTCGGGGTTTTGGATATTGATGTGGCCGAAGAGATTATCCGCCATTTGTTTATGAACCGTATTGTAGATATGAAGGGACTCGGCGATATTATCAAGCTGGTTGACGGCCCCATTGTTCCGACACCGGCAGCGGTTTTGGACGCAGGCCTTCTGCTGTCTCAGGGTACCAGTGGGCATGATGGTCTTGGCGAGTTAATGCTTGTGGATATCGGAGGCGCGACAACAGACATACATTCCTACGCCGAGCACACCTCCTACGAGGGCGCAAGGCTAGTAGGCGCAGACGAGCCCTATGCCAGAAGAACGGTTGAGGGTGATCTGGGAATGCGCGAGTCGTCCGATGTGCTGGTGCGTGAGCTTGGGATGGAATTTTTCGCAAATGAAATAGGGGTACCGGAGGAGGTGCTTGAAAAATCCATATCGAACAGGGTGCACAATACTAAATTTCTGCCGGGCACTTCCCTTGAAAAACGTATTGACCAGATCATTGCCGAGAGCGCTGCGTATCTGGCGGCCAGACGGCACGCGGGAGTTATTGAGCATAAAAGCAGCAATTACTGCCGCAGGATACAGCATGGAAAGAATTTAACGCATGTGCGGACCATTATCGGCACAGGCGGTCCGATTATTAACAGTGAAAATCCTGAAGCGATTCTGAAGCATGTCCTCAGGAGGAAAAAAGGAGAGAAGGACGCTCTGCTTCCTTCGGTAGGTGATTTTGTGGTGGATCGGGATTATATTCTATATGCAGTGGGTCTGCTGAGCTATGTTGATAAAGATTTGGCGTTTGCTGTTGGGATGAACAGTATCATAAAAAAATAAGAGGATCAAGGAGACACTAACCATGGAAATTAAAATGAAAAAACGATTTGAGTATAAGAATTTGCCGGATATGAAGAGTATTTTGGACGAAGTGGATAAAGTGGCCGCGGATACCGTTATTGGAAAAACTTTGTTCATGAAAGAAAAGGGAGTGACGTCTGAAGCCGAATATAAGCGTAAAATGGCAGAAGAGGGCCATATCATGAAGCACAGTCATATTGGCTGGAACTCATGGGACGCCACCGCAAAGGGTGTGGAAGAGGTTTATAATACCCTTCAGAAGCGGGGCAGCTATGTCGATCGTTTTGGATTTTGCCTGGACTGGGTTATGGGTGTGCCGGCAGAATACCGTGATAAGCTGCCTGTAGGAACAGGGCTGACGTTTAAAAACCCTGATGAGTGGCAGAAGCTTGGGCAGATTGTCCCTGTTCAGCCGCATCTGGGCGACCATATGATCGCCTCGTGCAATTCCTTTGAAAACACACGCTACGCACTGGCAGCCGGTGTAACAACAATTGGAAACGTTTCGCACTACTATACCTATGAGTATCCCGGGGTAGATATTGAGGAGCAGCGTGTTATTGACATGCTCAAGGCCATTGTTCTAATGGGAAAATTTAAAGACCAGGGGACCATTATCCATTCAAATGTAGACGATGGATTCGGTTCTCAGTTCCATGACCTGGCCAACCTTGTGGGCTGGTGTATCATGGAAAGATATATCGTAGAGGAATTGCTGGGCGGCCGAATGTGCCATTGCTTCGGTAATCTTTTCAGCGACCCTGTTTTGCGTATGACCTTTAATCAGGCGATGTGGGAAATCAACACCTACAAAACACCAGGGTCCATGATCTATGGGAACACCATTGACTTCGGCTTTGACTATGACCGCAACTTCGGCGCTTTGTCCTCCTTTGTCATGGCAGACAGCATGGGGCAGTCGAAGTGTCCGACCGGCCACGCGGTAACGCCGATTCCTGTGACAGAGGCGGCCCGTGTTCCGTCGATTGAAGAGATTGTACAGGCACATATGACGGTGGATATGATGATTGAAAAAGGACGCTATTATTTGCCGTACATCAACTGGACAGAGATAAACGCCGAAAAAAACCTGCTGGTGGCGTGCGGCAGAATCTTTTTTGAGCGGATCATGAATGGACTTGATGATTTAGATGTGGATATTACCCACGCAGGAGAGATACTGGGCGCGTTAAAATCCATTGGATCAGAACAGCTCGAAGAAGTTTTTGGCGTTGGAAAAGCAGATAAGCTGGCAATGCGCGGGCGCGTACCGGTGCGCCCAACCAACATCGTCATGACCATCAATGAACGCCAGCGTGAGATCAGCGACCAGATCCAGAATCTTGAAGGGGCCCTCCAGGACGTTAACGTGATTATCGGTTCAACCGACGGCCATGAGTTCGGAAAAGAAATCGTGAAAAGTATTCTGCTTCAGGCCGGAGCGAACGTGTTTGACCTGGGTAAAAGCGTTCCGGTGCAGGATATCCTGGATACGATGATTGAAAGTGAAAGCCGTTTTATTGTGATGAGCAGTTTTAATGGCATTGCGCTCAGCTTTGCCCGGGAAATGCTGGAAGGCCTTGAAAAGAGCGGCATGGACGCGCACCTGATCATGGGCGGGCTTCTCAATGAAAACAAGGATGGCAGTGATCTGGCCGTGGACGTCAGCGATGATCTGCGCGCTCTTGGTGTGTCCTGCGATAATAACGCTGAGGGACTGGTCGATACGATTCGGGCTTTTCTGTAAATTGCAGACATAAAAAAAGAATTGAAAAAATAGAATAATTATTATATAGTTAGTAATATAGAATCGGGAATTCTAAATTAAAGAATCGAGGTGAGAAATACGGCTAAAAATGAAAATAACACAGCGGCAAAAGGGAAAACCGCAGAAAAGGAAACCTCATTTTCAAAATCGATCCTGAAGACACTGAGCATTCTGGAACAATATTCCAAAGCGGATGAGCTTGGAATCAAGGAGCTCAGCGAGAGTACGGGAATCCCTGCAAGCACCGTGCAGCGAATCGTAAACACCCTTGTTATGAAGCAGTATCTGGTGCAAAATCCGCATACTTTAAAATATCAGCTGGGCATTGCGTTTTTTAATATCAGCAGCCGTTATTCCAACAGCCGTGACTGGGTAGAGGTGGCCAAAGCGCATATGGAAGAACAGGTCGAAAAGACACAGGAAACCGTCAATTTGGCTATTTTGCAGGGAAAGAGCGTCATTTATCTGACAAAGGTGGACTCCCCGCATATTCTGCGCCCCAATTTTACAGTAGGAACAGCCTATCCTGCGCTGAATACCGCTCTTGGCAGATGTCTGCTGGCATACCAGCCGTGGGATAAGGTTGAGAGAATGATCAGGCTGCAGCCGAATTTTAATAAAGATATCAACGAATTTCATGAAATGCTGGAAGAAGTTGAGCGGAATGGCTATGCAACAGAGGATGAAGAGTTTCAGCCTGGACTTTTTTGCATCGCTGCCCCGGTATGGGACGCGAATGACCGTGTTGTCGCGGCAATCAGCACGAGTATCCCTAAGATAAGACTGAATGAAAGCAATAAAGAGAATATTATAGGTATGATGCAGTCCACAGCATCCCAGATTTCACTGGATTTGAAAAAAAGATTTACATATATTGATGTAGATAAGCTATCCTCAACAATCCGTTAATGCTTAAAAAGCCCTTGTGATAACATTATATATCACAAGGACTTTTTTAATTTGGATAAAAGTAATAAATTACGAAAATAGCTTGACAAGAAAACAGGAAAGTAATACCATGAATACAATATATGTTTTAGTATACCAAAATATATATTGTATTTAAATGTGGAGGAACTATGAAAGAAAAATATAATGAGGAAAAATCACTAACAGAGCAAGTATACTCAAAAATTAAGGAAAGGATACTGACACTTGATTATCCACCAGGGATTGCCATTACTGAAGCAAATCTGGCTGAGGAATTTTCAGTAAGCCGTATGCCGGTTCATATCGCGATCCAGAAATTAACCAATGAGGGATGGATTGAGACAGGTTTCCGCAAAAAAGTTTATGTGAAGGGAATTTCAGTAAAGGATGTAAGGGAGATTTACGAAATCCGGGAGATTCTGGAGGTCAAGGCTCTGGACACCATTTTTGAAAAAAAGTTGAATTGGGATTTTTCATTTAAGCTTGAAGAAAAATTTGTCCGTATGAAGGCCAGTTACCATGATTACTATGCCTTTGAATATGCGGACAGCGAGGTACACCGGACAATGGTCAGTGTTTTAGACAATAAAAGGATTGATCAGATTTACCTCAACCTTCAGGATGAGCTTGTGAGAATTATGGTTTTGATTTTTAAATACCGCAAAAGGGATAATGATTATGCAAAACAGGTCATTGAAAGTATGAGGAAAATCATCATAGGTATCAGGGAGAATCATTATGATGATGCGCTATACCAATTGAAAAATGAACACCTTGCCTCTGGGGTTGAAGAGGCGTTGGAAGCAGTTGATTTTTATAATGAGAGAATCATGTAACTGCGGATTTAAAAACAGTTCCCTATTTTGAAATATGGTTTTTACAATAAATTTCATATTGACAATTGCACAGATACCGGATATAATTTGACTATAATATGGAATTAATAATTCCATATAGTGGAATCGCAAAAAGCGCGTTCCAGTAAAGCAGAAAGGAGTAAAAAGAATGTCAGTAGTATCGATTCAAAAAACTGAAGGAAACGATTATGCGAGTATTCAGGCATCTGTGCAGAAAGCCATTGCTGATTGCGGCGGTCTCAGTGACATCGTAAAGCCAGGGTACAAAGTCCTAATTAAGCCCAATTTGGTGGCCGTCCCTGATGACCGCTTGTCCGGTGGTGTTACACGTTGGGAAGTTGTTAAGGCCATTGCCGAGATGGTGAAGGAGGAGGGAGGCGTGCCGATCATTGCGGAGTCCAGCGCAGCGGGCGTTGATACCGAGGAAGTCATAAAAGCGTGCGGGTATGACCAGCTGCGCGACGAAGGCTATTCGGTTATCGACTTAAAAAAGCAGGCAAAGAAAGTTAAAATTCCTGTGCCGGACGGAAAACTGATCAGTGAGCTGAGCTCCTGGGATGTTGTGGCAGAGGCTGACGCCATTATCACAGTGCCTGTTATGAAAACACATGACCAGACAGAGGTTACCCTTGGACTGAAAAATCTTAAGGGGCTGATCGGCGATGTTCAGAAAAAGGAGTTTCATTCCATTGGCGTAATAAACGGTGTCATCGATATTATCCAGACGGTAAAGCCTGTCCTCAATGTTATTGATGGTACATTTTGTCAGCAGGGTCTGGGGCCGATTTTTGGCGAAACAGTTGTAATGGATCTCATTGTTGCTTCAAAGGATGTTGTCGCTTGTGACGCGGTGGCCAGTGTTATTATGGGCTACAAGGTGGATGAGCCAATGCTCACGGTTGAGGCAAATGCCAGAGGGCTTGGGGAAATGGACCTTGATAAAATTGAGATTAAAGGAAAACCCATTGAAGACGTTAAACACCGGTTTAAACGCTCAAGTGAAGTGGAAATTGAAGGTCTGCCGCCATATAAGCTGATTTTTGCTGAAGGGGCCTGCACAGGCTGTCGAAATACCGTTATCAGCTCATTGATGGATTTGAAAAGCCAGGAATTAACCCAGTATCTGGAAGGAAAAATTTTGGTGGTGGGGCCGGTAAAAGAAGAAGAACTGCCGCCGGAATCCACACCGGAAAATACTGTGCTAATCGGTAAATGCACCAATCCGCTCAAGGGTAAAGGCCGTTCTGTAAAAGGGTGTCCTCCAGGAAATGTTTTTGTTGTACAAGGTATTGTCGGCGATGAAGTAAAGGTTGGCCGGAGATACAGCGATGCGGATGAAGAAAAGATAAATTAGTTTTAATTCGACAGACTTATATAAGGGGAAAAGTATGTTCAAAAAAATGGTGGCAATTGAACGGTTAAATCTGACACCGGAAGCTGAAAACAGGCTTTCACAGTATGCAGAAAAGGTACAGTTTTACTACAGTATTCCAGAGGATAATCCGGCGATTATCAAACGGATCGGCGATGCCGACGCGGTACTTCTGAGCTATACAAGCCAGATTGACAGTGAGGTGCTGAATGCCTGCCCGAATATTAAGTATATTGGGATGTGCTGCAGCCTGTATGCGCCGGAGAACGCCAATGTGGATATCGCTGCGGCAGAGGAAAAAGGAATTGTGGTTAAAGGGGTCCGTGATTATGGCGATGAAGGCGTGCCAGAATATGTAATCAGCGAGCTTGTACGTTTGCTGCATGGGTTTGGCGGCACTATGTGGAAGAGCTTTCCGATGGAACTGACAAATATAAACGTTGGTATTATGGGATTGGGAACCAGTGGGACAATGGTCGCTAAAGCTTTGAAATTCTTTGGTGCAAATGTGCATTACTATAGCAGGACAAGAAAACCAGATGTTGAAGAGCAGGAAGGTTTTATATGGATAAACAAGGAAGGATTGCTTGAAAAAGTTGATATTCTGTGTACATGTCTCAATAAAAATGTCATTTTAATGAATGAGCGTGAGTTTGAAATTTTTGGAGCTGGAAAAATTTTTGTTAACACATCAATCGGTCCATCACACAATATTAATGCTTTGAAAAGATGGCTTAGCAATGAGAAAAATTATGCCTTGAGCGATACGGCAGGCGGGCTTGGTGCAGAAGAGCTGCTTAGGTATCCAAATGTGTTTTGTCCAAATAAAACCGCAGGGACATCAACACTATCTAAAGTTCGGCTGAGTGAAAAAGTGCTGGAAAATCTTCGTGTTTATTTAGAAGCTCCCCTTTGATAAGAAAAGTCTAAAAATATTTTCAAGTATGACACAGAATATATACAAAAGAGCTGGTCAGAGCCCTTTTGTATAATAAATAAAAGAGAATAGCAAAAAAGTAAAGCAGTGCAGATTGCTGATTATTGGAATAGACGCACAGCAAAGCTTTTCTTTAAGGGTTATCTTTCACTAATCTCTCTTGTACTAATAATACCACGGTTTTTATAATTAGCAAGTCTATTTTAAAAATTCATTTTATTTCTCAAGAAGATCGAGTTTTATCGGCATGATTAGTGAAAATCTATTAATTTGACAGTAATTGGTAAAGTGTTTTAAAAATCAGGAGGTTAAAAATGTCGATTGGTACTTGGATTATGTTGATATTTTACGGCGTTGTTCTCGGTGGAGGCAGTATTGCCCTAATTGCGCATTCGTTAAGGAATAAAGAGATTTAGAAGAGGAGAAATAAAATGAGTGATAAAAAAAGCCGTGGGGCATGGGGATCACGGATAGGCTATATTCTGTCAACCCTGGGGATGGCGATTGGCGTCGGCGCGATGTGGCGTTTTCCAATGCTGACTGCAAAGTATGGTGGAGGCGCATTTGTCCTGGCGTTTTTTCTAATCAGTATTATTATTGTAATCCCGGCCGCTTGGGGAGAAGTTGGACTGGGAAGACATACAAAATCCGGTGTGGCCGGTGCGCTTGAGTCTCTGGCCGGTAAAAAAGGAAAAGTGATCGGAACATTCATTGCACTGATTCCGCTTTTGTTAATGTTCTATTATCCTGTTATTATGGCGAATGTTGTGCAATACATTTATTATACTGTTGCAGGGTCGCCGTTTCTGGCAGATCCTGAAGGATTTTACAATGTTGTTGCAAACAATAAAATCGTCGTGTTTCTGGTGGTTGCCGGGCTTGATATTCTGACAGGTGTTATCTGTCTGGGCGGTATCAAGGGCGGTATTGAAAAGGCGTGTAAAATTCTTTTACCGGCATTGTTTGTTATTCTGGTCGTTTTGGTTGTCCGTATCTGTACACTGCCAGGGATTATGGAAGGGATTGAATTTTATGTCCGTCCAGATTTTTCACAATGGGCAAATCCAAAGCTCTGGGTTGAAGCGGCCGGTATGGCGTTGTTTGCAATAGGCTGCGGGCCGGGCTACCTCATAACCTTTGGGAGCTACTGCTCCGACAAAGCGGATATCGGGACAGACCTGGTAACTGTCAATATTACCCAGATGCTAATCTGTGTTTTAAGTGGCTTTGCCATGATTCCCGCGGTTATTCTTTTTGGAATGAACCCAGACGCAGGCAGCGGTCTTATTTTCATGGTATTGCCGAAGGTTTTTGAACAGCTTGCTGGCGGTCCTGTCTGGCTGGTGTTTTTCCTGATTGCATTACTATTCGCTGGTTTATCCACCACTATTTCCGCCTGGGAGGTTCCAGTTACTGTTTTAATTGACAGCTTTGGAATGAAGCGGAGAACAGCGGTTATTATCGTGACACTTGTCGCTATTATCGGCGCGGTTCCATGCATCTGGATTTCTGAATTCTTGGAACATTTCGACTACTTGGTTGGGACATTTCTGTATACCGCCGCTGCCACTGGCCTTGCTGTTTACCTGGCATGGTTCTATAAGGCAAAGCGGGTACGTGAGGAGTGGATTAATCCGACCTCTGTTGTCAAATACGGAGCATGGGAAGATGTTTTATACAAGTTCCTCACTGTGCCGGTATTCATATATTTCCTTGCGACAGGGTTTATTGGCTTTTTCAGCTAAACAGGTTGTTTTGCAAGTAACAGACTGGAAAGGATTTTTCCTTTCCAGTCTTTCATCTAAAAAGAACAGAGGACAGAAAATGAATGCAAAAAAATTAAAAGATTTATTAGGTGAGGTAAAGAGCGGTCAAACCAGTGTTGACAGCGCTTTTGAAAAAATAAAGGATATACCATATCATGATCTGGAATACGCAAAGGTCGACTATCATAGAGAATTGCGCAATGGTTTTCCGGAAGTTGTGTACAGCCCTGGGAAATCCCTTGAGCAGGTCCGTGGCATTGTCAAGGATATGATTGAGCGTACAGATGGGAATATTATGGCAACCCGGGCTGACGAGAATGTTTACAAAACCATCGCGGAGCTTTCTGATGAAACGAAGTATTACGAGGATGCCAGAATTGTTGTTGTCAAGCGGCAGGCATTTAAGGTGAGTGAAAAAAGTATTACAGTCGTATCCGCAGGAACTTCGGATATCCCGGTGGCGGAGGAAGCGGCAGTCTGTGCGGAGGTCATGGGAAATTGTGTGGATCGGATTTATGATGTCGGAGTTGCAGGTATCCACAGGCTGCTTGACAATGTAGAACGGATCAACCGTGCAGGTGTGATCATTGTCATTGCCGGGATGGAAGGCGCCCTGGCAAGTGTGGTTGGCGGACTGACGGATAAACCAGTCATCGCCGTACCTACGAGTATTGGATACGGTGCGAACTTTGGCGGTGTTTCGGCATTGCTGGGAATGCTGACATCCTGTGCCAGCGGCATTGGGGTTGTGAATATTGACAATGGGTTCGGCGCGGCCTGCCTGGCGTCAAAAATTAACAGGTAAAGAGGAGACAGAATTGAAAGAAAAGTATTATGTTACAACGCCCATCTATTACCCGAGCAGTGACCTGCATATCGGCCATACCTATACAACTGTGGCGGCAGATACCCTCAAACGCTTTAAGGCGCTTCAGGGCTACGATGCTTACATGATTACAGGGATTGACGAGCGCGGACAGAAGATTGAAAAGGTGGCAGAGGAAAAGGGCATGTCTGCCCAGGCTTTTGTGGACGAAGAGGCTGCGCGTATCGCTGAACTCTGGAAGCTGATGCAGATTGATCATGGCCAGCTCATTCGCACCACAGATCCCGAGCACATGAAAACCATTCAGCGTATTTTTAAAAAGCTCTATGACCAAGGCGATATCTACAAAGGAAAATATGAGGGCTGGTACTGTACCCCGTGTGAGTCCTTCTGGACAGAAAGCCAGATCGTCGACGGAAAATGCCCGGATTGCGGCCGGCCAGTGGAGATGGCCTCAGAGGAGGCTTACTTCTTTAAAATGTCCAAATACGCAGACCGTCTGCTTGAGCATATTGAAACCCATCCGGATTTTATTAAACCAGAGTCTCGGAAAAATGAAATGATCAATAATTTTATCAAGCCTGGCCTTCAGGATCTCTGTGTCTCACGAACCTCCTTTAGCTGGGGTGTTCCGGTTGATTTTGACCCTAAGCATGTCGTCTATGTCTGGATCGATGCGCTGCCAAATTATCTGTCAGCCCTGGGTTATCTTAATGATAAGCCTGACCTGATGGAACGGTACTGGCCAGCCAATGTGCATCTGGTAGGAAAAGACATCATACGCTTTCATACCATTTACTGGCCCATTATGCTGATGGCGCTGGATTTGCCGCTGCCCAACCAGATTTACGGGCATGGATGGATATTACTTAAGGGCGGAAAAATGTCAAAATCGGTTGGCAATGTCGTAAACCCTGTAGAGCTGGCCGGTAAATACGGAGTGGATGCCCTGCGCTACTACCTGCTCAGGGAAATGAAGGACGGTGCAGACGGCGTGTACAGTGAGGAGCTGCTGATAAACCGTATCAACTCGGACCTAGCCAATGACCTTGGAAATCTCCTGAGCAGAACCGCAGCAATGACTGTGAAATATTTTGATGGAAAAATACCCGGGCAGCGGGAAGCCGCCGCGTTGGATTCTGAGCTGATTGAACTGGCACAGGACACCCCAGAGGTTTTTGCGGGGTATATGGACAAGGTGGATTTCAGCAGAGCATTGGAAGCGGTTTGGAGATTGGTCGGCCGAACCAATAAATATATTGATGAAACCGAGCCATGGATTTTGTATAAAGACCCGAAAAACCACAGTCGTTTGGCGGCAGTTATGTATAACCTGACAGAGGCTCTGCGTTTTACGGCCGTTATGGTAGGTCCGGTGATGCCGGAAACAGGCAGAAAAATACTTGAAAGCTTAAGCGTGCCAGAAACACTGAGAACCTGGAAAAGCCTTGAGGTGTTTGGACAATATCCAGAGAACATCAAGATAGAAAACTGCGATGTGCTGTTCCCAAGAGTGGAGACAGAAAAGCAGAATAAGAAAAACAAGGCGGCGCAAAAGGAAAAGCAGAAGAAAGCTGAAATACAAAACAGCGATAAGATTACTATCGATGATTTTTCAAAGGTAGAATTGAAAATCGGCGTGATATTAGCCTGTGAGAAGCATCCGGACGCGGATAAGCTTTTGGTTTTTCAAATTGATTTGGGCAGTGAGAAACGTCAGATCGTTTCAGGAATTGCGGAATATTATAAACCGGAAGATCTGATTGGAATGACGGTTGTGGTATGCGTTAATCTCAAACCCATTGTGCTGCGCGGCGTAGAATCCAATGGAATGATTTTGTCCGCCATCGGGGGGAAAAGACTTTCGCTGCTGACAGTAGAGGATTCCACAATGCCGGCAGGAAGTAAGGTGTGTTAAGGGAAACGGCACTTGCTGTCTGTTTAAAATAATACAAGCCAGTATCTTTAGATGCTGGCTTGTATTATTTTAAAAGAGATAGAGTTCTCGATTGTTGTAGAGCAATCCGACCACAGCTGAAAATTTTAAATCAATAGCCGGATTTGTGAAAAGTCGTTCTTCCGTTCAAACTCCATTGCGTTAAACAAGAAGGCGCGCATCAGGTTTTCATCAATTTTATAGAGCCGGCATCTGAAAATATTGATCGTTGTAAAGTAATCCCAAAAATCATTTTCCTCTGGATTTTCGATCATACGGATCGTAAGTTCGCGGCGCAGGCCATACTCGGCGTATAGAATGTCCTGAAGCTCCTTTTCAGAAATATCCAATTTTAATTCGGTAATAAACTGCTTTACAAAACGGATTAAATTATTGTCAAGGTAGAGTGATAACTGTTTTTTTTTCAAATTGTCTAAATAGAATCTTGTCGTATTTTTGTCCCGGAGCCGTGCGCGGAAGTCGACGAGACTGTTGATGGTGTTCCGTTCGAGTGCAGAAGTTTTATGTTCAAGATGAGTTGACACAAAAGTATAGGATTCTAAGAAAAGATCATCATAGATCGCTTTGACAAGGTCATCTTTGGTTTTATAGTAATACGCCAAATTACCTGTCCTTATATCAATTTTTTCACAGATTTCTTTTATCGTTGTTTTTTCATAGCCTTTTTCATAAAAAAATTCTTTTGCTGTTTGAAGAATTAACTTTTGGGTTTTTAAACCTCTCTTAGATTTCGATACAGCCATTTTTTTCAGCCTACTTTCCAGATTTTCTTTTACTTGTTTAAGCCCATTATACTACAGCATTACTATATTTATCCATAATTTATCATAAAAATCTGAAGAAAATGCCTGAAAACACTTGTTTTCACATTCTTGAAATAGGTTTTTTAAGAAAAAATATAAAAATATTGACAAAAAAAGAAATATAGGTATAATTTAATTATAATTAAATAGGCGAAATTAATAAAAAGCCTAAATTGGAGGAGAAATGGGAGAAAGAAAATTTACAGAAAGTCAGGCTGAAAGGATAAAATTATTTCAAGACGTTTATGAGGGAAGAATTCCTAAACGGGTTCCTGTCGAGGTGTCGGTTTCATGGGAAGCGGCAATTCGGTATTCCGGTCTTGAACTGAAAGAAGCGCAGTGGAATACAGAACTTTACGGGGTTTTCTTTGATAAGGTTTGCAAGGAATTTAACACGGATAAATCGCCGATCATGCCCACATTGAGAAATCCGGCTCATTACTGGCTGCTTGGTTCAAAGGCAATTATAATGAGTGAATCCGGCTATATGCAGCATCCTGAAATATATTGCCTGGAACCGGAGGAATATGATCTTTTTATTGAAGACCCATACCAATGTATGGTTGAAAAACTTCTTCCACGGCTTTATGAAGGGCTGGACGCCGGTAAAGATGAAAAGGCGCTGAATTTAGCCCGGGCTTTTCATGCGAAGAACAGAACGGGTGCAGTCATGGGAGCAACCATGGCGGAGATGATTGAAAAATATCAGTTTGCTGCTTTTCCAGCAGGAGGGATGACCGAGGCGCCCTTTGATTTTCTGGCGGATTTCATTCGTTCTTTTAGCGGCATTGCAAAAGATATACGAAGATATCCGGAGAAGGTGCTTAAGGCGTGTGATGCAGTTCTGCCGCACATGCAGAAATTAGCGGTTGTGCCGAGTTCCTCCCGGTATTCAAGAACCTTTATACCGCTGCACATGGCTCCGTTCATGCGCCCAAAAGATTTTGATCAATTTTGGTGGCCAACCTTTAAAAAATTAATGGATTATATCGCTGAGAAAAACGTAGGGGTAAAGGCCTTTGTGGAACATGACTGGGGAGATAAAATTGATCATCTGGGTGAACTCGGCAACCGAGTTGAGTTTCAATTTGAATATGGTGATCCCCAAAAGATTAAACAGACATTGGGAAATAAGCATATTATATCGGGATTATATCCGATCACCCTGCTCCAGACTGGTACCGAAAAAGAGTGTACCGATAAGGCAAAGGCTTTGCTCGATGTACTTGCTCTGGATGGCGGATATATTTTTAATACAGATAAAACAATATACTCTTTAGAAGGTAAAATCGCGGATAACCTCAAAGCCGTAATTGAAACTGTGAAAACCTACGGACGCTATTAAATGTATACGGCAGAGGTAGAGACAATATAATGACAGGAGGTGAAAACAAATGCAGCCCGCATATTATCATAACTATGAGGAAGAATGTAAACGTAGCAGCTCTCAATTAAATTCAGACGATGAATTTGATGCGTCACAGTATGTTCAGCCCTATGAAGAAGATTTATACCGGTTTATTTTCAGTTTGTTTTTATAGAGTGCATAAAGAGGAGGATCCGAAATGCAGCAGGATAACAAAATAAAAAAACAGCAGATAATTGGCATGCTGGTCAGCATTGCAATTGTTATTATTATGTATTTTATGCCGGCACCGGCAGATCTGGGTGTAGCTGGATGGCGAACGATCAGTATTTTGCTGGTCTTTCTGATTTTGCTTGTAACCGAAGCCTTTCCGGCTGGGGTTATCTGTATCATTACTCTGATATTGATGCCTGTATTGGGAGCGGTTCCAAGTATTGGAGATGGGTTTACAGGATTTGCGAACCCTGTTACCTTTTTCATTCTGGCATCCTTTGGGATTTCAGCGGCGATCGCTAAAATGCCGATTGCCCATCGAATTCTATTGGTTATTATCAGACTGTTAAAAGGGAGTACCCGGGGAATTATCTTTGGAATCATGGTGTGTACAGCCCTGTTCTCATCCATGGTATCGAATATTCCGACGACGGCCATTTTTATGGGAATCGCATTGGGGTTCCTTGATATTTTTGAAGATGAAGATGAAAAGAAGCGAACCGGTAAGGCGCTGATGATTGCCATTCCAGTCAGCGCAATGGTTGGGGGCGTTATGACGCCGGCCGGCTCATCACTTAACTTGCTGGTTATCGGTATGCTTGAGCAAATGACAGGTATTACAGTCAGCTTTGTTCAATGGATGGTGTTTGGAATACCGCTTGCGATTGTGATACTTCCGGCTGCTTGGCTGATTATTACCAAGGTTTATCATCCGGCAGACATGGACCCGGATCGTTTGAAGGCCTATGTCAACACGTTAAATACACATGACAAGATGGACATAAAGGAAAAATTTGTTATTCTGGTAACGTTGATCATGCTGGTATGCTGGATCGCCAGTTCCTGGTTCCCTGTATTTAATGTGACAATGGTCGCTTTGTGTGGATTATTCTGTCTCTTTTTACCAAAGATTGGTGCGCTCACATGGGATGAATTTGTAAAAAGTGTCAGCTGGCAGGTCTTCTTTCTGGTGGGTACGGTGCTTACACTGGGTACGGCCATTTCAGCCAATGGGATTGGAAACTGGCTGGTTGCGTCGTTTATGCCGGAACAAATGAGTATCACAGGGCCAATTCTTATTGCAATCTGCGGCTTCATTGGTTTTGCGATGCTGATTGTTGTTCCAGTCGCTCCGGCGTTTATTGCTGTTTTAGCACCAGCCATGATTTCTGTTGCTGCAAACTGTGGATACAGCCCGGCAATTCTGATGATTATTCTCGGGATCTGTGCTGGTAATGCCTATTTACTGCCGCTCGATACCGTTCCAATGATTACCTATTCCAAAGGTTTTTACAAGATGAGCGAAATGCCGAAATCAACCGCCCTTATTCAGGTAATACTGGTTGTTTTGATGGCAGTATGGTTCCCGTTAGCTGGCAGTATTGTTGGATTTATTTAAGGACATGAGGTGAAAGTTTAAAATGGAAAATAAAAATAGCGGATATCAAAAACGACTTGAACGCTGTGAAAAAGCAATTCAGAGAAAAGTGCCGGACAGGGTTCCTGTTGTGGCGAATATTTATGCATGGGCAGAAAACTACTATGGCTACAGCGTCAAAGAGGTTTATGACACAAAACCAGAACTGACCTATGATGTCCATTCGCGTCTGGCTAAAGAATTTGATTTTGACGCATTCTTTACCATGGGGAATAATGTACCGATTCCAGCTACAAACGCGCTTGGAGGCGGACATTATATCGTAACGGAAAAGGGCCTGCAGGTTTCAAACCTCAGTTGTAATGTTATGAATGAAGATGAGTATCCATTGCTGGCAAAAGATCCAGCTGCCTATTTCCGTGATTATTTACTGCCCCGAAAGTATCCTGTCCTCAACGAGACCGGAGAAAAGGCTTACGAGGCTTTGTGCGAGGCCTTTGATAAATTTGGCTGGTATATGAAAAAAACAATTGAAGCCAATATGCGCATTGAGGCAGACGGCTATCCAGTGCTGTCAAACGGAGCTATTAACCACCCATTAGACAGTATTATGGATTTTTGCAGAGATTTTTCCGGAGTTATGACGGACATCCGCAGACACCCAGATGAGCTGAAGCACGCCATGGAAAGCTTTAATGATTTTCTTATTCATAATAGTTGTGATGGATACAGGAAGCGGGAAGATTCCGCACACTTTCTGTTTTGCGCAACACATATCGCGCCATTTTTAAAACCAAAGGATTTTGAGGAATTCTATTTTCCTTATTTCCGCGCGCAGCTGGATTATGCAATGAATACCTGCGGCTATACCGTGGGGGTGTTTATGGAGGGCAACTGGGAGCCATACTACGAATTGCTCCAGGAGCTTCCGGATAATGATGGGAAGCTGGTCTGTCTGCAGGAGAACGGCGATTGTAAAAAGTTTAAAGAAAAGCTTGGCAATAAGCTTTGTGTGTGCGGCGGTATTCCGATCAGCCTCTTGGCATTCGGAAGTGAAGAAGAAGTGAAGGATTGCGTGAAAAGGATGATTGATGACTGCGCAGCGGACGGCGGGTTTATGATCAGTACAGACAAAGGGATTCTCACTTTAGGAGATGCAAAGCCTGAAAATATCAAAGCAATGATTGAGGCAGTCAAAATGTATGGAACTTACTAAAAAGCTGTTTGTGAGGTGGAAAAATGGAAAGCACGCGAAAAAATAATACCGTAAAAGAATTATTCGAACGTCTGAAGCAAGAAAAGACAGATAGTGAAATGCAGGAAATAGAGAGAGATAAAATAATGGATAAATTGATTTTTATCCTGACTAAGAATTGATGGGGAAGTACATAGAAAGCCTATTTGCAGTGTCAAAGGGTGAAGCTGGCTTAGATTGTGAAGGCATAAAATAATATCATACTTGAAGACAAACCTCATTTTCCTTTAATAAAAAAGAATGAGGTTTTGTCTTTTTTTAGATTGTGATAAAATTGGACAGGAAAAGAACAATGAAGAAGGAGGGGTGAAGTTTTATGCTTAATCCTATCGTTATGGTTGCGTAGGCAGAGCTGTCGCAACGGTTTATAAATTGAATAAATGCTTGTCGGTAGCTTTGCTGTTCCCGTTTGAAAAACAATATCAGGAGCGCAAAATGAGCTATAAGAAAGCAACACATATTCTGCCGCGGGAGCTTCTGGAAAAGGTTCAGGAGTATATTGACGGAGAGTTTATCTACATTCCGAGAATTTCTGACAATAAAAAAGTCTGGGGAGCATCAACCTCGACCCGTCAGGAATTGAAGGACCGGAATACCAATATTTACGCAGACTATCTGGCCGGAGCGTCTATGGAAGTTCTGGCGGAGAAATACTTTTTGAGCCTGAAGAGTATCCAGAGAATTGTCGGGCAGTTAAAAAAAGAGAATAACGGCTAATGACAGCTGATTCAGTTTTACAGACTGGGTCAGCTTTTTTCTTATGTTTATTTATGAAAAGAGTATTAGGTAGGGCGTACAGAAGCATCATGCTACAATGGATTCATAAAAGAAATACGAATCAGGGAGGCACAGGATGAAAAGAATTTGTGACAATCCACCTTATTAGGCTTCTTTCTTATAATAGTGAAAGGAGCCAGACAATGAAAAAAATTATCTGGAAAATAGAACCCCTTGGGCTGCCCCTGGTGTTGAGGCATTGCAAAAAATGTGGTAAAACGTCAGAGTTTAGCTGTTCGGGACAATTTCGTGTTAATGCCCAGCGGAAATATCTGGATATTTGGCTGATTTACAAATGCGCAAAATGTGACACAACCTGGAATGCGGCGGTTTATTCGCGTGTTTCGCCACAGGCGTTGAACGCCAATTTGCTGGAAGGCTTTTACAGCAATGAAGAAGGGCTTGCCCGGCAGTATGCCATGGATTTTCAATTTCTGAAAGGAAACGGCGCCGATGTCCTTCGGCCATCCTGCTCTGTTTTAGGCGATATTCCCGCATCCGGAGAAGTATCAGAGGTGGAGATACAAAGCGAATACCCGTTTCCAGTCAAGGTTTCCACACTGGTGCGGGATAAGCTGTGCCTGTCACAGAAGGATTATCTGGAACGAGTCACAGAGGGCAAGATCAGGAGCAGCGCAGGTCAGGACCTGCGGAAATGCAGGCTGAAAAATGGAATGGTCCTTATTTTTCAGTAAGACAATAAATTTCAATTCAACAGACATACGCTGGATAATACCATATGGAGAAGAACCTCTTACATTGGGTAAGAGGTTCTTCTTTTGTGAATTAGAGACAGTGCAGATCTGCCCGCTGAGAAAACAGTTGACGGTTTAAGTGCGATGATCTTTCAGGTACAGGCGTTCAAGGAGATATTTTCCGGTTTGTGTTTTAAAATATCGGCTGCCAAAGCTTTGGATTGACTCAGGAGACAGGCTGTGATCATAGGCGTTGACAAGAAAATCCGCTTCGATAAGAACCTGATAATCTAAGCCTGCAATGGTGTTATAGGTATGGTGATGAGCAACAAGATAGCAGACACGATCAATGATATTCGATGGATAATCAAGGTTTTCAAGTACCTTTCGGGCTTCAGCGGGGCCTTCCTGCTCTTGCAGCTTGCCGTTACTTTGACCATATTTTGCCTCACTGATCTTACTTCCGATATCGTGGACAATTGCAGTGGTTTCAAGGATAGTCGCCGTGCAAGGGTCAAGCTGCTCACAACTGCTGATAACTTGGGCAAATCCCAGTACTTTGAGAAAATGATGGATTCGTCTTGGGTCATTTGCCAGGTAATCGCTCATCTCGAGAATCAATTGAGATTGGTTAAGCATTGTATATTCCTTTCTTTGTTTCGATAAAGATTATTGCAAGTATACATTGCAAAGCAGTAAAAAGACAGCGTATTTGCAACGGAATAGTGAAATTTGTCATAAAATGCGGTTTTACACAAAAAAAAGGGAGTTTAGCGTGTGCAGAAAGGCTTTAGAGGGATTTGTTGGGTGGAATTTTCAAATTATTTTATAATAAAGGTCATGGAAATCAATTTTTATGACTTAAAAAATAATTTCACAAAAATTAAAAAATCATAATTTATGAGAAAAGATAATAAGCAGTTAAACTTTGCACTAGAAAAGTAAAAATTCAACAAAAATAATTATAAGATTTATAAAGATAAAATTTATAGAGAACTCATTTGACAGACAAAGTAAAAGCTGATAATCTTGAATATAAATTTTGTATGATTTTATGAGGAGAAAAGGGAAGTATGATTAATTTTGCGGATACAGGATTTATTCTTGTCTGTGCGGCAATGGTGTGCCTGATGACACCGGCGTTAGCTGTTTTTTACGCAGGGCTGCTGAGAAAAGGAAATATTGTTGATATTATGTTTCAGTGCTTTATTGCCATGGGTATTGTAACGGTTCTTTGGTTTATGGGTGGTTTCAGCCTGATTTTTGGCGATGATGTTTCGGGAATAATCGGTAATCTGGAATTTGCATTTCTACAGAATGTCAGTCTCGCGCCCTTGGCACTCTGGGCTCCGACCATTCCGTTTATTGCATTTTTTGTCTTTCAGCTGATGTTTGCGCTGGTGACGCCTGCGCTCATCTGCGGCGCGGTGGCAGAGCGTATGACACTTAAAAGCTATATGGTATTTCTGACGCTGTGGAGCCTTCTGGTTTATATTCCGGTAGCGCATTGGGTATGGGGCGGAGGATTTCTGTCTCAGATGGGTCTGGCAGATTTTGCCGGTGGTACAGTGGTTCATATGAGCGCAGGATTCTCGGCTTTGGCGGCAGTGCTTGTAATCGGCGGACGAAAAAAACGTGATTATACTCCGCATAACATGGTCTATGTCGCTATTGGCGCAGGGCTTTTATGGTTTGGATGGTTTGCCTTTAACGGAGGAAGCGCCCTGGCGGCCAATGAAATTGCAGCAATGACCATCACCAATTCACAGATTTCGGCGGGCTTTGGACTTATGACCTGGGTAATTGCCAGCTGGATACAGGAAAAACATCCCAGTGTTCTCAGTGCAATGATGGGGGCTTTGGCAGGGCTGGTATGTATAACCCCGGGGTCAGGATTTGTGGAACCGTGGGCGGCAGCGATAATTGGTGTCGCGGGCACGCTGTGCTGTTATGGAATGATTCAGCTGCGTATTAAAAAGAATCTGGATGACACACTGGATGTTTTTGGGCTGCATGGAGTCGGAGGCACCGTTGGCATTATTATGACGGGTATTTTCGCGAGTCCTGCAATCAATGCTGTAACAGGTGCGGTTTATGGCAATCCAGGGCAGCTGCTGACACAGCTTGCGGGCGCGGTTATCGTCATGCTTTACAGCTTTGTGCTAACCATTGTCATGCTTAAAATAATCAGCTGTTTTACACCCCTGAGGATTTCAGAACAGTTGGAATCAGTTGGGATTGACGAAGCATACTATCAGGAAAAAGGAATGGTGGAATAGAACCGGTTCATATTTTACCGCCCTGCCGTATTGGCAGGGCGTATTGTTTTTTGAAAAACAGCTTAGACAAACAGCATCCTGTCTGCCAGGTCGGTCAGTACATTTTCGCATCGGGCGATATCGGCCAGAGGAACGTACTCATCGGGTTTGTGGGCCAGTTCAAGGTCGCCGGGGCCGTAGGAAAGGCAATTGTGGTTATTCAGTTTTCCCGCGATAACGGCGGTATCGGTATAGCCTGGGAAAAAGCTGACTTGGGCAGGGCTGCCGGTTACGGCTGCGCAGCTTTCTCTCAACATTTTTAAAAGGTAGGAGTGCCCATCTTTTTCAACAAAAGGACGGTCACCGGTAATTTTATAATGACCATGGACGCCAGGAATCTGCTTTTCTGCCCGGCATATGGCTGATTTTACAATGGATTCCGCAGCAGCAGTGGTGATAGGCGGCACGAGGCGCATATCAATGGTGACTGTGCAGTGGTCCGGGACTACATATGGGCGATAGCCGCCATTGATCTGCCCGAAAGTGACTGTGGAGCGGCCGAGGTCATGATGGGGTGCTGTTGCCTCAATTCCTTTCCGCACAGCAACGATCATTTCTGCCATGGCAGAAATGGCGTCCGCCCCTTTCCAGGGTGTGCTGGCATGGGCGGTTACGCCGTCTGCCGTCAGTTCAAACCAGGTGCGGCCTTTGTGGGCAACCTGAATTTGCCCGTTTGTGGGTTCGGTGTCCAACACCCAGCTTTTTTCAGTTACCCAGCCTGAGGCGATGGCAGCTTCCACACCGCGCATATAGTCTTCTTCATCGATTGTTCCGATGAAAACAAAGGAGTGGCGCGGTTGTTTTCCAGAAACAGCGGCTTTTAGAAAAGCGGAAAGGGCGCAGGCCAGGCCGGATTTCATATCGCAGGCGCCTCTGCCGTAAAGCCGTCCGTCTTTTATTTTGGCAGAGAGTGGCGGAATACTCCAGCCCTCTCCCAATGTCACTGTATCCATATGGCAGATATAAATAAGCGCTGGATCGTCAATTTCTCCTTTGATTTTGCCCATGACATTAAAACGGCCGGGCAGAACCTCTTCTTTGACAACAGGAACGCCCGCTGATTCCAGAAGCTCTGCGATTTTAAGGCTGATGGCCCCCTCGTATGCGCCGGGATCTGAGCTGTCGATACGGACAAGCTCTTGGGTCAGTGTCTGTGCGTTTATGATATGCATAAAAGCCTCCCAATTGTTCGATAAATTCTTTTTATATTATATAATAAATTTTCTAAAATAAAAAGAATAACAATAAAAGATTCTTAAAGAATTGCAGTATTGTGGCTTGCAATGTAAAAAAGATACAAATTAAAAAAGCTCTATATCAAATTAAGAGGGATATAGAGCTTTTTTAGTTATACAATTTGAAAATAAGGTTTAATTTTAAAGTTTAAATCTTGTATGATTTTATCAGCGTCTTCTAAAATTTGTTCGATTTTTGTTTCTGGCAGATTCATAATTTTAAACACAATTGTTAAACGATATTTCATAAATTGTTCATATGTACAGTTTAAATTCCCGTCAAAAAAAGCGACAACTAATGAAGTAGCAGCACCGCGAATAGCATAGGTCAGTAATTGTACTTCATCAATATTTTCATCAATATCTAGATGGTATTGTTGATGAATCAGACGATTATAGTTCAAAGATGGTTCTACAGAAAAAGAGGTGAACCCGCAATTGATCAGTTCGTGATAAAATCGGTAAGCGTTCTTATCCTGATGGTACATCTCCAAAAGCATACGAATTTGTACAGCGGATACTGTAAGAAAATCTTGTGTTCCATACGTAATCATGATTCTTTCTGAAATTAGTTTTCGTATTGTACTAATATAGCGAGAATAGACTTCGTTGGCTAAATTAACCTTGTTTTTAAAATAATATGAGATTGTTGGTTTTGTGACACCGCACTCATTGGCCAGATATTCAAAAGAAGTTTTTTGATAGCCCTTTTCATAGAAAGATATTTTTGCTTTTTCTAACAATAATTCGCGTATTTCGGTTTTTTCGGCCATTATACACCTCCATATTTTAGTATTTTAGCATAGTTTTTTTCATTTTTCTAATAATATTAAAAAATAAAATAAAAAAATGTTGATTTTACGATAAAAACATGATACCATAACCTTACTTTACATGTAAAGTTAAAATATAACATGTAAAGTAAAAAGTTTGTTTTTCCGGCCGGAATTCAAATAAAAAAGATGGAGGTGTAAAAATATGAAAAAGCCATTAAGTAAAACTCTAAAAAGGTTTTATGGAGTTGGTGACTTTGGTTTTTGTATGATGACTGCTGCTGAGTTGTCTTTATTTATGCTGTTTTTGACGGATGTTGCTAAATTCCCTTTAGGAATAGTTGCAGCCATAACAACGATAACGGGGGCTGTAGATGCAATTATTTCGCTATTTAGCGGGGCAATCGTAAATATGGTTAAGCCAATGAAGTGGGGTAAAATTCGATCGTGGTTGTTGATCTGTCCGCCAATTGTTTTAATGACTTTTATATTTCAGTTTTCTAAGATAGGTTCAGATATAACTGCTGCAGTAATAGTTTGCTTGGGATTTATTATTAGCCATGCTGCCTGGAATTTAGCTA
This sequence comes from Eubacterium sp. BL-380-WT-2B, assembly GCF_009696115.1. Taxonomy (NCBI): domain Bacteria; kingdom Bacillati; phylum Bacillota; class Clostridia; order Eubacteriales; family Eubacteriaceae; genus Eubacterium; species Eubacterium sp. BL-380-WT-2B. The sequence continues at coordinate 107,408 of NZ_VUMP01000001.1, forward strand.
CAGTTGCAAACGTTTCGCTTGTTCCGATGCTTTCAAGTAATGAAGATGATAAAATTATTCTTACATCGCGAAGAGGTATGTTTAATAATCTTGCGAAAGTATTCTTTTCATATATCGGACCGCCATTGGCGATTTATCTTGGATTTGCTTTGCATAATGAAGTAACAGGATATACAATACTGGCTGGCCTTTGTGCATTGTTATTCTGCATAGGTTATTTTGCGCATTTTAAAATGACAGAGGGATATGAGCCAACTCAGGAGGAAATCAGGAAAGAATCGAATGGAGAGAAAGTTAAGGCAAAAGACTTAATAAGGAATTTTCTCACCAATTATCCTTTAATGGTTATTATTCTTGCAGATACCGGGAGAACGCTTGTTAATATGCTAATGTCAGCTTTGGCTGGTTACTATTATAAATATATTGCAGAGGATATGGGATTATTTCCGTTACACTTGTTTATCACAGCATGTGCAGCAGTGCTGGGCGCTTATTTTGCTAAGTTTATTGGTAAAAAACTCCAGGCGAAGATGTCCTGTGTCATTTTGTTTGCAGGGATTACTGTTTTCTTGGTATTAGGGCGTGTTTTTTATCAGAATGTTCCAGTGTTTATGTTCTGCTTATCAATGGTTCAATTTTGCGTAGGTGGGCTTCAGGCTCTTACGGTAGTTCTTTACAGTGATACGATTGTTTATGGTGAGTGGAAAACTGGTAAAAATACGGCATCTTTTATTATGGGAATGATTGTTGTACCTTCTAAGATATCGCAGATTTTGAAAGGATTGATTATTGCCTCCGCATTGGCGGCTGCCGGCTTTGTGGCAGGAGCGGCGCCAACGCCAGAGCTTCAGGTTGGGATTGCCAACGCATACATTATTTTTCCGGCGACAGGTGCTCTGATCGCTTCCTTATTAATACTTTTCGGGTTCCGGTTAAATTCTAAAAAAGTAGCAGAGATGCAGCAGGAAATTGATGAAAGAAAGTGTACATCAGCTGTAAAAACAGAACAAATTAAATAAGTTTAAAAGAATAAATTATGCGAATAATTGTAACTGTTTTTTGAAGCTGAGAGGAGTTAAAATGATACAACAAAAAATAAATGAACGGCAACAGCTTTTTAATGATGTTATCGACAATAAAATACCTAAAAGAGTACCTGTTATGGGGAATATCATGTATGAAGCAGCCATTGAGTATGCTGGATTTGATTTAAAGCAAGGACAATGGGACAGCGAAATTGCGTATAAAGTGTTTAAAAAAATAAATGAGGATTTTCAAACAGACGCACCCTGTACGAGTCCGACAATGCGTAATCCGCTATTTTATCAAATTTTAGGGGCAAAAAGTTATGTAATGTCAGAGACGGGGGTAATGCAGCATCCTGAAATTACAGCTATGGAACCAGATGAATACGATGATTTTATAAAAGATCCGTTTAAATTTATGTGTGATATCTTGTTACCCCGGTTGTATACGGAGTTGGACACTTCTCCAATGCAAGCAGCGATGGTTTTAGCAAAAGCATTTAAAGCAAAAACAGATGAAGATAATATTGCCCGGAAGGCCAGTCGTGAGGCAGCGGAGCCTTATGAGTATGCTGTGATTGGCGGTGCGGGATTCGGTGAAGCACCCTTTGATTTTCTTTCGGATTTGCTCCGATCATTTACTGGAATTTCTAAGGATATAAGAAGATATCCTGATAAAGTGAAACAGGCATGTGATGCTGCCGTACCATTAATGGAAAAGACGCTTATTCCACCTAAGCCGATGAAGTATCGTTATGCGAGTGTACCGCTGCATATGGCGCCTTATTTAGGAGATAAATCGGTAAACGAATTTTTCTGGCCATCTTTTGAAAAATTAATTTTCAGGTGTGTGTCGGCAGGACAGACATTACACCTTTTTATGGAGCAGGATTGGATGCGTTTTTTAGATAAGCTCAATGAGTTGCCAGGGCGGATGTACATGCGCTTCGAGTATGGAGACCCTCAGCTAACAAAGAAAAAGATAAATAAACATATTATTACAGGATTTTATCCAACCGTCCTGCTTCAAACAGAGACAAAACAAAAGTGTATTGATAAGGCAAAGGAATTACTGGATATTCTCGCGCCTGACGGAGGATACATTTTTAATGTTGATAAAAATATTATGTCATTAAAAGGTTCTGTTGCAGAGAATTACCGTGCGGTGCTGGAGTATGTTTCGTTACATGGTAATTACTAGGAGGAGAATATGTTTGAATCAGAATACTACACGACATGGGAAAAATATCAAGAAGAACATTTGAATATTTCTGATAACGCGTGTAAAACAGAAAAAATACAGAATTATGAAGAAGAGATGTTCAAATTTATTATGATGTTATTTTTATAGAGGGGAAGATTATGTTGACAAAATTACAAGAGTATGAAAACAGAAAAGCGGATTTAATTGCGACGACAGGGCATCAGGAGCCTCAATATGTTCCGGTTATGTTAGATGTGATTTCCTGGCCGATCGCATATCAGAAAAAGAAAACGGCGGATTTGATCAAAGATGCAGATTTAATGGTAAGAACTTTTACGAAAACACTCAGGGAAATATATTGTGACTGCATTACCTCAGCAGGAATTCCTTATCCGTTGGTTGCTTTAAATATACTTGGCGGAAAAGGATACTTTATTTCGGAAGATGAAGTAACCATTCAGCATACGCAGAATTGCACGATGGAAGCTGAAGAGTATGGAGAGCTGATCAGGGACACGAAAAATTTTATTTTAAATATTTTGCCAAAACGTAAGTTTTCTAATTTGAATGGTTCGGACAATGAAAACTACGCTGTCTTAAAAAATGCGATTATGGCATTTTCAAAGCACATGGAAGCAGCCGGTAAACTTAGTGCTGCCCTTCAAAATGAACTGGGCGTTGTTGCGGTATGTGGAGGAAGAACAAAGGCAGCCTGCGATACAATGTTTGATCGTATTCGAGGATTTAGAGAAACAATTTTTGACATGAAGCGAAAGCCGGATGAGCTGTTAACCGCACTGGAACATGTGTTTGAGGTTTATGGAAACCCCGGATTAGAAAAACTCAGGGAAAATGGATCCACCGTGCCGTTTCCTTTTACTGCCTGTCATGCGGTTCCTTTTATTCGAAAGTCTGATTTTGAAAAATTTTGGTGGCCTACCTATAAAAAAGTTGTTGACCCCATTATTGCAGAAGGCGGAAGGATCTTTATGAAAAGTGAAGGACGGTGCGGGCATATTTTAGACGTATTAAAGGATTGTCCTAAATCTTCATTCATACTTCAATTAGATATGGAAGATGATCCTTATAAAGTTTATGAGAAAATAGGCGATCATGCTACCATTGCTTGTGGTATTACGACAAATCAATTAAAATGTTTATCAAAGCAGGAATGTTTGGATATTGCTAAAAAAGCCATTGATACCTTTGCGCCTGGAGGAGGTTTCATTTTCACAACAGACAAACCGCTCATTAGTGAAAATGATGTGAATCCGGAAAACTTATTTGCTGTCTATCAATTTGCACATGAATATGGAAAGTATTGAGGAAATTAAAATGAAAGAAAAAACATTGGATGAATTATTAAAAGAATTAGCAGAGGACGCTTCTTGGGAATGTGATCCGCAAAAAAGAGAGAAAATTGTTTCAGCATTTCGAATGATTTTAATCGAAATGTAAGAAAAAGCCACTGCGCCGATTAGACCGGATTTTATTGGCGCAGTGGCACATGGTTCACCAAAAAGTAGTAAAAACTATTTGGTTATGGAGGAAAGACAATGAACCCTATGTATATTTCACTTTTAATCTTACTTGCGGCGGTTATTCTTTATGTTTGTGGAAAATTTTCCTATTTGGCAATATCGATGAGTATCCCTATTCTTTTATATCTTACCGGAGTACTGGAGATTAACGAAATCTTTGTTGCGTTCACCAATGAAAGTGTAATTTTAGCAGGTTGCATGTTTGTGATCAGCGGGAGTATACTGTCAACAGGGGTAGCAGAGGATATAGGAAACTACATAATAAAGTATATTAAGAGTGAAAAAAGCGCTGTGGTCATCATTATGCTTGCTACAATTTTAATGTCTTCCTTTCTCAGTAATATTGGCACAGCCATGATAATGTTACCAATAACACTTGGGGTATGCAGATCGGCTAAGTACTCTCCGTCGCGCTTGTTAATGCCCATGGCATTTGCCTGTTCCCTGGGTGGAATGAATACAACGATCGGAGCACCCCATAATCTTCTCGCAAATTCCATTTTAGAGATGAATGAAATGCAAAGTTTAGGATTTTTTGAACTTTCTAAAATGGGAATTTTATTTTCGATAGCAGGGGTTTTATATTTTTATTTCTGGGGATATAAAATGTTGCCTGTAAATGGAACGATAAAGGAAACTGTAACAAGTAATGAAAAAAAGAGTATTTCTCCAAAAACAAAATATAGAAATAAAATTTTTGCTACGGTGATTTTTGTATTCTGTATTTTAGGATTTATTTTTGAAAACAGAATTAAGATGCCGGTTCATATTACTGCATTTATTGGAATGCTTTTACTTTTGTTTTTTCGTGTCATTAATGAGAAGGAAATGGTAAACATGGTTGATTGGTCAGGGTTAAGTATTTTAGCGGGAATGTTTCCTTTAGTACTCGCATTAAATAAAACAGGAGGCGTTAAGCTGATTGCAGATAATCTGATTAAGCTGGGAGGCGAGACAGCAAGTCCTGTTATATTTACAGCTTTAATTTTTATTGCAGCTGCGGGTATTACACAAATTATGTCTAATACAGCAAGTGCAGCGCTTTTATACCCGATTGCAATTGCTGTCGCTGGTGGCTTGAATTGTAATCCTAAAGTTATCGTGATTGCGGTAACTGTTGCGGCTTCTTGTGCTTTTATCACCCCTATTGGTACAGGAAGTAATACAATTGTCATGGCCAGTGGAGGATATCAGTTTAAAGATTATATGAAAATAGGATTGCCACTTCTTCTAATATGTTTTTTAGTTTACATTTTTTTCGCACCATTAATTTGGCCCATTTATTTTTAAAATTGTATGATATTTTGGATCGTATTTATTTAAAAGATTATATAAAAAGACTCTCTCTATATATATAAAAATTAAGTTTAAAAAGTGAAAATAAGCTAGTGTTAAAAGAATAAATAAAAGTGCTCTTAAAATCTCTGCCTAATGTTATAATATTACAATAAAGGGAGGGATGCCTGTGGAAAAACAGAATGACTTTACTAAAGGGAGCATATCCGGCAATATTATGCGCCTGGCATTTCCGATGATGGCCGCACAGCTGATTAATGTGCTGTACAGTGTGGTTGACCGCGTCTATATCGGCCATTTACCGGATGCCTCGACACTTGCGCTGACAGGTCTGGGTCTTACCTTTCCAATTATCATGATCATTACGGCTTTTGCCAACCTTTTTGGCATGGGCGGCGCGCCGCTCTGCTCCATTGCCAGGGGGAAGGGAGATGACCGCAGGGCAGAGCGTATTATGGGGAATTCCTTTGCCATGCTGCTCATCTCCGGCGTTTTGCTCATGATCGTATGCCTGATTTTTAAGAGGCCGATTTTATACGCCTTTGGCGCCAGTGACCAGACCTTTCCGTACGCTGACGACTATGTTGAAATATATCTCTGCGGCAGTCTCTTTGTGATGATCGGCCTGGGAATGAACAGCTTCATCAATTCACAGGGCTTTGCAAAAACTGGAATGATGACTGTGGCCCTGGGGGCCCTGGTTAATATTCTGCTGGACCCGGTATTTATTTTTATCTTTGGTTTGGGCGTCAGGGGCGCAGCTCTGGCGACAGTGCTGTCTCAGCTGCTTTCAGCCCTCTGGGTTTTACGCTTTCTGACAGGAAAAAAAGCCATCTATCGCCTCAGTCTGAAAAGTATGAGGCTGGATTTTTCGCTGATCGGCGAGATTTCAGGGCTGGGTCTGTCGGGGTTCATTATGTCGGTCACCAACAGCGCGGTGCAGATCGTATGCAATGCGAGTCTTCAGTTTTATGGCGGAGATATTTACGTGGGCGTTATGACCGTCTTAAACTCCATTCGTGAGGTGCTCACCATGCCAGTGCAGGGGATTACCAATGGGGCGCAGCCGGTACTCGGCTTTAATTATGGGGCTGGGGCTTACGGCAGAGTGCGGAAGGGAATTCAGTTTACAGCCATCATCGGGGTGGCGTACACCTTTATTGCCTGGTTGATTCTGATGCTTACGCCCCAGGCCTTTATCCATATTTTCAACAGTGAGCCGGAGCTTATAAGGCTTGGTGTGCCAGCTTTGTATATTTATTTTTTCGGGTTTTTTATGATGGCGCTGCAATTCTCAGGCCAGACCGTTTTCATTGCCCTCGGCAAATCGAAGCAGGCTATTTTCTTTTCGCTGCTTCGAAAAGCAATCATTGTTATCCCGCTCACCCTGTTCCTGCCAACGGTTTTCGGCCTTGGTGTCAACGGTGTTTTTCTGGCAGAGCCCATCTCCAATTTCATTGGGGGAGCAGCCTGCTTTATTACCATGATGGTCACTGTATGGTCAAAAATGAAAGAAGAATAGCCGCTTAAAAGTCTCTGCGAAATATGTGTTTATTTGCAGAGACTTTTTTTAGTGGATAAAATACAAACAAATGGGTAAATATATTCATGTTATAAGTTAAATGCCTGACAATTGTGTTTGTTTGAGCTGCACGTAAGATGCTGCTTTTTTATTTGAAACCGATTGAAAAAAGGAGGTAATCAGATGAATGTTGCTGTATGTATTAAGCAGGTTCCTGCTGTGTCGGAAATTAAGCTTGAAAAGGGCACAAACCGAATGCTGAGAGAGGATGTGCCCGCGGTTGTAAACCTTTGTGATAAAAATGCTTTGGAGGAGGCCCTCAGACTTCGGGAAAAGCATGGAGGCAGGGTAATGGTTTTAACCATGGGGCCGCCCCAGGCCGAGGAAGCGCTCCGGGAGTGTGTCGGCATGGGGGCAGATGAAGCGGTTCTGCTTTGTGACGACGCTTTGCAGGGGTCGGATACACTTGCCACAAGCCGCGTGTTGGCTGCAGCGGTCGAGAAGCTGGGCGGCTATGATCTGGTACTCTGCGGTAAGCAAGCCAGCGACGGCGATACAGGGCAGGTGGGCCCTGGAATTGCCGAACGGCTGGACTGGGCTCAGGTCACTTATGTGAACCGGCTGAAGGTTGAAGATTATGTTTTGACAGCAGAACGTGAAAATAGAGATGGTGTTGAAATCCTGCAGGCCGCGCTGCCAGCAGTCTGCACTATTACGGAAAAAGCCCATGCGCCGAGACACCCCTCGATAAAGGGCAAAATGAAATCAAAAAGTGTGGAGATCCGGACATTATCAGCGGAGGATATTGGGTTAACACCGGATGATGTTGGCTTTAAGGGCTCAGCGACCCAGGTGGCCGGGACTTTTTCACCAGCAGTTCTGGATACTGGCGTCCGGATTGACGCGAAGGACGGTCAGAAAGGCGCAAAAGTCCTGTTTGAAACCCTGGAAAGCCTGGGCGTGTGGTAAGGAGGAAACATCATGAAAGAAAATGCGATTTGGATCTTTATTGAAAAAGAGGAGGAGCAGATCAGGCGCGTAAGTCTTGAACTTTTGTCCAAGGGAAAAAAGCTCAAGCATGAAGATGGCGAGCTGGTTGCTGTGGTTTTTGGCTATCTTTCCTGTGATATGACCACCGAGCTTTCAGGTTATAGGGCGGATATTATTTTAAATGTCCCGGGCGATGGCTATGAAATTTACAGCACCGACACCTATACCGATGCGATGGAAGCCCTGATCCGGCGTTACACGCCGAATCTCCTGCTGGTGGGAGCGACCCATAATGGCCGTGACCTCTGCGGACGTCTGGCAACCCGTCTGGAGCTTGGCCTTGCGGCGGACTGTACAGAGATTGAACTGGAAGAAAATAATGCCGCTACCTTTATCCGCCCGGCTTACGACGGTAAGGAGTTCGCCAAAATTACCATGGCCACACGTCCCCAGATCGGCAGTGTCCACTCTGGTATTTTTGCCAAGGGCCTGCCAGTGGAGGGCCTGAAGGCTGAGGTGATCGAGGAAGATATTCCGATAAAGGAAAGTGCGCTGCGGGTGAAGCTGCTGGAATATGTCGAGGCAGTCTCAAAGGTTGCGGATGATTTGGAGGAAGCAGATATTGTGGTGGCCGGCGGACGCGGCCTCGGAGGTCCCGAGGGCTTTGATGTCATACGGGAGCTGGCAGACGCCCTTGGCGCTGCGGTCGGGGCTTCCAAGCCAACAGTGGAGGATGGCTGGATTGACATTGAGCATCAGGTAGGCGTTACCGGTAAAAGAATCCACCCGAAGCTTTATATCGCCTGCGGTATTTCCGGGGCGGTACAGCACACGATGGGCATGAAGGACTCGGATATGATTGTCGCCATCAATAATGACCCAGAGGCCCCTATCTTTAAAATTGCCCACTACTGTGTGGTTGGCGATTTGTTTGAGGTGGTTCCGGCCCTTGCCGGGATGATCCGTGAAAAGCGCCAGCTCAGATCACCGGCAGAGCGGAGCCAGAATCCAACCAATACAAAGGCGGCTTATTTCGAAGAAAAAGCACCCAAGGCCCAGGAACATCAGACGCCTGAAATTGGGAAGAAAGAAGAAACAGCAGCGGTTCCTTTAGAAAGAGGACCAAAGCGTGAGATTAAAAAGATTAATACGGTTGATAAAACCCATGCAGACGAGGAGGAAGAAACCATGAATTTTGAACTGTCCAAGGAACATCAGGAGCTGCGTGAAATGTTCCGTGAATTTGCCCAGATGGAAGTAAAGCCCATCGCCAAGGATTTGGATGAAAAGGAACGTTTTCCAGAAGAGACCATTCCCAAGCTGGCTGAAGCCGGTATGCTGGGGATCCCTTTTCCGGAAGAATACGGCGGAGCGGGTATGGACAATCTGGCCTACGCCATGTGCGTCGAGGAAATTTCAAAGGTCTGCGGCTCCACCGGGGTTATTATTTCAGCCCACACCTCTCTGTGCGCATGGCCGATCTTTGCCTTTGGAACAGAGGAACAAAAGCGTAAATATCTGGTGCCACTGGCAAAAGGTGAACACCTCGGAGCCTTTGGCCTGACGGAGCCGGGCGCTGGAACAGACGCGGCGGGACAAAAGACGACGGCTGTTCTTGAAGGCGACCACTATGTTTTAAACGGCAGCAAAATATTCATTACCAACGGTGGAAAAGCCGATACCTATGTTATTTTTGCCATGACGGATATCACAAAAGGCAACCACGGTATCACCGCTTTTATTGTGGAAAAGGATTTTCCGGGTTTCTCCATCGGCAAAAAGCTGGACAAAATGGGAATCCGCGGTTCCTCCACAACCGAGCTGATCTTCAAGGACTGTATTGTGCCAAAGGAAAACCTGCTCGGCGAAGTCGGAAAGGGCTTTAAGATCGCCATGAAAACCCTGGACGGCGGACGGATCGGCATTGCCTCTCAGGCTCTGGGACTGGCGCAGGGAGCCATTGATGAAACCATCCCTTACGTCAAGGGCAGGGAACAGTTTGGACAGCCGCTGTCGGCTTTCCAGAACACCCAGTTCCAGCTGGCCAACATGATCGCCAGGGCAGAAGGGGCGCGCTTGCTGGTTTATCAGGCAGCCTGCGCGAAAGACGCAGGAAAACCCTATAATCATCTTGCCGCTTTAGCCAAGCTCGTCGCGTCAGAAGCAGCGAGAGACGTTACCTGTGAGGCCGTCCAGCTTTTCGGCGGCTACGGCTTTACAAGGGACTACCCGGTAGAACGGATGATGCGGGACGCCAAAATTACCGAAATCTACGAAGGCACCTCCGAAGTCCAGCGCATGGTCATCTCCAGCTGGGCAGGGGTAAAATGAAGCTGAGTCCAGTTTTGCAAAGCAAAACTGGCAGCGAGTAAGGAGAGAGCGGTAGCGAACGAACGAGCGGAACGAAGCAAACGTCTTGTTGAGAAAAGCCCTCCAAAGGAGGGATAAAGGCTTTTCTCAATAAAGACGCTGCTGCATACGAAAATTAAAAATGAAAAATTCTCCATTTTCAATTTTCCATTATAATCCCTCCAGCCTTAAACCTTTCCCGCACCGTTGCCTCTGCCTCTACAAGCCGGGCGTCCAGAAAGGCCTGGTCAGGTACAGCCTGCCTGAAATAGCCATACTCATCAAAAATCCCCCGGGGATGCGTCACCCGGAAGGCTCCGGCGTCACTGCCAAGGGCTACGGCGGCCCCGAGGTCAAAGGCTCTCTGGATATTGGCGAGCTGCCGCTCATGGATGCTTGTCAGAACAGTGTCATTATACCGTCCGCTGCCGATGATATTACCGGTTATGGCAATGGTAGGGCACCAGACTGCTCCGGTTTCCTTCAAAAGAGAAAGACATTCCGCATCCATGAAGTTGCCATGCTCAATGCTGTCCACACCAGCCTCCAGGGCAACTTTTATATGATCGGCGCCATTGACATGGGTCATGACTGAATAGCCTTCAGAATGAGCGATATGGACCATTTCAGCCACCTCCTGCCCCGGCAGGCCCGGGCAGCTTAAACGTCCGGCGTGGTCAAAATCCATGATGCCGGCAGTCATGATTTTTATAAAATCACACCGAAGGGAGCGGGCTTTCTGAACAAGCCGGGCATATTCCTTCAGGCTGTCATAGGCAAAGCCGACGATTCCGCCGTAGTAACCCCGATGGTGGATAGCAAATACCGGCGTCCGGTAGTCAATACCGTATTCTGGCGCCAGGTCGGCAGCCAGTCGTGAAACGTCCAGATTATCGCCGCCGTCACGGATAAAGAGGACATTGCGCTTTTGGTAGGCTGACAGGACCTGCCGGATCAGGGCTTCATCGGGGCCGTTTCTGTGTTTTGCCGCAGCTTCACGGAAGCATACACCATCCATGATCATGTGGGCATGGCATTCTCCAAACATGCTGATCCCTTCTTCGTTTAAATTCTGAATTCTATTATAACGCCGGATTACCATAAAACAAAGGGAAAGCTGTAAAAAAGACAGCAGAACTGCTATAATAAAGCTATTGTGATACCAGGAGGTAGAAAATGGATTACAAAGCATATCTTTTTGATTTTGATTATACACTGGCAAATTCAGAAAAGGGCATCGTCATGTGTTTCCAGCATGTTTTTGAACGCAATGGCTTTAAAGGGATTGAGGAGGATGCCATTAAGAAAACCATTGGCTTAACCCTGGAGGAGGCGTTTATGCTGCTGACGGGCATTAAGGACCGGGAGACCGTTGCCGGCTACCGGAAACAGTATGTCGAGAAGTCCGATGAAGTGATGGTGGCAAACACTAAGCTGTTCCCCGAAGCGCTGCCCATGCTTAGAAAACTAAAAAAACAGGGAGTGAAAACAGGGATTATCTCCACGAAATACCGCTATCGGATTGAGAGCACTATCCGCCTTTATGGTATGGATGAATTGATTGACCTGGTTATCGGCGGCGAGGATGTAAAAACAGCCAAACCAGACCCGGAAGGGGTCTGGAAAGCATTGGACAGGCTGGAGTGCGCCAGAGAAGAAACACTTTATATCGGCGACAGTCTGGTTGATGCCCGCACCGCGGAGAATTCAGGGGTGCACTTTGCAGCCGTGACCACAGGCACAACCACCGCTGCGGATTTTGAAACGGTGCCACACGTGAACGTTATGAAAAATTTGTCTGAGCTTGTGAAATGAACCATTAAAAAAACGGCATACTGCCGTTTTTTTAATGGTTCAGCAAAATTTGGAGTGTAAACAGGCGGTTCTCTGTTTTATAATGCAGAATGCCGCTATATTTTTTTACAATAAAAGCAATGCTCTGTGTGCCGATGCCATGATGCTCGTCGTGGCTGACGGGAAGGCCTTCTTCATTAAACTCAGCCTGGCCGTTAAAGCTGTTGCTGATTTCAATGACAAGCTTATCCGGATACTTCCGGCAGATCAGATCAATGCTCCGTTCATCAGAAGCAGGGAGCTTGCTGCAGGCGTTAAGGGCATTTTCAAGGGCGTTTGAGAAAATGACGCAGAGGTCGGTATCCTCTACAAAAAGCTCTCTGGGAATGGACAGATCGCTGCAGATCGTGATGCCTTTTGTCATGGCCAGATCCGTGTATAAAGAAACCAGCGTGTTCACCAGATAATTTTCACAGAACTGATAATAGGAAGTTTCATCAATCATGCTTTGTATCTGGCGGGAATAGGCTTCGGCCTTCTCCGGGTGTCCATCCTGCAAAAAAGCGATGATAATACCAATGTGGTGGCGCATATCGTGCCGGTACATGCGGATAACCTCCATTTTCTGCTGCTGAGTATCAAACTGGCGTTTTTGCAGATTGATCTGAAGGCCTAGAAATTCGGCCTCCCGGCGGGCGCTGGTGAGCTCATAGGAACGCTGAAAGGTAATAAAGATCACCGCATAAACGCCAAACATGGTCAGGTAGACCAGCCCCAGTGTAGGAAGGACCTGGGGCCTTTCATAAAAAATTGTGGGAAAAAGCACCAGAGAAATGATCACTGTACAGAACAGTGCCGGTACAAAGGAGATCAAAATCCAGCCAGTTTCCAATGATTTTGCGAAAAGCCGGAAGGGCTTGCGCAGATACCGGGTATAAAGCAGAAAGACACCCCCATAGAGCAGAAGCCTCAGAAGCAGTTCTGTATAAAAACCGCCGCCCAGGGCCTGTGTGCCATAATAGGAAAGTATGACAATGGCAAAAAAAAGGTTGATCTGGGTCCAGAAGTTAAACTGGGCTTTAAAGATATCATCCTTTGCCAAAACGGCCAGCAGAATAACACAGGGCAGGGTCGTGGTGAACAGAAAATATCGAAAGAGCACGTCAAGACCTGCTGCATAGAGAATAATGCCATTGATCGTCATAGCGGCTACAAAGAAAAAGAAAATGATCAAAAAACACTTCCTGCGGGAATAGCGGAACTCTGTCATAACAAAAATCAGGCCAATGGTACATAAAAGGGATAAAGACGCCCGTAAAAATGACTGGCAGAAGGTTCCGGACATCATAGCAGGAGGCCGCCTTTATTATGCAGAAGAAAATTGAGATACTGTTCCTTGACCGCTGTGTAACGGCGTCCGGCAATGGGGATAATCGTGCCGTCCTCCAGAATAAAGCTGTCTGAATTTAAGGTGCTGATAGCATGGAGATTTACTATAAATGCGCGGTGTGGCCGCAAAAAACAGCCGGGATCATTGAGCTGATTTTCGAGTTCGGTCAGGGTAATGGTCGAGTTGGCCGTGGCAATGGCGGCGCCGTCCTTTTTGTGGATATAGAGCACATGACTGATATGCTCCACATAGGTAATGTCGTAGGCCTTCAGGCTCTGGATGCCCTGAGGGGTAGTTATGACAAGACGCTGAGTCTGGGTCAGCGTCAGTCGGTCCAACAGCTTATCCAGGATGTCATAAAATTTTTGTCTGTCAAGGGGCTTAAGAAGGTACTGAAAAGCATTTACTTCATAAGATTTCAGCGCATAGTCTGGGGAAGTGGTCAAAAAGATGATTGTGCTCTCATCATCAATGGTCCGAAGCGCCTTGGCTAAGGCGATGCCATCCATCTCTGGCAGAATAATATCCAGAATTAGAATATCAAAGTGGTTTTGCCCCTCCACGGTATCCAGCAGGGCATGGCTGGACTGGAAGCAGTCCAGAGAGATCGTCTTTTGTCTGCTTTTACAGTAGTTTTTTATAATGGCGGCCAGCTCAGCCAGCTCATCGGGCTGGTCGTCGCAGATGGCAATTTTTATCATGGCTGTTCCTCTTCATTTTAGGCTTTTTATCATTATAGCACAATTTAAAAAAATCGTGAGTTTATTTAAGCGGTAAAAAGCGTCATTCGTGCGGCTGTCCCGCATTTTTTGCCATCGCAAGAGCAGCCGGAGTAAGGCAGAGTCCGCCGTTTCCAGTGCAGCGAAGTTCAGATGGGAGCTGGCGGCCCACGCGGTACATTGTCTCGATGGTTTGGTCAAGAGGTATCTGGGAATCGTAGCCGCCGAGCGTCATTTCCGCGCTGGTCAGAGCATTGGAAACCGACATGGCGTTCCGGCTGATACAGGGGATCTCAACTCTGCAGGCAACCGGGTCACAGATGAGTCCAAGGACATTCTGCAGCGCGGTAGAGGCAGCGCGCAGAGATAAGATCGGGTCTTCGTTCACGAGGGAGACCGCCATCGCTGCGGCCATGGCGCTGGCAGCGCCGTTCTCTGCCTGGCAGCCGCAAAGCTCGGCGGCAAAGGTAGCCTGCTCTGCGATGAATACGCCGATGATGCCAGCGCACAGTAAGGCCTTCGCAGCTTGTTCTAAAGCCTTTTCAGGTAAAACAGGCGGGAAAGAAGGGGGTATTCCTGTCTCTTGAAGCAGTGCGAAGAGCACTCCGGGAAGCACGCCGCAGGAGCCTGCCGTTGGTCCGGCGACCACGACGCCCATGGCGTTGCTGGCCTCCATGACAGCGGTGCTGTAGACTGCTCCGTTTTGATAAGGACTGGCGGAAAGAAGCCTGCCGGCAGAAGCTGCCGCTGCCATTGACCGGGCCGAACGGTTTGTAAGGCTTTCGCCATTTGAAGCGTCCAGCAAACCAAAGCTTATGGATTGATGCATGGTTTTTACGAGCATTTTGGAATAGCTCAGCACTTTCTCCGCAGCCCATCCGCTCCTGGCGGCTTCATATTCAACTGCGGTCTGCCAGAGTGGCATGGGATTTTTGTCTAAAAATGCGGTGAGCGCGCCAGAGGTGCTGAAAGGCAGCGCTGCTTGCGCGGGCGTGGGTACAGGAAGGATGGCGGGAATATAGCGCAGTGTTTCCGGTGCTGTTTTTATGAGTCTTTTAATTTCATCGGGCGAAGTGGATGCTTTCAGCGGCAGCACATAAAAATCAGTGCCGCAGATCAGGCTTTTGGTGTCAGCGATGGCTGGTGGCAGCGTCTCCAGAAAGGTTCTGAGAGCGCCCTGTGTTTCCGTGGTGTAAAATCCTGCGAGTACAGGACAGTCCCCTTTGAAATCGACGGGGGCACCGTTGAGGGCAGTTATGCAGAACATTCCGCCGCCTGTGGAAAGAGAAGTGACACAGAGACGCCCGGAAGGGCCCCCAAGAACAAGGTCACAGGTGTTAGGATGCTCGCAGGCTGTGTCGGTCAGGCAGATATCAAAGCCAATGCTTTTTTCTTTAAGACGGCGGAGGCTGTTTTTAAAGTCAGGATGGTTTAGCGGCAAGCCAAGAAGGCCAGCGGCAAAGGCAATATCCGACTTTTGACCTTTATAGGTGGTGGCATATGAGCTGCTTTTGGGAAAAATCAGCTGAACGGATTTAAAATCCGGCATCAGACTGCCGGTAAAGTATCCGATACGGCCTGGACCGGCTGTATGGGAGCTGGAAGGTCCAGTCATCACAGGCCCCAGCACATCATTGAAAATACTGGTTTTATAATTAGTCATAAAGAACTCCTTTGGTGGGCTGCTTTTATTGTAAGTCTGAGGAGGGAGCAGGGTCAAGAAGAAAAGGGCTTTTGTCCGACGAAATTTTACATCTGTTTCGCAGGAGAAAAGGGTGATATAATACGGTTAAATGGGGAAAGGAGCAATTGCTATGGAATATCGAAGAATAAAGGGGATCGAGACACCAGTCAGTGTGATTGGCTTTGGAGGCGTCTATCTGGAGGGAATGCCCGGGGAGAAAATCATTGAGATGATCCACCACGCCATGGATCTTGGCGTTAACCTGCTGGATCTTTACATGCCCCAGCCGGAAATAAGAGATGCGATTGGAGAGGCAATAAGGACGCACCCTGGCAAAATGATGATACAGGGGCATTTATGTACAGTATGCGGTGGTGATGGGCAGTATATCCGCAGCAGAAATCTGGAAGAGGTGAAGCGCTCCTTTGAGGATATGCTGGACCGGCTGAAGCAGGACCACGTGGACTTTGGGATAATTCATTTTCTGGATTCGGAAAAGGATTGTGAAGCAGTAGAAAAAAGCGGTATTTTGGAGTATGCCCTGGATTTAAAGAGCCAGGGTGTTATCCGAAAGCTTGGATTTAGCTCGCACAATGCTGTTACTGCCATGAAACAGGTGGAGACCGGCTTGTACGAGATGCTCATGTTCAGCCTCAACCCAGCCTATGATCTGGACCACGGACAGAGGGAGGTTGAGGATATCATGGAATTTAGAGGCGTATCGGTGGATGAAAGGGCGCTGGGGATCGCTCCGGCCAGAATCGCTTTGTATCAGCTCTGTGAGGCCCTTGGAATTGGCATTACTGTCATGAAAGCGCTGGCTGCAGGGCGGCTTTTGTCAGCGGAAAGCTCACCTTTTGGAAAAGCCATGACACCGGCGCAGTGCTATCACTATGCGCTGGATCGTCCTGGAGTAGTGTCTGTGCTGCCTGGCCTTTCCACGCTTCATGAAATTGACGAGGCGGCAGCCTACTGCCAGAGCACTGAGGCGGAAAGGGACTACAGCGCTATTGCCGAAGCGCCCAGCTTTCAGATGCAGGGGCAATGCATGTACTGCAATCACTGCCAGCCCTGCCCCATGGGCATTGATGTGGCGGCAGTGACAAAATATCTGGATGTCGCCAGAGAGCATGGGGGCAGACTACCAGGAGCCACAGCTGAGCATTATAAAGCGCTGGCGGTGCACGCCTCAGACTGTATCGAATGCGGAAGCTGTCTGAAGCGCTGTCCCTTTGGTGTGGATGTTGTTGTCAATATGCAGGAAGCCCGCCGTATTTTTGGACTGTAAAATAAAAAGCCCTGTCACTCCACTATGCGCAGCAGTGCGGAGGGGAGATGACAGGGCGTAAATTTATTTGTCAGACGATTGAAGTGCCACCGTCTACGACAATGTGCTGGCCAGTGACATAGCTGGAAGCATCACTGGAAAAGAAAAGTACCGGTCCGCTGACCTCGCCGCGTTTTCCAGGACGGCTCATAGGACATTGGGCGCTGTACCCCTGAAGGAAGGCTTCAGACTTAAAGAGCGTATCCTTTGTCATTTCGGATTCAAAAAGCCCTGGGCATACGGCGTTGACGGTGATATTAAATTGCCCATAGGAGGCAGCCATCCCGATTGTCAGGCCAAGAACCGCGCTTTTGGAGGCGTTGTAGGAGTGGCGGATAAACATATCGGCCTTGTCCCCGATCAGCGCGTTGACAGAACTGATATTAACGATTTTTCCGTAATTTTGTTCTTTCATATGCGGGACGACATATTTGCTCATAATAAACATCCCTTTGACATTGACATCCATGGCGTGGTCCCAGTCTTCTACGGTCAGGGTATCTACACCGCCGCGGACAGCAACGCCGGCGTTGTTGAGCAGAATATCAATTCTGCCAAATTTTTCGATTATTTCTTCAACGGCTTTTTTAACACATTCTTCGTCAGTCACATCGCAGGAAATGACCAAAACCTTTCGGCCCATTCCGGAAATTTCGGCGGCCACCTGCTCCAGTTTTTCTTTTCTTCTGGCAAGCAGTACAACATTTGCGCCGTTTTGCGCATATGCTCTTGCGGAATCTGCGCCTAACCCGCTGGAGGCGCCTGTGACGACCGCTACTTTATCTGTCAAATCAAACATATCAATTATCTCCTTCTATTTTATAATGGTTAGTAATTATTAAAATAGAAATACCCATTTTAAACAGCTTCAAACATCGACTGGCTTCATGGGTTTTGTTGGTCAATAACCTCACGGCCTGCGGCGGGTTTATCGGTAATCAGGCCGAGCACCCCAAGATCGAGATACTGTCGCATGGCCTTGGGCTCATCCACCGTCCAGACATAGACCGGGAGCCATGCTTTTCTGGCTTTGCTGATCAGGCTTTTTGTGACCATATTCTCCTCAACGGTGAGGAAGTCAATGTCCATATTGACCAGCCGCCTTGTGTCTGCCTTGCCCAGATTGCCGTAGACACAGTAGCCAACCGTATATTCGGGGTGCAGGGTTTTTAGCTGTTCCACCAGGCTGTAGTCCAGGGACATGAACATACAATTTTTTTCATCATTCTGCGCTTCAACGACTTTGGCGGTTTCAGCGGCAACGTCAGCGGTTTCGTGTCCGTGGGTTTTCAACTCAATGAGCAGTTTGATCTGTCCTTTTGTGGCCTTTATTACTTCTTCGAGAGTTGATATCTTCCCCTTAGCGTCGTTTTGGAACAAGGTCAGTTCACCGAGCTCCTTAGCGGTCAGGTCATAGACGTTGACATTTTCGCCGGAAAGACGCTGGAGATTACTGTCGTGGATGACCATTGGCACGTTATCTTTAGATAAAAGAATGTCAATTTCCGCGTAGTCAGCGCCCTGGTCAATCCCCCCCTGGATGGAGCCGAGGGTATTTTCCACACCCTCCGAGCTTCCGCGGTGCCCGATGACGATGGGGCTGTGCAAAGCGGGTGGGTTATAAAAGAGGCTGAACATGCCTACGGCAGCCAGAATAACAACGCCAAGAGCAATGGGCTTCTGGTGTTTGATAAAAAAGGGATGGGCTTTGATATGCGTCCAGGCGCTTTTGGCCGTATGGCGTGAAATATGAAAAAAACTCATGGCCTTTTCCTTTGTGTGGCCAAGCCTTTCGTCAATAAAGGGAAGGGCTTCCCCGTCAATATTTACCCGGCCGTCGAGCCTGATGTAGCCCGCAGTCAGGATCGTTAAAAGCAAAAGCATGAGGGTGATGCGCAGCAGGCCTGCCAGCAGAAAGCCCATAAGCGGCGCAAACATATTTCCTGAAAAGAGACTCAGGAAAACAGTGAAAGGGCCGTTGCCGGAGATACCGGGGAAATAAGTGGGTACAAACCCTGGAAAGTTAAACAAAACAATCCATAAAATCAGGTAAATGCCAAGCGCTAAAGCATCAGGCAGACGCCCTTTTTTTAAAATACTGAAGCTTCGCCGTGAAGCCTTCATGAACGAAACGCGGTCCAGAACCATGGCGGGCAGTACGAAAAGCAGAATAACAAAAAGTACAAATATAACCACGTAAAACAGGTAAACACCAATATTTCCAAGCAGGGTTTTTGACAGCTCTCCGGTGATAAAATTGGGAATCCGGGTCTGCGGCAGCAGCGACGGGCGTAAGCCGATATGTATCAGCGGCAGGAGCCCCAGCGCATAGGCAGTAAAACCAACCGAGCCAAAATTTTCAAGGCTTTTATAGGTCGTTAAAGCCATTTTCATGGCAGTGCCAAGGCGGATTGGATTTTTATGAAGCCTGTGGTAGAGCATTAAGATGATGACAGAAAACTCATAATAAACCATAAGTGCGCCCAGCGCCAGCATGATGATGAGGGTAATGACCCCGGGAATATTGGTAAAAAAATTAAGAATTCGCTCGTTAAATGCCAGACTGTAGCCGCTGAGGTTCAAAAAAATCTGCATGATAAATGACAGCAGCGGTTTCAGCAGAACGGAGCAAAGTATTTTATATACAACCTCAAAAGCCAATAGTGCCGGAAAGGTCTGAATAAAGGCAATGAGGGTATTCTGAATATTTTTTGATTTCATGTCAGAGACCCCAGAGTTTTTTAATAGTTTACCATAAAATCAGACAGCGGACATGAAAAACAGAAATTTTGTTATAAGAAAAAAAGCTGTTGGAAGATGTGCGTGAGGTCTATTACCATCTTGAGGGTATAGCTGAAAATCTTGGTATTTCAGCGGATAATGCGGTATTGAGGGAGCTGTATTTTAAGGATGTGAAGCTGTCAGCTTTCCCTTTTAATGGGAAAAGTCTTCAGCAATTTCCCAGAGACAGCACCGCATATTGACCTTGCCGTTTGGCAGAAAAGCCACGCCTTCTTTTTTCAAAAGCTGTTCCTGAATACCAGGACCGCCGAAAATAAGTCCCTTGCAAAGGGAGCCGTCACTGAAGACAACCCGGTGACAGGGGAGTTCCAGATGAGCGGGAACATGGTGGAGGGCAGCGCCCACGGCTCTTGCAGCCCGGGGACAGCCAGCCAGAAGAGCTACCTGCCCGTAAGTGGCTACCCGGCCTTCTGGGATATTTGCAATGACACGATAGAATTTTTCGTTGAGTGATACAGACATTAGGCGTTACCTCCTGATTATAATTTCATTATAGAAGATTGTTCTGTGAAAAACAACGTATAAAAAGCCTCCATTGTTTCTGGAGGCCTTTAAAAAAATCAGCAGGTAGCGCCAGATACGGTCGCAATACCCAAAATATTGTCTTTTTCGTCTAATAAATCATTGGTGGTCAGAGCGCGCTCTACAGCTTCCGCGCCCAGGCGTTCAACGGTAGAGCCAAAACGTTCGCTGTTCTGCCCTTCTTTTTTGTATAAGAGAATGGCTTTTTCCACAACATCCATGATTTCGCCGCGGGTAAACAATGTTTTTAGTTCAGTGCCGCGGCGGATCGATTTTCCCCAGCGGCCTCCAACATAAACTTTATAACGGACTTCACCGTCAGGAATCGCGTCAAAACGGCAGTTATCAACACATAAACCGCAGTTGTTGCATTTTTCCTCGTCAATGACGAGTTTTCCGTCTGTTACAGTGGCAGCATCCATTGGGCAGCGGTCCTCAACAGAGCACTTGCTGCAGCCCTTGCACAGCGCATCATTATAATTGGGGATTTTCTGGCCGACGATACCTAAGTCATTGAGGTCAGGTTTTACGCAGTTATTTGGGCAACCGCCAACAGCAATTTTAAATTTGTGAGGCAGTGTAACGTCCCGATAGCCCTCGTAAAAACGCTCGTGTATTTCGCGGGCAAGACCCTGTGTGTCAATCAGGCCATAGGTGCAGACCGTTCCTTTACAGGCAACAACAGGGCGGACTTTTGGGCCAGTACCGCCGGTTACCATGCCCTCTTTAGCGATAAATTCCTGAAAAGGTACAATATCATCCCAGGTCAATCCCTGTACTTCCACGGTAAGACGAGTGGTAAAGGCAATGTTGCCATTCCCGAATTTCTCAGCCGCTTCACTCAGGCAGGCAAACTGAGCGGCGTTTAAAACGCCGTCCTCTGTGATAACGCGGGCAGCAAAATGTTCGTGGTCATTATTGAACAGGAAGCCCTGTCCCTTGACGCGTTTAATTTCTTCAGGTGCGATGTTCATAAGCTTGTAAATCTCCTTTTCCGTTTAGGTGAAAATATTCTTTGTTCTTCAGTCTATAGATTAACGGATTTCTTGACGATTGTAAAATAGTATTTTATAATCAGTTTAATAGCTAAATACCTATAGAAGAACAATGGGGGATAATTATGACTATCAGGCATCTGAAAGTATTTCTGGCAGTTGCGGAGACAGGCAAGATGAGCGCTGCTGCCGAACAGCTGTTTATTGCCCAGCCATCTGTCAGCCAGGCCATCGCGGATATTGAAAAATACTACAATGTACGTCTGTTTGAACGGCTTTCCCGCAAGCTTTACATCACGCCGGCAGGTGAAAGGCTTTTAGATTACGCCAGGCATATTGTGGCGCTGTTTGATGAAATGGAACTGGAGATGAAGTATTCCACTGAACATACAACCCTTAAAATCGGCGGAACAGTGACAGTTGGAACTACCATTCTCAGCGAGCTGGTGAGCCGGTTTGAGGCAGAAAATCCGCCAGTTACACTGACAGTTCTGGTGGACAACACACCAGTCATTGAGTCTATGATTTTAAAAAGTGATCTGGACCTCGGGCTTGTTGAGGGCGAGGTAAGCAGCGAGGACCTTATCCAGATACCGGCAGTGGAGGATGAAATGGTGTTGATCTGTGGCACGGGGCATCCTTTTGCCGGCCGAAAGACCATCAGTCTTGATGAACTGCAGGGACAATATTTTGTGATACGTGAAAAAGGCAGCAGAGCCCGCAGCTTTTTTGAAAAGATACTGGACAGAGAAGGTGTGGAGATTGTGGAAAAATGGACCTGTACAAATACAGAAGCCATTAAGAATGCAGTAATGGATGGCCAGGGTCTGGCAGTGCTCTCCAAACGCCTGGTAGAACGGGATTTTGAGCAGGGGCGGCTTTGCATACTCTCGATCCAGGGAATCCGTTTGCTGCGGAGTTTTACGCTGATTTATCACAAAAACAAGTTTTTATCACCTCCTCTTAAGGCTTTTGTTCAAGCCTGCGAGGAATATAAAGATTAGTTTTCCACTTTTTGTTCACTTTTTGTCCACATTTTAACGTGGATAGTGTGGATAAGTTTTAGAATAAAAAATGGCTTTTAACGAAAATTACAGGAATTAAGTCCACAGGTTGTGCATAACCATGTGGATAAACTGTGTTTTTTCGTGATAAAAGTGTGAATAGTCTGTGGAAAGGGGGTATATATCATTTTTGGTGCAAATTTTTCCATGACTCGGGCAGAGTTTCTTCTTTACTAACAAAATAACAGATGGTATGATAATAAACAATACAGAAATCTTAAAAAAGGGAGTTCAAAAAATGACCGGGGATTTATTGAAAGCACATGTTCTGTCCAGCAAACTGATGACAGACATTGAAGATATCATGATTGAAGAATTCGGTCTGCCTGAAGGCCACATTGACATCGGTCTTTTTACCACCGATAATGAGGATATTGGCTATGTGGCGGCAGATGAAGCGACCAAAAAGGCCAATGTGCGGGTCTGCTATGCCAAATCGACCTACGGGGGACTTGGCTGTGCCTACGGTGGAGAAATGATCGGCATTATCTCAGGGCCATCTATCAGCGATGTTGAGAGCGGTCTGCGGACCATTACACATTTTACCGAGCACAATGCCTGTCTGTTCAGCGCCCGTGAAGATGACGGGGTACAATTTTATGCACAGGTTATCTCAAAAATTGGTACTTACCTCGCAGAAGTTTGTGATCTGCCTGTTGGTTCATCCGTCGCCTATCTTGTCGGCCCTCCGCTGGAATCTATGATGGGCGTCGATGAAGCTCTGACAGCCGCTGATGTAGAGGTTGTAAAATTCTTTGGACCGCCAACCGTCTCCAACCGCGGCGGCGCCATCGTAACCGGGACTCAGTCCGCCTGTAAAACCGCCTGCATGGCCTTCGCCAAAATGGTCATGGACTGCGTCGAAGAACCAGTTGATTATTGAAGCTGAGTCCAATTTTGGAAAACAAAATTGGCAGCGAGTAAGGAGCGAGCGACAGCGAGAGAACGAGCGCAACGAAGCAAACGTCTTGTTTGAAAAAAACCTCCGAAGGAGGAATAAAGTTTTTTTCAAATAAAGACGAAGCCGTCCAATTTTGGAAAACAAAATTGGCAGCGAGTAAGGAGCGAGCGACAGCGAGAGAACGAGCGCGGTAAAGTCAATTCTAAAATTAAGAATACAAAAGAACAAGAGACTCTGAGTTTTTATCAGAGTCTTTTTTGTTCCCCAAATTCACAAAAAACCTGTTATAATAAAGATAATAAACAAGGAAGCGAGGGATAAAGATGGCCTATACCATTACAGAGAAATGTATCGGATGCACGATCTGTGCGAGAAACTGTCCGGTGATGGCCATCACCGGTGAAAAGAAAAAGCAGCATGTGGTGAATGACAAGCGCTGTATCGACTGCGGTGTTTGCGGAAGATCCTGTCCACAGGCTGCCATTTTGGACAACAGAGGAGAGATCACGAATAAAGAGCCAAAGGATCAATGGAAAAAACCAATGATAGAACCAGCTGTGTGCAGTGCCTGCTCAATGTGCGTGGACGGCTGCCGATTTGGATGTCTGGCAATTTCGATGCCGGCTTTTAAAGGCGATATCCGCGTATACGCAGAGCTGGTCAAACCAAAGGCCTGTGTGGGATGCGGCCTGTGCGAAAGCCTGTGTCCTCTTTCAGCAATTCGCATGGAGGTGATTCAATGAAGCCTTTGAATTATTTGCATATTAACCTGAGCACAGGTAAAATACGCTCGCTGCCCATCAAAGAAGGGGTTGTGAGGGCATATCTAGGCGGTAAAACGCTGGCAGCCAAGCTGCTTTATGATTTGCTGCCAAAGGGTGTAGACCCTCTGTCAAAAGAAAATATTCTGATTATCAACACAGGAATTATGACGGACACTGGTGCGCCCTCATCCAGTCGTTTTAACATGACCTTTAAAAATGTGATGACTGGGGGAATCGCCTCATCTAACTGCGGCGGAAGCTTTGGTATGATGATGCGGCGCGCCGGAGTGGACGGGCTTATTCTGGCGGGCGGAGCAGAAAAACCGGTATATCTGGAAATTCTGGACGGCGAGGTGACGATTCGTGACGCAGAAAACCTGTGGGGGCTGGATGCCGAGGCTGTTCAGGAACGCTTTCCCAAGATTTATGGGAAGGTGGTCATCGGGCCGGCCGGAGAAAATAGGGTGCGCTATGCCTGCGCTGTTTCAGGCGAACGGGTAGCCGGACGATGCGGCTGCGGCGCGGTAATGGGTGTTAAAAATTTGAAAGGTATTGTGGCTTATGGAACCAAACGGCCAGAGCTTTACAACAAACCAGCTTTTGACGCCTATGTGAAAAAGTGGGTGAAATTCATTCAGAATCATCCCATGACGGGTGACAGCCTGCCCCATTACGGTACTGCCGGTCTGGTAAATAACGCCAATGCCTCACACGCGCTTCCGACCCATAATTTTAAAAGGGGCCAGTTTGAAGCTGCGGAGGAAATCTGCGGGGAGACCCTTGCGGATAAGTACCTGACCCGCAACAGTGGCTGTGTAAGCTGTCCCATACGGTGTGAGCGGCGTGTGATGGTTGACGGACACGAGGTAAAAGGGCCGGAGTTTGAAACCGTGGGTCTTTTTGGCTCAAATATTGAAAACAGCAATCTGGAATTGATCAATGAGATTAATTATAAAGCCGATATTCTGGGATTGGATACTATTTCCCTGGCGGGTACACTGGCCTTTGCCATGGAACTTCAGGAAAGGGAAATGGCAGACTTTGGACTTCGCTTTGGGGAAACCGGCAACCTGCTGGAGATCATCGAAAAAATTGCGTATCGCCAGGACATTGGTGACGAGCTGGCTGAGGGCAGCGCCAGGCTGGCCCAAAAATACGGCGGGGCAGATTTTGCCATCAACGCTAAGGGCATGGAACTGGCATCTTATGAGCCGCGGCGCTCAGTTGGCATGGGCCTTGGCTATGCGACCTCCAACCGCGGAGGCTGTCATCTGAACGGCGGCTATCTGGCGCTGATGGAATCCGTGGGTGTCATGAGTGTCGGTGCACAGGGAACAAAGGGAAAGCCTGAGCTTACCGCTTTTATGCAGAACGGCATGGAAGCCGGTTCGGCGGCAGGCTTCTGCCTGTTCACCATGCAGACCATGATCCCGTCGATTTTGTATCATATGGGACCAGTCAGCCCGGTAACCCATACGGCAGGAAAGGCTATGATCATGGCCCGGGGGGTTCTTGGAAATATGTGGCCTTTGATGCCGGGACTGCTGCCTGTTAAAACCATGTATCTGATGCCCCACTGCAAGGCCATTGAGCTGGCTACCGGTATGCGTATGACGACCGGAGAGTTCCTTCAGGTTGGTGAGCGCGGTTTTACCATTGAACGGCTCTTTAATCTGCGGGAAGGTTTGACTGCTGAGAATGACAGCCTGCCAGGCCGGCTGACAGACGAACTTCAGGAACCAACTGATCCCAGCACCAGGGTAGATCTCGAGACAATGCTTCCGGTATACTACAAGGTGAGGGGCTGGGATGAGCGCGGTGTGCCAACATGGCCAACGCTCAAGCGCCTGGGGCTTGGAAGCTTATGATTACAGTAAAATATTTCGGAGCGTTGAGGGCATTAACCGGCACAGCGCAGGAGAGACTGGAGGCGGCAAATATTAAAGAGGTGCTGGCAAAAATAAAAGCCGCCCATGGAAAAGAGGCGGCAGCGAAAGCCAGGCGGTGTCTGATCCTGCTGAACAGCGATAATGTCAATCTGCACAACGGCATGCGGACAGGCCTGAAACCCAGCGATGTCGTCACCTTTGTCCCCGTCTGCGCGGGAGGCTGAGCGCAACGAAGCAAACGTCAGCCATTCAGCAGTTTTTCCACCGCTTTCCGGTTTCTCTCCTGTTCAGGAAGCCGGAGTGGAGCGCAGCTGCTGAGATTGGCTTCATTTTTAGAAAGTTTGTCGGCAAAGGCCATGCAGTTATCTTCCCCGCAGCGTTTGCAGTTGCTGTGGGGCAGGTATTCATAAATGTCGGTAGGGTAGATAGGTTCCATATTTATCCTCACTTGTAATCAGAATGAATTCATTGTACGCTTGTTCCGGCGGCCTGTCAAGGCGGGATAAAAGATGTGAATTGACAGAAGGAGGGACGGAGATGAAAAGATGGACAACCTCAGGCGGGATCACCATTGAGCGTTTAAATACCTTAAAATGTAATTGCTATGTGATTCAGTGTGCCGGCGCTGTCTATCTGGTAGATACCAGCGTGGTGATGGAGCGCCAGAGTATTGAACGGCAGCTTAAGAAGCTTGGAATCAGCGGGCTCGACGGCATTATTTTAACCCACGTCCATACCGATCATGTGGGAAATGCTGCCTGTTTTCAAAAGAAATTCAATTGTCTGGTCTACGTACATGCTCATGAGCGGACAGCGCTTCGGGACGGCTGCTGCCCGCTGCCCCAGGGAACGCTTCCCTTTACCAAAAAAGTTGTGAGCGTGGCGGGAGCCCTTGGGCTTTGGACTTGCTTTGAGCCCTGCAGAAATGTCATGGCGGTTGAAAATGGACAGTACATTGGGCCGGGATTGCGTGTGCTTCACACACCTGGCCATACAAAGGGCTCCATGAGTCTGATTTTGAATGAAGATATTGCATTGGTTGGCGATGCTATTATCCATAGAAACAAGCAGGTCTATCCACCCTTTGCCAACGACGAGCGGCAGGTAAAAAACTCTTTACAAAAGCTGCTTGAAACCAATTGTCAGCAGTTTTTGCCAGGACATGGTGCGGCGGCAGGCCGAGAAAATATTCTGAGCGCGTTGCTCTGAAGCGGCAGAAAAACAGCCTTGTAAATGATAGAAGGGCTGTTTTTTTGTGGTCTTGAAAGAATATCTTTACTTTTAACTGAATTTATTAAGATTTTGGTGTTACAATGAGATTATCATAAATTGGGAGGATTCGAATGAAAGTATTAGAGCTTTTCGAGCCGGCGGCCATTGACGTGTCGGATGAAGACGCGCGTATGGACGCGGTGATTCAGGCACTTGTTAACGCCGGGGAAACGGTGAAGCGCTATGATATAATCGGAATGAAAAAGGATTTTGCCGAAAACGAAATGGTTGAAAACCTGCTGGATGCCGAAGGACCCGAGGTTTTGCCCATTACCCTGATCGACGGTGTGCTGGTAAAGCAGGGCGGTTACCCGTCCAACACGGAAATCGCCAACTGGTTTGGCATTACAGAAGATACAATCGCTGCGCGCTGCAAAGCTTCGGGAAAGGGCTGCGGCAGCTGTGGAGGCTGCGGAGGTAAACATGAAAGTTAAAAAGAAGCTTTTTATGTCTACAGTGGCGGTCTTGGTGACTTCATTGGTATTGGCTGGCTGCGGCAGCAAGGACGGGCCAGCAGGAAAGGCTGAGTACCTTGGATTTCTTGGCAGCCAGTTTACCTCGATGACCACTACAGTACAGAATATTCAGGATAAACTGTCAGGCTTTACAGAGGATTCTCTGTCTGACAGCGCATGGGTATCGGATATGGATAAGCAGCTGGATCAGGTGGATAAAGCCTGTGACGCCATTATTGGTTATGATAAGGTGCCTCAGGATTATGTGGATCTTCACAGTAAGCTTACCGATGTGGCAAATCAGCTTAAACCGGCGGTGACAGAATATAAAACTGGCATCGAAAACAAAGATTATGATGCGCTGTCCTCAGCCAACGAACAGGTAAAAACTGTGGCGGCTTCACTGGAATCATATATCCCTGAGCTTAAAAATCTGCTGGGCAGTCAAAATTAGAAAACGAAAAACAGGCGATCAGCCTGTTTTTTTGATTGACAAAAAACAAAATCAAATTTAAAATAGTTTATACGTAAACTGTTTAACAAGAAACTGTTTGCGGCCAAACGATATGGAGGAAACGATGTTTTTTAAAAATATCTCAATCATTTACCGCCACAGCGAAATCTTATTTCAAAAGTACCTGGGCAGTATGCAGCTCAATAATACAGAGCAGTCTATTCTTTTGTATTTAAAACACAATGACGGTGTTAACCAGCATGCTATTGCCCGTTTTTTTCAGTTTAACAAAACAACTGTGGCAAAAACGCTGTCCGCACTGGAAGATATGGGGCTCATTAAACGTGAAACCAACTGTGAAAGCAAACGTGAAAAGCGCGTTTATCTGACAGAGGCCGGCAATGAGGCAGTAGTGGTTATCAAGGAAAGCAGAAGGCAGCTGGAGGAGGAAGTAATGGCAGAATTTACAGAAGGGGAAAAGGCTTTGTTCGATGAGCTGTCAGAAAGGATTGCAGTAAAAGTTTGGAAGCTAAATCAAGAAAGTGACAGCTTAGGCAGGCCGTCTTAAAACGAAAACTTTGGAGGAGAGTGAAAATTTATGGTTAATGATATGACTCGGGGCAAGCCGGTAAAAATTCTGATGATCTTTATGCTGCCCATGCTGCTCGGAAACATTTTTCAGCAGCTTTACAATATTGTGGACACGGTCATCGTGGGTAATTATGTGGGATCAGATGCTCTGGCGGCGGTTGGCTCAACGGCGGCAATGGTATTTTTGCTGGTGGCGGTCGCCATGGGGCTGAGTATGGGCTGTTCTGTGCTTATTTCCCAGTATTTTGGTGCGGGAGACAAGAAAAATATGCGCCGTGCAGTATTTACCAGCATGGTTTTTATTTTGGCTGTCGGAGTTGTGGTCTGCGTGCTGGGCCTTGCGATTTCGGACTGGCTGCTGCATTTGATTCAGACGCCGGCAAACATTTATGAAGGCGCGTCCACCTACATAAACATCTATTACATGGGCTGTATTTTTTTGTTTACCTACAACGGCCTGGCAGCAATATGCCGCGCTGTGGGCGATTCAAAAACCCCCTTGTATTTTTTGATTGTCGCGGCGCTTTTAAATATTGTACTGGATTTAGTGTTCGTTATTTATTTTAACATGGGTGTGGCCGGTGTGGCATGGGCTACGCTGATCGCACAGGGAGTATCGGCGGTTACCTGCCTGATCTATGTTTATTTTAAAGTGCCGGTGCTCAAGCTCCACAGGGAAGACTGTGTGTTTGATTTTAAAATGCTGAAGGATCTGCTGGCCTATGCCATTCCCTCAACGGTGCAGCAGTGTATTGTATCGTTCTCGATGATGGCAATCCAGGGTCTGGTAAACAGCTTTGGCTCGGTTTTTATCGCAGGGTATACCGCAGCGACTAAGATCGACTCCATCGCGATTCAGCCATTGCTCAGCGTCACCATGTCGCTGTCCACTTTTACGGCCCAGAACATCGGCGCTGGACGTACAGAGCGTGTTTACGAGGGTTTTAAGGTAACAATTCTGATTGTTGTAATCATGTGCCTTGCGATTTCCGGATTGATCTTTTTATTTGGGGATGTCTTTATCGGAGCTTTTGTGGATTCTGTGGCAGACGCGGGCGTTATTCAGGTTGGTGTTGAGTATATCCGCATCGTTTCAGTATTTTACGTGGTTATGGGACTCATGTTTTCAGCTGGCAGTGTGCTGCGCGGCGCGGGAGATGCCACAGCCTTTATGATGGGCTCTCTTTCAAACTTTGTTGTCCGTATCGCAGCAGCGTATATTCTGGCTGGAATGATCGGCTCCAGCGCGATCTGGTGGTCTATCCCCATGGGGTGGGGCGTCGGCCTGGTGGTTAATTATATCCGCTACCGCAGTAAAAAGTGGGAAAACAAAGCCATTATCAGTAAAAAGCAGGTTGAAGCTTAAAGGATGCCTCAGGGCATCCTTTTTTAATGCAACCAGAACAAACATATTTTGTTAATGATGGTTGGTAGACAATTGGTCAGATTCTGTTAAAATGGGTATCAGGAGGTATGAAAAATATGAAAAATCATTTAAGTATGAATCTGACAGCACTCCGGAAAATGAACCAGTATACGCAGGAAGAGGTAGCCTCCAGAATCGGCGTCAGCCGTCAGGCTGTGGCAAAATGGGAAAACGGCGAAAGCGCGCCGGATGTCATTAACTGCAACGCGTTGGCTGAAATGTACAATGTGAGCCTGGATGACCTTGTGAATTATAATGAAAAAGAAAAGGATGGACTGGCCATCCCACCAAAGGATAAGCATATGTTTGGCTGTGTAAGTGTGGGTGAGCGGGGGCAGATTGTTATTCCCAAAAAGGCACGCGAAATTTTTGATATAAAGCCCGGTGACCGGCTGATGGTTCTTGGCGATGAAGACCCTGAGAGAGCCGGTATTGCCATTGTAAAGGTAGATGTTTTTATGGAGCTTGCCGCCCAGATCATGGACGCAGTGAAAAGAGGCGAGGAATAGATGAATCTGTTATCTGTCAAAAATCTCAACAAAAAATATCCGGCTTTTGAGTTAAAGGAGGTTTCCTTTAACGTAAAGCAGGGCAGCATTATGGGTTTTATTGGAAAAAACGGGGCGGGAAAGAGCACCACCCTCAAGGCCATGCTGAATATGGTCCATCCAGACAGCGGCACCATTGAAATGCTGGGAAAAGATTTCAATCAAAACGAAGCATGGTGCAAGCAGAATATCGGTGTGGTGCTGGGAGGAATTGATTACTATCCCAAAAAGAAGCTAAAGACCATCACAAAAGTGACCAGCCGGTTTTATGAAAAATGGGATGACGAAAAGTATCAGCAGGCTTTAAAGCTTTTTGAGCTTGATGAGCGTAAAACGGTGGACCAGCTGTCTGCCGGCATGCGGGTTAAATACCTCATAGCGCTGGCGCTTTCTCACCACGCCAGACTTTTGATTTTTGACGAGCCGACCAGCGGCCTGGACCCTGTATCGAGAGATGATCTTCTGGTTTTGTTTGAAAAACTGGTGCAGTCGGGTGACCGCAGCATCCTGTTTTCTACGCACATCACATCAGACCTGGAGAAATGCGCGGATACGATTACCTATATTAAGGACGGCGCCATTCTCGCCAGTGAAGATCGGGAAGCATTTGTCCGTCATTTCCAGTATCTTAAAGATAATGAAAGCGACCCGGAATTGGCACTGGAAGATATTATGGTTCATATGGAAAGGAAAAAATATGATGAGAGCATTGCTTTATAAAGAACTGCTTTTAACCAGTCTGCCGCCGATGTTTATTTTTATGTTCTTTGGCGCCATGCTGATGATTCCTGGCTATCCCTATTATGTTCCGTTTTTCTTTGGATGCCTAGGGCTTTTCTTTACCTTTCAGAACGGGCGCGAAAACAAGGATACCTTTTATACCGCAGCGCTGCCCATCTCAAAAGGAGATGTTGTCAGGGCAAGATGCCTTCTGGTAGTGCTGGTGGAGCTTGGTGAGGTGCTTATCTCTGTTCCATTTGCGGTTCTGCGGGCGTATGTGCTGCCGCCGAATCCGGTAGGGATTGAGCCGAATCCTGCATTTTATGGCTTTGTATTGATCATGTTTACCATTTTTAACGTAATATTTCTGACACAGTTTTATAAAACAGCCTATAATGTTGGAAAAGCTTTTATCATAGCGCAGATCCCTCTGTGGCTGTATATTATTGTGATGGAAGCCCTGGTGCATTTTCCGGCGCCCGGTACATATCTGGACACTACCAACCCATCTATGATGCTGAGACAACTGCCGGTTCTGGCAGCCGGAATCGTCATTTACATATTGGGCATGTTTGTGGCCTGCCGTGTTTCTATCCGGCGGTTTGAAAAAGTTGATTTATAGAATAATGGGCAATGAACGAAGGGTGTGAGCCCTTCGTTTCAAACTGCCAAAAGTGCCGCGGCTCGAAACTGCGCCTTTTAGCCAGATAAGAAAAAAAGTTCAGGCGCTTTGAATAACGGCCAGAAATCGTGTAAAATTATCTGCCCAGCCGGACACTGGCGAGATGAAGTATCAACTTTAGTGAAACAGATATCGGTGTGAGGCCAGTACCCGCAGAACGTTTTTTCTTTCTTAGGTAAAAGGCTTCATCTCTCAAGTTTATTATACAGACTGTAAAAAGATTGACAGAAGACTTTAGTTCCGTTATGCTGGGTTTAAAGAAGCCATTTGTTCCACGAATCCTTAAGGAGAGAATATCATGAAAGAAATCATCAGTTGCTGCGGCGTTGTCTGTACAAGCTGTGAGTATTACCCTGAAACCTGTGCGGGCTGTCCAGCCATTGAGGGGAAAGCTTTCTGGCTTGAGTATACCGGAGGGGATGTCTGCGGTATTTATGAATGCTGTATCCTTGAGAGGAAACAGCCTCATTGTGGAAAATGCAGAGAGCTGCCCTGCCGCCGCTATTTCGATACCCCTGATCCCACCAAGACCCCAGAGGAAAACAAAGCGGACTTCAGGAGACAGATGGAGCAGCTCAAAAGGATGGAATAGCTGTGAAAATAAGAAAAATGCAGTTTTTCGACATGCCAGAGCGGTATTGGTAAGGCTCTGCTTGGCGCTCTGGAAAAGCAGGCAAAAGAACGCAGATGCACCCAGATCATTCTGGTAACAGAAGAGAATCGGAAGAATGCCTGCCGTTTTTACGAAGCGAATGGCTACCAGGCAGATAATGCAGGCTATAAGAAAAAATTATGAAGGGTAGAGCTACCCTTCATT
This sequence comes from Eubacterium sp. BL-380-WT-2B, assembly GCF_009696115.1. Classification (NCBI taxonomy): domain Bacteria; kingdom Bacillati; phylum Bacillota; class Clostridia; order Eubacteriales; family Eubacteriaceae; genus Eubacterium; species Eubacterium sp. BL-380-WT-2B. The sequence continues at coordinate 140,151 of NZ_VUMP01000001.1, forward strand.
TTCTTTTTGTAAATCCCCGCAGTACTCTTTAATCAGCCGTTGCGCTTTGGAGGCGGTAATGCCAAGCGCGGCGGCAGCCTTGCGGACGGTCTGGTTTTTTCTATAGGCGTCGCGGACGATGTCCTTTTTTAATGCCTCCACCCGTTCGTCAAGGGTGAGGGCGGTGTTGTCTGGGGTGTCGTGGTTTTCTCTGAACATGGTTTCCGGGAGCTTCTGGAGGTCGATGATATTGCCCATGGTGACGACCACCAGGCGTTCGATCATATTTTTGAGCTGGCGCACATTGCCGGGCCAGCTGTAGCGCATAAAGGCGCTGAGGACCTCTTGCGAGAAGGTCTTATTTTTTTCGTATTTTTCGTTGAACAGCTTGAGGAAAAAGTTGGACAGGGGAAGAACATCATCCCGCCGTTTTCTCAGCGGCGGCAAAATGGTATTAAAGGTACTGATACGCCAGTACAGATCCTCTCGGAATTTTCCCTCCTTTACCAGTGTGTCGATATCTTTGTTGGTGGCAGTGATGATGCGGATGTTCACATATTTCATTTTTGTGCCGCCGACGGGAATATACCGCTGGTTTTCAAGCACATCCAGAAGCTTGGCCTGAAGGTAGAGGGGCAGGTCGCCGATTTCATCCAAAAACAATGTGCCGTTGCTGGCCATTTCGATCAGGCCTATTTTCCCCTTGCTGCTGGCGCCTGTGAAGGCTCCGGGCGCGTAGCCGAAAAGCTCGGATTCCAACAGGGACTCAGGAATGGCGGTACAGTTGAGGGTGATGAACAGCCCGTCGCGTCCGCTGTTCTCATGGATGTACTCAGCCACATAGGTTTTCCCTGTACCGGATTCGCCCAGAAGGAGAACTGGAATGGTGGAGTCTGAGACCTGCTTGAGCTCAGTGATGATTTTCCAATAGTTAAAGGAACGGCTGATGATGGGCGTTTCATTGGAGTTAAAATGACTGCTCTTGTGCCGACGGCTGGTTTTCAGGTCGTCATCCTTATAGGAAACATCCCAGTGGGTGATTTCATTTTCCTGAACATTACCGATGATGAGCTCGATATTGCCGGCCTCATCCAGAACCGGGGTCAAAATGGTAACCAGCTCTTCGCCAGCGGGGATAAAACGCTGCTTGGCAAAGATAATGCGCTTTTCATCAATGGCGTAGTCCAGAGCCATGGGCGTCCAGTTCCCCTGAAAAACATCAGCGTTTTTGGCGTGGACCAGATCTTCTGGCTTCAGGCCATAATGGCGGATACAGGCCGGGTTTACATAGACGATCCTGCCATCACGGTCATTGACAAAAATTTCGTTATAACAATTTTCCAATATGGACAACAGCATTTCCCTGGGGAGGCTGTTCAGGTAAGCGCTGTATTCAGGATCATGGTCAGATTTTTTCATTTTCAGCCCTCTCTGCTTCGTAAAAATAAGCTTGTTCTGCTTTTGTTTTATTTTCAGGTCAATTGTATCATTTATGAATCAAAGGGGCAACTCCCTTTAATTAGCCCTTTATAAAAGAAATAGAAAAGGAAATATAAGATAAGTGTATTAAAAATAATATATTTATTAAACATAAGAATCAAAGAAACTGTGAGAAATAGAGAAATCTGTTTTGGCATAAACCTTGCATTAATATAAAGCATCAACTAACTAGAAAAATTTTCGAGAGATTAAGGAGAGAGACAAATGATTCGTAACAGTTTAACTGATGTGTTTTTTACAAAGGATGATGTTGAAAATCTGCATGAGGGTGTTTTACGCGTTTTAAGCGAAGTTGGGGTTAAAATTGAGAATGATGAAGCGCTTGAAATTTTTAAACAGTATGGCGCGAGGGTAGAGGACGGTACGGTTTATATTGGGGAGGCTCTTTTGAACAAAGCACTGGAAACCGTTCCAGCAAACTTTGAACTGCAGGGCTTTGACCGCACAGTACAGGTCGGCCTCGACCACGACCCGGTGGTTATCCCGACAAACGGCACACCGCTGGTACTCAATTTTGACGGTTCTTATTCGGATACCAACACCGATGATTTAGTCAATTTTTACAAGCTCATCGACACCTCGGATGTGATGCAGGTCACCAGCGAGATCGCTGTGGACGTACCGGGTCTTGATAAAACGAAGGATTCGCTGCTGGCGCAGACGGCGCTGCTGATGAAATACAGCCGCAAGCCCATCTACAATATTCTGGGCGCAACCATCCACAACTACAAAAAAGGCAGCGTAGCCCAGGGTGTGCGCGAGAATATTCAGTTTGCCAAAAAATATTATGGCTATGATGACAAATATGTTATTTACAGCGGCACCTGCGTCATCTCACCACTGGGTGTTGGCTGGGAGGCCATGGATCATTTTATGGGCTTCATTAAGGAGAACCAGCCCATCAGCATTACGGCCTGCTCCATGACGAACCTGACCGCTCCGGGCTCTCTGTATGGATCGGTTGTAGAGGATGCGGCGGCGATTTTATCCATTGTGGTTTTATCCCAGCTCATGAATCCGGGCCTTCCGGTATTATATACCAGTCTTTCCTCCATGTCGGATATGCGCTATGTGCAGCTGTGCATGGGCGCGCCGGAATTTGCTTTGATCACACTGGGACACATTGCCCTGGCAAATTTCTATAAAATTCCGGTACGTGTCGGCGGCGCTCTGGGGGATGCCTTTAAGGCCGATTACCAGGCGGGTGTCGAATCCTTTGTAGGGCTGATGGCGCCGATGCTGAGCCAGGCGGCGATGATACCTCACGGCTGCGGCACAATGGGCAGCTTTAATCTGACCAGCTATGAAAAATTCATCATGGATGAAGAAACCATCCGCTATCTCATGCGTCTGCGCAGGGGCTTTGAAGTGTCAGACAAGCGGAAGGAAAAAGCGCTGAAGGATATCACCAAGGTAGGTCCAAGAGGAAACTTTCTGGGAGGACGTACCCCTAAGGAATACCGGGAAGATAACTATCTGGCCTCCGAGGTGTTTAACCGCAAGGGCTGCAAGGAGAACACCCGCGAAGAGCAGGGCGATATCCGGGATCGCGCCAAAAAGGCCTATGATGCCCGCATGGAGGCTTATGAGCTGCCGGATACCACGCTGGAACAAAAGAAGCTGTTGAACACTGAGCTGCCGGAACAATATAAATTTGACCTTTAGGCAGAATGGAGGATCGGCGATCCTTATGTGAATAAAAAGTGAGGTAATCAATGAATTTTTTAAAGGGTGAAAAAAAGCTGAGTGACTTGTCCAGATTTCACAAAATGTTTCTCATTGTGCTTATCAGTATGGGAAGCTCTATAATCTATATGCCGGTTTATTTAAAAAACGTCTTTTATGAACCGCTGATGGTGGGCCTTGGCGTGTCCAATGAGCAGCTTGGCGCGCTGGTGGGAATGTACGGCATTATGGCGACGATTTTATATATACCTTCTGGTATTGTAGCAGATAAGGTCAGGGTACGGATTCTGGCCTGGGTAGGCTTTGCCGCGACGGCCTTGGCCGTATTCTGGTACGCTGCCATGCCGTCTTACGGCGTGCTGCTCTTTATCTTTGGGCTGATGGCAGTCACTACTATTCTGATCTGGTGGGGCACCCGTTTCAAACTGGTCCGGCTGGTATCCTCTGAGGAGGAATATCCTAAGAATATTGGCTTCAGCTACGGCCTTTACGGTGTGGCGGGGCTTATCTTCAACATGATCGCCCTCGGTGTTTTCGGGATGATCGCTGACCAGACCAGGGGAGTGACTACGGTGCTGATCATTATGGGCGCCATTATCCTGCTGTTTGGCATCCTCTCCTTTTTCTTTATCCCGAAGTTTGAAGGAGAAATTAAAACCGACGGCAAGTCTTTTAACCTGTCAGAGTTTGCCGAAGCGTTAAGGCATCCGGGTGTATGGCTGGCCTCAATTTCCATGTTTTTTATCTGCTTTGTCTATCAGGGCATGAATTACACCACGCCGTTTTTGACGAATGTTTTTGGCGCGTCTCTTGGGCTGGTATCCGTAGTGGGAATGATACGAACCTATGGCATCACCCTGATCTCATCGCCGATTCTTGGAAAGGTAGCGGAAAAAATCAACTCGCCGGCCAAGGTTATTATGGCTATTTCCGCAGTGGCTGCCCTCTGCTACGGATCTTTTCTGATCCTGCCAAAGACAGCGGCCATGGCCATTGTCGTTGCCGTGATCATGGTGGTTCTGGGGTTTGTGGGAAACGGTGCCTTTGGCATCGCCTCGTCACAGCTCACAGAAACCAAGGTACCTATTCATGTATTCGGAGCGGCAACCGGAATGGTTTCTGTCATTGGCTTTTTACCGGAAAGCTTTATGCACCAATGGTTTGGTGGTATGATCGACAGACAGGGAAACGCGGCCTTTACCACTATTTTCGGGATCCTTATCGTATGCGCGGTGCTGAGTATTGGCGCTTCGCTGCTGGTGCGCCGTTATGCTAAGAAGCATACGGGCACAGGGGAAGATAAAAAGACCGTAAAAGAAGTGGATACCGCGGTAGAATAAAGATTAATTTAGGGGATTCCCTCAAAATAGAATTGAGTTACAGTAAAAAAATGCGTATAATAGTAGTGTTATCACCTTTTGGAGGAAAATCCATGATTGATGTGTACACGCTGGATACGCATTTTTTTTCGGTTACAGGAAAAACAGTGCATGTTGAGATGCTCTTAAATAAAATATTTGAGAAAAAGGGACTGCCAGTTCCGGTGAAAGTGGAAAAGAACCGCTATGGAAAGCCTTTTTTGAAAGAATACCCCAGTCTGCACTTTAACGGTTCACACTCGGGAGATTATCTGGTATGTGCCATGTCCCAAAACCCAGTGGGAGTGGACGTGCAGCGGATTGACCGGACAAAACGGATGATGTCCCTGGCAAAGCGTTTTATGTCGCCCGGAGAGGTCCGGGGGTTGGAAGCTCTGGACGATGAAAAACGGACACAGGCATTTTACAGACTGTGGGCGCAGAAGGAAAGCTATATGAAATACCGGGGGCTGGGTTTTGCCCTGCCGCTGAGCGCCTTTGAGATACAGCAAAAGGGGGAAGAATACCAAATCCTTGATGAGGGCTGCCAGACTGGAGGCGTTTCTTTAAGACGTCTGGAGCTGGCTCCGGATTACGAGCTCTGGGTCTGCGGTGAGGAGGATGAGGTACGAAAAATTGAATTTGCAGTTTATGAGGAGTAGGAATGGAAACGACAGAAGAAAAGATCATCATTAACAACAGCTTCGCAAAGGGATTGCAGGATGGGATTCCCATAGGCCTGGGCTACCTGTCGGTGGCTTTTACCTTTGGAATGATGGCCGTTACCCAGGGGATTCCTGCCTGGTCTGCGGTACTTATTTCCATGACAAACCTGACTTCAGCGGGGCAGTTTGCCGGGCTGGATTTGATTGTGCTTGGCGCGCCCTTTGTGGAGATGGCGCTCACTCAGCTGATCATCAATCTGCGGTATGCGCTCATGTCTTTGTCCCTGTCGCAAAAACTGGAAGACTCTGTGACCACGCTGGAGCGCTGCCTGATCGCCTTTGGAAACACCGACGAAATTTTTGCCGTGAGCAGCGGGCAGCCTGGAAAACTGGGAAAATGGTACATGTTTGGCCTGATGGTGATGCCTTATATTGGCTGGTCCGGCGGAACACTCATTGGCGCTGCGGCCAGCACCATTCTTCCAGAGTTCATACGCTCTGCCCTGGGTATCGCCATTTACGGCATGTTTATCGCCATTATCATACCGCCGGCCAGAAAGAAAAAATCCGTCAGAACGGTGTTGATCTTTGCAGTGGCATTAAGCTGTATTTTTACTTTTGCGCCTGTCCTGGGCCAGGTATCAACGGGTTTTACCATTATTATCTGTACCATTGCCGCGTCGGCCTTTGGCGCCTGGTTCTTTCCCATCAGTGAGGAGGAAGAAATATGACGACGACAACTTTGCTGATATACATCCTGGTGATGGTGGGCGTTACTTACCTGATCCGTGTGCTGCCGCTGGCTCTTTTTAAAAAGAAAATAGAAAGCAAGTTTGTGAAATCCTTTCTCTATTATGTGCCTTACGCGGTATTGGGAACCATGACTTTTCCGGCTATTTTCTATTCGACTGGAAGTCTGTACTCTGCCGCTGCGGGGCTGATCGTCGCCATTCTTCTGGCCATGAAGGAAAAAGGGCTGGTCACAGTGGCTGTATTTGCCTGTGCGGCAGTGCTTCTGGTGGAGACGGTGCTGGGGTATCTGTAGAAAGAGATTGACCTTCCCCTGCGGGGAAGGCTGTATAATAAACAGGAGTTGAGAACCATGTACAGGATCAGTGAATTTTCCAAAATAACCAATTTAACAGTCAAGGCTCTGCGCTACTATGATGAGCAGGGAATCCTGGTGCCATCCCATCGGGACAGCCAGAATGGCTACCGCTACTACAGCGAAGAGGATTTCAAACGGGCACAGCTGGTTGCGCTGCTGCGGTCCTTTGACTTTTCCATCTCCGAGCTGCGGGATGTCATGGAAAACTTTGACGAAGACACCGATCTGGCCTATTTTCTGGAAGAAAAGAAAGCAATGATCGAGCATAAAATTGAAAAGGAAAAGGAGCTGCTGAAAAAAATCTCCCTCTATATCGGACCAACTGGTCAGAAGGAAAGCCCTATGCAGTATAAAATTGAAGTAAAACGTCTGGAACCTGTAATGGTCGCATCTATCCGCTACCAGGGTCTTTACAGTGAGGTGGGGAAATATATCGCCAGGATCTATAAAGCGGTGAAGGGGAACGCTGGCGGGGTCCCCTTTAACCTGTACTACAACGAAGCCTACCAGGAAAAAGCGGATATCGAAATCTGTGTGCCTGTCAAGCGCTATATTGAAGCCGATGGCATTGAGTGCAGAACGCTTCCGGCAGTGGAACGTGCTGTTTCGACCACACATCAGGGCAGCTACAGCCAGTTTAATCACGCCTACAAGGCATTGCTGGATTACTCCAGGGCACAGGACCTGAAGCTGCTGACTCCATCACGGGAAATATACATGAAAGGACCGGGCGCTATTTTCAGGGGAAACGAAAATAAATATATGACGGAGATCGTCATTCCCTTTGCCTAAACCGCTTATTATATATTGACATTCTAAAAACCTTTTGCTAAAATAGAGGCGTTCATCGGAGGGTGTGCAGTCTATGAGATTGATACGCTGGATAAGATGGTTGATACCATTTTATCTGGCTTTTTTTCGTTTCCGGGAAAACTAGAAAATAGAGGAGCAGTACAATGGACTTACTGAAGGGAAATCTGAAAAAGATATACTTTAAATATCTGTTCGCATCCTTTGGCAGTGCGCTGATCGTATCCGTCTACTCATTGGTGGACTGTGTAATGGTGGGGCAGTATGAAGGGCCAGACGGTGTGGCTGCGTTGGCGACCGTGGCGCCTGTCTGGAATATTATCTACAGTCTGGGCCTGCTGTTCGGTATCGGCGGTTCTGTTTTGATGAGTGCGGCAAAAGGCGCGGGAGATGAAAGCCGCGGGAACAGCTTTTACACAATGGCATTCATCGGTGCCGCTGTTGTCGCTGTACTTTCATGGCTGGGCATTATTTTCTTTCAGGATGCATTGCTGCGTTTGTTTGGTGCGGATGACCTGCTTTTAGGGCTGGCGGGAAAATACCTTTTCTGGATAAAATTTGTGGCGCCGCTGTTTGTGTTCGGGCAGTTTTTTGCCGCCTTTATACGAAATGACAATGCGCCGGCAACGGCGACCGTGGCTGTCATGGCAGGGGGTGTTTTTAACATTATCGGGGATTATATTTTTGTCTTTGTATGTGACATGGGGATCAGCGGTGCAGGTCTGGCGACAGCTCTGGGACAGGTGCTGTCAATCTGTATTTTATGCAGCCACATTCTGAGTAAAAAATGCCGTCTCAGATTTGAAAGGCCCGTGGGCTTTGGTCATATGACCCGTCAGATCGTGCTCACAGGATTTTCGACTTTTTTCATTGATATCGCCATGGGGATCTTATCCATGATGTTTAATAATCAGATTATGAAATACAGCGGCAGCCCGGCGCTGGCGGTTTACGGTGTTATCATCAATGTCAACACCCTGGTGCAGGCCTGTGCCTACGGTGTGGGACAGGCAGCTCAGCCCATCATTTCTATGAACTATGGCGCAGAAAAAGGGGAGCGTATCCGGAAAACACTGAGGCTGAGCCTGATCACAGTTGCGGTGCTGAGTATTGTGTGGACGACCCTGACAATGGCGTTGCCTGAGCCGCTCATCCGCCTCTTTATGAGCCCGACGCCAGAGGTACTGGCCATAGCCCCGGATATCATGCGGAAATACTTTATTTCCTTTCTGCTGTTAACCTATAATATTTATTCGACCTATTATTTCCAGGCCATCATGAGGCCGAAGGCCTCCCTTGCAGTGTCTGTCCTGCGTGGAATGGTGGTGAGCGGACTGCTTATTTATACGCTGCCCGCTCTGTTCGGCGCGGAAGCGCTGTGGTTTGCAATGCCCATAACGGAAATGGTTACCGCTGTTATAGTCGCTGTTTTGATGCGGCGTTATAACAAAAGGCTTAAGATGCTGTCTTGAACAAAAATCAAAATAAAAAGAGAACCTGAAAACTTGATTTCAGGTTCTCTTTTTATTAAGGCTTATTTATGACGCTTAGTCAGTTCGGCGAATAAATCATCAAAGGTCACGCCCTGGTTATTTAAGAGCACAGTCAGATGATAAAGCAGGTCAGAAGCCTCGTAGGTGAGCTCTTCCTTTGAATCGTTTTTGGCAGCGATGATGGTTTCAGCGGATTCTTCACCGATTTTTTTACAGATTTTGTCAACGCCTTCCCGGAAGAGGTAGTTGGTGTAGGAGCCTTCCACAGGGTTTTCCCGGCGGTCCTGTACCTGATCGGCCAGTTTATGGATGATATCCACGTTTCCAGTGGCTTTTTCTTCATTGGTGTACAGATTACGGTAGAAGCAGGAAGTTTCGCCTGTGTGGCAGGCAGGGCCCTTTGGGAGCACCTGAACCAGCAGGGTATCTGCGTCGCAGTCATAGTCGATGGCGACGACTTCCTGGTAGTTGCCAGATGTCTCGCCCTTTGTCCACAATTCTTTGCGGCTGCGGCTCCAGAAGGTGGCTTTGCCGGTTTCCAGTGTTTTGTCCAGGGCTTCCCTGTTCATATAAGCCACCATGAGTACCTGACGGGTGTAATAGTCCTGAAGGACTGCCGGGATCAGGCCATGGTGGTTGAATTTTAGTTCGATGTCATTGTTCATTTCGTTTCTCCTAAATTTTATTTTCTCACCGCAATCCCTTCGCCGGCCAAATAGGTCTTTAGCTCTGGGATTGGTATTTCTTTATAATGGAAGACAGATGCGGCTAAGGCGGCGTCGGCTCCTGCCTTTAAAACCTCTGAAAAGTGGGCCTTTTCTCCCGCGCCGCCGGAGGCAATAACGGGAATCGTCAGAATTTCAGACAGTTTACGGTTGAGCTCGAGGTCATAACCGCGCTTAACACCGTCGGTGTCAATGGAGTTGATGCAGATTTCACCTGCGCCCAGCTCCTGGCCGCGTTTGGCCCATTCGATGGCGTCAATGCCAGTGTTTTCACGGCCGCCTTTTACATAGACATCCCAGGAGCCGCTGTCATTGCGCTTGGCGTCGATGGAGAGCACCACGCACTGGTTGCCGAATTTAAGGGCAGCGTCGCGGATCAGCTGGGGATTTTTAACCGCGGAGGAATTGACCGAAACCTTGTCAGCCCCGGCCATGAGAACCTTGCGGAAATCCTCCACCCGGCTGATGCCGCCGCCGATGGTAAAGGGAATTCGAATCGCCTCAGCCACCTTCTCCACGATATTGATAAAGATATCGCGCTCCTCGTAGGAGGCGGTAATATCATAGAAAACCAGCTCATCTGCACCCTGCTCAGAGTAATAGCGCCCCAGCTCTACCGGGTCCGCCACATCCTGTATATCCTTAAATTTCTTTCCCTTGACGACCCGCCCATGGTCCACGTCCAGGCAGGGAATAATACGTTTGGTCAGCATTTTAGCATTCTCCTTTGAGATAAGCGGCCAGATCAATGGTGCCCTCATACAGGGCTTTGCCGGTAATGGCGCCGTAAAGGTTCATTTCCTCCAGTTTTTTGAGATGATCAGCAGAGGCGATGCCGCCAGAGGCGATAATATCCATGTTCAGATGCAGGTTGAGGACATTTAACATGTCAAAATTAGGGCCGCTCATCATGCCGTCTTTTGAAATATCGGTGTACACCAGAGTGGACAGGCCGAGGCGCTCCAGCTTTGCCGCAAGCTCCAGTGCTTCAATATTGCTGCTTTCCACCCAGCCCTCTGTACAGACAATGCCGTCTTTGGCGTCAATGGAGACACAGACCTTTTCATCATACAGGGCCAGAAGCTTTTCGATAAAGCCAAGATCCTTTACTGCCTGTGTGCCGATGATAATGCGGCTGACGCCGATATCCACATACATTTTTGCAATTTCTTCGTCGCGGATACCGCCGCCCAGTTCAACCGGGATGTCGAGCGCTTTGACAATATCCTTGACAACCTCCAGATTCTGGGGCTTTCCGTCAAAGGCGCCGTCAAGGTCTACGAGATGCAGATATTCAGCGCCTTCGGATTCCCAGCGCTTAGCGACCTCCACAGGGTTGTCGAAATAAATGGTTTCATCGTCCTTAACCCCCTGCTTCAGGCGGACACATTTTCCGTTTTTAATATCGATGGCGGGGAATATGATCATTTGAGATTCTCCTTAAAATTCATAAGTAATTGAGTTCCGACCCTCGAGCTTTTTTCAGGGTGAAACTGCATGCCGATGACGTTCTCTTTCCGGACAATGCCAGGTACCTTAACAGAATAGTCGGCATAGGCGACAACATCGTCAAAGCTTTTTGGCTGTGCGTAATAGGAATGGACAAAATAAACGTAATCCTCTCCGCCGATGTCCTTCACCAGAGGATCATCGCGGTTGATGATGAGGTTATTCCAGCCCATATGTGGGATTTTTAACCCCGGCGCATCAAATTTGACAATGTCCCCGGGAATATAGCCGAGACCTGTCCACTCGCCATCCTCAGTGCTTTTATCAAACAGAACCTGCATACCCAGACAGATACCCATGAGGGTTTTTCCGGACTGCACGTTTTTGTCCAGGCAGTCGATAAGGTCAAACTGTCTGAGATGCTCCATGGCGTCGCTGAAAGCACCGACCCCGGGAAGAATAATGGCTTCGGCGTTGTCCACGACCTTTGGGTCACGGGTGATCACGCCTTCCAGATCCACATCCTTTAATGCAGTGTAGACATTTTTTAAATTGCCTACGTCATAATCAATGATTGCGATCATTCCAAAACTCCTTTTGTGCTGGGCACACCCTTAACGTTGGGGTCAATGGTGACAGCCTGTTTCAGGGTACGGCCAAAGCATTTAAAAATCCCTTCCACAATATGGTGGTTGTTGCGTCCATAAAGAGAGGCTACGTGGATGGTCATTTTGCTGTTGTTTGTAAATGCGATGAAAAACTCTTCCAGCATTTCGGTTTCAAATTCCCCGATATATTCTCTCGTCAGTGGAACGTCGTAAACCAGATAAGACCGTCCGCTGATGTCAATACAGATACGGCAAAGGGCCTCATCCATCGGGGTAAACTGGAAAGCATAGCGGGTGATGCCGGCTTTATCGCCAAGGGCTTCGGCAAAAGCCTTGCCGAGAAGAATGCCGATATCCTCCAGCACATGGTGGTTATCGGTAGCATCGCCTGTTGCTTTCAGGGTCAGATCAAAGCGGCCGTGCTTGGTGAACAGGGTCATCATGTGATCAAAAAAGCCAACACCGGTGGAGACGTTGCACTGGCCGTTGCCGTCAAGGTTCAGGCTCAGCTCAATGTCGGTTTCAAAGGTTTTTCTTGTCAATGTGATTTTTCTTTCCATCTTATAATACCTTTTTCAATATTTCAAGTACTTTCCGGTTTTCCTCAGGGGTGCCAATGGACAGCCGGATACTGGCAGACATCGCTTCGTTTCCTTTAAAAAATTTGATGAGGATGCCGTTTTCCTTCATGGCTTCATAGATTGCTTCGCCTTTGCCGGTTTCAAAGTAAATGAAATTGGAAGCGGTAGGATAAAGCGAATCCAGGGGCATATCCCGCAAGGCCTTGTACATTTTATGGCGTTCAGCATTCAAGGTTTTCAGTCGGTCAAGAAGCTTTTCACGGTTTTTAAGAGCGATGACAGCTGCTTTCTGGGTGAGTACGTTGAGATTATAGGGCGATTTAACCTTGTACATCACGTCGATAAGCGCTTTGTTCCCAAGACAGTAACCACAGCGGATGCCTGCCATACCAAAGGCTTTGGAGAGTGTTCTTAAAACCAGAAGGTTTGGATAATTTTCAATCAGATCCACATGTGTGCTGCCCTTAAATTCCATATAGGCTTCATCCAGGATAACCAGAGCATTGGTTTCCTCAAGAATTTGGACAATGTCATAGCGTGGGAACAGGTAGCCGGTGGGGTTGTTGGGGTTACAGAGGTAGATGAGCTTGGCGTCATTTACCTTTGCGGCGGAGATCATGCCCTCCACATCGGGGATGTGTCCGTCTTTATCGGGTACGCCTACAAACTGGCCATCCGCGATGGCTGTCCAGATCTGGTACATGGCAAAGGACGGTGTGTGGGTGACGGCTGTGTCACCGGGATTCATAAAGGACTGATTGATCATGGCGATAAGCTCGTCTGAGCCAGAGCCGCAGATGATCTGGTCTGCGGGTACACCGGTATAGTTTGAAAGCTCAGCCAGAAGCTCAGGAAAGCAGGCCTCCGGATAACGGTTCAGCGGTGCTTTCATGATCTCGTCGCAGAGCTCTTTTTTCAGCGCTTCAGGAAAATCCCAGGGGTTCTCGTTGGCATTGAGGATAATGTCATACTGCGGGGCCTCGACCTTATAGGCTTCGAGGTCTTTAACACATTTACGCGCAAAGTTTTTCATGGCGGACTCCTTTACTTATTTTCATAGCGGCGCTCCACGGATTTTGCATGGGCGTCAAGCCCTTCGGAGCGGGCAAAGGCAGCGATCTTTGTATAAACCTTTTCCAGAGCATCCTCGGAATAGGAGAGAATGCTGGATTTTTTCATAAAGTCGTAAACACCAAGCGGTGAAGAGAATTTGGCGGTGCCAGAGGTCGGCAGCGTATGGTTTGGTCCTGCAAAATAATCTCCCAGCGGCTCTGGGGTATAACTTCCGAGGAAAATAGCGCCGGCGTTGCGGACGCGTTCCAGATACTGCATTGGCTCGGGAAGAAGAATTTCCATATGTTCAGGCGCGATGGCGTTGGAGAGTTCAAAAGCCTGCTCCAGGTTTTCTGCCACAAAGACAAAGCCGTAATTATCCACCGATTTTCGGGCAATTTCCTTGCGCCCCAGGTCAGCTTCAATCTGGCGGTAAACCTCAGTGATAACTTTTCCCCCAAAATCGGCGTCGGTAGTGACCAGAATCGGCATGGCCATTTCATCGTGCTCAGCCTGAGAAAGCAGATCAGCGGCGGCGTAAACAGGATTGGCGGTTCCATCGGCCAGGATCAATACCTCGCTGGGCCCTGCGATCATATCAATGGCGACTTTGCCAAAGACCTCTTTCTTGGCGGTAGCCACATAGATATTGCCAGGGCCGACAATTTTGTTGACGGGGGCGATGCTCTCAGTGCCGTAGGCCAGTGCGGCGACCGCCTGTGCGCCGCCTGCCTTGTAAATTTCATGAACGCCTGCAATTTTGGCAGCGGCCAGAATATTTGGGTTGATCTTTCCGTCTTTTCCCGGTGGGGTTACCATGACCAGGGAATCTACACCGGCGACAAGGGCTGGGATGCTGTCCATAAGCACCGTGGAGGGATACGCGGCCTTACCGCCGGGCACATAGAGGCCAACTCTCTCCAGAGGCGTAATGTGCTGCCCAAGGGTAATGCCCGGACCGGGATTATACATCCAGGTTTCCTCTTTTTGCTTTTCGTGAAAAGCGCGGATGTTGCCTGCGGCTTCCTCAATGACAGCGGCCATCTCCCGTCCTGCAAGGTCAAAAGCCTCCTGGATTTCAGCGTTGGTCACACGCAGGGTATCCAGACGGCAGCCGTCAAATTTTTCAGTATAGTTTATAAGCGCTGCATCGCCCTGGGATTTGACGGTGTCGATGATTTCCAGAACACGGCGGCGGATTTCCTGATTCTCGCCCTCATCGCGCTTGAGAAGTGTGTCGAGCTTGTTAATGCTTTCTTTGTATGTGTAAGTTTTCATGGGATTCTCCTTAATTGATCGAAAGGTTAGCTTCAAATCTTTCAATAATCGGGTCAATCATGGCGCCTTTGGTTTTAAGGCTGACCTTGTTGACAATGAGCCGTGAGCTGATATCGCAGATTTCCTCCAGCACCACCAGGCCGTTTTCTCGCAAGGTACTGCCGCTTTCCACAATATCCACAATACAGTCTGACAGGCCTAAAAGAGGAGCCAGCTCCACAGAACCGTTGATTTTAATCAGGTCCACAGGCTCGTCCTTGCTGTTAAAATAATCTTTGGCGATGGCTGGATACTTTGTTCCCACCACCAGTTTTTTACCGAACTGGGGCTTGGAATCCTTAAAGCCGGCGACGCACATTTTGCACTGGCCGATATCCAGGTTTAAAAGCTCATAGACATTGGCTGGGTGCTCCATTAAAACATCCCGGCCGACAATGCCAATGTCCGCCGCTCCTTTTTCCACATAGGTTGGAACGTCGGGAGATTTTACCAGAAAGAACTCAATGGCACCAGTGGTATCCTGAAAAATGAGCTTCCGGCTTTTTTCGTCATAATCTTCAAAAATATATCCGATTTTCTGTAAGAGCTCGATGGCTTTTCTGGCTACCCGGCCCTTGGCTAAAGCTAAACGTATCTGCATCTTAATTCACCTCTGCTTCGACAATGCTGTCAATGGCTTGGAAGCCCTTTTTTGTAAAATGGTAGTTCTTCTGGTCACGGATCAGATAATAATGGGCATTCTGGTAGAGCGCGTTCTGTGCAAGGGCTGCTGCGCATTCCTCAGGAGTGGTCTTTAAGACAAACAGCTCAGTGGGCTGCCCCTTTTGACGCAGGATGCCTGCGGTTTTATACCCTTCACATTTGTCTTCTGGAGCATAAAGAATGATGGTTTTCCGCTTTTCAGATTGAGGCAGAAGATGGTACTGCTCCATATATTCCATCATTTTCAGCAGGTCGATCCCAAAGCCGCAGGCAGGACGGGAAATTCCGAACTTTTCAGATAAATGGTTGTAACGGCCGCCGTTGATCACGGGTTCGCCCCAGTTGTTAATATAGCCCTTAAAAATAAGGTCGGAATAATAGTTCATCTGATTGGTGAAGCCTAAATCAAAGGAGATATATTTTGCGTAGCCCGTAACCTCCAGATGATGGTAAATGGCCTTTAGCTTATCCACAACACGTCTCATGGCGTCGTTTATGCAGAGCGCTTCCATTTTTTTGAAAACCTGCTGTGGTTCTCCATAAAGTTTGGGTAATTTTAAAATAATAGCTGCGACTTTAGCATCGAGATTTTTACGGTTTAAAAATTCACCAATATCGCCGATGTTTTTATTTTCGATATATTTAAACAGCTGCGTTTTTTCCTTAACACTGAAGGCCAGCTCATCCATCAGGTGATTGATAAAGCCAACGTGTCCGAGGTCAATATGGACGTCCTCGATGCCGTTTGATAAAAGGGATTCAATGGCCAGTGCGATGATCTCACCATCGCACTCGGGGCTGTTATTCCCAAAATACTCAACGCCCATCTGAGTCATTTCCTTTTTAACGCTTTCCGGTGATGCGAAACTGCGGTAAATATTGGTTAAATATGAAAATTTGATTATTTCATCGGGATCGTGGTGATTAATGGCAGCCATGCGGGTGACAGCCAGAGTGGCGTCAGGCTTAAGGGCAAGTACCTTCCCCTGATGGTTGACAAGTTTAAAAAGGTCATCGCTGGCGATGGAATCCTCGGCAGCGTACAGGTCATAGGCCTCAAAGGTCGGTGTTGATATGGGATGATAACCGTACAGCTCAAAAAGCTGCCCCAGGTTATTTTCTATTTTCTGCAGTGCGGGATAGCCCTGATACTGGATATTTTCAAAGCCATCAATCGTGTAATTTTCGAGCATTGCTTTCCTCCGGTGATTTATTGCGGTAGCGCAATAAAGTGATGTGGTGATATAATAACATTTATTTTATAAAAGGTCAATATTCTTAGGAAAATTTAATCTTTTTTGAGTATGGTATACTCAGGATATTATTATTTTATCATAAAATCCCTAAGGCAACTCAGTTTTATATTGAAAAATAGTGAATGATGGTGCAAAATAGATAAAGAGAGTTTGGACTGGCGCATGAGTACAGAAAATCGAGGAAGATTTTATGGATACATTTTTAATATTCAACCTGATTGGCAACATCAGCCTTTGGCTGTTGATCATTGCCTTGATTGTAACTGCCTTTTTCTATTATAATTACCGTTTAAAAAAGGAAAACCTTGAACAAAAGGAACAGTACCGTCTGGATGTAGACCTGATCAGGACCATGCTCAATATGGTATCAGATTGCGTTATCCTTCTGGATGAAAGCGGCAAAATCCTGCGCGTCAACAAAAAGCTGGAGGAATATTATGGCCGTTCGGCTGATAAGATTGTCGGCAAGAACTATCAGCGGTTTCATACAGATTTTGACTATGAAGAACATAAATCGAATATGCGGCTCAATTTTGATTTGGGAAGTACCTATACACTTCCGGTAAAATATTATATGCCAGACCGTTCCGTCATCCCTTTTTCAGTAGAAATCCATCGTTTTGTCTTCAGTGAGAAGGTGTACTATGGCATTGTAGCCAGAGATGAAAAAAACCTTCAGGAACGAGAAGCTTATATTGAAGAGCAGGCAAGTAAACTGGTAGAGATCGAGCACATTGCCCGCATGGGCTACTGGGAGTTAAACCACCAGAGCAAGGAAATTGTCTGGTCCAGAGAGCTCTATCATATTTTGGGCTATGAAATTAATACGGTTAAGCCGAATCTGGATATTCTGTTTAAAATGGTTCATCCGGCTGATCAGGAGCGTGTAACCAAGGCGTTTTTGGACGCTTTCCAGAATCAGGAGACGGTGGATATCCATCACCGCATTATCACGACTAAAAATGAAGTTGTGGATGTGCTCATCCGGATCCGGCATACATTTTCCAGCAAAAATGAGCACCTTTCCACCATTGGGATCGTTCAGAATATTACAGAGGAAAAGGAACTCAGGGATAATCTGGATTTTCAGAACCAGTTTTCAAAGGCTGTTGTGGATAACTCCGACATGCTGGTATTAACGACAGATGAAAACAACAATATTCTGGAGGTGAACCCCTTCATTGAAGAGCTGACAGGTCAGTCAAGAGAAGTTCTTATCGGACAGCCGGCAGAAGCGATCTTTGGCCATGTCGCCCAGCGCCGCACCAACAAAGACAGAAATTATCGAAAGCCCCTTGATCTCCGTGACAAGGAAGGCAGAATCCGCTGGATCTACTGGAATACAAGAGAACTGCCCTATTTCGATAACCGGCGTGTTTGCGTCAGTGTTGGACTGGATGTGTCGGAAGGTGTGGAATACCGCAATAAGTTTGAATACCTGGCCTACCATGAACCCATCACCGGTCTTGCGAGCCGGCTTAAGCTGCGTCAGGTTCTCAGCCGCTATTTTGCCAAAAATGCCGGAAAG
This sequence comes from Eubacterium sp. BL-380-WT-2B, assembly GCF_009696115.1. Classification (NCBI taxonomy): domain Bacteria; kingdom Bacillati; phylum Bacillota; class Clostridia; order Eubacteriales; family Eubacteriaceae; genus Eubacterium; species Eubacterium sp. BL-380-WT-2B. Next base: position 157,930 of record NZ_VUMP01000001.1, read on the forward strand.
CCTGGTAAGCATATGGCACTGCTCAATATATCGCTGACCAACTACCACGAAATCAATGATCTGTATGGCTATGAGGTTGGGGATCAGGTCGTTAAGCAGGTATGTGAGCAGCTGAGTGATCGTGTAGGCCATTATGGTCTTCTGGCCCGCCACAGCGATGACCTGGTGGTGCTCTTTCTGCCAAACCGTAATGCCAGAGAAAAGATTGAACCGATTTGTATAGAAATCATCGAATGCCTCAACGAGCCTTGCGTTGTGGAGGGAATGACCTTTACTATAGGCGGACAGATTGGCATAGCAAAATATCCGGAAAACGCGCAGAATAAAGAGGATCTTCAGCGCTTTGCCGACGCGGCTATGAACTGCGCCCGGCTGGATACCTCCATCGACTATTACTTTTTTGATGAAAAGCTCAGAAGAAAAATGGTCGATGATAAAATGATGTACAGGAAGAACTACAAAAAATGAGGTAGAAAAGGCCAGATAAACATAAGGAGAACAGAATGGCTTATAAATGTGTGGTTTTTGATTTTGACGGTACTTTGGCCGATACAGAGGAAAAAACCTTTAACATATACAACGATATGGCTGAAAAGTACAAATATCGAAAAATCACAAAAGAAGAGCTGCAGCATATAAAAAATTTGCATATAAAGGAAATCATGGAAATTGTGGATATCCCTTTCTATAAACTGCCCAGAGTCCTCAGCGAGGGGCAGAAGAGAATGCGGGCAACAATGGAAGACATACGGGCATTTTATCCGGAAATAAAAACCTTTATGGACGACCTTACCCAGATTACTGAATACCGCGGGATACTGACTTCCAACATCGAAAAAACCGTCCAGTCCTTTTTAAGGCATTACCGGTTGGAGGACGATATTGATTTTATTATGTGCTCAGCGCTTTTATCAAAGGAAAAGAAAATAAAAAAAGTTCTTAAGAAATATGATCTTAAGAAGGAGGAACTGCTTTACGTTGGCGATGAAACCAGAGATATCGAATCCTGCCTCCGGGCAGGTGTGGACGTGGTGGCAGTAAAATGGGGTTATAACACGCCCAAAGCCCTGGAACGCTGCAACCCCACTTACATGGTGGATCATACCACGGATATCCTGACCATTGTAAAGAATAAAATGTAATGGAAAAAGCAATCGAAACCTTATTTCAAGTTTTCAGAAAACATCATAAGCAGCTTTTTATTGTGGGAGGAGCTGTCCGTGACATGCTTCTGGGCAAAGCCCCGAGCGATTATGATTTCACGACCGATGCCCTGCCAGATGAGGTAGAAAGCTGGTTTGAGCATACCGTCACCGTCGGTAAACACTTTGGAACCATTGGCGTTATTATGGACAAAAAAGTTTATGAAATTACCACCTTTCGTAAAGAAGCCAGCTACGCTGACGGCCGCCATCCCGATGAGGTGCTGTTTACCGATGATGTAAGAGAAGATGTCAGCCGCCGTGACTTTACCATTAATGGCCTGTTAATGGATGAGCGCGGCTGTGTTTTCGACTATGTCGGTGGGCTTGAGGACATCAGAAATGGTATGGTCCGCTGCATTGGCGATCCTAAAAAGCGCTTTGAGGAAGACCGCCTGAGAAAATGGCGCTGTATCCGCCTTGCGGCCGAAAAGCGTATGGAGCTGGATGAGCGGACCCGCAGCGCTATCCGGGATAATCCGGATACGGCTGGCGTCAGCATTGAGCGGATACGCGGAGAGCTTACCCGAATCATGTTATGTGAGAAAGTAGCGTGGGGCGGATATCTCCTCATAAAAACAGAACTTTTGGGCGATCTGCTAAACCGTATGGTTCCGGAGTATTGGAAGCGGTGTGAGGACTATCTTATCGATGGTTTTGAAATTATGGGTTATCTGCCCAAAAAGCTGCCGCTCAGGCTGGCGGCATTTCTGCTAAACATGTTTCCGGAAGAGCGGAGAGTCTTTCTCAGAGAAATGCGTTATTCCAACAAAGAAAAGCAGCTGGCCTATGGCTTTTGCCACCATGTCGTAGCGGATAGCCAGGATAGTGTTACCTTTAAAGAAGCCCTGGCCGATATCGGAATGGAAAATGCGGAGGATTTTCTGGCTTTTCAGGATGGACTGGCTTATTGGGATGGCGATCCTTCAATTAAACGAGCAGCCGAACAGAATCAACGGGTGTACCGTCGGATTGCTGCAAACCGAGAGCCCATGACCTTAAGAGAGCTGGCCGTTAATGGAAAAGACCTGACAGACAGGGGCTATCAGGGAGAAGCGATTAAGGAAAGTCTGACCAGGCTTCTGAAAAGAGTTTATGAATATCCCGAAGAAAATAAGAAAGACAGGCTCCTGGCCTGGCTGGAAAGAGAAACACATGGAGAAACTGACCTCCCCGAAGGTAATTGAAGGGATCTTAAATAAATACGACCTGCATTTTAACAAGCGCTATGGACAAAATTTTTTGATTGATGAAAATATCGTGCGAAAAATTGTAGAAGCCGGCAATGTGCATAAAAATGATACAGTATTGGAGATAGGGCCGGGAATCGGAACCATGACTCAGGTGCTGGCTGAAGCTGCCGGAAAAGTCTATTCTGTGGAAATAGATAAAAAATTAATTCCCGTTTTAGCCGAAACCCTGGAGGACTGTAATAATGTTGAGATTATTCAGGGAGATATTTTAAAAACAGATATTCCCGGGCTCCTCCGGACAAATTTGCAGAAGAATCCTTTAAAAATTGTTGCGAATTTGCCTTACTATGTCACAACCCCCATTATTATGGGGTTTCTGGAATCAGAACTGCCCATTGAGCAGATGACTTTTATGATCCAGAAAGAAGTAGGGGAACGGCTTTGTGCAGAGCCTGGGACAAAGGCTTACGGCTCGCTGACCATTGCAGCGCAGTTTTATGCCGAAACAGAAATCAGCTTTTATGTGCCTGCGGCGGTGTTCATGCCGAGGCCAAAAGTTGATTCTATTGTGGTTACGCTGAAAAAAAGGGCAGAGCCGGCAATCCGGGTGTCTGATAAAAAGCTTTTTTTCCAGATCGTAAAGGCTTCGTTTTTAAACCGCAGAAAAACATTGATCAACGGTCTGCAAATGAACACCGATTATTCGAAAGAGCGCCTGCTGAATGCTCTGGAAAAATGTGGAATAGCTCCGGGTGTACGGGGTGAAACGCTGACGGGAGAAGATTTTGCCCGTCTGGCAAATACTCTGTCAGGAGAATAGATAAATACCCTCTGTGAATAAAAACGGTCATTTTGGATATATATCTTAATGATTGAAAGGGGGGCATTTTAATGGAAACGAAACCCGCAAGAAAGACACGTCCGTTTTACGTAACACTGGCTTTGGTAGCAATCATTATGTTTAGTCTTTTTGGTTTCCTGTTCTTTAGAGAGATGGGAAGGCTCAGCAGCCTGACCGGTGTCAGTATGCTGCCTGAACAAAAATTGACGATATCAAAAATTGACAAACAGGAACTAAGAGAAAAACAATTGGAAAACCAGTATACACAGACATTGGTTATTACGACAGATGCAGTAGCATCCTATATTATGGATAATAAAGCCATTGATTGATTTTACAGATGCCCCGTGATCAACGGGGCTTTTTGATTATGTGGATCTTTACAAAAAATTAAAAATGACGTATACTTTTATTAGCGAGCATAAGACTTAATCCAATAATGGAGGAATCGAATGAAGAGTATTAAAAGAGTGTGCGCCTGTAAAGGCGGAACCCTGACCCGTTTTATACAGCCTGTGATCCTGACCATTCTTTCAGAACAGGACGACCATGGCTACAGCATTTTATCAAAGCTGGCTGGCACTTATCTGTGGAAGGATAAAAAACCGGATGCCTCCGGTCTTTACAGAACCCTTAAAAATATGGAACAGCAGGGGCTTATCGTTTCGCATATCGACATTGCAGACAATGAGAACATGGGAAAAAGGGTCTTTTCCATCACACCCGCCGGGTTGGAATGTATGATGCACTGGAAGGAAACATTGGAAGACTACCAGAAAGGCATTGATGAAATTATTGAGGGGATTGCAGAAGCTGCCGGGAAAAGAAAACTGGATTGAAAATAAAAAGACGAAGCGTGTTCAGCTTCGTCTTTTTGTGTTCAGAATTAAATCATCACATTATCCCCGAACATGGTATTCATCATATAGGTCTCGACAAATTTGGGGTCTGTTGCCAGCTCAATATGGGTGGTGATGGTCGGGATAGCATTACAGATATCAGCCTCTTTCTTTGACAGCAGATACAACTGTGCCCCAGTGCCTGCCCCGTTGCCGATGGAACGTACAGGAACACCTTCGATTTTTGGCAGTAATCCAATAAATTGTGCATTATGAACGTCAATGTAGTTTCCGAAGGCGCCGGCAATGACAATTTCTTCAAGATCACTGCCTTTGATACCGTAATTTTCAGAGAGCAGGCAACAGCCCGTGTAAATGGCAGCTTTTGCGAGCTGGACAGCGCGGACGTCCTTTTGTGTGATAATGATGTCTTTGCCTTCAGGATGCTCACTGGCAGTTACAATTTTAAAATACCGCTGATTATTTTCATCCACGCCAAAGCGATTTTTCATAGGGTGGGCATCTAAAGCATCACCTTTAATGAAGTTGCCCCGTTTGGCGATGAGTCCCTCACGAAACAGCATGGCGATGGCGTCAACAATGCCAGAGCCGCAGAAGCCCTGAGGAGCTGTTTTACCGATGACAGAATAAGTGATTTTGCCATTTTCACAGCCAACCTTTTCAATGGCTCCTGTAGTACCGCGCATTCCCATAGTCAGGCCTGCGCCCTCAAGAGCCGGTCCGCATGCGGTGGAAGCGACATAGAACTTGTCACAGTTTCCGACGGCGATTTCACCATTTGTACCAAGGTCAATCATTAGCCGCATTTTTTTATCGCGTGGCAGGCCCAAAAGAACCGCTGTGGTATCTGCCCCTACGAAACCTCCGAGCAGTGGCATAAAGGTAACCGTACCCTTAGGGTTAATCGGAAGCGGTGTGTCCATACCTTTGAGGGATATGGCATCCTTGCAGAACCCGAGGAATGGTGCCAGGCCAAGATGCTTTGGATTGAGTTCCAGAAACAAGTGGGCCATGGTGCTGTTTCCACAATAAACAGTCTGATAAATATCGTTCGTATCCACCGACGCTTTTTTGCATACCTGAGTGATAATCTCAGCCAGAGTTTCCATGATGGCTTCGTAGATTTTATGCAGGCTTTCCGGCGATTCGCCGGCATAGTCAATGCGGCTGATAACATCTCCCCCAAAAGCAATCTGTTTGTTAAGCATGGAATGCTGGTTTAACAGGCATCCGCTTGTTATATCATAGAGGTAACCGACAACAGAGGTGGTGCCAATGTCAAAGGCAATGCCATAAATGGGTTTTTCCGTTTCATTAGAAGGGATAAAATCAATGATCCTGTTGCCGGAGACGATAACATGCAGCTTTTCATAACCTTCCAGAAAGTAAACCTCTGAAAAATGCTTTAAAACAGAATAGTCCGGCGTGTCAAGAGTTTGCGGTATGAGCTTGCGCAAAACATCCAGATCATAGGTACACATAGGCGTAACAAGATCGGTATAATTTAATGAATAGCATTTTACAGTTGGATCAAAAGGCAGGTCGCTGTTGGATGAGGTTTCAAGGATCTGGCTGGCAGCCTGCTCACGGGAAGCATAAATCTCCATCCCGTCAGAAACAGAATACTGGCAGGCCAATACCTCTTTCATTTCTCCATTTTCCTTAATGTTAACCAGGCATTTTTTACAGCGTCCCTTTCCGCCGCACACAAGGTTTAAGGGCAGACCAATGGAAGAACAGACATCAGAAATCAAACTGTCCTGAGACACTTCTATTTCTTCCTCAAGTAATGGGAACAATACGCGCATGATAAATCTCCTTTATTAATATTGAAAATTATGTATATACAGGTAAACATCATCTTTAATCGTTTTAATTATACGCTTTCATAGCTGATTTTACAATACAGATTCCTTAAATTTGCAATAAGAAAAATCAGGGGTTCAGGAAGAAAGGGTAAATTTTTAAACAATTTGTGAAAAAATATTGACAACGGTTTCTGAACGTGGTACCCTATGTATATGATATATCTGTATATACAGGTAAGACTTGTATGTACATTTATTTGAGTAGCGGCGAAGTAAACGCTGTCAGAGGAGGATTATGATGATTATTATTGGAGAAAAACTGAACGGTGCGATTCCAGTGGTTAAAAAAGCCATTGAAGAAAAAGACGAAGCATTCATTAGAGACAGAGCAATTGCTCAGGCAGAAGCCGGTGCTACCTACATTGACGTATGTGCTGGTACAGCTCCTGAAATTGAACTGGAATCCTTAAAATGGATGATGGACATTGTACAGGAAGCCGTTGAAACACCACTGTGTATTGACAGCCCGGACCCTGAAATTTTGAAAGCTGTTTTCCCATTATGTAAAAAACCAGGTCTGGTAAACTCTGTTTCCGGCGAAGGTAACAAAATGGACGTTCTTTTACCATTGTTTGACGATGCAGATCCAGCATGGGAACTGGTTGCCATGACCTGTGACAATGCCGGTATTCCAAATACTGTTGAAAAGAAAGTTGAATTAACTAAAATGATGGTTGAAGAAGCTAAAAAGCATAATCTGACACCAAACAGAATTCATATTGACCCTTGTGTAATGGCTTTATCAACAGAAAACCATTCTTTCTTAAACTTCAAAGCAGAAATCGAAGGAATCAGAGAAATTTATCCTGACATTCATATTACCTCAGGCTTAAGTAACATTTCTTTCGGCTTGCCAGCCAGAAAATTAATGAATCAGAATTTTATGACCTTATCTATGTTCGTGGGTATGGACTCTGCTGTTATGGATCCGACAAGCCGCGACATGATGGGCGCAATTTTCGCAACAGACGCTTTATTAGGAAATGACAGACTTTGCAGAAAATACAGCAAAGCTTTCAGACAGGGCAAGATTGGACCAGTTCAGGCGAAATAATCTTTAGCCCATCCTACTTTTAATTGTGCTGATACTTGATGAATTTTAAGTATATAACATTTCTTAGTTAAGAGAGACAACATTGGCGGGCTGTGATTTGTCGATTTGTCTCTTTTAATTTTTTTCTTTCAAAATCGTTTTCATGAAATTTTTACGATAAGTTTGTTTGATATTTATCTATCAATCTAACGGCGATTTATTTTAAAATATTGCCATAAAAGCATTGACAAGCTTTTTTTTACGTGGTATGATTTAACCATAAGCAAGAAGTGGCATATTATATATAATAGTACCCAGACATAATCGGCGGGCAGATTGTAAACGTCAAGTCTTCATAACTAAGGGAAATGGTGAGAGGCACTGACGGAAATGTGAATATGGAAATGAGATTAAGCGTATTTTAAATATGGTTAGTCGAAAAAATCTTTTTTTAGCCAAATCTGTATATACAACTATTTACATATAAGTACATGAATATACAGTGTTAAAAATTTATGTAAATATATGAAAATTAACATGTTTTGTAACAAATTTGTATATATAAGCATATACAGGTAATACAGGAATATACAAGTGTAAACGCTAAACAGCCTTAAAAAAAAGAAAATTTATCTTACTTTGTATTTGATTTTTTTCGTAAAATGCTTTAGAATATGAAGTAAGAAATGTTAAAAATTTATCAAAGTATTGGAGGATTTAAAAATGGGTTTCAAATCAGACATCGAAATTGCACAGGAAGCTAAACCACAAGACATTCGTGAGATTGCTGCCAAGTTGGGTTTAACAGAGGATGACTTAGAATTATATGGTAAATATAAAGCTAAAGTCGATTATAATTTGTTAAAACGGGAAACCGGAAAGAAAGCAAGACTAATCTTAACAACTGCAATTAATCCGACTCCTGCTGGTGAGGGGAAAACGACAACAACAATTGGCGTTGCAGATGCTCTTTCTAAATTGGGCAAAAACACACTCGTTGCTTTAAGAGAACCTTCCTTAGGACCAGTTTTTGGTGTTAAAGGCGGCGCCGCTGGCGGCGGTTATGCTCAGGTTGTTCCGATGGAAGACATTAACCTGCATTTCACAGGCGATTTCCATGCGATTGGTGCAGCAAACAACCTTTTAGCTGCAATGCTTGATAATCACATTCATCAGGGAAATGAATTAAACATTGATCCTAAGAGAATTACATGGAGACGTTGCGTTGATATGAATGACCGTCAGTTGCGTAACATCGTCGATGGTCTTGGTAAAAAAGGTGACGGTGCAGTTCGTCAGGATGGTTTTGACATTACTGTTGCGTCTGAAATTATGGCAGCTTTCTGTTTGGCAAGTGACATTGTTGACCTGAAAAATAGAATGGGTCGTATCATTGTTGGCTATACTTACGATGATGAACCGGTTACCGCTGGTCAGTTAAAAGCTAACGGTGCAATGGCTGCTTTATTAAAAGATGCTTTGAAACCAAATCTGGTACAGACGCTGGAAGGAACACCCTCTTTTGTACATGGTGGACCATTTGCAAACATCGCTCATGGCTGTAACTCTGTAATCGCTACTAAGATGGCAATGCATTTTGCTTCTGATTATGTTGTAACAGAAGCTGGTTTCGGTGCAGACTTAGGCGCAGAAAAATTCCTGGACATCAAATGCCGTATGGCTGGTTTGAAACCAGACGCCGTTATTATCGTCGCAACTGTAAGAGCGCTGAAATACAACGGTGGAGTTCCAAAGGACGAATTAAACAACGAAAACTTAGAAGCTTTGGAAGCAGGTCTTCCAAATTTATTGAAGCATGTTGAAAACATTACTCAGGTTTACAAATTACCTGCAGTTGTTGCGATCAACCGCTTCCCATTAGATACCGAAGCAGAATTAAAATTAGTAGAAGACAAATGTAGAGAACTTGGCGTTAACGTTGCGCTGTCCGAAGTATGGGCAAAAGGCGGCGAAGGCGGTATCGCAGTTGCCAACGAAGTTATTCGTCTCTGCGAAGAAGGCGAAAACAGCTTCCAGTTCTCTTATGAAGATGACATGAGCATCAAAGATAAGATCAATGCCATTGCTACTAAGATTTATGGCGCTGACGGTGTAGACTATACTCCGGAAGCGGATGCTGAAATTGCAAAATTAACCAAACTGGGCTTTGACAAAGTTCCGGTATGTATGGCTAAGACACAGTACTCCTTAACGGATGATCAGACTAAGCTTGGCCGTCCGACTGGTTTCAGAATCACTGTTCGTCAGGCAAGCATTTCCGCAGGTGCAGGCTTTATTGTATGCTTAACCGGTGAAATTATGAAAATGCCAGGGTTACCAAAAGAGCCGGCAGCAGAACGTATTGATGTTGATGAAAACGGCGTAATCTCTGGCCTGTTCTAGAAAACTGAAATACAAAATTAAATAAAAAATTTGACTGCTTTCGCTACATTGGCAGTCTGGGGGAGGGGTTCGACTCCTCCCCATTCGCATTTTCAGACAAAAATTTTTTCATGAAAAATGTGAACCTTAATAAAGAACAAAAATTTTGAGAGGAAACACTATGGGAATCGCAGACAAAAAATGTACAGAATTTGTCGAAGTACTTTACAGTAAAAGTGCTGTTCCGGGAGGCGGCGGTGCAGCGGCACTGGTAGGCGCCATTGGTACAGCATTGGCAGGAATGGTCGGCAATCTGACCACCGGTAAGAAAAAATATGCTGAATATGAAGAAGATATCCAGAGAATTCTTGGCGAAGCACAGGCATTACAGGATCAGCTGATGGCGATGATTGATCAGGATGCCGAAAATTTCGCGCCTCTGGCCAAGGCCTACAGCCTTCCGACAGAAACGGAAGAGCAAAAGGCACATAAGGCAGAAGTAATGGAAGAATGTACAAAGGTAGCCTGCGGCGTACCCATTGAGATTGTTCGTGTATGCTATAAGAGCATCAAGCTTCACGAAGAACTTGTCCACAAGGGTTCCGCTTTGGCTATTTCTGACGTTGGCGTTGGGGTACAATGCCTGCGCGCAGCAATGATCAGCGGCTGGCTGAATGTTTTAATCAACATCAAGACCATGAAGGACAGAGACTACGTGGCTTTTGTTGAAAATGAGCTGAAGCCTATGCTGGAAGATGGTATTGCAATTTGCGACACTGTTTATGCCGAAGTGGAAAAACAGTTGTCTTAAAACTAAAATTTAAAAAATAAATTCAGGAGAAAATTATGGCAGCAAAATTATTAAGTGGTAAAGAAGTAAGTGAGTCCATGTTAGCAAAGGTTCTGGAGGATGCAAAATCCCTGATTGCCGGAGGCGTTCAGCCTAAACTGGCAATTATGCGTGTTGGCGCAGACCCAGGGTCTATCTCTTATGAAAAGAGTATTATTACCAGAATGGGCAAATCAAGCATTGAAGTGGAATCTGTAGAATTCCCTGAAGATGTAACACAGGCTGATTTTGTAGCAAAATTAAAAACGCTTAATGATGACAAAAATATCCATGCGGTTTTGATTTTTAAACCGCTTCCAGAACAGCTGGATGAAGAAGAAATCAAATATATCTTAAGCCCGGAAAAAGACCCGGATGCTTTAAATCCAACAAACCTTGGTAAATTAATGATTGCGGATGAAAGAGGCTTCTTCCCATGTACAGCAGAAGGCGTTATGGAGCTGCTGAAGCACTATGAAATTGATGTTAAGGGTAAAGATGTTGTCATTATCAATAACTCAAATGTTCTTGGAAAACCGCTGGCAATTATGTTGACCAATGAATTCGCAACAGTGACCATGTGTCATGTGTTCACAAAAGACACACAGTCTTATACAAAAAAAGCGGATATTGTTGTTACAGCTGCTGGTATCTATGGCCTGGTTAAACCGGATATGTTAAGCGAAGACTGTATTCTGGTTGACGTTGCAATGTCCCAGATGAAAGATGAAAACGGCGAATTTGTATTAAACGAAGAAGGCAAAAAGATCCGTACGGGTGATGCCCACGTTGACTGCCTGGATAAGGTTGCAATGATCACCTCTGCTACGCCTGGCTGCGGCGGAGGAACTGGCCCGATCACCACCGCTCTTCTGGCACAGCATGTCATTAAAGCCTGCAAACAGCAGAACAATTTATAGGAATGGGAATTAAGCCCGGGAGAGTATCTCCCCGGGCGGATTAAATATAGACGGAGGAAGTAAAAATGATTATTTCTCAAAAAAAATCTTTTGAAGATGTATTAGAATATTTAAAGGATGCAAAGAAAGTGGTCATCACTGGTTGTTCTGAATGTGCGACCGTTTGTAAAACCGGTGGGGAAGAAGAAGTTGAAGCCATGAAAGCTGCACTGGAAGCCGAAGGTAAGGAAGTCTTGGCAACCAAGGTTTTAACAACTTCCTGTAATGTGCTTTTAAACAAAAAAGAGTTAAAGGAAATCAAAGGCGAGCTGGGCGACGCAGATGCTGTACTGTGTATGGCTTGCGGCGATGGAGTCCAGACTGTTGCCAAGGGGGTTAAAAAAGAAACCTATCCGGCAAATGACACCATGTTTGTTGGCGAAACCGTCCGCAATGGTATCTTTGAAGAAATGTGTAAAACCTGCGGTGACTGCGTACTTGGAAGAACTGCTGCAATCTGCCCGATTACCCGCTGTGGCAAATCCTTATTAAACGGTGCCTGCGGTGGCTCCAGAGACGGCAAATGCGAAGTTATTCCTGAAAATGACTGTGCATGGATTGAAATTTATAAAAAATTGAAAGAACAGGGTAAAGAAGAATTACTTGAAGAAATTCAGCCATTACGCGGCTATAAAAAAGTTGCTTACCCAAGAACAATTAATTTAAGAGATCAGGAAAAGGATGGTGAATAAGATGAGCAGTTTATTACAACAGACATTAGAAGCCGGTAAATTTGCGATTACTGCAGAAATGGCACCACCAAAAGGGACTGATTTCAGCCATATTTTAGAAATTGCAGACCTGTTAAAGGGGCGTGTGCAGGGTGTTAATGTTACAGACTATCAGTCTGCTGCCGTTAAAGCGTCTTCCTTGGCTATGTGCGTTGAACTTGAAAAGAAAGGCCTGGAATCAATTTTACAGATGACAGGACGTGACCGCAATCGTATCGCCATCCAGGGTGAAATGTTATCCGCAGGTCATTTTGGCGTAAAAAATATGCTGGCGTTGACCGGTGACCACACCACCACAGGTGACAATCCTGAAGCTAAGCCGGTATTTGAAATGGATTCTGTATCCATTCTTCAGACTGCTGAAGTATTAATGAGCGGTCAGGATCTCGCGGGTAATGAGTTGAAGGGAGCACCAGATTTCTACCTGGGCGCTTGTGTTACCCCTGTTTTTGATCCGATTGAAGTACAGCTGATCAAAATGCGCAATAAAATTAAAGCCGGTGCCAAGTTCTTCCAGACACAGGGTGTATTTGACATTGAAGTTATGCGTGAATTTAAAGAACTGACCAAGGACATGGACTGCTATGTTCTGGCTGGTATCATTCCGCTTAAATCTGCCGGTATGGCAAAATTCATGAACCGCAGCGTACCTGGAATCTCTGTACCGGACGCTTTAATTGAACGCTTAACCGAAGCTGAAGACAAGGCCGCTGAAGGCATTAGAATTGCCGGCGAATTTGTAGCGCAGCTGAAGGAAGAGGGCGTGTGCGACGGTGCTCACATTATGGCGATCGGCGCAGAAGAAAACGTACCGAAGATTCTGGACGTAGCTGGTTTATAGGAGTAGTGAACTGATGAGAATTACTGTAATAGGTGCAGGCCCGGGTGGCTATGAAGCCGCTATTATGGCTGCAAAACTGGGTGCAGAAGTCACCTGTATTGAAAAAGACGAAGTCGGCGGTACCTGTTTAAACCGCGGATGTATTCCAACAAAAGCTTTTCTGGCAGCCTCCGATGTTCTGGAAACTGTTGAAAGCGCTAAGGATTTTGGCATTAACATTGACGGCACTGTCAGCGTTGACTACAAAGCGGTTGTCGACCGTAAAAATAAAGTAAAAGACGGCCTGATCAAAGGGATTCATTTTCTCTTTGAAGAAAACAAGGTAAACCTGATCAAGGGTACGGGCAAAATCGTCGATAAAAATACCGTTGAGGTTACCAAAGAAGATGGTTCAACCGAAACTGTTGAAACGGATAAAATTATTCTGGCCACCGGTTCTGTTCCGGTAAGCCCGGGAATGTTTAAATATGACGGGAAAAAGGTGATCACTTCCGACGAAGTGCTGGATCTGGAAAAAGCTCCGGAATCCATTATTATCGTTGGCGGCGGTGTCATCGGCTGTGAAATCGGCCAGTTCTTGAGCCGCATGGGCACAAAGGTAACCATTGTAGAAGCACTGGAACAAATTCTTCCAAATGAAGACAAGGATGTTTCCAAGCAGCTTCTGCGTCAGTTTAAAAAGGACAAAATTAAGGTACACACCGGTGTAGGGGTGGCTGAAGTTGAAGTTTCTGACGATGGTGTTAAAGCTTCTTTGGCTAACGGCAAATCCGTTGAGGCTGAAATTATGCTGGTTGCTATTGGCCGCCGCAGTTTTGTGGACAATCTGGGTGCACAGGATGCTGGTGTTGAAGTGGATGAGCGCGGTCGTATTGTTGTCAATGACAAGATGGAAACCTCCGTTCCCGGCGTTTATGCCATTGGGGACATCGTTGCGACAGCTCAGCTGGCGCACGTTGCCTCAAAAGAAGGGATCGTCGCTGTTGAAAACGCCATGGGCGCAGACAAGCATGTCGCTTATGCCGCGGTACCGCGCTGCGTATACACCGAGCCAGAAGTTGCCGGCGTTGGCTTAACTGAAAAGGACTGTGAAAAGAAGGGCGTCGAATATAAGCTTGGAACCTTTGATTTCAGAGCTTTAGGTAAGGCACAGGCCATTGGTAAAATTCAGGGTTTTGTAAAGGTCATTGTGGATAACAACGATGTGATCGTTGGCGCTTCCATTGTCGGACCACACGCGACCGACCTGTTAGCTGAACTGAGTCTGGCAGTACATTTAGGCTTAACGGCTGAACAGGTGGGTGATGTTATTCATCCGCATCCGTCACTGTCTGAAGCACTGATGGAAGCACTGCACGACGTACACGGAAAATCCGTTCATAAATAATTAAATGAGGCTCTCTCAAAAAGAGAGCCTTTTTTAAAAGAGAGTTCTTTTTTAGCTTGAACTCATGGCGTTATCGTGATATATTAAAGTCAAAATATACAATATTTAAGGAGAAAAAACCATGAACGTACCACAGGAATTAAAATACGATAAGGAACAACATCTTTGGATTGCAGTTGATGATAATGTAGCAACCATTGGTATTACGGATTTCGCACAGGATAAAATGGGTGATATCTTATTCGTAGAGCTTGCAGATGAAGACGACGAATTTGAACGTGGGGATGAATTCTCAGTTGTTGAATCCGGAAAGAAAGCCTCTCCGCTGGAAGCGCCATTCGCTTTTAAGGTTCTGGAATCCAATCAGGATTTAGATGACGAACCAGAAGCGATTAATGAGGATGCTTATGCAAACTGGATTGTTAAGGTTCAGATCACAGATGACGAAGGTATTGAAGACTTGGTAGATGCAGCTGAATACGAAGCAGCAATTGCTGAATAAGGTTTTTCTTTAAATGGTCATTGATTGTCATATCCATTGCGCTTTAAGTGGTTTTGGCAAACTGAAAAAAGGATTGATGTCTGAGGATACACCGGAGCGAGAAGGCTGGTTTTTGTCACTGGCAGCGCGGTACCGCAAGCACAATGTCAAAGCGCTGCGTGACGGCGGTGACGCTTATGGCGCGGGCACTGCTTTTAAGCCAATCGCTGAGGATGCTGGTATTATCTTCAGAACACCGCTGGTGGCCCTGTATAAAACAGGTCACTACGGAGATTTTTTGGGAGAAGCCATTACCGATTTTGAATCCTGCCGTAAAAAAATGGATCAGCTGCTCAAACGTAAGCCTGATTTTATTAAGATTATTCAGTCAGGAATTATGAGCTTTGATCATTTTGGAGAGGCTGGCAGTCTGGAATTCACAGATGAGGAGCTCCGCTATCTGATTGACCGGGCCCATGACGCCGGACTGCGGACGATGGTGCATGTCAATACGCCAAAGGGCATTATGATGGCCATCGAAGCCGGGGCAGACAGCATTGAACATGGATATTGCATTGATGCAGACTGCATCGCAGCTATGAAAGAAAAAGATATTGTCTGGGTACCGACACTGGCGCCTTTTGCCAATATAGCAGGCTGCGATAAAAGCCATCCGCTTTCCCGATACCGGGAGGTTTCACAGCGCTATTTTACCGGGCATAAGCTTCAGGTGAAAAAGGCCCACGAGGCTGGCGTAACCATTGCCCTGGGCAGTGACGCCGGCGCGTCGCTTGTGATACATGGACTGGCGTCCAGAGAAGAACTGAGCTATCTGACAGACTGCGGACTGACAAAGGCCGAGGTGTTTACAAATGGCTGCAGGGTTCTGGAACTGGATGAAGCGCAATTTAAAAAATGATAACAAATTCAGGAGTCCTTCAGGGCTCCTTTTTAGTGCGCGTTGTAAAAAAGAGAAATAAAGTCATCTAAGACAATAGAGGAACCCCCTTTTCAAAATGCTTTAAATCGGGTACAATTAAACGATGTGGGATGTGTGCTTAAAACATTAAACTTCTGAAAAATAAGGAATAAATTATGCATGAACTCGTAACAGTGCGTCCAGACAATTTTGTGGATGTAGCGGATTATATACCAACCATTGAAACAGATGTAAAGTATTATTCTGGGGATAACTTTGTCGGCGAACGGATCGAAGGCTACAATGCTCCTATTATCCTGGTAACCAGGGAGACGGCTGATGCGTTGAAGGCAGCCCAGAGCAAGCTGATGACCAAGGGCTACTGCCTGAGGGTGTATGACGGATACCGGCCTCAGAGAGCTGTAGAACATTTTTTGAGGTGGAAGGACAGGCCGGAAACCGGCGAAACCAAGGCCCGCCATTACCCGGATTTTACCAGGGCAGAGGTTTTTGACGAAGGCTTTATCGCTGCCCGTTCAACCCATACAAGGGGCAGCACAGTGGACTTGACGGTGGTGGATATGCGCAATGGACAGGAACTGGACATGGGGGGCTTCTTCGACTATTTTGAGGAAAGCTCTTACAGTAATTATACGGATCTTACGGCAATTCAGAGCCGTAACCGGATGATGTTGAAATATCTGATGCTGTCCTGCGGTTTTGAGCCGTTTTTTCAGGAATGGTGGCACTTTACTTTGAGTAACGAGCCCTATCCCAACACTTATTTCGATTTTGAAATTCAATAGTAAGAGGTAGAAAATTAAATTATGGACAATGAAAAAAACACGGAACTGGGGACTATGCCGGTAGGCAGGCTGATGTTCAAGCTGGCTCTGCCAGCCATTGTGGCTCAGGTTATCAATGCCCTTTATAACATTGTTGACCGTATGTATATCGGCCATATTGAAGGGGTTGGGCCTATGGCCCTGACCGGGGTGGGCATTACTTTTCCGATCATTATGCTGATTACAGCCTTTGCGGCGATGATTGGAATGGGGGGCGCGCCTCTGGCAGCCATTCATCTTGGAGAAAAGAACCGGGACAGCGCTGAGGGGATTCTGGGAAACGCAGCAACGCTGCTGCTCATTCTGTCAGTGGTGCTTACCGCTTTCTTTCTGATCTTCCAGCGGCCGCTGCTCATGGCCTTTGGCGCCAGTGAAAACACCATTGAGCATGCGCTTCAGTATATGACGATTTATCTGTGCGGGACCATTTTTGTGATGGCGACCTTAGGCTTAAACTCCTTTATCAATACACAGGGCTTTGCGAAAACCGGTATGCTGACTGTACTTATCGGCGCAGTACTGAATATTATCCTGGATCCGGTTTTTATTTTTGTGTTTGGCATGGGCGTCCGGGGCGCCGCACTGGCAACCATTCTTTCACAGGCTGTTTCGGCTATCTGGGTCTGTCGGTTTTTGATGGGCAAAAAAACCACCATCAAAATTAAGCCTTCCAGAATGCGTCTTAAAAAAGAGTATGTGGTGGGGATTATTTCCCTTGGCATATCGCCTTTTATCATGCAGTCCACCGAGAGCCTGCTTAACATTACCCTGAATGCCTCGCTTCAGTTTTACGGCGGAGACCTGGCTGTGGGCGCTATGACCATAATCGGCAGTATTTCGCAACTGGGACTCATGCCGCTCATGGGACTGACCCAGGGTGGGCAGCCCATTATTTCCTATAATTATGGAGCCAGAAACTACGATCGTGTGCGCAAGGCCTACCATTTGATGATTGCGGCCAGCTTTACGCTGTCCATGGTAATCTGGGCCATTGTGGAATTTTTTCCAGAGGTGGTCATCGCCATCTTTACAACCGACCCGCAGCTCTCCAGCCTGACGGTCTGGGCGATCCGTATTTTTATGATGTGCCTTGGTATTATGGGATTGCAGACCGGATGCCAGCAAACCTTCCTGTCGTTGGGACAGGCTAAGGTTTCGGTCTTTCTGGCCATGCTGCGAAAACTGATTCTACTGATTCCACTGATTTTGATTATCCCCCGGGTGACAGGCCTTGGAATGACCGGGGTTTTTCTGGCACAGCCCATTGCGGATTTTATCGCGGTAGTATCGACAGTGGCTGTGTTTGCTGTAAAGATAAGGAAGATTATCCCGAGACCAGCCAAAACAGCTTAAATCCATTAAGCATAGCATAAAGATTTCGTTAAGATGGCCGTGGATGTACGCAATCTGTGGTATAATATCCTACAACTTCTATATTTAAAGGAAAAGGAAAATGAAAAAAGGAAAAAAAGCCTTCTGGACAGTCGTGGTGGCCGTGGTGGTCGTTCTCGCGATTCTTTTGTCCCTCAACCATTTTTACGTAGACTATCTCTGGTTTAGTGAAATGGGTTATCTCAACGTTTTTTTTAAGGAGCTGGTCACGAAGGTGCAGATCGGTACACCGGTATTTGTGGTGCTGCTGGTCCTGCTCTTCTTCTACCTGAAATTCTTAAAAAAGATTTCGGAACGTTATCTGGGTATTACCCAGGCAGTGCGAACAAAACGGGAAAAAACCATCGGTGCAGTGCTGTCAGTGGTGGCAGCTGCTGTGATTACCGGTTTTATTGCCAACAGCCTCTGGTCTGAAATCCTTCAGTTTACCAATGCCACGGATTTTGGCACGACAGATCCGCTGTTTGGAAAGGATCTGTCCTTTTATTTCTTTACGCTGCCGTTATTGAAGGGCGCTTACGGTGTGGTTATGACCTGTTTTTTTGGCATGGTCATTCTGACGCTTTTGTATACTGTTTTTGTTATGTACCGCGAAAAGGACTTTCGGATTCAGACAGCCCAGAGCATGGACGATTTTAAAAGCGGCGCCAAGGATATTTTTACCACCTTCCTGACCCTGGCCTCCAAGCAGATTGGCGTATTCCTGGGAATATTTTTTCTGCTTCTGGCTTTCAGCAGCTTTATCGGCCGTTATGAAATGCTCTATGGTGGAACGGGAATGGTCTATGGTGCAGGCGCTTCGGACATCACCATTGGCATGAAGGTGCTTTATGTGAAGATCGCCCTGTGTCTGGTTCTGGCCGTTACCTCTGTGCTTGCGGGCTTCCGCAAAAATTACAAGATGATGGCAGCCGGTCCGGTACTCCTGATTGCCGTGGCCCTACTGGGCGGCGTGGGACAGGCAGCTTACGAATACCTGTCGGTGGTGCCAAACCAGTATACCAAGGAAGCACCTTACATTGAAAAGAATATCGCCAGCACGCAAAAGGCCTATGGCCTGGACAAAGTGACCATCAAGGATTTTTCACCGACCCAGGACATTACAGCCCGGGATATTCAGGAAAATGAAGCGACCATCAGCAATATCCCCATCAATGACCAGAAACCAACCAAGGACATGTACAATTCGCTGCAGGGGATCCGAAACTATTATAAGTTCTACGATGTGGATGTGGACCGTTATTTTGTTGACGGCAAATATACCCAGGTATTTTTGGGAACGCGTGAAATGGAAAATTCGGCTCTGCCGGATGATGCTAAGACCTGGGTGAATCAGCATTTGAAATATACCCACGGCTTCGGTGTTGCCATGTCGCCAGTGAATAAAACCAATTCTGTGGGGCAGCCAGAGCTTATCGTCAAGGATATTCCGCCAGTGACGGATACCCAGAGCCTTGAAATCGAACAGCCAAGGGTTTATTTTGGCGAAGGGGATTACAAATATGTGGTCACCAACGCGGCCAATCCAGAATTTGACTATCCGGAAGGGGACAACAATAAGGAAAACTATTACGAAGGCACCGGCGGTATTAAGCTGTCGCTGCTCAACCGGATTTCCTTTGCCCTGTATTACGGATCGCCTGAGATGCTGCTGACCAGTGAGATTACCTCAGACAGCAAAATTCTCATCAATCGGAATGTGATGGACCGTGTATCCAAGCTTGCGCCCTTCTTAGAGTATGACAACAAGCCCTACATGGCGCTGGCGGACGGCAAGCAGTACTGGATTGTGGATGGCTTTACAACCAGCAGCAAGTACCCATACGCCCAGCCCTATGATAAAACCACTGGCAAGAATTACATTAAAAACCCGGTGAAGGTAGTGGTGGACGCCTACAATGGTGACGTCACCTTCTATAAGGTAGACGATGAGCCTGTGCTTGAAACCTACAGCAAGATTTTCCCGGGGCTGGTCAAAGATATTTCTGAGATGCCCAAGGGCCTGAAGGAGCACATCCGTTACTCCAAAACCCTGTTCGACATTCAGTCCGATATTTATAAAACCTACCACATGAGTAATCCTCAAGTGTTCTATAACCGCGAGGACCAGTGGGAAACCGCCAACCAGTTCTTTGGCGCATCCAAGGAGGAGGTGCCCATTGACTCGTCCTATACGATTATGAAGCTGCCGGACCGGCAGACTGAGTTTATGCTGACAACAACCTTTACCCCCAGGAACAAGGACAACATGATTGCCTGGCTGGCCGGGGTATCGGACGGGGACGATTATGGACAGCTGCTGCTGTACCAGTTCCCGAAACAGCAGTTGGTTTACGGCCCCATGCAGATCGAGCAGCGGATCGACCAGAATACCACCATATCCCCGCAGCTGACACTGCTGAGCCAGCAGGGCTCCACAGTGCTGCGCGGTAACCTGATGACCATTCCCATCGAGGATGCCATCATCTATGTTGAACCGATTTATATACAGGCCAGCGCAGGAGAGAACAACCTGCCAGAGGTCAAAAAGGTGATCGTGAGCTATCAGAATGAGATTGTCATGGCAGACTCGCTGAACCAGGCCCTCGGTCAGATTTTCAATTACGATGCAGGTGAAGCGCCCGCAGGGGCCAATACCGCCGTTTCCACGGCGACGCCGAACAGCAGCTCTGCCACAAGCGCAGCGGATCTCTCCATCCGGGCAAACCAGCTGTTCCAGGAAGCCCAGAACGCCCAGAAATCAGGCGACTGGGCAGGCTATGGCAGCAAGCTCAATGAGCTTCAGGACGTATTGAACCAGCTGCAGCAGGCAACAGGTGCCTCACAGCCGCAATAGAAAGTACATGGACCCCTTCCAAGCGGAAGGGGTCTTTTGTTTGTCTTAAAATTAACATTAAGTTAGCTAAATTTAACTGTCTTTTTGCTGCACAGTATGTTATAATGATTCTAAAGTATAAAAAATTTAGAAGGGAGTTGAATTTTTATGCCATCTTTTGGAGATCCATTTGCAGCAAATGTGGAACGAAAAATGACTAAGAAGGAACTGGCTCAAGCCATCCGCCTTGATTTAGCAGGTGAGCTTGAAGCGATTTATTTATACGATGCCCATGCGCAGGCGACAGACGATCCTGTCGCTAAAAAGGTGTTAGAGGACATCCGTGATGAAGAAAAGGCCCATATGGGTGAACTGACAACGCTGCTGCGTTATCTGGACCCTGTGGAGGCAGAGCTGTTTGAGGAAGGCGCCGGGGAAGTCCACGAAATGCTGGAAGAGCTCGGTATTGAATCGGGCAGCAGTGAAGCCCAGACAGCAGGAGGCCCGACTGTCGGCAGCCTGATTGAGGATTAGGAGGGACCGTATGGATTATTTATCAAGAGAAGCTGCGCCTTTTGGCGATGCCCTTTGGGAACAGATTGATACAACCATTGTCGAAACACTTAAGAAGTATCTGGTCGGCCGCCGCTTTCTGCCGCTTTACGGCCCCCTTGGCCCAGGCGCCCAGTCAGTTGCAGTTGACAGCAGCGACAAGGATGAAAGCTTTGAGGACGGTGTGGTGCAGACCACAGGACGAAAATTTGTGGAGCTGGTACAGCTGTACGAAGATTTTCCGTTATTCTGGAGAGACCTGGAAGCCAGCGAGAGAACCGGCGTGCCAGTGGATCTTTCCGCAGCGGCCCGCGCGGCACAGGCCAGCGCAAAGGCTGAGGATCAGCTGATTTTCTTTGGAAATAAAGCGCTGGGCGTAGACGGCCTGCTGACCGTACCCGGCAGCAATACCATTAAGATGGACGACTGGGCAGAAGGGCAGAATGCCTTTGCCAATATCGCCGCCGGCGCGTCCATGCTGGTCGAAAAGGATATGCTTGGCCGTCTCGCCCTGGTCATGGGGCCAGATCTTTATTTTAAGCTTCAGCGGATTCAGCCGGGAACCGGCGTTATGGAAATTGACCGTATTAAAAGCCTGCTGGACGGACGGGTTTACCGTTCAAACGCGCTGGCAGGAAAAGCCGTTCTGGTCTGCGCCGAAGCCCAGTACATGGATCTGACAATCGGCCAGGATCTGGCCGCGGCCTACTTAGAGCTGGTTAACCTGAACCATTATTTCAGAATACTTGAAACCGCGGCGCTTCGCGTTAAGAACAGTGAAGCTATCGTCGTATTTGAATAAAAGTCATTTTATAAGCGCCTTTCTCCCCAGCTTCTGGAGCGAAAAGCGCTTTATTTTATTAAACCGTTGCCTTTTAACAGAAAGCATAATATAATGAAAGTACCACATAATTAAATGGAGAGTAATATGATAAGGTTTGAGTTGAGTAAGAAAGCATCGGATAAAATCAGGAAGACTGCTGCCCATATTCTGGAGGTACAGGAGGAGCGCTGCCCCGTCGTTAAAACACAGATGAAGCTTGCCATGAGCGATCCGCAGTTTGCCGGACTGGTTGCCCGGTGCAGGGATACCCAGTGCGCATTTGCAGAACGGGATGCGGCATGGGAAGAGCTGATGGAGCTGCTGCCCTCCAAAAGGCTGGATTTTGACAGTATGCGTCAGGATGCCCTATCCTATTACGGTGATGACTCCGACGAGGTTGAGCACGGCATGGTATTTGAGGTAGTGCGGGAAACCTACGACCTGATGACCCGCTGCCTGTACGACGGTGTGGACTTTGACACAGAATCTTATAATATTACGGATATCGGACCTTTAGGCCGCTGTCTTTCCGATGGGTTTCATCACTTTTACTGCAATGTGGTCTTTGGCGAAATAGAGGCTGGCTTGAGCTGGGGGAGGATGCTAGATGAGCCTCTGAGTCTTGATAAGATAAACTATGTCTACCTGTATGACCAGTTTGAGCGTTTTGAGTTTGGCTGGTGGCAGATTTATGGGGATAAAAAGAAGCTGTACTTTGATATATACAACGAAGGCACCCGGAACTCAAAACAGAAAATGCGCAAATGCGCAGTTGAACAGAAGATGCCCAAAAAGCCCCAGCCCTTTTACGGCGAGTATGTGAGACGCTGCGCAGAGCTGATGCTTGAAAACCCATCCCTCAAGCAAAAGGCCTTTAAAGAAATGGCAGTGGCGCAGGATGCCTTTAAAACCGGTGATGAAAGCCTGAACGGCGAGATCGCCGTAACCCTTTATAAACGTTTGAACACCCTTCACGAGCCCATCCTGGCCATGATACCTGAGTTAAATGCTACAGATACGATCCTGATCAACACCGTTGCCCGGATGCGCGCCGACTACCTTTTTTACCTCTTAATGCATCTGGTTTACCTGAAGTCCGCTGGTATGAGCCTTTTGGATGAAGCCAGCCAGCTCATGATTGAGCAAAATTCTCAGGAGCCTGTTCCGCCGACGGCCTTTGAGACACTGGCGGTGGGCTATCTGAGCGGTGCCCAGGGAGAAATGCCGGAACAAAATGCCCGGGCGCTGGATGAAATGATGGACTTTATTGAGGAGGCCGGGCTTTTGAGCATGAATAAATACGGCCAGCTGCAGCCCACCCCCATGGAGATGACCCCGAGACTGCTTCAGGCCCTGCTGAAGCATGGCTATGGCGCATATGTTATGGCGCTCATGGGGCGTTATAAATATGAAATCATGTATGGTACCATGGATTTAATGGAGACGCTCAATGCTTTCTTTGCTGAGCTTGACGAGCCAATGCTTTATTAATGTGAGACCCTTTCGCGAAAGAGTAAGAGAAAGAATAAGAGACACACTGTTGTGTTAAAGCGATTGTTTTAGAATAAGTCGCTGAAAGTTGTTTTAAATCCGCTATTTTGGGTAAAAATTTAGTAGTGTGTAGTATTGTAATGTTGGAAAGGAGTGTTACCCAAAATGATGATTGAAAAAGAAGTAAAGCAATGCCAATGTAAAGAGCCTTCAGGTGTTCATCCGGAAACAGACCAGCTGGGATTTTGGATGGCGTGTAATGATTGTGGGGGGAAGATCGACGCTACCTATGAATATTTTGAGGGTTTTGGCGAAATGAAGCAGCGGCGAGACGCTTACAGCCTGGAACACGAATAAGAACAGATGATTAAAAATAAGATAACTTCAGAATAAATATTATAAGAAATGTTTATTCTGAAGTTTTTTATTTTGCCTTGAAAAATGATGCGGTATTGGTTGTTTATTCCCGAAACAGTTACGGCTTTTTAATTATAGAGCTTCCGTCTCTGGGGCCACCTCATGATGCCAGGAATCCTCGCGCCAGAGCGCTTTGATTTCCTCATGCTTGGCAGGGCGCACCAGATAAAGGCCGATGGCGGTAAAGACGATAAAAACAGCAATGCCAACTAACATCTGCTCTGGAGGAACAGCAAGGCTGGCAATGCCGGCAACCGGATCCTCAGTCACAAAAATCTTTGCTGAGATATCAATAAGAGCGTGAACGACAACCGGGCCCCAGAGATTGCGGGTACGCAGGTAAACCGCGCCGAAAAAGATACCCAGACCTGTGGCATAGCCCACCTGAATCAGTGTCGGCCCAACGGTGGAAAACAGATTTACGAGGTGTATGAGGCCAAAGGCAATGCTGGAAGCCAGAAGAGACATCATAATTGGGTTTTTGGCATTGCGCCACTGGTACATCATATTGGAGAGAACCACACCGCGGCAGGTAACCTCCTCATAAAGTCCCGGGGCAATGCCGCCCGTAACGGCTAATAGCAGGCCATAGGAGGATTCCAGAGGCGTGCCCAAAAACAGGTTGGGAATAATATTCAAGAGAAGGACCAAAAATCCCCAGGAAGCAAAAACCATACTCGGCTTCAGGTTCTTTTTCCAGAAGCCGAATTTAAACTGATTGTCATAGCTGTGTTTCATGATCAGGATGACAAGTAAGGCCAGAAAAATTTCCGGCAGATCATTGCTCATCAGGGTATTCTGCGCCGCTTTAGTATCAAAACCATTGAGGGACAGCACGACGATCTGGCCGATGATCCCGCCGCCCAGAAGCCCAATGACAGGCAGCAGAAAAGCCGCCAGAATAGGATGCTTTAAAAAACGATGCTTTTTTTCTTTCATAAAATGCTCCTTTAATCGAGTTTTCTTTTTTTGCGGGCCCAAACCATAATGCCTGCGGCGCAGAGCAGAAGCAGTACAGCGGCGCCGGCCAGAGGCAGCGTGTCTGTTATGCCGGTGCCCACATTGGCGGCCTGGCCGTTATTGTTATCGGGATTCACCGGATTATCTGGGTTTACCGGTTCTTCGGTCTGTACCGCCGTTGATTTAAAGATAAAGTTGCTGTCTGAGGTGTAAGTGCGGGCCAGCACATAAAACTGCCCCTTATAGGCAGCAGCCGACGGATTGGCCAGCGCGGCGTTGTCCACCCGTTTTTTATAAGGCGTCAGACCACCCGAGGTGCCGAGGGTATAGGTATCGGTACTGGCATCGGTGGTTTCAGGGCCCACCAGCATAAAGCCGTCCTTGACCGCCGCACTGGCAAAGCCTGACAGATTACCGGTTTTAATGCCTGTCATGTCCAGCTTGGATGGAACATAAACACCGTTATCCAGGGTAAGACGTTCCACACCTGGCAGAGTACCGTTCTGGTTGCCCGATTCCAGGCCGCCGGTTACAATGAGCTGCCCATGTCCGGCGCTGACCAGAGGCCCAGAGACTGTCCGCAGCGTATTGCCCATTGGGGTGAGCGTGTGGTTTTCAAGACTGACGGAATAGACAGTGTTGTTGAATGTGTTATTGAAAATGCCAGACACAGCCAGCAGCTGTCCGTCATTGTTGACAAGGGCAGCCGAGTTTGGGAAGGTTTTGTCATTCCAGCCCGGCGTCTGTGTCCAGGTGCTGCCGTCATAGGTCAGAATCATGCCAATGGAGACCGGCTCCGCGGCAGCCGGATCCTCAACCCCGGTGTTGTAGCTGTAAATCAGGAGCTTATCCTGCCAGACAACCGCTGTGGCATTGAACATGACCGTGTTTTCAGGCAGCGCCATTTGATCCCAGGCTTTCGTGTTGACGTTGAAACGCCAGAGCTTTTCAGCAAACTCAGGGAAGGTATAATAATGGGGGATGCAGTAGAGATAATCACCGTAGCCCACCATCTGGTAAGCGTCAATATCATAGAAGGCAGGATCTTCCGGCAGAGGCAGCGTGTTTTCAAAATAATCCACATTTTTGACTTTGCCGAAGTCGTAGGACTGGTGTCCCTCACCTTTTTCAGAAGAAGTGACCGATACCCGGGCCATGCCGCTCACATCCGCAGGTCGTGAAACCACCAGCCGCTGGCCGCCGTCTTCAAAAGCCACTGAAGACTGAATGCCAGCCGCTTTGCCGCCAATGGTGACCGTTGGGTTTTTCCCAAAGAAGTAGCCGTCAATGGTCACAGTATCCTCTGCAATATTCGCAGCGTTGACAACCGGATACGGATTATCCGTAACGGATTGATCAAGATTGATGAAGCCGTCAGACACACATTTGTCCTTAAATTCATCGTATTTTGTGACACTGCCGATGGTGCGGGCAGTGCGCATCGCGGCTGAATCATCCGGGTAACGTCCAGCCAGTACCGCCACCGCGCCGGTGATCATGGGCGTTGCCATGGAGGTACCATCCGAATAATTATAGGGGAGCGTGGTACTGCCAATCCCCAGATTGTCGATGTAGACAGGGCCGTATTCATAGACATATTCGCCGTGGCCGTTGGGGAAGACCATATCAAGCCCCTTTAAGGTCAGGCAGAGCTGGAAATTCGCGTAGTCTGTATTTTTTGGCAAAATCTGAGCGGCGCCAGTGTTAAAACTGTTAAAGCCGCCGTCCCGTCCCCTTGCCAGAGACGTACCATCGCCAAGGAGCGCAAAGCTGCCGTCTGTCAGCCTGACCATCACTTCGGCCTGGCCGCAGCTGTGGCCGCCCTCACCTGCGACGTTCAGAGAAAAGCGATACGCCTCAGAAGAATCGAAGCCAGAAGCCTGGGTCAGGTCGACCGGCTCCGAGTAAACAGCGTTCCCCTCCGCGGTGCCCTGGAGCTTTAAGCTGTTCTTACCGTTATACACCTTTTTACCAGAGATTTCGCCACACAGCGCACCCTTTGAGGGATCAGCGTTGGTATAAAATTTAAGGGAATCCGAGCCCTCAAAGCCCTCGTAAAAGAGATTGTTGTCTGAAAATTCCGGATAGTAAAGAGCTTTGTCTGTTAGCCAGGTAGAAAGGATCCGGGAGCCAGGCGCCACGATATCCGTGGTGCGCTCACCATAGCAGCTGTAAGCGGCCATGAGGCCATAGGCGTTGGCGGCGTCCACCACAACGGCGTAAGGGTTATTTATAAAAGTGGAGGACAGAATCCCGGTTCGGTCATTGTCCGTTGCCGAGTTGGCAGACCCGTATACAGAGAGCATCCCCATCTTGCCAAGCTTTTCCACAGCCAGATCCAGAGATTTTGGAGAGCCAGAGCTGGTAAAGGAACAGTTGACCGCCTTCAGGTTAACGCCAAGATCAATGGCAGACGCCATGTAATCATAGCACGCAAGCACAGTGGAAACAAAGCCTCCGAAGCGCAGGGCCATGATTTTGGCGTTCTGAGAAGTACCGGAAACACCGCCGTTTCCCCATTCTGCGCCGATGATGCCCGCGCAGTGTGTGCCGTGGCCGTCGGGGTCAGAGGTATCCGCCGGATCAGCACTGGCGTAGCTGATGCCGTGCTCACCCCCAGGCAGGTTCAGAGTGCCCCGGCGCCACATTTTGTTTTTTAAATCGGGATTATCGTGGTCTACACCCGTGTCCAGCACCGCGACGACAACATCGTCACCGTCGGTGGTGCCAGAAGCCTGATTCCAGCCGTCATAGTGCATGTCAAAGCCCGGTAAAGAGCTGAAATAGTCGCCCGTGTTATCATAAGCCCACTGGTAATCTGTCATAAAATCGGCTGTGTTGACAGCGCCGGGCACCTTGGCGGCAGGCGCTGCCTGCAAGCCTTTGGCAGCCGGCTCATCTGCGGCGGCCCTGGTTTCTCCATTAGCGGCAGCTTCCGGCACCACAGTTTTGTCGGTTTCGACCGCCGACGGTTCCGGTGCCAGAGCCTCCGCTGCGCCGGATTCATCCGTCATAGGCGAGATGGCGTAATTTGGCTCAGCGAAGGCCACCTGAGGATAGGTGTTAAGCTCCGCGATGAGCTCCTCAGTGCTACGGCTCTCGTCCCGCACCAATGCCAGCACCTGACCGCTGGTGTCTGCCGACGTGCTGCGTGCCCTGGTGGCTGGAAAATCTGAGAGATCCATAAGCACCTCGGCGCCAGCAAGCAGGCCTGGTACCGCGCTGCGCGTGAGCGGCGAAGCCTTCTCCATACAGACAATGGCCTCACCTGCCGCGCAGTCCTCATAGGACACTGGCGTTTCTTCCTCCTGGGCCAATACACCCGCCGGAACCAGTGATAAAACCATGAGCAGGCTGAGTAAAATACATAGAATACGTTTTTTCACAATATTCTCCTTTCGTTTTACTTATTTATATAATGAATTTGTTATTTCTGTCCGCTGTTTTTTCGGTAAACGGCCAGACCGCAGAGCGCCGCACCCAGGAGGGCAAGGCACATGTACAGGGAAGCCTGTGTCCCCAGAATACCAGTGGAGAGGTTTCCGCTGGTGCCAGCGCTATCCGCCGGAGCGTCTGCGCTGCCGCCCGGAGTGTCCGGGGTGTCCGGCGTCACAGGCACATCCGGCGTATCAGCAAAGACCGTATCCGTCTGGTAATAAAGACACTTGCCCGTATCCAGATCACGGCCAGTGATGAGGTAGCGGTCCCCAGTCCATAAGCCCGGTGAGGCGTTCTGGCCGCTGAGGGCCTTTGTCTGGCCATCGCTGCCAATGAACAGATAGTCCCGGCATTCCGTGTCATTGTTGTTTTCTATAAAGGGCAGAGCTGGCGCCAGGAAGCTGCTTTCCACCGCGATGCCCGAGACGCCGCCCTTTACAGAAAGGACATTTTTGGTGGCATTAACCGCAGCCCGGACGCGCCCAACCACCTTGGATTTTTCCGTCAGGCGGCCATTCGCGTCGAAGGCAGTAACCAGGACGTTTTTATATTGGCTGCTGAAGCTGGCGGCATGGGCGTCCATCATGCCATAGTCTGTCTCGATCCGGGCGATGCCGCCGTTCTGCGCCGCCACACCGATGATGGCATTGGTGGTGGTGCACTCCGTCCGCCATTTTGGGGTGTCACTGTCCATGCTGTAAAGGCTCAGATAATTCTTATATTCCCACAGACTAGTGGAAATCCGCTCCTGCACCGCGTAGCGGGCCGTGTCCACCGGAAAGAGCTTAAGATCACTGTTCAGCCCCTCGCCATAGATAAAGCTGGTGGCTACCGGGTTTTTAAAGTCGATGGTCTCAAGCTGGATGCCGGGCAGCTCCTCGCCATTGCCATAGAAGGACCGCCAGGCCTTCACACTGCCGCCGCCCGAAAAGAGCTTAGGGCTGCCGCTCAGGGTATAAGGGCCGGCCAGCACCCTGCCCTCTAAATCCACCGAGAAAAGCGAGGTGGTGTCATTTGTCTTGTTATAAAGCGCCAGAGCCAGCGTGTTGTCGGAGAGGGCAAAGCCCTGAACATCGGAGTAAGACTCAATGTCGGGGATGCCCTCCACATTCAGCAGGCTGGTCTGAAGGTCTGTGTCGGCAAGTAAAAGCTGAACCTGGTCAAAATAACTGAAATAAGTTTCGCCGGAAGACTTATACCAGCCCATAAACCGGAACATACGCCCGTCTGAGAGCGCCGCGAATTCAGTCTCTTTGCCCCCAAAGAAGGAAGGCTGCTCCAGAACGCCAGAGCTCTGTACAGCGAGGATATCCCCGGTTTTTACCGGAAAACGGAGCGCCTCTGAGTAGATGCCCTGCCCCAAATCAAAATATTTCTCGGGAAATACCAGGGTGTAGGCCGTGTTGGCCTTCAGGTTTGCGATATTAGAGCTGTCCGCAAGCCCCAGCGCCAGGGAGGTTCCGTCAATGGCGCAGTGCATGGGGTAAGAAGTGCCGTCTGGCCCCTCCAGTGTAATGGGCGTCCGCGCACCGTCCCCGGTATGATCGCGCACCGGTATGTTGGCCGTAAAGGTAAAGGTGGGCAGATTGGTCTGGTTATCCAGGGCGCTGTCCGGTGTGAGGGTAAGTGTGGGCACCACTGGCGGCGTGTTTTCAAACCGGACGCTTAAGCTGGCATTTTGGGTGTCCAGGTTCTCCAGTACCACGCCCGTGTAGGCCTGGTACTGGCCGCCGAAAAAGCTGCTGTCCGGGGTGGTGTCCGGCGCCAGACGCATGCCCTTTGTATAGAACAGCGGCATATAGGGAGCCGTCTGGCCTTCCGGGCCCACGGCCTCAATGAGCTTCGGCTCTGCGGGCGTTTTGTTCATGTACATAAAGTTTGAGCCATCCGCGTTCAGCGCCGCGTTAATGTGAAAGACCCGAAAGCCGCTGTCCGGTACATCCGGGTAATAAACGCCCTCATTGTTAAGCCCCGGCACGTCATACTGGATCAGAAAATACTCGGAGAACATGCCCGAATCCGTGGGGGAAACCACCGCGATTTTAGAGCCAGCATTGCCCGAGATGGCGCTTAAGGTGAGCGCTGCGCTGCCGTCCGCAGCCGAAACCCGGGTAATGTCCTCTTGCTTAATCCAGCCCAGCAGCCACTTGGAAAAGCCATTGTGGTCGCCCGTATTGTCGCACATCATGTCAAAGGTGCGGATGCCGTTCTCATAGGTCTGGGCAGTGTAGGAATAATAATCCGCCAGGCCCAGCATGTGGCCCGTCTCATGGATCAGGGTTCGCGCGCCATAGGCCGAGTTGTCGTGCAGGGTCACATAATCGGAGAGGGCCACGCCGTCCAGCGCAAAGGGAGCGCCCTCATAGCTCGCTTTATAGCTCCACCAGTGGCTGCCCCAGCCCGTATTCGGCCCGGCAAAGTGAATGTACACCCCGTCCATGAGCCCGTCGGCATTGCCGTCAAACTGGCTAAAATCCATACCCTGCGCATCCAGCGCGGTCATGGCCTCCTTAAACAGGCTGGCCATATTGCGGCTGTAGGTATCCCGGTTGTTTACCGCCTTGTAGCTGGCCACCTGGCCGGAAATATGAAGCTGTCCGTAGGAGGAACGCTCATAGTAGGCCGACAGGCTCTCATAGGGGTAGCCGGGCTGATCCTCACCCGCCGCCCCAAAGGCAATCTGCTTTAGGGCATCCTCGGTATCGTCCTCGCTAAAGCTGTAGTCCGGAAAATCCACCCTTATGAGCAGGATTCTGGCGTTTCCGGTGGTGGCCATGCCGCTTTTCCAGCCCGAGGGAACAGCGCGCAGACTGGCGCTTCCCGATTCCCGGGCCTGCGCCTGGGCAATGAGCCCCGGATCGGTCTGGTTAAGGGACAGGCTTTCATAATAGGCCTGCCTTTCCGCCAGGGTGCCATCGGCCCGGTAGGCCTCCAGGGTCTCGGCGTCTGGCATACAGGGGGAAGGTGAAGCCTCCTGGGCCTGTGCCCCAGGCATAAAAAATAAAAGCAGGGCAAAAAGCAGCAGCGCCGCAAGGCCAACGTGTTTTGCGTAGGTTTTCATAAATAGCTCCTTTGGGTATCGTTGCTCCTATTATAACATGTTTCTGCAAACCATACCCTACCGTTTACATCGAGAAAGAACCGTTTGTCATATTTTATTGAAAAATATCCTTTTAAAAATGGAAAAATAAGAACCTGTTAATTTATTTCTCATATAATCTTCTAAAAATACTATAAAAAATAAATAGTAAAAGCAAGCAGATGTTGTCCCAGATTCGAGATAGCAGAAAAGCTGCTTTGGGAAAGAGGAGAGTATGAGAATTAAAATTCGGAAAAGGGCGCAGGTCACCATACCAGGTGAGATTATGCAGGCTTTGCTATTAAAGGAAGGAGACGAGCTGGAGCTAACCATCAAAAACAGGGTGATCTGCCTGGCTTTGGTGAGAGAGGCAGAGACAAAGCCGCATCAAAAAATTTCTGTTCCCGGAAGAGAAAGCAGGGTCAAATCCAGTATGACGCCCGTCCCATTAGTGTTTCTGTGTTTTGGAGGCTTTTCAATTTATTATCATGGTGTCACAATGGGCGTTGCCAGTAAAAAGGCAAAGGAAATGCTGGCGCTTTTACTGCTGCAAAATGGAAAGCCCCTGTCCAAGAGAGTGATTGCCGAGCTGCTCTGGCCAAATAAAATGCCGCAAAAATCAATGGCGTGCTTTTATAAAGCCAATCAGTATCTCAAAAATATACCCGGGTTTAACGAAGTATCTCCACTGGTAAACAGCGGCGGAGCCCTGTCGCTGGATATGAGCCGGATTTATTCGGATATCAACGAGTTCAGCCAGCTTTTAAGACAGGCGCCCACCATTGAGAACCGCCGGAGAATGCTGCTTCTGTACCAGGGAAGACTCTTTCAGAATGAAACCTTTGAGTGGCTCAGCAGTCAGGAGGCCTATTTTGATATGGAATATCTGGAAGCAGCAGAGTGGCTGATCAGGGAGTATAGAAGCCACAACCGGATACAGGAAGCCCAGAAATACATCAGCCTGATATTAGAAGAATAAATCAGAAAAATATTCCAAAAAATTTCCAATGGGCCGTTATATAATCTATAGTAAAAAAAGATATTAAAGGAGAAAAAGGAGGAGGGTAATGATGAAAAAGCAGGAAAACTTTAATGATTTAATCGCGTCAATCCAGGAGGCCTTTATCCAAGCCAATAAGATCGCGGAGACACAGCACCTGGACATGCTGTCCCATTATTTTGATCAGGACAAAAAACCCATTTGCTTTCAGATGGCATATCCAGAGTATGATGAAAACGGCAAAGTTGTCTACCGAACCCTTTCCGTGCCAAAGCTGTGTGTTGTGCCGCTATCCTCCTTAAAATTAAAGGAAATCTCAGTCGACTTTAAAGTAAAGCTCTATGGAAAAATAGCCCTGAAAAAAAGTGAGCCCCAGCAGCAAACCAATGCCCTGAAAGGCGCTACGTCTGGTCAGAGACCCCCACAGGAAACGGGGTATCTTGGATATATACCGGGATTAGGAAGGAGGGACAGCTCAGATAACTACGCGCAGATAAGCCTGAAATTTGAATCCGAAGATCCCCCGGAAGGACTGATGCGTATTTCTGATCAGTTGACCAAAGTCACATTATAAAACGAAAGGAGTAAAAAAATGCCAGAAGGTTTAGTAAGTATGCAGGATCAGTTCAGTGGTCTGGATATGGCCGCCCTTGTCGGCGGCCCGCTGAAAGCAGCCTGCGACGCTCAGATGATGCTTGCCAATTCCACGGCCAGGTTCATAGAGGATGTCGGTTTAGAGCCACCGGCAGAGGATGGCAGCAGAAAAGTGAGAACCACCTTGTTTTCCTTTACCCGGGCAGCCACCGCGCCAGATGGTGCCAGTATCGGTTCAGAGGAAGTAATGATGAACGTACCCTTCCTGTCCATTATCAAGATACCGAGCTTAATGGTCAATGCTGTGGATATCACCTTTGATATGGAAGTGAAGTCCTCAACCTCATCCGAAAGCACCTCCGATAAAAAAGGAGAGCTGGAGGCCAACGCAGGCCTTAAGATTGGGCCTTTTCACATGGACGTCAAAATTAAAGGGTCCATCGCCTGTCATGAGAGCAACACAAGAAGCAGTGACAACTCCGCCAAATACCACGTCGAGGTGCACGCCCGAGACAGCGCCATGCCAGAAGGCCTGGCAAGAATGCTGGATATCCTGGCAACAGCCAGCGCTCCGGTAGCCATCGAGCAGAAGCAGCCAGAAGGGCCGCAGAATCCGGAAATCCCATCACCGCCAAAGCCGAAAAAACCTGAGCAGCCCATCGAAAGCTAAGCCGAGATGAACGATCAGTTTTCATTGTCCGATGTGGGATATGTTTACCGCGTTATCGTAGGAAACGACATTCCTGAGCAGCAGCCCGATGAGGCCAAAGTACAGAAGCAGCTGGCGCTTTTAAACCGCTGCCTCACAGAAGTGCCGAGAGGGCGGATCATCGGACAGGAAAAAAACTTCTATCTTTTAAATATCGGAGAGCATCAGGTAGTCATGCAGTATATCGTTTACCAGATCGGTTTTGTGAGAAAACCGCACTGGTTATAATTAAGACCACCCGATTTTGGCAAGATGGATCGAGACATGGCCGCCTGTCATGTCCTTAAGCCATACAAAATATAAGAGAAAGGAGAAAAGTATGGAATTTGAAGTAACTTTCACAGTGGATGACGAAATAAATCCAAATGAAGTCACCGGAACAATGTCAAAGGATACAATAACCACAGGATATCCCTATACTACCGTCGCTTACACTTACAAAAATGCCGGTCTTGGACAGTTTGAATTTAAAGACGCCGTTAAAAAAGATTTTACAGAGAAATATGGGCCTAAATATACTATGCAAAATACTTTTTTTAAATGGGAAAGCAAAAGTAAAAAAACGGAATGATTCATAAGACTTTTGGCGATCTCGTTTGATTTTAGCAAAAGAGATCGCCAATTCCTTTTGCATCAGCGGCAGCAGACTAATGCCCGAAAAAGTCGATAAATGGAATTATAATTAACTCTTATTTTATTCTCTTGTAAAAGCATGCAAAAACGCTTGAAGTTTTTTTACGCTCGTGTATAATAGAAACCAACGGGGAGAATATGTGGGTAGATTACAGAGACTCTCACTCAATTTGTCAAACTCTCTGTAATCCTCCCTGTTATTTTAGCAAAAAAGAATGGTAATGGTAAGCAAAGCCAAAATGCTTTGACCTTCTTAACACGCACACACAGCTTTTTTTATTTCTTCTTTGCTAGTGTCTCCGGTCCTGGACCGGAGGCTTTTTTAGTACCATAAAAGTGTAGTTGTTAGAGAGTAATTAACTCTGACATCTGCACTTTTTTTATTTCTCAAAAAAATTTAAATAGCCCGTTAATAATTTTTTATACAAAAACAGACAAAAAATAACAGTTCGTCACGTTTAATGACCGTTCGTCACAAATTGGTGGGATAAACTTCAAAAAATGATAAAAAATTAACTTTAGTTCTATTATAAGGCGAAAAAATGCCGATTGAAGCACGCTTTAGGTTTTATTATAATGGCGATGGAGAGTATTACCAAGAATGAGAGGAAAGGTGGAATTGGCGCGATGAGAGGGCAGTAGAACAGAGACAAGAGAGATGAACGCGGTGAGAGGGATAACGTTATAAGAGTTTAGAAGAAATAGCTTTGAAGGGGAAAACAAAAAAGACGCAAAATTATATATTTTGCGTCTTTTTGGATTCAATAACTCTTGATGAAACTATTATAACGTTATTTGTGAAAAAACACCAGTCTTTTTTTAAAGAAATTTTTAAATTTTAAATTTTTAGGAGTGAATAACAGTGAAAAGAATGATTATTCGGTTAATAACAATTGTCCGAAATGCTGTATTTGGACCAAAAATACTAATGCGTGATTTGTTGGAAAACTGGCTTAAGGAAAAAGAAAAAGAAGGAAGGGTTAAACCAAAAACATTGGAAAACTACCGGAGACAGGTTTTTGTTCATTTAATACCCATGCTGGGTGAGTATGAGGTACAGGAGATCACAACTGAGGTGCTGCAAGATTTCGTGCTCTATTTAGAGGAAGAAAACGGATTGAATCCAACAACGGTTAAGAATATTTTTGGACGGTTAGCGACTGTTTTAAATAAAGCCCATAAAGAGGGCATTATTATAGAAAATCCGTGTACCGATGTGGTGCTCCCAAAGGCAAGCACAAGGACAGGCAAGGCATTAAGCCGGTTAGAGCAGGACAAGCTTGAAAAAGTCTTAAATAACGATGAAGGGAGCAAAACTTTGGCCGTCTATATTGCGTTGCATAGTGGGCTGCGTATTTCTGAAATTACGGCTTTAAAATGGAAAGATATTGATATGGAAAATGAATTTATCTATGTAAGGCACAGTTTTCAGCGGATTAGCCAGCAAATGACAGACGGCACCAATAAAAGCAGTCTGCTTCTTGGAAAACCGAAGTCGGTTAAATCGGTTCGCAGTATTCCAATGAATGATGTGCTGGCAATGAAAATAAAAGAATACTATAAAGGATTAGAAAAATGGCAAAAAAAGGGAGAGCTGTTTGTAATCAGTAAAGAAAATGGCAGTTTTTATGATGTGAGAACCATTCAGCGCTATTTTAATGATGTTTGTGAAAAAGCGAATATCGAACATCATCACTTTCACGACCTCCGGCATACTTTTGCGACCAATGCAAAGGCCTGCGGGATTGATATTCAATTAATCAGTGAGATGCTGGGGCATTCTCAGACAAAAACGACGATGGACATCTATGTTCATCCATCAGACAGTGATAAACAAAATGCGATACAGCTGATGAACCGTTTAAATAAAGGGAAAAATTCGCAACGATTAAGAAAGCAAATTGAAAATATCTTGGAAGAAATATATCCAGAGGTTGTATAAAGACGCAAAATATATAATTTTGCGACAGATTTAGTCGTTAGCGGTAATAAATATACCCTAAAAGTCTGGGAAAGAAAAGCGGAAGATGAAAATACAGCGCGTACTTAAAAATCATTTAAGGAATTGCACGCCGGAAGTCCAGGGGCACTGCTTCCGGGTAGGGGTGCTGACCGAGACTATTTTTCTGGAGATGGGGTACGGCAGCCAGCTGGCAGAAGGACAATTGCAGGATGGCGCCGTGCCCCTGTCCTACCACGATATCGGCAAATCCCTGGTGCCCAAAACCATTCTGGAAAAACCCGGCGCGCTGACAGCGGGAGAACGCGTGATCATGATGCGCCACAGCCAGTTGGGCGCTGGTATGTTTAAAGAGCTCTTCGATGATGGACCCATGCGCCCGGAGGAAAAAGCCTTTTGTAAAATGGGGTACGACCTGTGCCGGCACCACCATGAATGGTATAACGGCAAGGGCAGCCCAGATCAGCTGCGGGGCAGCGAGATCCCCTTTGTGGCCCGGGTATGCGCCGTGGCGGACGCCTGGGACGCCATGACCACCCCCCGTTGTTACCGGGAGGTGATAACGCCGGACGCCGCGCTGGAGGAAATAAAAAGATACGCCGGCACCCAGTTCGACCCCGAGATCGCCGAGGTCTTTTGTGCCTTGGCGCCACACGTTATTCACAGGTGAAATCTGTTGAATATATAGTGAGAAGAAACGGCATGCGCCAAAAGCCGTTTCATGCTCCATCTCACCTTTTACCTTTTTTTGTAATCGCGGAGGGCAAAGAGCCGCTCACACCAGCGCGGCTGCCCTTCGCACAACGTCATTCACAGGGAAACAGAAACCTGATGAATAGAGAAGGGTCTTTAGGTGGCAAGCCTTATTAACTGTTTGGGAGGTGGAAGAGGATTAATCCGTAAAACGGACTGAAATCAGGCTTGACAATCATAAAGACCAT
This sequence comes from Eubacterium sp. BL-380-WT-2B, assembly GCF_009696115.1. NCBI lineage: Bacteria > Bacillati > Bacillota > Clostridia > Eubacteriales > Eubacteriaceae > Eubacterium > Eubacterium sp. BL-380-WT-2B. Next base: position 195,105 of record NZ_VUMP01000001.1, read on the forward strand.
TAAAAAATGATTTAAATATGAAAGGAGTAAAAATGGAAAGACAAATAAGTAAAAGAAATTATTTCTTAAAGACATTGACGATTCTGTTTTTAAGTATCATACTTTTGCTTCCAACACTGATGTTGGAGGGGAGCGTTGCAAAAGCCGCACCTGTTGCAGAGGACAGATCTGTTGATTTGAGTAAATGCGAAGGGGATCTGGTTATAACAGAAGACGAAGTAGTTCGGGTGTACCAAACAACCGCAACCACTTCAAATAGTGTTATGATTCCGGCCAAAAATGCAACAGTTATCTTGGATGGTTTAAATATTATCTCTGATAAACGTCTAGGCCAAGTTCAGGTTGGTTATCAGGTAAATACCAAGGTGTTTCTAAAAGGAAAAAATAAACTCCAGCAAACATCAGAAGAGATCGGTACGAGCTTTTTGGTTGCAGCTGAGAGTACATGCGTCATAGAAGACTATGGAGATGGAGATGGAAGTCTGGAAGTATCAAATAGTAGTGACAAAGCTGCGGATGCCCTTATGGGCGGATGGTCTTCGTGGGATGCAAGTATGACGATTAACTCTGGTTCAATTAAAGCAACGTCCAAGGGTGCTGTGGCGGCCATTGGCGCGGGACATAACACGAAAAACTTTGGCGTGATCATCAATGGAGGAACCGTTGAGGCCCATGCGGAAGGTTGGGGCGCGGCAATCGGCATCCCAGGAGATTTATTTGGTGATAAGAATTCGAATGACGTAAATATAACCATAAATGGCGGGGAGGTTATTGCCAGTAACAGGAAGACACGTGAAACAGCAGAGTACAGAAGTGGCGCTGTCATTGGTTCAGGATATTTCAGTGGCTATGAGCAAAAAGTTACATTGAATATTCCTGAGGATTCAACGGCTGAGCTTGATTTGACAAGCAACTACGGTGGCGCGGCAATTGGCACTGGTGGAAGCTGGACTGGTGCACAAGTAGATGCTATTCTTTTAGGCGGCGGTTCTAGCGAAGAAATTATCGCAAACATCGCAGGAGGAAATATAAAAATAAATGCTGATGGACAGGCTGCCGGAATCGGGACTGGTGCAGCGGTAAGTGATCCTCGGAAGGTAGAGGCGAATATTTCAGGCGGAAATGTTAGTATTACTAACAGTGCCGCGCAGGAAACCTCAGTAGGTCCTGGCATTGGTGTAGGCGTTCTTGCTAAAGGTGGAACGGTAAACTGTAATATTTCAGGCGGAAACGTCAACCTGCTTTCTAAAGACAGCGAAGGCATTACGGTTAACGAGCCGGCAATGGGGATCGGGGCAAGGCATAAAAACCATATAATTACAAACAACGTGTCTGACGCATCTGGAAACACCTTCAACTTAAATGTAACAGGTGGCACCATCAACGCTGAAACCCGATCAACCGATACAAGCATTCCAGATATTGGTACCATTGAAAATAATACCTTTAACGTAAAAGTGGACGGCGGCTCCTTAAACGCTGTAAACCAGAGAATGAACGTGACGGCCAAGAACAGCGAAGGCCAGAATGTTTATCCTGCCACGGTTAATCTGGGTGGGATTACAACAGGAAATACGGATATAAGTAGTGCAAGTATCGGCGGTAAAGATTATGGCAAAAATTTAGTTGCCCAGTCTGGAAAGCTCTACTTATGGACAAACCCAGGCGAAAACAAGGCGGTCACAGCCTCCGTTAATGGCGATTCCAAGGCTTATAGCAATTCAGCGGTAACTTTGGCTTACGACAGTGGTTTTACCTTTACAAACCCAGATGTCACCTTAAAGAAAACCATCACGCCCGAAGAGCTGGGAAGCTTTAGCATTAAAAATGTTACGGACAGCAGCGTCACCATTCAAGTGGGTGGAGTAAACAGTGATGATCTGCCTGTTTTACTGCAGGCCTATGAGCACGGCACCACCAAAGCCGTTGGCGAACCGCAGACCTATGAAGCCAGCAAAACAGAGTGTACCTTTAGTGGGCTGACGAAAAACAAGCTTTATGACATTAAGATTAGTGAAAATGACACATACTGGTCAGCGGAAAAAGTGGCGCTAGTGGTAAAACCCTTTGAATACACCCCGGCCTTACCAGACGCCACATTGAAGAACGCCTATGAGGCAAGTGTGGCGATTCCAGACGGAAACTTTACCTACGCTCTGGCAAGCGGCGCTGTATTACCAGAAGGTTTAACCTTGAACAAAAATGGCATGGTTTCGGGCACACCGACACAGGCGGGCGATTTTAAGGTTAACATTACCGCGACCGCAGCCGATGAAGGCATTTCTGCGAACAACAGCCGGACCGCGGCGGTTGCCATCAAGGTAAAACCAGTAGAAGCTGTTTTATCCGTAGTGGATCAGGCAGGCCAGCCTTTAAGCTGTGGCTGTGAGCTGACCAGTACAGCGGCAAAAGGAGGCGCAGCTGTGGGCGATACGGTTTTATTCACATTAACCCCATGCCCGCTGCATGACTTTGTCAAGTTTAACCTGAATGGCAATGAGGTACAGGCCGTGCCCGGATCGAACGGAAAATTTACTTACTCTTATATTGTAAAAGCAGGCGACACCGAAATGAACATGAAAGCTTTTATGAAGAAGAGTGAAAAAAGAATCACAAAGATTGAACGGGTTGGCGAAGAAAAGGCCATTGCTTTTTATGCGAATGACGAAAGAAATGAAAGCCCGGAAGATTTAAAAGCTTACGTTAACAACAATGTAACACTCAAGGCCACCTATAACGATGGCGAAGAAAAAACCGGCAAGGCGACCGAACTGGGCTTAGCATGGGCGACAAACAGCGCATACTCCGTTAAAGGCGGCACCTATGATTACAGCGTTTCCGCTGAGGATACCCGTGTAGCGCAAAAAGTGGTCGTTAACACCGTTACCGCAGAACTGAGCACCTTAAATGATGTGATTCGTTCGGTCAATGAAGCGGGCTATCCGAGCATCGCGTCCCTGGGACTGCCGGAAACCGTTGCTTGTACTTATCAGACAGGTGTCCCTGTAAACAGTGCGGACCGTGAGGTCGCAATCGATTGGACCACAGCAGTACCAGAAAACTTTGGTAAGACAGCAACCGAAACACCGTTTGTGTTTGAAGGAAACGCTGCCGTACCGGCATGGGCAACCATTGAAAGCACGGTTGTTTCAGCCAATGTCAGCATTAGTGATCAGGTGGTATTAGCGCCAGTTGTTACAATTAAAGACAAAATCTATGACGGCACAAAAACAGCCGACTTTGCAGATACCCCAACTTTAAATCCAGACGACCTGACACAAGGGACAGACGTCCACTTATCCGGTATTCCGAAGGCTGAGTTCATTCTCGCCAATGCCGGAAAGAATATTCCGGTTAAAATCAGCGGTTTAAGCTTAGTTGGCGCGGATGCGGACAAATACATCCTGGATTTAAGCCAGGCCACTGGTAATATCACCCCAGCGCCCATCAGCCTTGCGGGAATTACCATGGAAAACAAAACCGTAACCGAGGACGGCAATCCCCAGACCATTGAAATCAAAGGATCATTGCCAGAGGGTGTAAGCGTCAGCTACACCTATCAGAGAGAAGGCGCAAGCGAAGCGGTTGAACTGCCGCCAAGCGTTCCAGGAACATATACCGTAACCGCCATCTTCAAAACCGATGCCAACCATGTGGTTGACCCCGAAACCATGAGCGCCAAGCTTGTGATTGAGGAAAAGAGCACCGGCGTAGTGGTAGAAGAAATCACTACCGGCCTGACCGAAGAACAGGCAGCCGGCATGAACGCCACGGTCCTGAAAAACGGCGAAGCCGTGCAGGCAGGGGATACCGTAGCGGCCGGAGATAAACTGACGTATCAGTTTGCGCCCGCCGCAGTCCGTGAAGCCTATGTGCCTTACGCCTTTACCATGAACGGCGAAACCGTTGAAGTGACAAAATTAGCAGAAGGCAAAGGCTATAGCGCCGAATACACAGTTAAAGAAGGCGATACCGCCCTTAAAGCAGACGCCAAATGCGTTCTGGTAGGCAACTTTGACGGTAATGATAAGATTAACATTCTTGACGCACAGAAGATCGCACTGGCGCTTGCGTCCGGCGATCACATCGAAGCGATGCAAAAAGCTGCCGGAGACGTCAACTTTGACGGAAAGATCAATATTCTTGACGCTCAAAAAATCGCACTCTACCTGGTAGATACAAGCAGCGTTTTCTAGAAAAGCTTTTAAATTTTAGACACAATCATTAAGGTTATTAAGCGCGCGGACAAAGAAACGCCGCGCGCTTGATATAAATTTTTATTCTATTTTCTTTAAGGAGGAAAAAATGAAAGCAAAAACACTTTCAAGCAGACTGATCGCAGGTTTCCTGGGACTGAGTCTGCTCGCATCTGCGGCGATTCCAGGCATCATGCCGCAGGCGAAAGCAGCAGAGGGCGCTGCAACATTCTCTGCTGTGGCCACTAAAACCGAGGTGCACCCAGGCGACACCTTTACCGTGGCTGTTTCGGTGACCCCGGAACCAGCGATCGGTTCCTATGAAGCGGTATTGAATTATGACCTTGATAAGCTGGAAGTTACAGACACCACTAAATCAAGTTATGTAATGGGTGAAGTTACACCTGGCGGTGGCGGTTTCACGGGCGTTTATGCACTCTGGGCTGATTTCAGTGGTGGACAAAATTCGATCACCTCAACAACAGAATTATTTACCGCAACCTTCAAGGTTAAAGATGGCGCCACTGGCGATGCAGGCCTCGAAATGTTTTTAAATGCCGTTGGAGATCCTGCGGCAGGCGATATCACTGCCAATAGCACAGGTACTGCCACCAGCGTGAACATTACCGAAGCGCCGCCGGCCCCAGTACCGGTCACCGGCGTATCCGTATCCTTAGATCAAACCGAACTGTTCCCGGGACAGAGCGCACAGGCCACTGCCGCGGTTGAACCGGCAGACGCCGACAACCCGAACGTGGCATGGGCTTCTTCCGATGATGCGGTGGCAACCGTTGACGCAGACGGTAAAGTGACCGCCATTGCGGCTGGTACTGCCAGCATTACCGCAACCACCGAAGAAGGCGGCTTTACAGCATCTGCAGATGTGACCGTCAAGGCCGACAATGTCAAAGCACTGGCTGTGGCTGCCGCTCCGACCAAGGTGGATTACCTTCAGGGCGACGCCATCGATTTAACCGGCGGTAAATTAACGGTGACCTATGAACAGGCAGGCGATGTCGAAATGGATATGGCCCAGGCCAACGCCATTGTGGACATGAACCAGGTCGGCGAAGCCGTACCAGTCGCCATTGAATTTGGCGGACAGAAGCTGGAAAACGCTTTTACCATCAACATTAAAGCAGCCACGGTTACCGCGCTGGAACTGATCCAGGCACCGACTGGAAAAACCACCGTTGGCGATGCAATGCCAAACCTGGAAGGCGGCATGATGAAAGCCACCATCAATGATGGCGAAGCCGTCCGTGAGCTGCCATTATCCGACGCTGAAATCACCGGCTATGACAAAACAAAAGCCGGCGAACAGACCTTAACCGCAACCTATGGCGGCAAATCCATTGAATTTAAAATTACCGTTGCCGAAGCTCCGGCTGGCGGCGGCAGCATTGATGGCAATAATGATGGCCAGAGCGCCGATGGTAAAGCGCCATCCAATGTTAAAAACCCTGTAACGGGCTTAAACTTCTCTCAGGACGCCGTCAATGGTTTTGGTTTCCTGACCACCGGCTTAGCCATTTTAGCGGTTTCCGGCATCAAGGTTTTCCGCATGAGAAGAAAAATGGATTAATTCTTTATTGAGTTAACAAAAACGAACACGAACAAATCATCGATTAATTATTACACACACATATTATCATTAAGCACACCGGAAAGAAGCGCGAGCTTCTTTCCAAAACACGAAAAAACACGAAATTCTAAGGCAAAGAAACAAGGCATTTAAAGCAATTGGGCGGACGTTGGATTTTGCAGCCAATCTGGAAAAGCAAAACGAGCGCCCGCCCTTATTGCATATGGGATTTGACAGTAAAAGGAGAAATCATTCATGAAGAAAAAAATGAGAAAAAAAGAAATACCGCAAAAAGTTGCGGCAGGGGTCATGTCCGGCGTGATGCTCTTGAGCTCTACCGGCGCGACGGCATTGGCGCAGGAGATCCAGGGAACCGAGCTTTTTAAGGGGGATGATGCAAAGCAGACCGCCAAGGGTGTTTCAAGGACACAGCAGCAAGCCGCCCCGACCCTTGCGAGCCGTACCGATACCACGGTCACTCTGAACAGCACAAAGGATTTACATTATGCGAGAGTGGAAGCGGATAAGGAACCATCTAAGTACACCTGGACGAAGGCGACAGGCGACACCGTTACCTTCAGCGACCTGACACCAGGCACCGCCTATGATTTCGTCTGCGCTGCCGATAACCAGGGAACGGGGATGAGCCCTGCCAGCACGATTTATACCCTTCAGGCTGCGCCGGATAATCCTGCCATCCTTGCGACAATATCGTATCCGGAAGAAACCATGACCATTAGCCCAGGCTATGAGATGAATACGACAAGTGACTTTAATGGGGACCCGGTGGTGAGCGGCGCTTCGATTTCTGCTTTTATTGGCAAAGACCTTTATATACGTGCGGCTAAGAAAGGGGATATCCCGGCAGGGGTTGCTAAGGCTTATGAGGTTGCTGCCCGTCCGGCCAACACGACGACGGTGCCGGCCGACCAGATTACCCGAAGCACAACCGGTTTTCACTTTACGCCCAACCCTCAGGGCGTTTACCAGTATACCGGCGGCCGACAGACCACACCTAAAACCATTGTGGGCGGCAAGGTCACAGGTTTGGAGCCTGGAACAGTCTACAGCCTGACAGACTATACCCAGGCAACGGAGACCGCCTTTAAATCCGGCACCAACACCCAGGAGATCCGCACCAAGAGCGTGGTGGCGCCTGCCACCACGGCTGGCTCAGGAGCTTCCCAATCGGCCAATACCGTCAAGGCCGACAAAACAGAAGCCGATCTTGGCGAGACCATTACCTATACCGTTACCTATGGGGAGGGCTATACGCCAAGTATGACCATCGGCGGCGATGAACTGGCCTTTGATACCGCAGCAACGATTGATTCAGAGAAAAAAACAGCGGTCTTTAAATATACGGTAAAAGAAGGGGATACCACTGTTAACGCCGTGGCCCATTTTAATGAACGTGCCGTAAAAACCGTCGATGCTCAGGAAACCAAAACCCTCTACGCAAACGATCCTTCGAACCAGTCTGCCCAGGCCCTGGCGGAGAGCCTGCCGAAAAAGGTGGGCGTAACCTACGATAACCAGACAAAAGGAGAAGAAGATGCGTCCTGGCAGCTGAAAAAGGAGAGCGCCTGGAACATAAAGGGGGGCGACTATACCTATGAAGCCCAGGTTGGCGAAGCCAGGGCGGCTCAGGATGTTAAGGTGCTGCCCGTGGTTGCCGCTTTTGAGCCGATCGGGGATATTAAGCTTCCAGTGAAGACCGGGGGCTATACCGCCAAGGAGCTGGGGCTTATAAGCAGCATTGAGGTGACCTATACCAGCACCGGCTTTGAAACCCAGACCGACAAAGCCGTACCGGTTGTGTGGAACCCGGCAGTGTCGCCCGGCTTTGGCGCAAACCAGACCGATGGCGCGACTTTTACGGGTACGGTAAGCGTTCCTGAATGGGCAACGATTCCGGATCCAACATTGCGCCGGGAAGTTACCTTTGGGATTCCGGTAACCATACATGGGATAATGTTCTTTGATAAGCCCTATGACGGAACCAAAAATGCCAGCTGGAATGAAAATGACATTGGCAGGATGAGCCTTAAGGTGAACGGAACGACCTTACAAGGATACACCTTGCAAAAAGATAGCAGTGCGACGATCCATCTGGACAGCCCCAACGTGGGCACACGCACCATCGCAGGCGTCTCCGGCCTTACCATCGCTGGCCCAGAGGCAGATCAATACGTTCTGGATTTCAGCGGCATGACCGCCACCATCACCAAGCAGACCAACGTCCAAGCCCCAGATGCGGTGACGGTAACAGCCGACAGTGTCACCGATACCAGCGCAGCCGTCAGCGTGACAAATCCGACTGAGGGCTATCTGTTGGAATACGCCAGCGCCGAACCGGGTCAGCAGCCCACGCTCTGGCAGACAAGCGGTACCTTTACCGGCTTAAAACCCGGCACCACGTATGACTTCTATGCCCGCTACGCCGAAACCAGCAATAACAACGCGTCTGATGCCGCAAAGACAGGAAGCCCATCCACCAAAACCAACGCCCAGGTTGCAGCACCCACCAAGGCAGGCGCTGGGAAACAGGATGCGGGCTGTACCATCACCGCCGATGTCGAACACGTGGCCGTAGGCGATCCGGTCACTTATACGGTGAAGCCGTCTGAAAATTATAGTGTTGATGAGAGCACCAGCCTGAAAATCAACGGAAAGGCCGTCAAGCTGACAGCGAGCGGAGACCCGGATGAGAAGGGGCTTTCAACCTATACGGCAACATACACCGTTACAGAGGAGGATACGGTTATCCAGGCCGAAGCAACCTTTAACAAACGGGCGGTTAAAACCGTTACATCCCCCGACGCCATCACCACGACAGCCAACGACCCAATTAATGCCAGTCAGCAGGCCCTGGAGCAGAACCTGCCCCAGACCCTTGAAGTTAAGTATGACAATGGGGTAACGGGACAGGAGCTTGTACAGTGGGCTAAAGATAGCACAAGCCCAGACTGGGACGCTAAAGGGAAAACCTATACCTATACCGGCACCCTGGTCAGCGATAAGACCCAGACAGCCGAACTGACGGTCACGATCAATCCAGTAAAGGCCACCATCAAAGCCCCTGATGCAAAGACCATCGCCATCCGTGAAAAGGCCTACACCATGGAAGAGCTGGGACTGGGCAGCACCTTTGAAGTTAGCTTTGACAATAGCGTTGAGGACATGGATTGTCCGGTGAGCTGGAACCCGAATACACCGGGCGATTTTGGCACCAAAACCAATAGTGATACAGAGAAGGAGTTTACCGGAACCGTCACCCTGCCGGCCTGGGCCACAGCGCCAGATACTACAGGAGCAACGGTTAAAGCAGTCGTAAAAACCGCCACACCCCTGACGGTAACGGGCATTACCGTTACCGATAAGACCTATGACGGGACAACCCTTGCGGAGTTAAAGTTAGCCAATGCCCAATTGGCAGGCGTTCCTAAGTCGGAAACTAAAGTAAGCTTTAATAAAGACGCAACTTTAACCGCCGAATTCGACAATGCCAACGTGGGCACCGATAAAAAAGTGACGGTGACCGGCAACGCCCTGACCGGTGATAATGCAGGGAACTACATCATTGACTGGAGCGCCTGTGACATTAAAGGCAAGATTACCAAGGCGGATGTAACTGATGCGCCATCTGCACCGGTGGTCGATGATACCAAAACCACCTCCACCAGCGTCACGCTGGAGCCGGTAACCATAACCGATGAAACCGCTTTGGCGGCTGGCGCCAAGGCACAGTACAGTAAGGATCAGGTAAACTGGCAGCAAAGTCCGGTTTTCAAAAATCTGGAGCCCGGCACCGCCTACGCCTTTTACGCCCGTGTGGGCGCCACTGGCAATACCAATGCCTCTGGCCTCTCAGATGCCAGTGCGGCTGTTACCACCAAGGTGGCCGTTGTAGCGCCGGTTCTGGAACAAGACGGCGACTGCACAGCCGGTCAGGCGTGTAAGGTAGAGCTCTACGACGCTGCCAACAAAAAAATTGATGGTGTGCTGGAAGCAAAGCTTGATGACAAAGTCACCTACAAAATCACCTACTGCGACAGCCATACCATGCACTTTACCTTTAAAGGCAATGAACTGGCGCTTTCGACAGCGACAGATGGCATGCGTGAAGCAGCGGACGAAAAACGCACCTGGTACTATGACTACACCATTGCAGCCGGCGATAAGACCGTGACGGCCTCGGCAGAAGCCACCGCGAAAACCGTTAAAAATATAACGGCCGATCCCATTATCATGGCGGCCAACGATGCCCGCAACCAGAGCCCAGAGACGCTTTTGAAGAGTCTGCCCAAAACCATTAAGTTCCAGTATGACAATGGGACAGAGGGCACCGATCTTGTGGAAAACTGGACACTGAAAACAGGAGAATGGGCCCTTAAGGGAGCGGATCTGACCTATGAAGGCACCCTCAAAAACCATCCAAGAACCAAAGTGACCCAATCGGTGACTGTGAAGCCTGTGACAGCCAATATTGAAACCACTGTGGGTAAAATCACCCTTAAGGAACGGCCCCAGGGCTATACCCTGGCCGATCTGGAAGGCGAAGGGCTGCCCATGACGGCCAGCATCGGCTATGACAGCTACGTGGACCAGGCCGATAAAACAACGGCCATCACATGGCAGCTGCCCGAGGACTTTGGGAAAACATCCGGCGCTGTGGACATCACCGGAAGCGTCCAGCTGCCCGAATGGGCAACCGCAGCCACGAGCGAAGTCCTCTCAGCGCATTTTGAGATCACCGCCCGACCCCAGGTAAAACTGGCGATTCTGGAAGGGGATGTTACCAAAACCTACGACGGCAGCGCCGTCATGGAAAACGTGCCGGTTAAACTGGATACGGTAAGCCTTGATGCGGCGCACAAAGACGTTGCCCTGTCCGCAGAGACCGCCACCATCCGTTTCCAGACACCCAATGTGGGCCAAAACCTGACCTATACCGTGGAAGGACTGACCCTGACCGGTGCCGACGCCGACTGGTACGCCCTTGGCGCTACCTATAAAAATGGTGTCATTGTAAAAGCCGCCGTGGCCGCCCCGGCAGCGCCGGAGGCGGACAGCATCAGCCTGAACAGCATTGCGCTGAAACCCGTTGTCCTGGAAGGCGCCGCCAAGGCTGCCGGCGCCAAGGTGGTCTACCAGTATTCAACCAATAATGGTACAACCTATACGGATAATCCGGCGGATAAATACAGCCCGGTCTTCAAAAACCTTGATCCCGGAAAGGCCTACAGCTTTAAAGCCAGTGTGGAAGTCACTGCCAACACAAAGGCGTCCGAAGCCAGCGCGGGATTAACCATCCGGACAAAGTTTAACCCAGTGGCGCCCATCATTGCCAAAACCTCCCCCTGTGAAGGCGGCGAATGCAAGGTCGATATGACCGACGCCCAGGGCGCCCCCATTACAGTCAAAAGTGAAGTGGGTACCGGAGATGTGATCCACTACACAGTTACAAGCTGTGACAGCCATACACCGGGCAAGCTGCTCATTAACAGCAAAACCGAGGTAGCCTTATCCGGTACCGGCAAAGTGCGCACCGGCGTCTACACCGTCACCGCCCAGGACAGCCAGCTAATTTCACAGGTGACCTTTAATGACCGTCAGGCGGTAAATGTGGAATCACCAGAGCCGGTTGAAATGTATGCCAATGATGCACGCAACCAAAGCGCCGAAAGTCTGGCGAACAGCCTGTCTAAGGAAGTGGCCGTGGTCTATGACAACGGCACACGAGGCACCGAAACCATCCGTCAATGGAGCCCATCGGGCACGGCCTGGAATCCTAAGGGCGGAAGCTATATCTATGTGGCGGCAGTCGGCGCAAGCGGACAGTTCTTCACCCTGCAGAATGTGACCGTCAAGCCGGTCAGCGCAGTCTATGAACCCTTTGCAGATGCCACCCTGACCATTCGCGAAAATGCTTATTCTAAGGAAGAACTGGGACTCAGCGATACCCTTGCGGTCACCTACACCTCCGAAGACGGCGTGGTCAAGGAAACCCGGGACGAACCCCTTGTCTGGACGCCAGAAGTCCCAGGCGATTTCGGCACCACCGAAACCACCCAGACCTTTACCGCCAGACTGGCGCTGCCAGCCTATGCGGACGGCGATAAAACCTTAAGCAAGACCATTCGTGTGAGCGAAAAAAGCCCGCTGGTCATCAAAGGTGTGAAGGCTGAGGATAAGGTATACGATGGCACCACCGACGCAGCGCTGGATTTCAGCCAGGCCACCTTTACGGGTGATCCAGGCTTTGGCAGCTATACCGTGGACTGGGAGCAGGCCACCGGAGCCTTTGAGGACGCCAACGCCGGCGACCACAAAAAAGTGACGGTGGAAGGCATTGTGCTTTCGGGTAAAGATGCGGACCACTATATTTTAAGCGTTGAGCAGGTGAGCGCAAGCATTCAAAAAGCCGAAATTAAAGGCGTGGTTTTTGAAAGTGCGAGATTCCCGGAAGATGGAAACCCGCACAGCCTGGAAGCCGTTTACCCAGAGGGCTGTGGGATTACAGGCGTGAGCTATACCTATGAAAAGAACGGCGTGAAAACCACCGAAGCCCCAAAAGAAATGGGGATCTACAAAGTGACCGCCACCTTCACCGTGGACGATAACCATCAGGCCCTTGCGCCCATGACGGCTACCATGACCATTGGCGAAGCCGGCGGAACCGTTGAGGAGGCCGTGGTGGAAGGATTGCCCGAAGGCGTGACCGGCTGCACCGTGACCGCGGATAAAGACCATGTGACCGAGGCCGGAGAAACCGTCACCTATACCCTGACCCGGAACAAAGAACGGAAGTCCTACGTGCCGGCAGCCATGACCGTTAACGGTCAGGTTGTACCGCTTACCTATGATCAGGCAAGCGGGCAGTATCAGGGAGCCTATGTGGCTGAGGACCCAACAGCATCCATTGCGGCAGCGGTTCACTATGTCTTACTTGGAAGCTTTGATGGCGATGAGACCATTAATATCATCGACGCCCAAAAGATTGCACTGAGCCTGGCCGCCGGAGAGACCCCTTCACCGACTCAAAAAGCCGCTGGCGATGTGAACTTTGATGGAAAAATCAATATCATTGACGCCCAGCAGATCGCGCTGTATTTGGCAGATCCTGAAAAACAGTTTTAAATTTGTATTCTAAAAAAGCCTGCCGATGCGCTTAAGCAGCATCGGCGGCTTCTGCAAAAAGACAGGGTGTCAGGAAAGAGAGGTGTGAGATGTTAAACGGTTTACTGGGGATGCTGGCATCCGGCTTTTCCGGAGCCGGGCTGGCCATCCATCAAAATTTAAAGAGAAGAGGTGAAAACAGAAGATCCTGGCTTGTAAGCGGGCTGTTCACACTCATGGCAGGCGCTTCCGGCGTATATGCTTCCCTTAAGGGGATCGGGGCGTTCCTGTTAAGCCTGATCAGCTTTGTGACCGCATTGGCGGTCATGTGCTGTATGTGTGCCGCGGGAGACGCGGCTGAAAATGAACGATTAAAAGAAAATCAGGAGGATTAGACAATGTTAAAGAAAATCTGCAGCGTACTCGTTACCGCCAGTCTGGTGTTGAGCCAGACCGCGGTTTTCGCTCAAACTCAAAACACAGCAGAAACACCCGGCTCTGTAACGGTGAAAGAAAACGGCCCGAAAGAAGAAAAGCGTTATGTATCCTACGGCGGCCACCTGTGGGAAGTGGTTGAACAGGTGGATGGACGTCTGCTCCTGTGCACCGATCCGGCCATTGAGAAAAAGCTGGAAATGGATCAGGCACTGATCGAAAAAGACGCGGAAGCGCAGTATCAGTTCTTGAATCAGGATTTTTTAGAGAGCTTCAATGCGGTTGAAAAAGCCCATTTAGACAAGGTAACGCTCCAAAAGAAAACCACAGAGGATACCCAAAAAGCCCGCGGGGCAAAAGCCGTAAAAGTGTTTTTGCCAAACGACGATACCGTTGAAATTTTGAATGCGGACGTCCAAAAAGCCCTTGAGAAATTTAAAACCGGGCAAAAAACAGAAGCGCCGGAAGAAGCCCCCATACCCAGCGTAGAGACACCAGAAGCGCCGGAAGAAGCCCCCATACCCAGCGTAGAGACACCAGAAGCGCCGGAGCAAGCCCCCATACCCAGCGTAGAGACGCCAGAAGCGCCGGAAGAAGCCCCCGCGCCCAGCGTTGCGCCTCCGACAGTGAACGAACCAGAAGAAACAGAAAAAGCGATTCTTGGCGATGTGAACGGCGATCAAAAAGTAAATATTTTAGACGCCCAGCAGATTGCCCTCAGCTGCGCATCGGGTGAGGAAATGGAAGAAACAGAAAAAGCGATTCTTGGCGATGTGAACGGCGATCAAAAGGTAAATATTTTAGATGCCCAGCAGATTGCCCTCAGCTGCGCAGCAGGGAATACGCCAGCCGGTCGTGCGGTTGCAGGCCAGACATTTGCGATGGACACGTCCGTCATGAAAACAAGCGTGTCTGAAACACAGGATTCCGATACCCCAGATACCCGTCCGGAAGGACTGGCGTTTGGGATTTTAGTCAATCCAGAGGGGCTGGAGCAGAGCGGCACCGGAACAAAGGAAGATCCCTATACTTTTTCCGAAAAGAAAGCAGCCCCCACACCCGCTGCTCCGAACGAGACGCCAGAGCAGCCCGAAGCTTCCGAAGCACCCGAAGTGACACTGCCCTTCGCGCCTTTTAGCAAGGAAGAACTGAAAAACCCCCGTCTGAATAACGTCGAGCAAGCCTTTGACCAGATTTCAACCGCCGGCTATAAAACCCGCGAACCCTCTGCCGCCGGCTTTCCAAGCGATTTGATCACCACCACGAAAAACCACATCCAGGGTCTGGGCTATTATGGCGATTACACCATCATTAACGTGAACGGCGATGGCACGCCAGGTAAGATTTTTATTTATGACCAAGAGCGGATGGTTCAAACCTTAGTGCCGCCTCAGACAAAGAGCTTTCATACCTCCGGCATGCAGGTAGTGGGCGATATGCTGATCATGATGAACGGACTGCACGGCGACCCGGATAGTTATATTCAAATGGTTGATTTACGGCCCCTGAATGAAGGGAAAGAGGCCGTACTGCTGCCGAGAGAAACCGGTCCGTCAATGACGGGCGCCTGTGTGGGCGCCACCAATTACACCGCTGCGGATGGAACCGAAAGGCTTATCCTGATCGGTGTGCGGAACCAATGCTTTGAATCGGTGATGCCTGAAGACGGTGTGAGCTTTAACTGGACAGAGCGGCGATACAACGGGCCAAATCTGAAAGAGAACCAGAGTATTGCCCTGGTGACCGACGTTAACAATCAGGTTTATCTGGTTGCCTTTGCCAGCGAAGCATCCCAGCAGGGGAGCATTGCGGATCTGATAGATACCAGCGGGTTTGCGGGGCTCAATTATGATGACCGCCTGGAGCTGTACAAGGTGGATGTCCATTCCAACCCCAATGGGATAAATGTCGAGTTTTTAAAGCGAAAAGACGTCGAGGCCTATGATGACGATCTGCTTGTTTTTGGGAGCCATTTCCGCTATGCTGCGACACTGACCGTTGACAGCCCCGAAGGATTTTCGGTGCACACCACACGGCGTGTCCCAGGCAACGCGCATTTTAATATCCTCGGTTCCCTTGGGTCAGACGCTGTTTCGGCATTGTTTGGCGGTAATACCCTGCCCATCACCACCTATACGGCAGGTCAAAGCTACTTTTTAGAAAATAAATCCGGGACGGTTTCCAAACTGGACGTTACCTATACAACAAAAGAAGGGAAGCAGGAAACACAAACGACAAAGAGTATTGAATTAGGAAAAAAAGGGGATGTACAGATTCCCATTGACGCCAAAGACATACGGCTGGATTTTTATGTGAGCACCGGCTCCGCCTGGAAGCCGGTTAAAACACTGGAATACAAAGAAGCCAACGGAAACGCCCGGCGTTATAAAATAACCGGAACGGTTTTTAACCCCACCCTTCACGAGGGCGTGGTTTTAGGCGAGGGCATTCAGTACCAGATAAAGGTAAAAACCGGTTCGGCCATTGGCGCGGGAACCGATTCGAACGTCTATATTCGCCTGGTTGGCGATCAGGGAACAACCGATGAGGTGCTGCTGAATTACGGCGTCACTAACCAGTTTAACACACGCGGCAACCCCTTTGAGACAAAGGGATACGATGTCGGCGTCTTTAATTTCAATCAGGATGTTGGAAAGATTAAGGGCATCGAGGTTCGGACAGACCGTTCAGGCGCCGGCGCCGACTGGCTGCTGGATGCCATCGAGGTCGTTCCAATGTACAATACCACCGAAACACAGACAAAGAAATTTGATATTCAACAGTGGATTGTAAAAAGCGACTGGACAAGCTTCAGCAATACCCCCGAAGACAGCACGCAGTACCGCCTGAGTTTTAAGACCGGTAACCTGATGGGCGCCGGAACCGATTCCGATATTTATGTGAAGCTCATTGGGACCAAAGGCGAAACCAATGAAGTGGAAGTCACCGCGCTTTATAACGGAAACGCCTTTGAAAAAGGAACCAATCACGCGGTTGTTGCCAACTTTGATAAAAACATCGGGGAGATTCAAAAGGTGATGGTCCGCTCCGATATGAGCGGCGTTGGGCCAGACTGGTTTTTAGACTGTATTCAGGTAGCGCCATTCTGGAAAAATCAGGCACAGGCCGGGGAAAAAACGTTTGACTGCAAGGAATGGATTGTGAATAAAAGCAGCCGAGCCTACAGCTTAGACCAAAACGCCATAACCCGTTATCGTATGACCGTAAAAACCGGCAAACTTTCACGCTGGCCCAAAGGAGAAGGAACCGACGCGGACATTTATGTCCGTCTCATTGGGGACAAAGGGCAAACCAACGAGGTTGAGATCACATCGCTTATTCCTGGCAACGCCCTGGAACGTGGAGATACCGATACCTTTACCGCCAACTTTGAGAACGCCATTGGCAAGGTTCAAAAAATCCAGGTGCGTTCCGATATGAGCGGCGTCGGGCCGGATTGGTACCTCGAACGTATCGATGTCCAGCCCTTACTTGGAAATAAAGACGTTGGAGAGAATGTCCGCTTTGCATTTAATCAATGGATTGACAGCAAAAAGGTCTATGAAAAATAATTAAAAGTTCGCAATCTGAGAAAGGGAGAAGAATGCGTCGAAGATATGTATCAAAACAGGAGCATCCGGACATGGAAAAAACATTAAAAATTTTAAAGGAGGAAAAAGGATACACGTTTAGTATCGAACAGAATGTCGCGATAAACTATGGGCTGTGCGTGGGTGCCGATGTACTTGGCACCGCCAACCCAGCGTATAGCGGCGCGCAGATGAGTGAGATTTTCCGGGTTCAGTCCGAAGGACTGGACGACACCCTGCTGCGCAACCCGGAGCTGGGCGGCGCAAGGGCAAAAGAACTCAGGCTTGGCCTTGAAGCAGGGCTGGATATTAAACCATTGGCCGACGCGGGGATGCCGCTGACCAATATCCAGTGGCTGCGGCGCGCCATGGCAAAGGGCATCGATATTGAGCTTTATCCTGAATTTCAAGGGAGTATTACAAAAATCATTAAAAAGTATAACGCGCTTTGTGGCGGAGAAAAGCCAAAAGGCAGCAAGCAGTGCACGTTGAGAGTGGTTCGTATCAAAGAAGAAGTAAACGAAATGGTGGTTCAGTATGATGATCTGGAAAAACTGGAAGACGCCATTGGCAGGATTAACGCGGCCCATTTCGACAAGGTGCAGCGGCTGAAAGAAAAACTCTATGAGAGCGACGTTCATACCTTAGGCAAAAGAGTCCTTGAGCCCGTGGAGCAGCAAACGTATTTTGAGATTGTAAAAGAATGATGTAAAGAAAGTGATGATATGACAATATATTTGAAGAGGATAATTTGCCTCGCATTGTCTGTACTGTCAGTTCTGTTGTTGACAAGTATTCCCGGCAAAGCGGCAGATACAGATTACAGTATTGATTTTACTCAAAGCCGGGAAGGGGACAAGCTACCTGAAGGCTGGAGTGTTTACAAAGGAAGCGTCAGTATGAAAAATGGCTACCTTGAAATGGAAAAGGGGACCATTCTCTGCTTGCCTGAAAATATGACAAACAGTAATTTTACTTATGAGGCGGATTTTACCATAACAAATGCTGACAACAGCAGCCGATGGTTTTCTTTGATGTATCGTCTTGGTGGTTCTGGACCGGATCCGGCCCCATATATGAATATGTGCATCCGACAGGATGCCACTGCCGGTAACGGTGTCGAGGTTGCATACCGAACATCCGATTATGACTGGAATGTGGTAAAAACGGCAAGTTATGACAGCTTTATTGATGGCAGCAAAATATATACAGCTCAAGCGATTGTAAATGGCAACAAAGTGATGGAATCCATCAATTCTAAGCCGGTGATCCTTTATGACAGCGTTACATCAGGAGAAAGCGGAAAATTCGCGCTTCAGACAGACGGGTGTAAGGCCCGGGTTTATGGTCTTAGATTAAAAGAGACACAGCCGTTGCCTGACACAATACCGAGTCAGGCAGATAAAATTAAAGAAGTTTATGAACCGAATACTGGAATTGTGGCACCGCCGACCGTTGTTCTGCAAATGGATGAACAAGCAGATACGGCAAGGCTTTCAGGCAATAAGCCCCCACAGGCCGCCTTGTTTGACTTAGTGCTGCAGATGGGGGAACCCAAAATTCAATTAGGTGCAGAAATGCAAATTGATTTAGAACAGGCCTTTGAAGCCTGCGGGAAAAAAGTCATTCCTGCCTTTACAGTGGATAATATTGAGGAAGCAAAAGCATTGGTTCAGTATGTTCGACTAAATAGTGAATTTGATTTAATGGCGGTTTCGGAAAGCAGTGAGGTGCTCCAGTACATTTATGAAGAAGAGCCTTCAGCCATTCGAACCGTACAGAAGTTTCAATCTGTTGAAAATGATCAGCTTATTTCTACTACGACACACACCTCCAAAGCTTCTATTGCTATGGTACCAAAGTCCATGAAACGTACATCTATGGAGTATCTGCAAAGCCGTTTTTTGTCTGTTTGGGTAATGGACGATGCTTCGACTGATGAAGCGATAACAAAGGGAGCGCTGGACAATGGTGCAAATGGTATTGTGCTAAAAGATGAAGAAACAGCTTACCGGTTATACGAACTGGTTGATCGAAAGAATGTTTATTGCCGAAAAACACCCTTTATCGGACATCGAGGCTATCCCAAGGTCGCACCGGAAAATACGGTGGAATCTTTGAGAGAAGCGGGCTGGGCTGGCGCAGAGGCCGTCGAGTGTGATGTGTACATAACAAGCGACAAACAATTAATTGTAAATCATAATGGGGATATAAGTGGTTATACAACCAATTCTTCTGCAAAAGGGAGCGTTGAGTCGATGACATTGAATCAGCTAAAGTCTTATACCTTAAAGCAAACAGGACAATATGGAAACAGTAAGTTTGCAACTTTAGATGAACTTTTTGACACGATGGTCAATGAATTCCCAGAAATGGTCTTGGTAGTTGAGATTAAGACATCCAAGCCAGAAGTAACCCAAATGATTAAAGATCTGGCTGAGGAGAAAGGCGTGGCTGATCGGATTGTTGTGATTAGTTTTAACGCAAACCAGATAAGTACTATGGGAAAAACAATGCCTGGTATTGGTTTAGGTTATCTTTCATCACACTCTGGAAGCAGTACCAGTGAAGCGGTTTACCAGGTTATGAAATCAGTGGGAAAGCTGGGTTCTGCCTTCGATCCCAATTATGGAAATGTCAATAAAGAGCAGATGTATGCATTGAGACACCGTGGAATCGCGACCAATGTCTGGACGGTTGATGGTGAAACCAATATTGCAGCGCAGATTAATAACGGAGCCTTTTCGATTACAACGGATGATTCAAATATCAGAGGAAGATATGATGCAGTCTTTTCTCCGGAACGATTGAATGCAAATTATATTCTGGGAAGTCAGGATAAAACATTCGATTTAAGCAAGGGTGACGTAAGGATCAATCAGGGAGACATGGTACGCATATACCAGTCAAATCCAAATGAACAAACGACTTATGGTATTACAATGGGAGATAATGTAAAAGCTACGCTTATTCTGGATAACATTAATCAGAGGACAAACCTTGCTTCGGCTATTAAAGTAGGGAATAATGCTGATTTAACTGTATTGGTGAGAGGCGAAAACAAGATTGAACAAGTCAATGCTGAAGTTGGCGCCATTGAACTAGGCAACGGATCTACCATTAAAATTAAGAATTTTGAAGAAACAGAAGGCAAAGTCATACTGGCGCAGGGAACAGAACTGAAAAATGCAGCTTATCAAAAAGCGCTTATTGGCATTAACCAACCATCTGGCCTTAAAGCGACAGCAACACTGAATATGGATTCAGGAGCGCTTACAGCTACCTCAAAGGACAACGCTCCAGCGATTGGTGCAACAAAGAATTCCACCCTTGTGCTTAATATCAATGGAGGAAACGTTGATGCGGTAAGCAAAGGACTGGGAGCAGCCATTGGGACTCCGGGTTCAGGACAGACTGGTGACGACAGCAGTGTAACCGTTAATTTAAACGGAGGCGTGGTTAATGCTCGGACAGAATCTGAGGATAATCTGTCTGGAGGAGAAAGCATTCGTTCGGGAGCCGCCATTGGAACAGGCTATGGAAATGCGGGAAATCAGCATGTCATTTGCAATATTCCTGAAGATTCAAAAGTAAGTTTAGATGTTAAATCTGCCTATGGCGGTGCTGGTATTGGTACGGCAGGCTGCTGGTTTGGCAGAGAGACAACCGGCAACACAGCAGGTTTTGGACAGGAAACCGTCGAGCTTAACATTCATGGTGGAGAGATCACCGGGGAAACCAGCGGACAGGCACCTGTGATTGGTATTGGATCAGGAAATAATATGCCTTTTAAAAAGGTTTTTGTCAATATGAGCCAGGGTAAGGTAACCGTAAAAAATACAGGAGCAGACAAAACCGGCAGCGCTTCACCAATAGGGATAGGGATGTTTTCAAAAGATACAGTTTTTGAAATGAACCTTTCAGGTGGTATTGTCAATACAACTTCGCAAGATGTTGGGAATTTTACAGCGTCTTCGCCTGCTGTCGGCGTATCGGATAAAAATAAGAACAATATGGATTTAAACATTGATGCCGCCAGCAACAATACGTTTAAATTTAAGAGTACAGGCGGAAATTTACGGGCAGAAACGAAGTCGGTAGATCCAACAATTCAGGATGTTGGCGCTTTAGAAAACAATACAATTGATATTGTGATTGACGATGGCTTATTTGAAGTCGTGAATGAAAAGATGTCTGTAACAGCAAAAAATAGTGAAAACCAGAACGTTTATCCTGCTTCCCTCATCTTTGGTGATAAAAATGAAAGCTTTGACATTAAAGAGATAGGAATTGGCGATAAGGTCTTTAAAAAAGATTTGCGCGCAACTGGCGGAAAGATAACCATATGGACAAAGGAGATGAATGACGAACAGCCAGTTACAACTAAAATAGATGGCGTAACGCAAAATTACATGAACCAAGGCGTAAGGCTTATTTACAACCAAGGCTTTACTTTTGAAGATCCTGTTATTCCTTTAAAAATGGAAAGAGAAACGCAGAGTCTTGGCAATATTGAATTAAAGCGTTTTACAGAAAATCAGGTGTCACTGTCTTTGAATAACATAGACGGTACAACGAATATCTTTTTGGTAGCTTATGAGCATGGAACCAAAAATCAGGTTGGAGAACGTCAGGCTTATGTTGAAGGCCAAGACGAGTATGTGTTTCAAGGGCTTACTGGTGAAAAAATTTATGATTTCACAGCATTTATTGAGGAATCAGAGGAATTCTGGAGTCTTGAAAGTGATCCTGTAATAGTAATGCCCTTTTCATATGAGCCCACACTTGATGAAGGCTTCATTGGTCAGGCGTATAAAGGAAGCATAAGCAAAGGAAATGAACGCTTTAATTATGTGTTAGACGAAGAAACACCATTGCCTAAAGGACTGCAGTTTAGCGATAATGGCGAAATTACAGGAACTCCAATGCAAGCTGGAACAATGAATCTAAAGATTACGGCTATGCCAAAAGAGCCAGGTATAGCCAGCAGCAACAAGCGTGTGGCACAAGTGCAGTTAACCATAAAGAATATACTGAAAGAGGTGGAGTTGGTCGATGCAGGAAAAACACTTGAAGTTTATGCCAATAATGTTGCGAACAAATCGGCAGATGCCCTCAATGCGTATGTTAATATGAATGCACTGGTAAAAGGTGTGTACGTTGACGATAAAGTAGAAATAGGGAGCGCAGAAGAGATGGGGCTGCGGTGGGTTGCTGAAACGGCTCACCAGCCAAAAGGAGGCGAGTATACCTATCAAATAAAATTTAAAGAAAGCGTACTTGAACAGACAATTACGGTAAAACCTGTGGCCATTGAATTAAGTCCATTACAAGATGTTATTAAAACCATTCATGAAAATGGTTATGATAATTATAGGGCACTGGGTTTGCCTGAAAATGTCCGAATGATTTATCCAGAGGGGATAAATGTTGTTGGAAATGAAAAGAACGTGGGGATACGATGGACAACTGAAATCCCAAAAGATTTTGGAAAAACAGTTTTAGAAAAGCCCTATGTTTTTGAAGGTGTTGCAGAGGTGCCTGCGTGGGCGAGTATACAGAATGTAGGCGTACGGGTAAATGTCGAGTTAACTAATAAAATTCTTATCAAACCAATCATTAATGTTAAGGATAAAACGTATGATGGCAATAAAGACGCTGAGCTGGCAGCTTATCCGTATATTAACTTAGAAGAACTGACCGCAGGAACAGCCGTACAGCTTTCGGGAATTGCGAAGCTGCAGTTTATAGATGAGAGTGCTGGTGTTGATAAACCGGTTCGCATCAATGGACTTGGACTGACAGGAATGGATGCTGAAAACTATGATTTAGATACTAGCGGAGTAACGGCGACGATTTTTCCAAAGGTCATTGAGCTTTCAGGGATTAGCTTTGAGGACAAAACGACCTTTGAAGATGGAACACCCCAAACAATGTCGATACAGGGAACCCTTCCCAGAGAAGTTAGCGTAGAGTACAGCTATTTAAAACGAGGCGAATCCATTTCGCAGGCTATACCACCTAAAAATAAAGGTCACTATCTTGTTGAGGCAAAGTTTTTGACCGATGCTAACCATATAACTGAACCTAAAGCCTTAACCGCTAATTTAGTGATTAATGAGTTGGAACGTATTATTCTTCCTGAGATAGAAACGGGGTTGAGCCAAGAAGCGGCGGAAAACATAACGATAGATATTTTCCAGAACAATCAACCCATTCAAACTGGTGCATTGCTTCAGAAAGGAGATACCCTGAGCTATCAATTTAGTATACCTGATAGGCGCGTAGTCTATGTGCCTTATGAGATGTCTGTTAATGGGAAAGCAGTTCCGTTAAAGAAGCTTGAAAATGAAAAAGTTTATGAGGGCGTATACACGATAAATGACCAAGATAGCGTTTTGAAAATTAGTGCAAAATGCAGGAAGCTTGGGGATATTACAAATGATGAAAAAATTAATATCATTGACGCTCAGCGAATCGCTAACATGGTAGCATCTGGTGCTGTTATACCTAATACAGAAAAAATATCAGGAGACGTCAATTTTGATCAGAAGCTTAATATTATAGACGCACAAAAAATTGCGCAATACGCTGCAGATATTAATATTCATTTCTAAAATTAAGGAGGGAAACATGTTTCAACTGGAAGATATCCTTGAAAATGCCCAAAGGCTGGAGCGCCATGGAGACTATAAAAAAGCCCGGCATCTTTATAAAAGACTGCTGAAAAAAGCCCCGGATTCTGAGATTGCAAGAATATCAGAAGAAAGGCTGGTCCGGATCAATGCCCAATATAAAACAGCAGAAAAAAAGGGCCCAAGCCTGGAATGGACCGCGTTTTATATCCTGGTCTTTAGCTTTTGCGGCGCGTTTTTCATCACCTATCCGTTATCCTTTGTGATCGAATCCAGCAGCGCGGTGCTCAATCTGTACCTCGGGCTGGTTTGCGCGGCGGAGCTGGTGTCCGCCGGGCTGTTAATGGTTCATAAATTATACTGTAAAAGGGCGTTTAAGAAGTTTTCAATGCTCACATTTCTGCTGGACGTCCTGCTCATCCTTTTGGGGGTGGGCGTCATGATCGCAGGAGCATAAAAGCGTTATAGGAAGAAGAGGAAATGGGACACTGGCTGTCACCCATCAAAACCCTGAAGGCCGCGTACACACACGTGTATGTGGTCATCAGGGTTTTTTGCATATAAGAACATAAAAAGAGGAGAAAAAATGGCACTGGCAAAACGTTTAAAAGAACTGTTAGAAGCACTGGAAATGGATCTGGAGACCTATCTCAAAAAACACTACGAGCTCTTTGAGGCCGTGGATACCGGCTACGTGGCCAAGGATGGCAGAACACATTTTACAGAGCTCATCTACCACGGCCACAGCCATCACGTCTGCCGCTACTGCCAGCGCGCGCTCAAAAAGAAAACCCTGCGCCTGGTGAAAAGAAACGGCAGAAACCATGTAGTCAACGGCCTGTCCAAGGAGGTGGAGGACGCCGAGGGCAATCTGTACGTGCTGTGGGTATGCAGCTGTGAGTGCAGGCACTGCGCCAGACGCCAGCGTGTGCTGCCCGTTTTCGCGGGGCGCTGGCTGCGCCATACCCTGTTTACCGTTGCCCATACCCTTTTACATGTGTTTGAAAACGATGAACTGGACGAAAAGCCCCTAAAGCCCCGCCGGGGCCGCCCGGTGCTCACCATGCCTTTTTACGGAGAGCTGAGCACCGTGTACCGCTGGCGGCAGAG
The DNA here is from genome assembly GCF_009696115.1 of Eubacterium sp. BL-380-WT-2B. Taxonomy (NCBI): domain Bacteria; kingdom Bacillati; phylum Bacillota; class Clostridia; order Eubacteriales; family Eubacteriaceae; genus Eubacterium; species Eubacterium sp. BL-380-WT-2B. The sequence goes on from NZ_VUMP01000001.1 coordinate 219,778, forward strand.
AATAAAAATAATTTTTGATTTATAATAATAAAAACACGTTCTTGCATCCGTTAAAACCACAAATTCCTGTAAGATAGAACCATCAGCAGGAGCAAGAAAAAAAGTGCACCGCTGAAATCAAACCAATCTATTTTACAGGAGGATTACAAGATGAATGAAACCAAAAGAAACCGGCTTGGCCAACTGACCATGAGCAAACAGCTGGGGTGTGTTCAATGCGCCCTGGAGCTGGGGCGAGAGGTGCCCATGACCTTTTACCAGGCCTTTTGCGAGGGCTGCTGTAAAAACCAGGACGCCATCATTATGAACGACGGTCTGAGGGCTTTTCAGTCAATGGGCGTCTGTGAGCAGGCGGAAAATCTTGAGACCATGAAAAGACGTATCGCGGTGCTGCTGGAGCAATATGAGGTATCGCTGCAGCTTTATGGCAAAAAGGTGCAGGAAAGCCTGAAAAGAAAGGAGGAGGCCCAGGGTTACGAGCGCGTTGAAGCCCAGTGTCTGGACTGCCTGTCGGGTATTTTGGGCGGCGCTGTGGGCCGGGGAGACGCCGGGCTGCCGCCAATGGGCAGGAAAGGCGGGGCACGGTGAACTACCTGACTGAGCTGCTGGCCTTTTACCGATGGCTGGAGGTGGACAGGCTGGGCCCGCTGCTCCAGTCCTTCTGGCACCTGCTCATGTTTTTCAACAATAAGGCGGCTGTCCGCAGTGAGGACGGGAGGTGGTACTGGCCGGTGGTTTTCAAGGCACCCAACAGTGATGTCTGCCGGTTTCTGGGGCTGACCAGCCGCTTTCAGGTCAATGCCCAGAGAAAGCACCTGATCCGTCACGGGCGCATCGACTATACACCTCACGTGAGCCAGCACGCCGGGGATTACCGGATAAAGCCCTTTGATACCGGGCTGTGCGAGACAGAGATCAGCGTGATGGATACCGGACAGAAACGCCTGGTGTGGACGCAGGGCGTCACCCGGGGCGCACACCCGGCTGCACCGTTCATAAATGATGTAAACAGTAAACCCTGTTATCCGTATGGTTCTGTTCCTGAGGCGCTGCCTGCTTCCAACGGCTTCAATCTGCTGCCTCAACTCACTGAGGCCGAAAAGGCTGCCATTGTGTCGCTGTATCCGGAGGATGAGGTGGCGTGCTTTAACGCCATGTGGGCAGCGCGGGAAAGAAAACAGAAGGAAAAGAGGTGACAATATGAACCGATATGGAAAAGGCCCCGGTATTCTCAACCGCCGCCGGGCATACCTGGTAGAAGCGGAGTGCCGGGTGCGCGTGGGCTTCTGTGCCAGAAGCCCTGAGGAGGCCGAGGATTTGTTTTATGAGTACAGCGGCGCGGTGGAGGACCGTTTTCCGGAAATGGTCCTTGAGGTTACAGATGTGTATGAGGATAACTGAGGAGGTTAAAATGGATTATAAAGAGATCGACGCCCTGGCTTTAAAGGCACAGCAGGGGGATACGTCCGCAGCCGCGCTTTTGGAGCGCTGCTTTCGCCCGCTGATGCTGTCGGCGGCAGGATTTGGAAAGACAGAAAATTACAGCTTTGAGGACAGCCTGCAGGACGCCCGGCTGGCCTTTCTTGAGGGAATACAGGCTTTTGACACGGCTGCCGGAACGGGCTTCGCGGCTTTTATCAAGCCCTATGTGTACCAGAAGGGGCAGAACCGCCGGCGCAAATGCCTGCGCCGCCTGGCGCGCGATGTACCGGCAGATGCCAAAGCAGGGAATGAGGACGGTGAAACGTTCATCAGTTTGTTGGAAGACCCCGGCGCTGATATTGAGAGCGGCTATATCCACAGGGAGGAGCTTGAGCGCCTGACAGCAGCGCTCAAGGAGCTGACGCCAGAGGAGCGGGCGCTTTTAAAAGCAGTCTATGGGAAAAACCAGTCCATCAGGGGGACCTCCCAGAGCCTGGGGGTTGGCTACAGCACGCTTCAGTACCGCCACAGCCGTATTCTTAAAAGACTGAAAGGCCAGCTGTAAAAAAATAAAAAAGACTCTGGTCAAAGCAGTACCCAGAGACAATTTACAGGTATAAGGCAAAAACAGCGGCAGTCCTGCCGGAAAACAAAAGGAGGTGCGCTATGGCCGGCCACTAGCGAAGCAGAAAAGGTTGATGAAAGACCACCGTTTATGAAAAAGGCAGCGCTGCCGCTGAAGCCTTAAAAAATAAATTGGAGGTTGAAAAATGGCATATGAGCGTGTGAAGCTGAAAAATATTTTGCAGCTTATTTTGAATTATGGGGAGGTTGACGGGAAAATTAAAAAGAAAACTCGCACCTACGCAGATCTCGGTCTGGATGAGAGTGTTGTCACTTCGGAAGCGGTAGTGCTCACCGGAAAGGCCATCGGCAAGCTGATAACACCCATTGTAACAGACAGCAACAACGTTATGACTTACCAGAATATTGAAACAGCATAAAGGAGGAAATGTAAATGGAGACAACAACTACCAAAGCGCTGGAGCTGGATTTTCTGATGAAGAACGGCGACAGCATGACCCTGAGCCTTCCAGATTATCTGGAGGATTTGACCCAGGAGCAGATTGAGGCCTCGGCCCAGACCATTATCACCCAGAATATTTTCCAGCCCTCGGGCGTGGGACTGGAAAAGCTGGCCGGGTACCAGTATGTGGACAAAACCGTGCGCAAGGTGGAATTATAAAAACACCGAAGCGCAGTGGGCCGGGGCGCTTTAAAAAGCCCCTGGCCTTTTGCCTGGCAGCGGTCTGGTCGGTTACCGGGCTGGTTTTTGCAGCCCGGATAAACGCGCCGGAAAAAGCCCTGGCCGAAACACAGAGCCCGGAAGCCGTGGAAACAGCAGAGACGGTGCCTGTGTCGGAGGCGGAAAGCCCGGCGAATACAGAGGCTGCCCCGGAGGAGCGGCTTGTCATTGAGCATCCCCTGCCGCCGGACCCCATTATAACAGACGGCCCCTGGGCCACTGCCCACTTTTTGATGGAGGAGTATGCCTGTGATTGTGACGGCTACTGCGACGGCTGGCCTGCGGAGATGGCGCCAGAGCTTCTGGAAAAAATTGAGGCACTGCGCTGCGCCCTTGACCGCCCGGTGATCATCACCTCTGGGGTGCGCTGCGATCAGCGCAATGCCGAGGTGGGCGGTATCCCCAATTCCTGGCACTGCTTCGGCCACGCCGCCGATCTGTACTGCCCTGGTATCCCCTACACCGAGGTTGCCCGCGTCGCCAGAACCCTGGGCCTCGGCGTCATCGAGTACCCGGGGCAGGCGTTTGACCATGTGGAGATATGGCATTAAGAATCCCCAGGGCATTAATGCCCTGGGAATTTTCTAGTTTAAAAATTATCATCGGAGATATCTGGATCATGTAAGGCTTCCTGATTTAAAGATTTGTTTTGTGCCAGAATATTTTCGCAAAAATCTTTTAGTTCAGGTATATTGTAATTTATTGTATTCCAAATAGTAAGGACGTCAATGCTGCCATAATCATGGGCAAAGATGTTACGGATACCCCGGATCTGTTTCCAAGGGATTTCTGAATACAGGTTTTTAAAATCATCTGTTAAATATTTACTGAGTTCTCCGATTTGAAGAATACACATACAAACAGCATTTTGATATATTTTATCTGCCTGAAAGTTGTCAAAATTGTTGCCAAAGCGTTGGAGTGTTTCGTCAATCTGGTAGCAGTAATTTAAAATATGATCAACAATGTCGATGTTTCTATTTTTTATGCTCATAGATTAATACCTGGTCTTTTGAAATTTCATTTTTTACATTTTCATACAGTCCGCCCTCGGTTACAACATCGACAGAAACACCAAGCCGGTTTTTTAAATCCAGACGAAGACCGGAGAGTTCAAAAAGACCAATTTTTGTGCCTTGAATATCGACCTTTAAATCAATGTCACTATCTGCTTTTTCTTCACCTCGTGCATAAGAGCCAAAAAGATATACCCGGGGAATTCCATATTTTTGGGCAATAGGTGCCACTTCTTTTTGAATTTTTTCAATGTTCAGCATGATACTCTCCTTTCAAAAATGCATTGTTATACGTGCGTATATTATTATTGTAACGTATTTTAATTAAAAATACTATAAAAGTCAGCCTTAAATCAATTTGACCATGAATAAAAAATACAGTATGATTAAATCAAAAATAAGCGGAGGATGAGAACATGAAAATCAGAAAGAAAAGCAGCCTTAACCGGACAGCGGGTATTTTGGCGGCAGTGCTCATAATGGCCTCTGGCCTGATGTCTCCTGTGCATGCGGATGGGCAGGAGAGCGCGCAGCCAGGCCTTGACCAGTCATATTATAATCTCAAGCATTCGGAAAGGTACGATGAGCCTTTGTCCGCAGCTTACGATCTGCGCACCCTTGGCCGGAGCACCAGCGTGAAAAATCAAAATCCCTGGTCCTCCTGCTGGGCTTTCAGCGGGATATCTGCCATTGAGTCCAACGTGCTGACACAGCAGAAGAATAAAGGGGTACAGACAGCCGCTGAGCCGGATTATTCCGAACGGCATTTATCGTATTTCGCTTATCGCCTGGCAGATGCTGCCGGTGTAAATAACCGTGCCGAGGGAACCGCCTCTGTCAAAGGCCTTTTTATGGATCTTGGCGGCACCCGGGAGCTGCTGACTGGTACTCTGATTACCTGGTGCGGCGTTGACACCGAGGCCGATGTGCCCTATGAAGGGACTCCCTACGAGTGGCATCCGACTGAAAATCCCAAGGAAATGAACTGGGAAGTCGCCGAGGATAAATTTTTTAACGCGGCCGTACACCTTCAGAACGCCGACTTTCTGCCTGGGACAGCCACCTTTACAGATACTGAAAAACAAAGCTTTGTCTATGATAAAAACGCGGAGAAGGCCATTAAGGAAAGTTTGATGAAAAACGGAGAGGTCCAGGTATACTTTGCCGCAGGCCAGAGCACCCCTCAGGAAGCAGCAGACAGCACAGACGGCGCCGGAAAGAAGGATGCCGCCGAGTTTAATAAAACCTATGCGGCGCCCAACCACCTCGTGTCCATTGTGGGCTGGGATGATGGCTATTCAGCCGGTAATTTTGCCGAAGCCCCGGAGGGCGACGGCGCTTGGATCGTCAAGAACAGCTGGGGCAGCGGCTGGGGTAACGACGGGTACTTTTATCTGTCTTACTATGACCGGAGCGTACAGTCCTTTGCCTCTTATCAGGTGGATATCCCGGATGGGGATGGGCAGTTTTCCTATGACCATAATTATCAGTATGATTTTCTGGGGCTAAAATCCTATGCGCCGATGGGGCTTCAGGAGCAGTCTGCTGAGGCCGCCAATGTGTTTACAGCCGCTGGAAACGAAAGCCTGAAGGCTGTCTCCGCGGTTACCATTACCCCAGGATCAACGGTTCATACCCGTGTTTATCAGAATTTAAAGGATAAAAATGATCCAGAGAGCGGAACACTGGCAGCGGATCAGACAGAGACTGTAAAATACGGCGGCTACCATACTCTTTCTCTGGAGCAGGCCGTCCCATTGGAGGCGGGCGAGACCTTTGCTGTTATCCAGGAAATTTCAGGCAGTGACGGGTATTACTGGCCCATCGAGACTGGAACCGGCGCGTATGATTTCTATGGTATGGAGGGAACCTTTCGCTGTATTGCGCAGGCAGACGCCGGGCAGAGCTTTATCAAAAAAGCCGGTGAAGGCTGGCAGGATGTCAAGGCCCTGCCCGATGAGACCATTGAGCTATATGGTGAAACGGCCACCCGAAACTACGGCAATGCCATGATCAAGGCATTTACCAGTGATTTGTCCGAAGAACCCGTAACACCAGAGGTTGATCCACAGCCCAATGAGGGTACGGGAGAACCGGATCAGAATATTCAGGAATCGGGAGCAGATACGGCCAGAGCGTCCGAAATGGGTAAAAATACACAGACGGGAATTGAAGGGTCCCACCAGACAACGACCTTTATCCTTGTAGGTGTGTTTGTGGTGGTGGCTGTCCTGATCGCGGCTCTGTACCTCAGAAGACGTAAAAAATAGGCTGGTGGCATATGGCCGTTGTGCTTGCGGGCATCCATTCTCCTATGATAAAATAAGAACACGAACTATCTTAAAATTTTATTGAGGAGAGTGGAAGATGAAACAAGACATGATTGTCATTTTAGACTTGGGAAATACCGAAAACACAACCTTGGCCAGAGCGATCCGCAGCCTGGGCGTATACAGTGAAATTTACCCTCACGATATTACAAAGGCAGAACTGGAAGCCCTGCCAAATGTCAAAGGGATTATCGTAAACGGCGGCCCGAATAACGTGGTAGACGGTGAAAAAATAGATGTGGGCCCGTGGGTTTACGAAGCAGGATGTCCGGTGCTGGCAGTAGACCATGCCCCGGCCAAATGCGCGGACACACTGGAAAAATGGCCTGAGGATGAAGCAGAACTAAAGGGAAGCCTGGAAGAATTTGTGCTGGTACAGTGCAAAGCAGAAAAGAACTGGAATATGAAAAACTTTATCGCCGACCAGGTTGAGCTTATTAAACGCCAGGTAGGTGACCGCAAGGTTCTGCTGGCCCTGTCCGGCGGTGTGGACAGCTCCGTTGTAGCCGCCCTTCTCATCAAAGCCATCGGAAAACAGCTTGTCTGTGTCCACGTCAATCACGGCCTCATGCGTAAAGGCGAATCTGAAAGCGTGGTCGAGGTTTTTAAAAACCAGCTGGACGCCAACCTCGTCTATGTGGATGCCACTGAACGCTTTTTAACCAAGCTGGCCGGTGTGGCTGACCCTGAAGAAAAACGCAAGATCATCGGCGCAGAATTTATCCGCGTCTTTGAAGAAGAAGCCCGTAAACTGGAGGGCATTGACTTCCTGGGACAGGGAACCATCTACCCGGATATCGTGGAAAGCGGCACCAAAACCGCCAAAATGGTTAAATCCCACCACAATGTCGGCGGCCTGCCCGAGGATTTACAGTTTGAGCTGGTCGAACCTGTCCGCCAGCTGTTCAAGGACGAAGTCCGCGCCTGCGGCACAGAGCTTGGTCTGCCAGACGATATGGTTTACCGCCAGCCCTTCCCGGGCCCGGGCCTTGGCGTACGCTGCCTTGGTGCCATTACCCGTGACCGCCTCGAAGCCGTCAGAGAATCCGACGCCATCCTGAGAGAAGAATTTGCAGCGGCCGGACTGGATAAAAAGGTATGGCAGTACTTTACCGTTGTCCCAGACTTTAAATCCGTCGGCGTCCGCGATAACGCCAGAAGCTTCGAATACCCCGTCATCCTCCGCGCCATCAACACTGTTGATGCCATGACCGCCACCATCGAAGAAATCGACTGGCCCGTCCTCCAGAAAATTACCCACCGGATTTTGAACGAAGTAAAGAACGTGAACCGCGTGTGCTACGATTTGAGTCCTAAGCCTTGTGCTACGATTGAGTGGGAATAGAAAAGAATAGACTTTAAAGTAAAATAGCTCTTCGAGAACCTATTGTTTCTGAGGAGCTATTTTTGTTAAACTAATAGTGAAAAATCAAGATTAATAATTATGAAAATATCTAAAAGTAGTAAGATTTTTTAAATTAGATTTTACTTAGAATAAAGGATATAAATGAAAGGATATTTTTGTGAAAAGGCTAGGGAAATTTTATTCTTGGGAAGCTTACAGCGATAATATAGCAATAAAAAAATGTGATAAATCTGTTTTTGTCAGCAGTGGAACTGCAGTACCTATTGGAATTAGATGGTTTTTTGGTATAGATGCTTTGAATCTAGGTGAGAAAGTAAATATTGAGCTGTTATATGAAAATAAAAAGTACAAAGCTCGGATTAGTAAGGAGTCGATGAAAACAGCGCGCACCAGACTTTTTTGGATGGCAGATCTTTCTAAAAAGTTTCATAGCATATATCATCATGGAATGAATTATCCGTCATTAAAGTTTAAAAAGTTAAGCTCTATGTTGTATGAGATTGAAATGATTGACTTGGAAAAAGTAAATTATGATGGAAATGGGAATTTTAGAAGTGAAATATATGATAAGGAGGGTAAGAAAAAGCTTATTTATACTACAAAATACGAACGAAATAAGAAAAACAGAGAAAAAGCTATTGTTTTACATGGAACAAAATGTATGATTTGTGGATTTGATTTTGAAGAAAAATACGGAGAATACGGAAAGGATTTTATTGAGGTGCATCATATTAAGCCTTTATCCAATATGAAAAGTGAAGAAGTGATCAATCCTGAAACGGATTTAGTATGTGTCTGTCCAAATTGTCATAGAATGATACATAGAAAAAGAGATTCGGTTTTATCAATTGAAGAGCTAAAAAAAATAATTAAGAATAACTCAGTCAAATAGGTGTAGTGAAAAACGTATTTTATGTCGCTTTATCTCATATACTACCGTATACGTTCCTGGAACTGCTTTTTTGTACCTCCGGCACTGCTTGCAGTGCTGAAAGATCGAAAAACCAACGGCTTTAAATAAAGAATCGGGCAGGAGCACAACGCACAGGGAGATTAACAGGACGAACCAGATGAAATAATGGTACCTGCGGGTCAGCCTGTCGCCGAGGAGCTTTTTGATACTGGAGATGACACCGATGAGCAGACCGACGATCTGGTTAGTGTTGATGGGCGCTTTATCCCAGATGATCTGCATCACCTCGAACTCGGCTTCGGATATTTGGGGAAGTTTTTCGGTCATTCTAGTCCTCCTGATCTTACAGGTGTAATCAAGATGATTATAGCCTTTCTTCGTTTTAGTGTCAACGAGGCGGTTTCAGACAGGCGATTAAAATGATTCCTCCCCTTGTCTTACCTTCAAAAAAATGCTAGAATGAATTTACTATAACAGACAGGTGGTAACCCATGTTTGAAGAGCAGAGAATTGACAAAATAAAAAAATATTTGCTGGAGCACCGGAGCGCAGACTACAAGACCCTGTGTGAGGCAGTGCCGGCCAGCCTCTCAACGGTCCGGCGGGATGTTGATAAGCTTGCGAAGGAGGGATTCCTCGAGAAAAAGCGCGGCGGTATGGTGCTCAGCGATACTCAGATCAACCAGGTGTTCTATGAAAATGCCGATGACCTGATCGGGCTGAAAACCGAGGTGGGCTACGCGGCAGCGGGACTGGTGCAGTCAGGCGATATTATATTTATCGGCGCTGGGAACAGCTGCTGGCAGATGAGCAAATTTATTACAGCTGAAAACATTACGGTGGTAACGCACAGCTTTAACGTGGTTATGGAGCTGGCGCCAAAGCCTAATATCCGTCTGATTTTTCTGGGCGGCGATGTGGAAATCGAGAGTAAAAAGTATTTTACCTCAGGCTCCTTTGCGCAGGAAACCCTTAAAAATATTTATATTGAGAAATCCTTCATAACGGTCAATGGCGTGTCGGAGGATTTTGGCTATACCATCAACAATAACTACCTTGCCGAGATATACACCATGCTCTTGAAATTTTCGGATAAAACCTATGTACTGGCCGATGAAACCAAATTCGGCAAGCGCGCGTTTCGCAAGATATGTGAATTTGACGCTGTTGGGCATATTATCACCACGACCGGTTATCCGGAGGAATATAAAAAGGCATTTGATGAAATGCAGGTTGAAGTCATTACGAACCGCTGACGGAGTAAAGCTCCGCAGCGGTTTTTGTTTTTATAAAAATGTCAAAACATGTCAAAAATGAATCTAAATATTTCAAATAACATCGTAAAAATGAAATTATTTGAAAAAATATATTGACAATCATGTCAAAATAAACTAAAATGTGATCATAAGATGTTGAAAAACATGTCTAAATGAACAAACTGATCAGAATGTTTCAAAAAGTATCAAAGAAGATGTAGTATTAAAAAACATAAGGGGATTTAAAAATGAAGGGCTATTTAACATTAGGAATTGATATCGGTACATCAAGTGTAAAAGCGCGGGTACTGGACACCCGAACCAACCAGATCGTGGCAAAGGGATTCCAGACGCATCCGCTTCTGCTCTCAAAGCCAGGCTACGCCGAGCAGGAGGGCGACAGCTACTGGTCTGCTGTAAAATCAGCCATCCGCCAGTGTCTGGATTGCGGCATTGATGCGGAAAACATTGCGGGTGTTGCTCTTTCAGGGCTGGTAGGGGTAATGCTGCCCATTGATAAAGGCGGCCACCCGGTGCGCCCGGGGATGATCTGGATGGACGCCCGGGCCGAGGAGGAATGTAATGAAATCCGTGAGCGTGTGGGCGAGGAGGTTATCAACTACAACAACGGTAACCGCATTGCCTGCTGGTTTATTGAGCCAAAGGCGTTATGGATGAAAAAACATGAGCCGGGGCTTTTTAACAAGACCTATAAGCTCTTATCGCCCGCAGGCTACTGCACCTACCGGCTCTGTAAGGAATTTACCATCAACAAGGGGGACGCCGGTTTGTTTTATCCCTTCGATTACCAGAAAGGCGAATGGAACGCGGAGCTGGCAGAAAAAATCGGTGTGCCCATTGATAAATATCCAAAGATCTATGACTGTGACGAGGTGGTCGGCACTGTGGATGACGAAGCCGCTGCCGAAACGGGTTTGAAGAAGGGCACCATCGTAGTGGCCGGCGGCACAGACATCAGCTCAGCGGCTCTGGGCTGCGGCGTTACCAAGGCTTATCAGGCGTATTACTCCATGGGCACAGGCTCCAACCTGGGGATCATGATTCCGACACCGGAGCGCAAGGAAGAATTCCGGATTCTCAAGTGGCCTCATGTCATTCCAGGGCTGACCATGTTCGATGCGCCCATGGCCTTTACCGGCGCTTCGCTTAACTGGTTTAACGGCACCTTCGGCGGTCACGAGCAGATCATTGCGAAATCGACCGGGCAGAATGTTTTCAGTCTCTATGACGCCGAGGCGGCAGCCCAGACTAAGCCGGGCGCCGGCGGACTTTTATACCTGCCTTATCTCGGGAACACGCTTTCACCTCACTGGAACCCTAATTCAAAGGGGGTATTCTTCGGCGTAACCCTGAGTACCAGCCGTGAAGATATGATTCGTGCGCTTATGGAGGGCGTAGCCTTTGACCTGTACTCTAACATCAAGATAGCCCAGGCCTCCGGCGCGAAGATTGACGGACTGACCCTGAACGGCGGCCCCACCAAGAGCAGATTCTGGAACCGTATTACCGCGGATGTCACAGGCATTCCGCTAAGCACCACCAATGTGGATGAGGCAGCGCCGCTGGGCGATGCGATACTGGCAGCCAAGGGCGCGGGGCTTTGCGACAGCATAATTGCCATGTCCAGGGATATTGTCAAGGTGACCGAAACCATTGAACCGGATATGAAGAACCATGAGATGTACCAGGATTTCTTCGGCATCTGGCAGCGCGTGTACGAAAATCTGAAAAGGGAAATGGACGACCATCATCAGCTGTTATTCAAATATAATTTTACCAAATAGGAGTGTGTATTGTGAATTCTAGAGAGCGTGTGCAAATGGCGCTGCACCATGAACGGCCGGACCGGGCGCCAATCAATTTCCGGTCGACAGATATTGTGGCAAAAAACTTAGGGAGATACTATGGAAAAACCTATGACGAGCTGCTGGAATACTATCAGGTGGATTTCAGGGAGGTGATTCCGCCTTATACAGGCCCGGCCTTTAAAAAATCCGCAGACGGTACGTTTTATGACGAATGGGGAGTTCGCCGGAGGGAACGCATCACTGGCCACAGCCGTGATTTATACGTAGACCTTAATCCTCTGGGTGATGTGGAGGACGATGACGATATGGACAAGGTTCGGGACTATAAATGGCCGACGCCTGACGCCTATGACTATTCGGTTGTGGAAAGGATGTGTGACCAGTACGAGGGTTATGCGGTCTGCGGCCCCGGTATCCACTGTGAGGGCTACCACGGAGTTTTCCATCAGCTGACTTACCTTTTTGGCATGGAAAATGCTATGATCCTGCTTATGTCTGAGGAGGAAATGATGCAGGAGGCAGTCCGCCGCGTTACAGACTTCTGGGTGGGCTATTATGACCGGCTGCTCACCGCGGCCAAGGGGAAAATGGATTTTATCTTTTATAAGGATGACATGGGCACTCAAAACAGCCTGATGATCAACCGGGATGTCTTTATGACCTACTTTGCGCCCGGGCTCAAGGAGCTGTGCGATATGGCGGACAGCCACAACGCGACACTGATCTACCATACCTGCGGTTCTGTTATGCCCTTGATCCCAGATTTCATCGACGCTGGCGTCAGGGTCCTTGACCCTATCCAGACCTCAGCCAAAAATATGGACATTCATATACTCAAGGAGAAATTCGGGGATAGGCTCACCTTTCACGGCGGTATGGACACCCAACAGGATCTGCCGAACCTCAAGCCTGATGCGATCCGTGAGCTTACAAAGGAAACCCTTGCTGTACTGGGAAGGGATGGCGGTTATTTCTTCAGTCCAAGCCACCGTATCCAGCAGGATACGCCCCTTGAAAACATTGACGCCATGTATGACGTGGCATTGAACTGGAATGAATATTAAAGAGGAAAGCCCATGATTATTATCGGAGAAAAAATAAATGGCTCAATCCCATCTGTGGCAAAGGCTATAGAGGAAAGAGATACAGCATTTTTGCAGGAGTTGGCTGAAAAGCAAAGCGCTGCCGGCGCTGATTTTATTGACGTCTGTGCGTCGGTGCCAGAAAAGCGCGAGGCAGAAACCCTGAAATGGATGATCGAGACAGTTCAGGAAGTGACGGATACGCCGCTGGCTGTGGACAGCCCGTCACCGGAGGTCCTCAGAGAAATGCTGCCGCACTGCAACAGCGCGGGGCTGGTTAATTCGGTGTCCCTTGAAGGGGATAAGATTGACATTATTTTCCCGGCCATTGCGGATACAAAATGGGAATGCACGGCGCTGCTCTGCGATGATTCGGGCATTCCCAAAACAGCGAAAAAGCGGCTGGAGATTTTTGAAGCCATTATGGATAAAGCAAAAACATATGGTATAGCGCCGGGGCGCATCCATATCGACCCGCTGGTGGAGATGCTCTGTGCGTCTGAGGACGGGATTGAGACTGTCACAGAAACTATCCGGGAAATTAAAAAGCGGTACCCGTCAGTCCATGTGACCGGCGCCGCCAGCAATATTTCCTTTAATCTGCCAGCCCGCAAATACGTGAACCAGGGGTTTATGATTCTGGCCATGAACGCAGGCATGGACAGCGCCATTCTGGACCCGCTGAATGCGGATATGATGGGCCTGATTTACGCGGCCGAGGCACTTTTGGGTGAGGATGAATACTGCATCGAGTATATTAACGCTTACCGTGACGGCTTGTTTGGAAATGTGAAATGAAAAGAGGTTAATAGAAATGACGAAAATTGATGAGATCGGCCAGGCAGTTGAGAAGGGGAAGAAAAAAATCATTGCCGGCCTGGTGCAGGAAGCCCTGGATGAGGGCTGTGATGCGATGGATATTTTAAATACAGGTATGATCGGCGCCATGGATAATGTAGGGGAAAAATTTAAAAATGGCGACATCTATGTGCCGGAAATGCTCATTGCGGCAAAGACCATGAAAAAAGGGGTGGACGTCTTAAAGCCGTATCTGTCTGCAGACGCCACTGGCTCCATGGGAAAGTACATTCTCGCCACTGTCGAAGGGGATCTTCACGACATCGGCAAAAATCTGGTGGGAATGATGATTGAAAGTGCTGGCTTTGAGGTGATTGACCTGGGCGTCGATGTGAAAAACGAAGTGATTATCGAGGCGATAAGACAGAATCCGGACGTTAAAATTGTGGGCCTTTCTGCCCTTCTCACAACGACCATGCCCGCGCTCGGCGACGCAGTGGCAGCCATTAAGGGCTCGGATGTGGAAAAGAGTTTTAAGATTATGGTCGGCGGCGCTCCGGTCACGCAGGCGTTTGCCGATGAGATCGGTGCAGATGCTTTTGCAGAGGATGCAGGGTCTGCCGCTAAGGTAGCAAAGGAAATCGCATAGCGGTTTATTTAGAGGATAAATAAGGGGATTTGAAAATATGGATATTTTAATGTTAATTGCCGCCTTTGGCGGCGGTGTTTTCGGCGCGTGTATCGGTGGGGTAACAGCATTTATTTTTACAGGGATTACAGTCGTCGCAGCCATTCTCGGAGGGGCGGCCGGCGCGCCGATGATACCCTTTGTCAGCTTTGGCTCATGGTTTGGACCGCATATTTCCTTTTGCGGCGCGGCAGCGGCCGGGGCTTATCTCATGCGCAGGGGAAAGATGGAGAGCGGCGCAGATATCATCACGCCGCTGTGTAAATACAATGATGGCGCTGCGCTGCTGGTCGGCGGGGTGTTCGGCGTTGTCGGCTACCTTATTGAGTTTGTGATCTCAGACCTGTTTGGGGTAAATGTGCTCAATCTGGCAGGCTGGACCGATACGGTTGCTATCACCGTTTTCCTGAATGGCCTGCTCACCCGTCTCACACTGGGGACGAGCGGTTTATTTGGAAAATGGGAAGGGGAAAAGCATGTTTTCCTGCCGGATAAAAACAGGTTTACCTTTCTGCTGGTCCTGGGCGCCGGCAGCAGTCTGTTGGTAGGCTGTATCACGGTGGCGCTTGGACAGATGGGGCTTGACGGTTCCCAGGAAGCTATGTACCTGTTTAACAACATGGGGTCTTTTGCCTTTGGGATTGCGGCAATCTGTTTCCTATGGCTGCCGATGAAGCTGCCAATGGAAAACCTTCACCAGATCATTTTACCGGCGGCGACCACTGTCCTTACGGTTTTTGCGGTAACCCAGAACGCAGTTCTGTCGATTATCGGCGGTGTTATTATCGGTATGATCGGCGCAGTTCTCTGTGATATTGCGGCGCGTACTTTCAATACGAATACCGACAGCCATATCGACCCACCGGCTTTTACCATCGCTGTACTGCAAATTTTTAATTTTTCAATTTTGCCAATGCTTCTGGCATGATCATAATGCTCCCTAATTAAATTATCATATAAAGAGGAACGCCTGACAGCAGGCGTTTTTCTTTTTGAGAGGAGGGATGTGCAGTGAGAATGGTATAAAAATGGGTATAAATAAGAAAAAGTTGAAAATAAGGAGAAATACAATGCTTATATATGCTGTTAATCTCATTTATCTCTTGTTTTTCCTACTTGTATATCTACAGGATCGAAGAAGACTGATCAATGGGTTTCTGTTTTTTATTTTATTGATGATCAGCGGTCTTTCACTTGTTATGCTGGCGGGTGAAACAGGAAATCCATTTTTATTTTTCCTGCTTGTTATTATCGCAATGGCAGCCATCCTGCTTCTATTTACAGGCGTGTTTATTATTCTGGCAATTTCTTTTTACAGCGCCGTGAACCTCCTGAGAAAGGAAGGGCGCAGCAAAGCCAATCTACTCAGTTTGCTGGTAGGCATCGGTATTCTGCTGTGGCTGGTTTTGGGAATGGTCTCCTTTAAAAATGTCGAGATCGACGATGTACTCTCAGTTATTATGCTGGTGGTCAACATAATTTTATTATACCTTCTGCTCGTGTTTTCAAATTTTATTCTGTCATCCTTTATTTATGGGATTTACAGGCCGCTTCTCAGGCAGGATTACATAATTGTACTGGGCTCTGGCCTGATGGGCGGTAATAGAGTTACGCCGCTGCTGGCTGGCCGGATCGACAGGGCCCTCAAGGTTTACCGGCGGCAGGCGGATAAAAAAAAGAAACCGCCCATGCTCATCATGTCTGGCGGCAAGGGCGGCGATGAGCAGATTGCCGAGGGCGAAGCTATGAAGCGGTACGCCCTGGAGCAGGGGATTCCAGCGGATCGTATTCTGGTCGAGGATCAATCTAAAAATACCTATGAAAATATGCTGTTTTCCAGACAACTCATCGAAAGCCGGGAAGCGGATATGAAACACCTGCACATTTTGTTCTCAACCTCCAATTATCATGTTTTCCGTGCAGGCATCTATGCCAGAAAGGCAGAGCTTAAGGCTCAGGGCATTGGCGCGAAAACAAAATTCTACTTTTGGTATAACGCGCTGCTTAGGGAGTATGTGGCAATTCTGGCGATGCATAAGAAGACGCATATTGTCTGCATGCTTATTTTGCTGATCATTGTGGGATTTGCAAGTCTTCTGATACACCATCCGGATCTTGTTACCCAATTTATTTAAAAAATAGTATTGCTTTTCTCCAAAGACTGTGCTAATATACCTATTAAAGAATTTACGTTATTATGTAATTACATTAAAACATGAGAGCTGCACATTATTTTCAGTAGGGGAAATATAATAGGGTGCAGGCATGATCCAGAGGAGGAGTTAATAATGAGAACATTTGTTGTTGGAAAAGACGGAAGCATGTCCCTTGAAGAGGTAAATAAGCCAAAATATGATGAGCACCAGGCATTGGTGAAAACAATTGCCTGCGGTATGTGCGGTACAGATGTCAAGCTGCTTCACCGCACCTTTAAGGGCTTTCCAGAGTCGGTATACCCGATTATGCTGGGCCATGAGGGCGTGGGAGAGGTCGTTGAAGTCGGCGCAAAGGTAAAGGGCTTAAAACCTGGCGATAAGGTGCTGCTGCCCTTTGTTGATCCAGACGAAGAAAATCTGCCTGGGCTTGGCTCAGGCTGGGGTGCGCTGAGCGAGTACGCTGTAGTATGCGATCCGCAGGCTTACCCGGAGGGAGAAGCGCCGGAATGTGCTTATGCCCAGACTGTGCTTGATGACGACCTGGACCCGGTAGACGCGGTCATGATCATCACCTTCCGCGAGGTTTTATCCTCCATCCGTTACTTTGGTATCCAGCCCACCGATTCTGTTGTGGTCTTTGGCTGCGGTCCGGTTGGGCTGACCTATATGAAGTTTATGAGCCTGCTTGGGGTTAAAAATCTGATTGCCTGCGACATTGTACCGGAAAAACTGGAACAGGCCAAAGCGCATGGCGCGACACATCTGATCAACAGCAAGGACCAGGATGTGCGTGAGGAAGTACGGAAGATTTTCCCGGAAGGCGTGGATTTTGTACTGGACGCTGCCGGTTCACCAGCCATTGTAAACCAGGGCATGGGGCTGATCAAGGACCGTGGGGCAGTGCTGTGCTACGGCGTGCCTGAAAAGGAAGAGATCACCATTGATTTCAGCCAGGCTGACTATAACTGGCGTGTTATTTACCAGCAGATGCCAAGAAAGAGCGAAGAAGGAAAAGCCCATGAACAGGTTCTGGAATGGATGCGCTCCGGCCAGCTGGAAATCAAAGACTTTATTTCGGACTACTTTAAGTTTGAGGACAGCATTGAAGCCTATGAAAAGCTGCTGGACCGCAGGGTGATGAAAAAAGGGATTATTACATTTTAGATAATGCGCAACGTGTATGCAAAAAGGCAGCTGCCCTGTGAAAGGGGAGCTGCCTTTTTATTTTTAGTACATCAGGAACGCTGATGCTTTTTCTGATACTGCCGCATTGCGAGAATGATTACGGCGGCTGCACCAAAGGCAGTCAGAATAATCCACAGCTGGTTATCTGGCTGATAGCCGGTACTAACGCCTTTTGCTGAGCCGGCCGCCGGTTTATCGCCGGAATTTGGATCATCGGAAGGACTTGGGCCAGGAGTTGGCTGTTGGTTTTCTTTGCCATAAAGTACCAGTGTTCCGGTAGATCCCGCTGGCTTGTCTTCAAATAATTGTGTATAGACGCTGTCCTGATACCATGTGCCGTTGCCCTCGGCATACAAAGGCGGAGTTAAGGACACTGCGTCATGGATAGTGTAAGTATCCGGGTTGCCCGGAGGCAGTTCACCTGTGCCGGCAGTGTAGTAAATGCTGTAATGGATCAATTCCCATTTTGCATAAAGATCAAGACCACCTGTCGAGCCATGACCAATGGAGTCGATGGCGTTTTGCAGACCGGGGTCTGTGTACCAGCCCATAAAGCGGTAACCGGGCTTTTCTGGTGCGTTCAGGTAGAGAGAGGGTGATACAATGGTGTAAGTGAGGGGGTTATCCGGATGGTTAGTCCCTCCGTCCAGGTGATAAGTAATGGGATACTCTGTATTCTCATAGGCTGCGTGGAGTATGGGATGGACGCTGACAGGCGGCACCGGGCCAACTGTATCTACGGCTGCTGTGTGCTCTGAGTCTGCGAACCAGCCTGTGAACTTTCCACCTTTGATTTCTGCGGGCTTTAGTGTAAAGCGTGGTGTGGCCCGTGTAAGCCTTTTTAGATTAAGCGGGTTGTTGCGGCCCCGGCCTGTCTCGTAATCCAGCTTTATGGAGTTACTGTCCAAATCGACATTGTGATAGTTGATGGCTGCTGTAGCAAAGCTCGGCAGGTATGTGTAGTCCGGCAAAGTTTTCTGAGTCTGTTGAAGTGCTGTGCTGTCGCCATGCAGAAACTGCTTTAGTGTTTCTAATTGCTCCGGTACGCTGCCCTGCAGTCTGGACTCAGTGTAAACACAGAGCACCTGTGTACGTCCTTCTTTTAAAGCATCTGGTCCGCTGAAAAAGCTGTCAAGGTCGATGTTAAAGTTGGTGCCTTCTGTAAACAGATTTTTTTCCATGAGACGGACATTTTCGTCCGAGTCGATAAACAACAGGTAAGCCCAGGCGTCATCGGGGAGCTGTGTACTGTCAAGCCCGTCAATTGTGATGGGATAGCTGCTGCCGTCCTCGCCCTGTGGCACCATATCCTCCTCGCCGATACTGGCAGTATCGCCGACCTGGAGGTTAAGCTGAGGCTGGCTGGATATGGTACTGCCAGTTTGAGCGCTGGTGTCTGTGGATGCTGGTAAAACGGTCAAATACGCTTCCTTCGAATACGCCATGGGGTAGATGCCGTTTTCCAGGTAGTTGTCATAGACAATGACGCGAATCTTGGTATTGTTATCTTCCAACTGGGTGTGTTCTATTCTGAATTCATCATTGTTTGACGGCTCGCCCTGGCGCTCCCAGTTTCCAAGGAAGGAATCCTCGTCAAAAGCAAACTTTTCCCATTGATACATATGCGTAGGAGGGGTAGTCTCGTCAACAACCGAGACATTAAACAAGGCAGATGAGCCCACCAGTGTCTTGACGTCTTTAGGCTGCTGGGATATGTCAGGGTGGGAAGCGGGCTGTGTGGTGGCGGTCAGCATTTTTCCGAGCACGCTGGGATTGGCCTTGTTTTGGTCTTTATAGGCCCGCAGCTGGAAGTTATAAACTTCGCCGGGTTCCAGACCTGTGACGGTCATCATATTGCCTGTGGTGGTTCCCTGCGGCAGAGCCGTGCCATCCCGCGCGGTCATATACAGCTCAAACAGGTCGGCTTGCCGCGTCGCGTCCGCCGCATCCCAGCAGAGGGTCACGGAAGATGTTTTAGAGTCTGGCGCCAGCTGTGTATCGTAGATCCACATATCCGGAAGCGTTGGCGGGGCATTCTCAGCGCCTTCTGTCAGGAAGCCAAGGATGTAGGGGTTCTTGCCATCCTTATCCTTTTCCAGGGCAGTGGTACGCCACATAACCGGTGTGATATTAAAGGCATAGGCATTTGCAGCTTTGGGAAGCGCATTAACCGTTGCCCCGACCCCTTTTCCGTGAGCGGTCGAGTTAATCCAGGACGCCCCGCCGCCCGCCGTGAAGTCAAGACCAATCCTTCCTTCGGCATTAAGCCTCATGAAAAAGCTTGCTGTTACACTTGCTACCATGTCAAGTTCGGCGCTGAAGTCCAGGTTAAAGCCGTTTTTGTATTCCTGGGTCTGCTCATGGTCGACGTCAAAGGTTACGGAGCTGCCGCCGCTGGTGACAGCGTATTTTCCGCCTTTATTATAGCTTTGATCGGCAACATTTGGAATATCTGCCAGCTCTTTTGGATAGGTGTCCGGTGCGCCGGGAACAAAGGAATCTCCGAAAATTTCGGCGGTATTAATTTTTTTGATCCCCGCATTATTTCCAATGGGTTTTGCGCTCTCAGCAGCTTTATTATACTGCGCTGCTGTTATCAGGCTGTATTGAGGGTCATATACATTGTCAATGGAGCAGGTTTCAAAGTTACCGCCAGCCGTATCACCGACTTTATAGCCCTTTAAGTCTTCTCCTGTGTTCTTCTTATAGTTGTCCAGCAGCTCCTGGGTTATTGTATACTCCGGTATCCATACATCATAGAGGTAAGAGGTGACCGGCGAGGCAATGCAGACGACGTTTGCTGTGTCGCTGTCCGCGGTGTAGGTGAGGCTGGTGGTGATATTGTTGGATGAGAAGACCGAGCCGACGTAGGAGAGCATCAACTGATCGTTAAAGGCGCCGCCGATTAAGACTTCATTGGCGCAAAGGCCTACTCCTGCTGTGAGCTGGACCCCCATGTTGACACCGCCGCCCACATTCCAGTCGCCCTCTGTACCGCTTCCGTGGGAGGAGCTGATCTTAAAGGAGACCTCGCCGGGCTTGTAGCCGTCCATTCCCAGCAATTCGTTATAATGCGGCGTAGGAGACAGAACGGCCAGTGAGGTCGGTGCGCTCCAGCCGCTTTCTTTGCCTTTATACTTAAAATAGACGGTGTCGTCGTCAAAGTCTACATCGGTGATGGTTAGAAAGGTGCCGTCAAAGTTTTCGCCTCGGTCATCAATGTAGCCAATATCGGATTTTGTCTGGGAGATCTCGGTGCTTTTGGGGACGCCGCTGCCATGCACCCAGCTGACATCATAGTCGATATGGTAGTTGGTGTAGGCCTCAATGGCGCCGCTTACCACCACTGTTTGCTCTGTGCCGTACCGGTCCTTTGCAAAGCAGGAAGTCACAGCGCGGGAAATAAACTTATTACGCATACCGCCCAGCGACATGGAGTGTATGTCTTTCAGCGCGTTGTCTTTAAAATAATCGGCCTCGGTGTGGGCTGTCGCGGGGAAGTCTCTGTCAAACTTAAAGGTAACACCCTCCAAAAACAGGTAATCCTTTGGATCTTCCGAAAAATACCTTCCGGCACTCAGAGCCGCTGGCTCCAGCATTTCCTTACCGACGTAAACATCGTTTATTTTATGGACTGTCTGAGGATTGGACCAGACATATTGGTATCCTGAATCCCAGGTAACCATCTGCACCATGTTTGAATTCACATCCATATAACCGCAGTCATAGTAGCTTTTTGAATAGTTAACGTGGCCGGCAACGATCAGCTCTTTGACGCCGTTGCCGTTGAGGTCTGTGTCGCAGGCTGAGGCGAAACGCATGCTGTTGTAGCCAGCCTCATGAGGGATGTCAAAAACCTTCACCATCTCATATTTTCCAGTTGCAGGGACGTTTGTGAAGTCGTAAATACATGATACACTGCGTTGGAAACGCCTGTCATAGCCGTTAGAGTTTTTGACTGGGAGTGAGGCGTTGATCACCAGGTCGTCAGCTCCGGAGATGCTTGTGGTGGCAAGATCTACCACTGGCAGCTGCCAGTCATGGTAGGCGAAATCTCCAAAGGCGTTTTTATCAAGGTCGCTGAGATAAATACGCTGTTGTTCATTGATTTTGCCATGCTGGTCAAGGCCTGCGATGATAATATAAGGACCCCAATAGGCATTGGAGGGGACGTAAAACGCAAGGGCAGGAGGAAAATTATGATAGTAGTAAGATCCGGCGGCGAGAGCTGTGAGCCCAAGGGCGCTGTCCGCCTCAACGTTGTTCACCCAATCGGAATTGCTGGGGCCAGCTGGATCCGAAAGCGAGTATTCCTTGCTGTCCAGCACATTCATATCCTTATCGTAAGTGGTGATCCGCATAAAACTCATTACCTGGTTGTGGTGATTTGGGTCTTCTCTGGTATAAAGGGTGCTTTCGGCGATGCCCTTTTGGGGGGTATCTTCCCCTGGCTTGCTATCGTACTCCATGCTCACTGCGTTCTGAGCCTGGTAGTGATCGCTTGGAGAATAGCTTTTGTGTGCTTCCTCCTTCAGGTTGTCCAGCTTGATATTATCTCCGGTAAATTTTTCTGGCCCTTTCAAAATCTGGGCCTGGCCGGTATAAGGGGTATGCCTGTTAGCAGAGGCCACGTAAAGCTCAGAAAGTTCCATGGGTGTGTAGTTTGCGAGAGGATCGGCGGCATTCGAGGTGAAATCCTTTGGCTGCTGGCTTTTATCGGTTACACCGGTCAGTCCAAAGGCTTCATAGGATGCGTCGCTGACATAGTTTTTAGTACCTTCCGGGGTGCCGCTGTTATCGCTGTGGTCAGAATCCTGTGCCAGCACACTGGCTGGAGAAAGAAGGCTTACCAGAAGTGCGAAGCACGTGACTGCTGAAATAAGTTTCCTTTTTATCATGAGCGTTCTCCTTTAAATATAGTTTGTAGCCATTAAAAATCTCTATCAATTAAAACACGCTCTAATTATAGCACAATAAAAACAGAAAAATGGAAAGGTTACCAATTTGTAACCTAGCCAGTGTATTAAAAGTAAGAAAATCCCCAGGCCTTTATTTTGAAAGACCGGAGGATTTTTTGTTTTGAAAGCTGCTTTTGTCCTTTATAAATTTTTTTCGGTTGTCAGGTCGGCGGCTTCTGCTGTTTCAGGAAGGTCTTCTGAAATTTTATCTTCAGAATTTTCGCCGGACAGCCGCCACCCGTTTTTCCTGATGTCCTTAAAAAAGGACAGTGCCATCAGTGCGATAATGGCGAGGGCGGGGACGCCGCAGATGACGGTGATGGTCTGGAAGGGACGGATGCCGCCGATCATCAGCAGGGCAATGCTGATAACGCCAATACACAATGACCAGAAAATTTTAATCCAGGAAGGCGGCTCCTGGCCGCTTTTTAATACCTTGGTCGTGGACATGGCCATGCTGTAGGCATTGGCGTTTAACAGGGTCTGCATGCAGATGTTGGCAAAGAGGAACAGCACTGGCATGAGGATACCGGCAAAGGGGAGGTATTTCCAGATTGCCGCAATGGCAGCACCCTGTCCGCCTTCGGCGAGAATGGTGCCTAAATCCAAGCCCTGCTCCAGGAAGGTATTGATGGAGAAGCCCTGGAACACGATAAAGAACATGTATGTGCCGATGACTGTGGCGCCCAGAAGCCCCAGAACCAGCTCACGCACAGTACGCCCTTTGGAGATACGTCCATAGAATACCCCGTTTTGGATGGACATGGTAATGTACCAGGCATAATAGAAAACGGTCCAGTTCTGGGGAATGCCGGATTTGGCATAGGGGTCTGTATTACAGACAAGATGGAGGGTGTTCTGCATGAGCATGCCCAGACCGTCTGTAAAGCTGTTAAGCATGAAGAAGGATGGCCCGAAGAGCAGGACAAAGACCAGAATCCCAAAGCCCACGTACACGCGGATATTGCTGAGGAGGCCAATGCCCTTTTTAAGCCCGGCGAACAGGAGAACCGCCATGATGATGCTCCAGGCCATGATGAGGACAACAGAGACGATAAAAGGCGGCTCATAGCCGATAATATTGGTAATGATGGCGACCAGAGTAGGGACGTTGACGCCAACGCAGGTCACGACAGAGGAGAGAAGAGCCACAATATAAATAATGTCAATGGTTTTGCCGAGGCCGCCCCGGGCGCGTTTTTTACCGAGCAGGGAAATGCAGGCTGTACTCGGCAGAGTATCATCTACTTTTTTACAGTAGAACTGGTAGGCAAAAAGTACCGCGATCAAGGCATAGCCCAGGTAGAACACAGGCCCCCAGTGGAACAGCGGCATCATGGCTGCCTGCTGGAGAGCTTCCACGGTGCCGGCTTCAACGCCCCACATGGGAGACTGGTAGGTGTACAACCACTCCACGCTTGTCCAGGTGAGGACGCCGAGGCCGGCTGCGCCGGTAAAGATCATGCCCAGCCAGGAAAGGGTAGAATACTCAGGCTTTTCATTGCCGAAGCGTTTTTTGCCCAGTGGGCCAAAGGCCAGAATGAGCACAACGACGATGAGCGCCAGGT
Organism: Eubacterium sp. BL-380-WT-2B; assembly: GCF_009696115.1. NCBI lineage: Bacteria > Bacillati > Bacillota > Clostridia > Eubacteriales > Eubacteriaceae > Eubacterium > Eubacterium sp. BL-380-WT-2B. Next base: position 243,651 of record NZ_VUMP01000001.1, read on the forward strand.
AGTACCAGTCAAACAGCCAGGCGAATTTATCCGTGATAAAGGAAAAGAGTGTTTCCAGCACACTGCCGGCAACCGTTGGGTTGGCCATGACCACGGCTGTCAGAAGCACAGTAAAGATGAGCGGCGGAAAGAAAGTCCAGCCGTTGACCATGGAAAAAGGTGATTTTTTGTCAGGTTTCATTTTGTTTTCAGGCTGCTGCGGATTAGGCCTGCAGCAGCCATCCCCCTTCTTGTATTTTCTTACTTGCTATCTATAAATACGCAATAAACATGCCAAAGCAATAAAAAGAAAAAATGTGGAATTTCAGGGGTTTTGAGGCGATTTTCCGAAAAGAGATGAGTGAAAATCATTCAAATGAACGAATTTCGTTCGATTTAAAAAAGAAATATGGATGGTTCTTTGCTTGAAAAAAGCGTCTAAACGCCCTGCAACGGGCTTCTTTGATTTTGGCATAAATATTGCGTTACCTAAACAGCATCAAATACTGGAGGTATTAATATGTATAAACGGAATTTTACTAGAAGCTTTGTCACACAGGAATCCATTGAACTCATCCATGAAAAATCACTGTATTTATTAAAGAATAAGGGGATACGGTTTTGCTCGGAGGAGCTGCTTAAGATGTTTCGGGAAAAAGGGTTTAAGGTTGACGGCGAGCTTGTCTATATAACAGAGGAACAGGTCGACGACGCCCTGGCCTCCTGCCCGAGAAATTTTGATTATGTGTCCAGAGGACACAGGCACCGTGTTGGAACAACCCAGAAAAAAACCATTGGACAGTCCTCTCTCGGGCCGGTCAATGTGCTTAAGGAGGGTGAACACCGCCCGGCTGCCGCGGAAGATTTTGTCAATTTTGTGAAGCTGTTTCAGACAAGCGACGTGATCGACGTGATTGACTGTGAGCTGCTGCACCCAAATGATGTGCCGGCCCAGTACAAAACGGATTTTATGACACTGACGCCCATGATCTACAGTGACAAGCCGCTGGCAGGACTGAACGGAAGCCGTGAAACCTGCCGCAGAGCTATCCAGCTGGCTAAAGAATTCAATGATATTCACGACCAGGTGCTTATGTCAACCTTAATCACCAGTGCGCCGCCATTCACCTGGGACCGCCTGATGTGTGAAACCATCATCGAATACGCAAAAAACGGACAGTGCAGCTGCATCGCAGGCGTTGGCCTTGCGGGACTGACGGCGCCGCCGTCTCTGTCAGGCGCTATTATCCAGAATAATACTGAGCGCCTTGCGGGCATTGTGGCCACACAGGTGGTAAACCCCGGCGCGCCAGTGATCTATCAGTTCTGCGCTCTGGAAACAGACCTTCGCTACTCGCTCTGTGTCTGCGGCGGAGCGGAAACCAGCGTGGAATGGTTTGTCGAAAATGAGCTTGCCAATTTTTACGGCCTTCCCAAGAGATCCCACGGCTGTCTGTCAGACGCCAAGGAGGACGACTACCAGTCCGGCAGGGAATCCACCATGGTTGGCCTTTCAGCCTTAATGTGCGAGCCGGAGCTGGTCTACATGCTGGCCGGAATCATGGATTCCTTTAATACGCTGGGCTATGAAAAATTTATGATGGATGAGGACACCTATAAAATCTGCGGTCGTTTCCTGAGAGGCGTCGAGTTTAAGGAAGAAAACCTCTATATGGATAAAATGGAAAAAATCGAGCACTCTGCCAATTATCTGGCCAGAACCTCCAAGATTTACCGCAACGATTTTGTCTTCCCTGAAATCGCTAACCGGAAGGCTTACTCAAACTGGAAAAAGGAAGACGACGCCATCAGCGTGCAGGAGCGCGCGACCCTGGCCTGGAAAAAACGGCTGGAAGAATATGTGCCACTGGAACTGGACAAAAAACAGCAGAAAATGGTCGAAGAGCTGCTGCCAAAGGAATGGATTTTATAGACAGCCCGGCTTTAAAGCTGCCACGCGATTCGCGGGCAGCTTTTTTGCTTTGTCAGAGAAACGGTGCTGAGATCGCCGGGTCTGTTCCCGCGCCGTTCCTTGAGGTATAATAGAGACAGCGAGCAGCGCCTGAGACGCGCTGTCTGAAAATTAAGTAAAGGATCAGTACAATACCATGCTGGATATATCAAAACCATCCCATTCCCAAGAGTACATCGACTATTTAAACGCCATACCCCGTGAGACATTACTCACCATTCTGGAGAACGCCTTCTCGGAAATATATGTGCTGGACAAAAACGGCCGCATCATCTATATCAATCCCGCAGCCATGCGGCTGTACGGAGTTCCGCCTGAAGACCTCATCAATAAAAACAGCAAGGCCGCCAAAAAAGATCTCTGGGACCCCTACAGCTTTGATATTACCAGGCAGTCCCACCGGGCGATCGTGACAGAAAACATCTATTATAAAACCAACCGGAGCATGATCTGCATCAACGTTCCGGTCTATAACGACAACGATGAGTTTGAGCTGATGGTGTCCACCTCCCTGGATAACATCCGCGCTGTGGATTTGAGCTATCGTGATCTGAGAAACCCCATTGAGTCCATTAACCTGGACTTTTCAGATGAGATTATCGGAAAGAGCATCCTGTTTGAGCAGTGCCTGACAGACCTTGAGAAGGCGGCCAAGTTTGACTGCAATATCCTGATTTTGGGTGAGAGCGGTACAGGGAAAAGCTATCTGGCCCAGATGGTGCACGAGCGCAGCCCCAGAAACCACAAGCCCTTTGTGGCCATTAACTGCGGCGCCATACCGGACGGGCTGCTGGAGAGTGAGCTGTTTGGCTATATGCCGGGGGCCTTCACAGGTGCCAACGTTAAAGGGAAAATCGGCCTTCTTAAAAATGCGGACGGCGGCACCATTTTCCTCGATGAAATTGGGGAGCTGTCTCCGGCCATGCAGGTTAAAATTCTGGATGTTCTGGAAAATAAGCGGTTTTTCCCGGTGGGGAGCAATAAGCCTGAGTATGTCAATATCCGGATCATTGCCGCGACCAATCAAAATTTAATGAATGCCATCCGGGAGAAAAAGTTCAGGGAGGATCTTTATTGGCGGCTCAACACCGTAAAGGTTGTGCTGCCGCCCCTGCGCAAAAGAAAGGAAGATATTTTTTATCTGGCGACTGCTTTCCTGAATGACTTTAACAAGCGTTACAACACGAATAAAGTTTTCAATGAAAAAATACTTTCCTGCTTTAACAATTATGACTGGCCGGGCAATGTGCGTCAGCTCAGGAATGCTGTGGAGCGCATGATCATTTTATCTGACGGCATTATTATCAATGAGGAGCTGTTTTTCCGTTATCTGGACCAGGAGGAAGACCGGGAAGAAACCGACGGCGAAACTTACAATGTAGAGGAGTTTAAAAAGCAGACGGTCATCAAGCTTTACGCAAAGCACAAATCGAGCCGGGCAGTGGCCAGACGTATGGGCATCAGCCAGTCCACCGCCAATCTTTTGATTAACAAGTACATTAAGAATAAAGAGTGACGCAGTGAAAGCGGAATGCTTTCGGAAGAAGAAACCTCCAGGCGGTCTCTGGCCGTGAAGGAGGTTTCTCTGCTTTTGGAGGGCGCCCGGACAAAAAGCGCAAGCAAGAGCAAGAAATATTAAAACGTCTCCGATATAATGGGGTATAATGCTCTGAGAAAGGAGTGGCAGTAATGAACAACATCGAAAAAGTACAGGCCGCCATTGATTATATAGAGGGCCATTTAACCGAAAAGCTGGATCTTGACGCCATTGCCGGTGCAGTCCATTATTCAAAATACCATCTGCACCGCGTTTTTTCAAAAACTGTGGGGCTGACCCTGCATGAGTACCGGAACCGGCGGCAGCTCACAGAGGCTGCCAAGCTGCTGGTGTTTTCGGAGAGAACCATACTCGACATCGCCCTGCAGGCTGGGTATGAGAGCCAGCAGGCCTTTACAGCCGCCTTTTCGGCCATGTATAAGCAGTCCCCCAGCCAATACCGGGAAAATGAAAAGTTCTATCCTCTGCAGCTGAGGTTTCAATTTGAAGGGAGCCATAATATGCGAAACAGCAAAGAAAAAAAACAGTGGAAGATCACCTATGCTGACGAGGGCGATATCCCATGCTGGATGGCACTGGTCCGCCTGGTCATCGACGGGTTTCCGCACCTGTATGAGGAGGAATATGTCGGTGAGCTTAAACGCCGGATCCGCAAACGGCAGGCATTGATCCTGAAGGATGGCGAGGTGGCTGCCGGCGCAATGCTTTTTTCCGGCGAAACCGGCAGCATTGATTTTATGGGGACACATCCGCTGTACCGCAGCCAGGGAATCCCCAGGGCTTTTCTGGATAAAATGATGGGTGAGCTGCTCAAAGGCAGGGATATCAGCATCACCACCTACCGGGAGGGTGACAAGGCCGACACCGGGCACCGGCAGGCCATTGTGGATCTGGGTTTTGCCGAGGCTGAGCTCCTGGTGGAATTTGGCTATCCTACCCAGCGCTTTGTTTTGCCAGGGGAGAGCAGCGATGAAGTATAAAAAAAGACGCCAGCCAGAGCGAGGAACAAGCGCCGTCCCCTTTCCAGAAGAGATCCGCCATCTGGCAGAGGTCGCCAGCCGTCTGGATACAGCGCTTAAAGCCGCGGAGGGCCGCGTTGGGCTGGCGGATGAGCACTATATGGATACCAAGCGTTACATGGTTGAAAACCGGGGGGAGATCGACCCCCATGAAATGTTCCAAAATGAGCTGGCCTTAAAACAGCTGGACCAGAAAGGGGCATTTGCAGTGAACGTCCGGGAAAAGCTGGCGCGGCTGAAGGCCTCCCCCTATTTTGCCCGAATTGATTTTCAGTATGAGGAGGGAGAAGATGCGGAAAAATATTATATTGGGCCAGCGTCCTTTAATGATAACAATGAGCTGCTGATCTGTGACTGGCGCGCGCCGGTGGCCAGTATGTTCTACGACTGCGAGGTGGGTCCGGCAGGCTATGAAGCCCCTTCGGGTAAAATCGAAGGACGTCTGACCCGAAAGCGGCAGTTTAAAATCAAAGATGGAAAAATGGAGTACGCGCTCGAAAGCTCGGTCAATATCCAGGATGATGTGCTGCAGCGTGAGCTGAGCCATACCTCCGATGAAAAGATGAAATCCATTATCGCGACGATCCAGAAAGAACAGAATCAAATTATCCGAAACGAGAAGGCCGGAACGATGATCATCCAGGGGGTAGCGGGATCGGGTAAAACCTCCATTGCCCTGCACCGGATTGCCTTTCTGCTTTACCGTTTTAAGGATCAGCTGTCAGCGGCTGACATCCGAATTTTATCTCCTAACCGGGTGTTTGGAGATTATATCTCAAATGTTTTGCCAGAGCTGGGAGAAGAGCCCATCTACGAAATAAGCTTTGAGGATATTGCCGAAGAACAGCTGGAAGGAAAATTTCGGTTTAAAAAGGAAAAAGATCCGCTGGAGACTGAGGACGCGTGCTGGGCGGAGCGGGCCCGGCTGAAGTCGAGCTTCGCGTTTAAAGGGCAGATGGACGCCTATCTGAAAAGCCTGCCCGAAATGGCCTTTGCGCCTGAGGATTACGGCTTTGGCCGGTTTAAGGCAGAGGCGGCCTGGATAAAAAACATGTTTGAGGCAGACAGTGGACTTCCTTTTAAAAAGCGCCTGAAGTGCATGGCGGAGACGATCCATGAGCGGTTTGAGGCGGATAATATCCGGGGTGAGGAGCTTCCGAAGCCGGGGGCCATCCTGAAAAGCCTCAACGCCATGCTCAGGGTGAAGAACACTTTTTCCCTTTATAAGGACTTTTACCGACAGGCAGGGCTGTCACATATGCTTGTCCTGCCTGAAAAGAAGACCTTTGAATGGGCAGATGTCTACCCATATCTGTATTTTAAGAGAGCCTTTGAGGGCTTGAGGGAGAATAAATCAATAAGACATCTGGTGGTCGATGAGATGCAAGATTACACGCCGGTCCAGTACGCGGTGATCAACAGTATTTACAGCTGCCCCAAGACCATTCTGGGCGATTTTGGGCAATGTGTCAATCCCAATAATCAAAATACACTGGACGATATGAGAAGGCTTTACAGCGGCGCGGAATACGTGGCGCTCAACAAGAGCTACCGTTCCACCTGTGAGATCATACAATTTGCCGGGAAGATACAGCCCGTCAGCGCATTAGAGCCCGTGGAGCGCCACGGGGAACCGCCGGAGGTTATCCGCTGCAGCAGCCAAAGGGAAATGCTTGAAAAGCTTGTGGATGAAATCCGGGCTTTTGAAAAAAGCGGATGGTCCTCTCTGGGGATTATTCTGAAAACAAATCGCGAGACACGGGCATTATACGAGCAGCTCTCCAAACAGCACAGCGTCCATCTGATCACGCCAGAGAGCAGGCAGTTTAAAAACGGCGTTTCCGTTACCTCTATCCAGATGGCCAAGGGGCTGGAATTTGACGCGGTCCTTATCCCAGATGCAGACAGCAGGCATTACAGCAGCGCGTATGAGAGAAGTCTGCTGTACGTTGCCTGCACCCGGGCCATGCACAGCCTGACGCTTCTGTACAGCGGGGAGATATCTGCGCTGATCCCAGAAACGCTTTAATACAAACTGCGTTGGTTTCTTTTCTTTATGCGCTGTGCGCTGATGAGGAGAAAAGCGAAAAAGATAAGAAGTACCCAGCCGGTAAGGAATCCATGATGGTATGCGGCAAAGACGGGGATAAAAGTGATCATGGCCAGCTCAATGATCGAGATCAGCACATAGGCAAAGCCGTAATCCTCCAGAGTACCACTTTTCATATCCGGGTCGACGATCCGAAGGAGGATAATGCCAATGGCGACAACGCCCATATTCCAACCAAAAATAAAAATGCCCCGCTCAAACCAGTTGTCGGTGTATAGCTTTTTACAGATAACAAAAACATAGAAAAGGCAGTAGGCAACACCCAGCAGACTCATGATGATAATGGGGACAAGATATTCACTCACGACAGAAATTCGGATTGAGGCTATGCCGAAAAAGACAAGATAATCTGTAATGCTGGAACCAACCCGGCTGATGGTATTGCGGTCAATACTTTTATCAAGACGGAGAAGCTTCAGAAACCAGTTAATAAAAACACCGCAGAACATGGAAAGGCAGACCATGGGCAAGGAAAAGTTTAAATTGAGCAAACCGTAGAGATAGTCAATCAGATATGCGCCGCCAACGGCCATTAAAATTAATGCCAGATGCCAGGTCAGGGTTTCCAGGGAGATGGAGCAGGTGGTTTCCCGGCCGTGTATTTTTTGTTCAGCAGCGTTGAAAAAGCCTGTGCGCATGCTTTCGGGAAGGCCGGACATGTTGGTGATATACCGGGTATAGCCTTTCTTGATGGCGTAATTAATGGCGGCAATACCAATTAAAACCCCCAGGATGAGACCAATGGTAGCAAAGGTTTGACCGATGGTAATAGCCTCCTCCCAGCCTGTAATGTCCTGCAGGGTACCGCCGATTGAAGCCGCATAGCCGTGTCCGCCCGCAAATCCGGCCGGCATCATAAGAGCAAAGGCGGAATGAAGATCGGGAAAAAGCAGCGCAAAGACAGAAGTGCCAATAACCAGTGCGAATCCAAACTGCCCTGTTTCGGCGGCCATGTTAAGCAGAAAGGTATCTTCTACACTGGTAATCATTTTTTTAAGGCCTCCGTTGGATTGACGCCCGATAAAGAGCGACCCGAAAAGGACAATGATCAGCGTGTAGGGATAGCTGGAAAGTGCGCTGCTGAAGGGAAGCACAGCCAGCCCCTCCGGACCGAGCAGGAGACCCAGAAAGCCGGCGATTAAAGGAGCAGGCAAAAAAAGCTTCTGTATTATTTTGATTTTTGCGCGGAGTATCTGGCCAGTAAAGATTAACAACGATGCCAAAGCAATGTCTGTAATAAGTGATGTGACTGAGTATTCCATAATATCCCCCTTTTTCAGAATAGCACAAAATGCAGGGAAAACAAAATATTTTCCCTGCAAGTCCAGCCTAAATTGATTCTTTGTAGGAATCCGGCAGATAGGCTTCTATAATTTTCAGCCGATCGCCTGAGATATCCGGTGCGGTATACGCTGCGATACGCGTTTCAACGGCTTCCTTCAAGACAGAACGCACAGATTTTGAGCCGGCATTCTGCCACTGATTAGGGTCTTCTTTATTCATATATTTTGACATGAAGAATTCCTGACGATAGGTTTTAGGGGTTCTGCCGGAAAGGAAGGTGCCGCGTGGCCCTGTTTTTTCAATGTCTTTCATTAAAAAGAGCTTGTCCTCACAGTTGACACCGCGCTGCATCCGCCATGCCATAGTGTAGGCTTCTTCATCCATCAGGAATTTCTCAAAGCTGATCACATTGAAGGCGCCGATGGTGCCGCAGCCGTGATGAATAAAATCAGCGCCGCAGTCAACAGAGGCTTCAATCATCATCATTGATTCCATCCCTGCCTGAATATCACAGTCCTTTGCATCACTCAGACCGCCGCCGGTGCGGAAGGGAAGGTGGTAATAATCTGCCAGACCAGCCGTCACATAGCAGACGAGTGCGGTTTCGGGTGTACCGATCGTCAGCTGAACGGCCCGCATGTCGGTGGAGCCTGAGGTATTGCCGTAAATAAATGCGCAGTCAGGGTTGATGAGCTTGCAGAGAACATAGCCCATAAGCACCTCAGCATTGGTCATGGCCATCATCCCTGCAATGGAGGCAGGGGCAGTCATCAGCGGCATACCGCAGGGCGCCAGCCAGATGGCCTGGCCGGCCTCGCAGATAGCATAGGCCATGTCGATCTGTCCGCCGTGCAGCGCGAGGGGCGTAAGCGTGTTCATGAGACCTACATGTACAATTTTCTCATTTCCCTCAATCCCTTCAAAAGCTTTAAAAAGATCGACGCCCCGTTTATATTCTGAATAAATCTGTTCCTCAGGCACGTTAAACATGTTTGGACGTGCAGTACAGGCGGGCTTATGGCTGTATTTTAACGCGGTTACCATATTGCCGTATTTTAGCTGGTCATCTGACATATGTGTATGATCGACGGTAAAGTTAATGGAGTTAAAGTCAGTGACTGGGCTGGTGTCAGAGAGCTTAAACTGCCGGATAACATCATGGTCATCCATTTTCCGGATATAGCCGTCATCATTGATATAGATGTTGCTGGAGGCTGGGCCAACCAGCGAGCTGCCGCCGCCAACGGTAAGAGGTTTGTCCAATGTACTGGAATATAGATCAAAGGTTGGTTTTGCCAGAGCCAGTGCGGCATCAACCATTTCAGCGCTGAGCCTGACAAGATGGCCTTCCACCTGGGCGCCATGCTGTTTTAAAAGGGCGCAGGCTTTGTCATGTTCGACCTGGACACCAATGTTTTCAAGAATGTACAGAGATTTTTCATGAATTTTTTCAATTGCTGATTTAGAAATATATTTTTCGTAATTTTTCATTTTTAGTTACACTTTCATCTTTAGACTGAGAATTTTATTGTTCAACACTGGAGGAGGCTTCTTCCTTTTCTGCGGCAATGCGCGCCAGACGGATTGCCTTAAGCTCCTTGATATTTTCTTTATTGCGGATATGGAAGATAATGGCAATGACACAGGCAAACAGAGCAAAGGCTCCGGAAATGTTAAAGATTATGCCATAGCAGACACTGGGGTCATTGTTCTGGATAATATTTCCGTTTATGATGGGTAAAAAGCTGTCTGGCAGAAAGCCGATGGTCGATAAAATTCCAGTGACCGTACCAGCCATAAACAATGGCATCTTGGCTTCGGACTGTGTTGCAAAATAAAGCCCTCTCACAGCGCCGATTAAAATATAACCCATCGCACCGCCAACAAAAATACCGATGACATTGGCGGCGCCGGTTGGAAGCAGGGGCAGACCAAAGTTAAAAGCCGCCAGAAGAAGTGTCATAACGATGATGGATTTGGAAATCCCAAACCGGTCTCCGACCAAGGCTGAAATGTAAGAGCCGACCGGACGCATGTATTCACGGAAGTTTCCAAGGATAGCACCGCCAAGGGCAGAGAGGCCGAACATGCTGGTAGCGTAAGGCGTAATATAGCGGAGATTGACATTAGTGGCAAAAACACCAAGAATAATAAAGGACATAAGCCATACATTAGGGTCCTTTAACGCAGAGAGCAAAATTTTGATCACGCCCTCCCCTTCAGGTTTTTCGACAGTATCGCGGTCAAAGATAAAATGGATCAGCAGGCCAATGAGGACGTTCATACCGGCAAAAATATAGATAACAATTCGGAGACCAAAGATTTTGTCAGCAAAGACGCCGAAAAGAATCAGGGCGACAGTGCTTACAATTGACGATAGAACATTACGTGTACCCTCCATGGAAGCGAGAGCAGTACCCTCACCACCGGCCTTTGCGAAAATACGCGTTGCCTTGATGAGGGCAGCCCAGAATGTCAGCGTTGTTGTGATTCCCATGGCTCCGAACAGGATAACCATGACCGTGTAGGAAGGGAAGAATCCGACAAAGACAGCCAAGAGTCCTGTTGCAAGATAGGATAGGGACAGCAGCGTCTTGGAGGAGATGCGGTCAGCAAGCAGGCCGCCTAAAAAATATGTGGCAATGGTCATCGTGGTATAAGCACTCTGAATAACACCTAACTGGATATCGGTAGCGCCGGTGGCGGCCTGGAAGGTGTCATAATACAGACCGATCATGTAAGGGACATAGTAAATGATACTGGCACCGCTCAAACACAGGAATTGAACAATACGTTTTAAATTCAATTGCTTTTTCATAAATTTCCTCTCTCTTTCTGCAAAAATACCGCGCGTAATATTTTATACAGTATAAAAAGTATTTGATGGCTAGAATTATACAGTATAAAATTTAATATGTCAACGTTTTTTTATACAGTATAATTTTTAACATCAAAGGGTTTTATTTTTTGAATGATGTGTTATAATAGAGAAAAAATAAGAAAAAATGGCCGTTTAAGGGAAGGAAGTGATCGTATCACCTATAAAAAAAGCAAAGAAACCAATGACCGGATTGTGGCAGTGGCCCGCAAGCTTTTTTATGAGAAGGGCTTTAAAAAAACATCGGTCCGCCAGATTTGTAAGGATGCGGGGATAAATCATTCTTTGATTTATTATTATTTTAAATCAGGCAAGTACGGCATTGCCCAGTACCTGATTAACGAGCATATAAGAAAATGTATAAAAGCCCTGTCAAAGCATTATTCATATCAAAGCGATTATTTACTGTACCACCTTTTACTGCTCAGGTTTTTATTCAGAGAGATTTCACAGGATCCCATAGAGCTGGAATGCTATATTAACGCCTGGGAGGAGGAGCAGATTGACCGTCCTTTTTCCATTGAAACCTACACCATAGCAAAAGGTCTGGGTATGAATGTCAGCTATACGGACGTTCAGACCGCTGTGCTGATGAGCGATTATGTATGGAAGGGCCTTTACGAGGCTAAGCAGAACGGAATCCTCGAGCTTACAGATTCAGAAATACGCAAGCGTACTGACCTGACGCGGTGGATGAATATCGGTCTGGACAAAGCGTTTATTCTTGAAAAAATCGCGGTGGCAGAGGAGCTTTTAAAAGATATTCCAATCTATCATATCCATTTGATTTTAGAAGAAGGATGAAATAAAGACAGCGCCCTTTGTTAAATCTTCCTTAATTCCCTTGACGTTTACCGTTTTTTTATGTAGAATTTAGAAAACATTTATATTAAAAGTAAAGGAATCTTAATTGATGGACGATAGTGACGAGAGCGACACTGACCGAAAAATCAAAATCTTAAAAGCGAATAAGTCTCAGAATATACAAGGCATAGTCACGCCCATTTTGCATATGGGTGGTCTGACTGTGCCTTTTTTTATATTCTGGCTTAGATAAAATTTTTACAGGAAAGGGGTGGTTTATCCAATATGGATAATCACAAACAGGAGCCTTGGCACGCGCTGCCGGCAAAAGATGTTTTCGCCGGCCTGCAGACCTCGGAGGAGGGATTAAGCGATGCTGAGGCAGCCGAAAGGCTAAGAAAAAACGGACGCAATGTGCTGCGTTCAAAACCGCCGAGATCCATTGCGCAGATGCTTTGGTCTCAGATCACAGACCCCATGGTTCTTATTTTGATTGGCGCTGCCATTTTTTCAGCTGTGCTGAGGGAATGGACAGAGGCAGGGGTCATTTTTGCCATCGTTGTGCTGAATGCCCTTATTGGCATTGTCCAGGAGAAAAAGGCCCAGTCCTCTCTGGAGGCGTTGAAAAATATGAGCGCACCTACCGCCCGCGTACTGCGGGAGGATGAGGAGAGTATTGTGCCTGCCAGTGAGCTGGTGACCGGGGATATTGTATTTCTGAGTGACGGGGACATGGTGCCCGCAGACCTGCGGCTCATTGATTCGGCCAATCTGAAGGTGCAGGAGGCGTCCCTGACCGGGGAGTCTGTCCCGTCGGAAAAGGACGCGGATGCGCTGTTTCCTGAGCACTGCGCATTGGGGGACCGGGGCAACATGGCCTATACCTCCTCCATTGTCACCTATGGCCGTGCCACTGGTGTGGTGGTGGCAACGGGCATGAACACAGAGGTGGGGAACATTGCCGGTATGCTCGACAGTCAGGATGAGACCGATACGCCGCTTAAGCGCAAGCTGGGCGCGGTGGGTAAAACACTGACCATCATAGGGGTCATTGTCTGTGTGCTGATTTTTGCCATCGGCGCTGTTTACCACCGGCCGTTGATTCCGCAGTTCCTGGTGGCTATTTCTCTGGCCATTTCCATTATTCCGGAGGGGCTGCCCGCCACGGCTACCATTGTCATGGCTCTGGGGGTTCAGCGCATGGCTAAAAGAAACGCTTTGATCCGTAAGCTGCCTGCGGTGGAGACTCTTGGGAGTGCTACGGTCATCTGCAGCGATAAAACAGGGACGCTGACCCTTAACCAGATGACAGTTACCCAGGTAGCGGTAAACGGAGACTTTGAGGCAGGACAGGCCGTTTTGGCCGGCGCGGCAGCTGAGGCGCATCCTGAGGTATACCGTGAGCTCATGGTCGCGGCGGATTTATGCAATGACGCCAGTTTTGATCCGGATCAGGAGGGCGCCATAATCGGCGACCCCACCGAGGGTGCGCTCCTGTACATGACAAGAGCTTTTGGGCTGGACCACGATAACATGGAGGCGGCCTATCCCCGGGTTTTTGAGAATCCTTTTGACTCTGACCGGAAGCGCATGACGACGGTTCATCCAGTTGGGGGGCAGCTGACGGCTTACACGAAGGGCGCGGTAGACGAACTCCTTCCCCTTTGCAGCCGGATGCTCACTGAGCAGGGAGCCCGCCCCATGACAGAAACCGACCGGAAAAATATTCAGAGGCTTTGTCTTGAGTTGTCGGAAAAAGCGCTGCGTGTACTGGGCTTTGCAACACGGCAGCTTGAGGAAATTCCCGAGGATGATGAAGAAAATATAGAGCATGACCTGACCTTTATCGGTGTTGTGGGAATGATTGACCCGCCGAGAAAGGAAGTCGCGGAATCGGTAAGAACCTGCCGGAAGGCGGGAATCCGGACGGTGATGATCACTGGCGACCACAAGGTTACAGCCATTGCCATTGCCCGGGAGCTGGATATTTTCCAGGAAGGAAATACAGTGCTGACCGGCGATGAGCTGGAGCGCCTGTCAGAGCGTGAGCTCGAAGAGGCAGTGAAGACCACCACCGTCTATGCCCGGGTATCGCCGGCAGACAAGCTGCGGATTATCAAGGCGCTCAAGCGGGGCGGGGAGGTTGCGGCCATGACCGGGGACGGAGTCAATGACTCACCAGCCCTTAAGGCAGCAGACATCGGTGTTGCCATGGGTGTCACAGGAACGGATGTGGCCAAGGAGGCCGCCGACATGATTCTTTTGGATGACAGCTTTACCACCATTGCCTACGCGATTAAGGAGGGACGGCGTGTTTACCGGAACATTCAAAAGGTTATTCAGTTTTTGCTGGCAGGAAACATTGCTGAGATTTTAACCCTTTTTGTGGCAACCGTCTTTAACTGGGATGCGCCGCTGCTGGCGGTTCATATTCTATGGGTCAACCTGGCAACCGCAACACTGCCGGCGCTTGCCCTGGGGGTAGACCCGGCCAGCAAAAATATCATGAGCCATCCGCCGGTTAAATCGGGAACGCTGTTTGAGCGTGACCTTATTTTCAGGGTAATCCGACAGGGAGTTTTTGTCGCCGCCATGACGCTGGTGGCTTACTGGATCGGTTTTGAGACAGACAGCCACATCACTGGCCAGACCATGGCTTTCTGTGTGCTGGCGCTCTCCCAGATGCTCCGGGCTTTTAATCAGCGCTCTAATACTGAGCCGGTCTGGGTGCGGGCCGAAGGCGCAAACCCATGGCTGATCCTGTCCTTTGCGGTATCTGCCGCGCTGATGGCCTGTATTCTTTTTATTCCACCGCTGCAGGCAGCCTTTAAGGTAACGCTGCTGAGCGGCAGCCAGTGGCTGACCGTCCTTGGGCTTTCACTGCTCTCTGTTGTCCAGGTAGAGGTTGTTAAATGGATTAAACGAATGCGGGGATCAAAGGCCAGCCGTTAAGATAAATAAAAAGGGTCCTGTGGTTTTTATGCCACAGGGCCCTTTTAGTATGCGCGTTTACAGCCGGTTTTCAATCCAACGGGTTACGTCTGTCATGACCTGGTTTTTGACGGCCTCATTAAAAATTTCATGCTGAGTGTTGCCGTAAATTTTCAGCTGTTTATCCTCAGAGGCGATCTGCGCAAAAAAATCCGTGGAATCGCTTGGGTCAACCAGGGTATCTTTTTCACCGTGGAGCAAAAGGACAGGGAGACGGAAATCAGGATTTGCGGTTAACTGCCGGATACCGAGTGTCAGCTGCTGGCTCAGGCCAGCCGTAAAGTAGGAAGCGTTTAAGGGGTCTGCCTTGTAGGCCGCAGTAACTTCGGGATCTGAGGTCAGCCGTTTTGCCAGCTTGTTTGGAAAGCGGGTCAGAGGGTCAAGGGACTGGGAGACACGGCTGAAGCCGCCCAGATTATCCCGGGTGGCGGCGTCAAACAAAATGGCGCCTTCTGCCTTATCGGGATATTTTGTACAAAAGTCAGCCACAGCAAAGCCGCCCATGCTGTAGCCCAGCAGGAAGCGCTTAAGGCCGGGATTTTCCTCTGAGGCGATATCCACAATACGGTGGAGATCCTCGGTGATTTCATCCGGTGCGCTGTAGAAGCCACGTTCGCCCTCGGACTTGCCGTGTCCCCGGAGGTCGTAGCGGTACACCTTAAACCCGCGGTCAAAAAGTTTCTGGGTGACTGCGGCGTAGCGTCCTGAATGCTCGCACATGCCATGGCTGATGATCACCACAGCCTTTGGGGATTCGGGTGTATCGGTTGTCATATAAAGGTTCAGGCCGTCATAAGCCTGTATCATTTGAATGATTTTTTCTTTTTTCATGGTTCACCTCGTTTGAAAGCGTTTCAAACATTATATCAGGCCTTTCTTAAAGCTGTATGTTTTTTAGAATGATTACAGCGAACAGCTTTCTGGCTCAAATTTAATGAATCCAATTTTTGCAGCATGTTGTTGATTTTGCCAAAATGGTCTATAATGGTCAATGAATATTGATTATTATAGCGTGCGACAATGAACAGGGATACATTTTGCGGACAGAAGGAAAGCACACTTTTTATAAAGGAGAAATTATGTTAAAGGCAGTATTTATTGATTATACGGGAACCATCATGAAAGAAGCGGGAAAAGACGTTGAGGAAATGACCATGCGGCTTTATAAAAACAGCGATATTGAAAGCCCGCAGGCTATGCTGAACTACTGGTGGGGAAAATTGAAAAAGTATGAGAACGAAAGTTTCGGCGACGCCTTTTTAACGGAGGATGAGATTGTGGACAAGCTTCTGGCAGATTGTGTCGAGGAGCTGAATCTTCAGGAAAATCTGGAGGAAGCCCATGAGCTTTGCCGGCGTTTCTGGATGTACGCGCCGGCTTTTGAGGACGCCAAGCCATTTTTTGAAAATTGTCCGCTGCCCATATACGTTATCACTAATAACGGCGTCCGTTATGTGGGAGAAGGTATGAGACACAAGGCGCTGGAGCCGGCGGGCATTATCTGCGGCGATATGGCAAGGGCCTATAAACCGCATCGGGAGCTTTTTGAAAAGGCACTGGAGATCAGCGGCTGCAGTGCCCATGAGGTCATTCATATCGGCGATTCTATGGCGTCGGACGTGGCAGGCGCCCGCGCGGCAGGAATCCGTCCGATTCTCCTTGACAGAAAGGGAACACAGGAGACGGATGGTGTTATGGTGGTGCGTTCCCTGGATGAAGCGCTGGCATTTATCGTGAAGGAGCTTGAACAATAAGCGCTGTATAAAAATAGAAATAAAAAACTCCGGAAATCTATTTGCAGATTTCCGGAGTTTTTTATGCGGTGATTTTGTCAATTTCAGCGTTAAAACAGCGGACCCAGTCCTGCCTTTCGTCTTCGGTGATATCGCCCTTTTCTAAAAGCTTTAAGGCGTTCTCAAAACCATCCACCAGCAGGCGGTTGATGGCCTGATAGCGCGCCACTGTCTCGGGATCGCCTGAGGCGCTTTTCTGCCAGGTATCATGCATGTAGTCAAAAATATGGTTGGTAATATCCCGCATCATTTTTGCCATGGCAGCAACGCTGGGATTGACATAATCGGTGTTGGCCTCGTAGGTGGAATGCTCGGAAATGTTCAGCCGTCCTGCAGCCAGAAGGTCGTGGTAGGAGCTGCTGCCCGCCAGGATAATCTGATGATGGTAGAGCACGTTGACAGATATTTCCAGGGTTTCCAAAAGGGCGTTGCGCTTTAAAAAATCCAGGTTAATTCTCAGGTCGTCGATGGTAGAGTCAGGCTCAAACATGATAAAGCCCACGCTGGGTTCAATGCCGGCCTCGCGCAGTACCCGCAGAGCGTTTTCGTTGTCTGCTACTGTCGTATATTTATTGAGACGCTTCAGGGATTCGTCCTTGCCGGATTCCAGGCCAACAAGGATATTCTGCAGCCCGGCGTCCACCAGTGCCCTGGTGGTTTCGGGCTCGATATCGTTGGCCCTTGCCTCAATGCCAAAGCGGATATTGCGCTCTTTTAAAAGGGCGGCCAGCTTGAGTACACGTTCCTTTCCAGCCTTTCCCGGGCCATAAAAATTAGGGTCGGTGAAATAGAAATAGCGGTAATCGGTCTGAGCGATGATCGCATCAATTTCCGCGATGATGTTTTCAGGAGAACGGCCCCGCCACTTGGGACAGTGCATTTCATCTGCGCCATAATAGGGGTTAATGTAGCAGAAGGTGCAGCCCCCGTAGCAGCCGCGGCTCCCGAAGATATTGACCTCGCCGCCAGGGTAGGAGGCTGCCTTGCGAAGCGGGAAGGGCAGACTGTCAAGGTCGCGGACCAGCTCACCCCGGCTGGCCTCATAGCCGTCATTGCTCCGGTAAGCCAGGCCCTTTAAGCCCCTGTAATCCGGGAGGTTTGCCATAAGGTTTATGATGGTTATCTCATTTTCCCCAAGCATGCAGGTGTCGATCTCTGGACACCGGTCCAGGATTTCTTCATAGGCAAAGGTGGGATAGTAGCCGTATACGGTCACATGGCTGATCTGGTATTTTGCTTTTACTCTGGCAATAAAGGCGTAGAGGGTGTGGTTATCCTCCCAGTTATAAACCAGGTGGATGCCCAGCACCTCAGGCTTGTGGGCGGCGATGCGGGCTTCGATGGCTTCGTAGCTCAGGTTTTCCATATAGCCCTCTACAATGGCCGGCTGATAACCTTTTTCAAGCAGAACGGCGGCCAGATAGCCGCTGTTCAGGCAGGAGGACAGGGTGGTGTTGGCAATGTCATTCTGACGGTCCTCGCCGGGTGTTCTGGGATGTTCGAGTAGTAGGATTCGTTTCATTTAATCGCTCCAGTCTTTGTTATTAGGCGTCCTGCCACATAAAGATATTTCGTTTGTTATGGTAGATCTCAAGATCGTAACGAACCGTTTTAAAGGGATCGGGATTATAGTAGGTGGGGAAAAGCAAATCCGTTTCGGGCGTGATAACGCCGTTCTCCAGCGCAAGTTTTTCAACCTTGGTTCTTGGCATAATGCGGATGAGGTTGAGCACGATGGTACCAATGGTTTTGGAGGCAGCGTGGATGTCGTAGATCTGGTCGATGAGCGCTTTTCCCTCATCCACTGTTTTCCAGGTATCACCGGGCGTGTTGACCAGGAAATGGTAAACAGTGGTGATGCCCACGTCTGACAAGACCCTGGCAGTGTGAAGAATCTCATCGACCGTCAGGTGCTTGTCCAGAATATCCAGAGCAGTCTGACTGAGCCCGTCTGGCGACAGGGAGAAGCACTCACAGCCGGAATCCCGGTATAGCGGGGCGTTTTCGGGGGTCAGCAGGTTTTCCCTGAAAAAGCCGCTCCAGTGGATATCCAGCCTGCGCCGGATCAGCTCTTTGCAGATGTCATCCAGATGGTTTACGGGGAAGTTGACAATGGAATCGGTGAGATGGATACGGCTGACACCGTATTCTTTGTGCAGAAACTCGATCTCATCGACCACAGACGCTGGCTCACGGCACCGCATGCCACAGCCGGAGAGAAGCGGATAGGAGCAATAGCCGCAGTTATAACAGCAGCCGCGCTTGGTTTCAACTCCTACGCTCTCCACATATTTATTGACCCTCAGATATTCCCGCGGGTCTAAAAGCTCGCGGTTGGGCATGGTATAGCTGCCCATATCAAATTTTCCCACAGGGGGCACCATTTTCACTTCGCCGTTTTCACGGTAAACCAGCCCGGGCAGTTTTGGCGGATGATCAATGCTGTCCAGAAGCGGCACAATAATTTCTTCGGCTTCACCGGCGACACCCAGGTCGATTTCGGGAAATTCCCGCATCAGGCGTTCTGGAAAAAGGGAAAAGGCGGTGCCTCCGGCCATCAGGGTAACGTCGGGCAGATAACGCCTGATAAAGGACAGGGTAATGGCAAAGGGAACGATCAGCGAGGTGGTCCTGTTGCCCAGCGGGTCCACATTTCTCAGAGAAATACCAATGATATCCGGCTGATAACTGAACATTTTTTCGCGTAGCTCACCATAGGGGTCTGCAGCCATGTTCATATCAAAAATTTCCAGGCTGTATCGGCCAGCCTTTTCAATGCAGGAGGCCAGGGTGACAATACCGATGGGGTAGACACGCTCGATGTCCATACCTTCCATGGATATGGCCTGAATTAGTAGGATTCGTTTCATTTTCAACTCCGTTTACTCCAAAAGCAGCAGCGCGTAATACTTAATGACTTCACCGCGCTCACTCAGGGTTTTCAAGGACTCTCCGGCCTTTTTTACAGTGGCGAAAACGTCAATACCCGAGCCTTCCATGGACGGGCGGGAGTGGGTGTGGTTGTTGCAGGGAGCAGTGAGGTCACAGTCTGGACAGATGCTGCAGGGGCCGGCCCAGAAAACAAAAGCTTTGTAGTAGCCAGCTTTAAAGGCAAGGGTTTCAGCCCTCAGTGCCTTGCGCTGGAAATCGCCAGTTGGCGGCTCGCTTTTTAGCAGGAGGGCTTTGCTGAAGCTGTTCACAAAGGCCTTAGTCTCATCTGCGCTCATTTCCTGATTGGTGCTGCAGTGCTTTTTATCCCAGGAGCGGCAACCGAATTTGCATTTGTTTTTGGCAAAGGGAGCGACGACCACGTCCTTGGGGTCATAGGGCATCACTTTGTCAAAGCCAATGGCTTTGATGGGCTGCAGAATTTTCTGGACTGGTGTAATGGTCAGGCTGTCAAGTGCGGCGGACTCTCTGGCAGCAAAGATAACAGCTGTATCGGTCTGCAAAGGGATGAGCCCTGTGGTGGACAGACCGCTGTTTTTAAGGGTCCGATCGACCCATTTTGAGTTAAAGACTTTGCCGTTATAAGTATTGATGAACATATTGATATCCGAAAAGGCCGCCTTGATGTCCCAGTGATCCAGAAAAAAGTCGTGAATCAGCAGGATGCCATCCTCTGAGAGAAGCTGGGACGCGGTTTTTAAAATACCGCTGATTTCTTCTTCAGCATAGGCGTGGACGATGTTGGATAATATGACAAGATCATAACGGCCCTCAAGCTGCCAGTCAGGATCCAGAATATTCTGTTCATGGAACAGAACACGGTTTTTAGTATCAATAGGACTTTTTTCAACAAGCTTCCGGGTCTGTGGCAAGACCTGGCGAATATCCACCAGAGTGGCCTGGGAGTCCTGGAACTTTTCAAGAAAGCCAAGGGCAAAAGCACCGCTGCCTGCGCC
This sequence comes from Eubacterium sp. BL-380-WT-2B, assembly GCF_009696115.1. Taxonomy (NCBI): domain Bacteria; kingdom Bacillati; phylum Bacillota; class Clostridia; order Eubacteriales; family Eubacteriaceae; genus Eubacterium; species Eubacterium sp. BL-380-WT-2B. The sequence goes on from NZ_VUMP01000001.1 coordinate 263,944, forward strand.
GACATCCAGAATACGGGCGCCAGTCTTCAGGCCGTTTCCGAAAAATTCAAGAATCTCTGGAACCTTGAGCCTGACAATATTGTCCATAGCCGTGATATATTCCTCACGCCGGGCGTCCATTTCGGCGTCACTGATGTTTTCGGGGGGGAAATGGACACGTCCGCCGGCTTCAAGGGCCGGCTTCAAGGTGTCCCAGTCGGCTTTAATATCACGTCGCCACAAGATGGAATTGCCCTGATAAAGCGGCTTTCCTTTAATGAGATAGGTGCTTGAGAGCGTGGTGTTATACCAGCTGTTTTCATAACAGTCTACAAGATCCAGGGTTTTTAGCAGATGCAGATAGCGGGACAGGCTGGATTCGTTGCAGTTCAGAGCTTTTGCCAGTCGGGGAAGGGGTGTGCTGCCTTTCTCCAAAAGTTCAAAAAGGCCCATATCCAGGGCCGTAAAAAGTGATTCCGAATACCAGTAGGCAGTGGACAGATCTTCAAGATACTGTCCACCGGATGTGTTGGGGTCCCATTTAAGCGAGGCCATTGGTGACTCCTGCGTCTTCAAAGGTGAGCATGTCGTTCATGCACCGTGCGGCGCATTCCACGAGATGCATGGCCACCGCAGCACCGGTGCCCTCGCCAAGACGAAAATTAAGATTTAGAAGCGGATGCATTCCCAAAGTCTGCCACATCATCTGATGTCCTGGCTCCTCGGACTGGTGTGAAGCGATCATGTAGTCTGCGCAGGTGGGGCAGAGGCCTTTGGCAATTAGCGCGCCGGCAGTGGAAATAAAGCCGTCCACAACCACTGGCACCTTATTATAGGCTGCGCCAAGGATCATGCCGGCAATACCGGCGATATCATAGCCGCCGACCTTTGACAGCACGTCCAGAGCATCGTTTTTATCCGGATTGTTGAGCGCGATGGACTCGCGGATAATTTTGATTTTGTGCATAAGTCCGGCGTTGTTAAGCCCTGTGCCGCGCCCTGTAATGGAAGTCAGAGGATACTCACCCATAACCGCGAGAATGGCAGCGCTGGGGGTGGTGTTGCCAATGCCCAGGTCACCGGTACCCAGAAGCTCGACACCCTCCTCCTGAATCATTTTTGCAGCGACATTGATGCCGGCTTCCAGGGCAGCGATTGCCTGTTCCCTGCTCATGGCTGGCCCTTTATGAAAGTTTTCACTGCCGTGAGCGATCTTGGCGTCAATGATGGCACCCTTTTTTACCAGCTCGGGCATATCCTCCTTAACGCCCATATCCACCAGCCGCACCTCTGCACCGGAGGCTTTTCCCAAAACGTTGACGCCTGCGCCGCCGGCAACGATATTGGCGACCATCTGCATGGTTACCTCCTGAGGAAAGGCGGAAACGCCCTCCTCAGCAATTCCGTGGTCAGCCGCCATGGTCAGGATCATTTTTTTATCCACACAGGGGTGGATGGTCCGTTTAATTCCAGCCAGCTGGACACCGAGTGTCAGGACCTGTCCCAGACTCCAGGGCGGAATGGCAAGTGATTCCACATGTGCGCAGGCTTTGGATTCCCAATCAGGGTCCTTTGGTTCAATATTTTCAATAACTTCCTTTAAAGTTAATGCACTCATGATAAATACCTCATTATTTGAATTTTGCAGATTTCAGGTGATCTTCAAGATTAATTATAGCACTAATCTCAGCAGTAATGAGAAAGATTTGCCTGATTTTCAGACCATCGTCAACGGATCAGGCGATACCGAAAAATTCAGCCGCAATATCCGCCGGGCATTTGCTTTTGCCGCAGGCAGCACAGCCGTGGCTTTCGGGCTCAGCTTTCAGCTTGCTTTCCAGGTATTCCGGATCAAGGGCATTGGCAATCTGGGCTTTTTCATTCCGCGCCACCCGCGCCTTGGACATTGCCAGAGAGCGGTTCCACGCATTGCCGCCCCGTTTTAAAACATTGGCGGCATCCGCTGCGATTTTGGTCGTGCGGACACCCATACGTACATCATCTTCGTTTGGCAGACCCAGATGTTCTGCCGGGGTCAGATAACAGAGGAAGTCTGCGCTGTGCATGCCGGCAAAGGCACCGCCGATGGCGCCTGTGATGTTATCGTAGCCTGGGGCCACATCGGTGGCGAGGAAACCGAGAATATAGTAGGGAACACCGTAGCAAAGCTGCTTCTGGAGCTGCATAGTGGTCGCAATCTGGTTAAGCGGCACATGCCCCGGTCCTTCAATCATAACCTGCACACCGGCCTCCAGGGCGCGTTTAGTCAGCTCACCGGCAACAACCAGGCCCTGTACCTGGGCAGAGTCCAGAGAGTCTGCGCCTGCGCCTGGGCGGATGGCGTCGCCGATGGATAATACAGTATCGGTAGCCTTGAGAATTTCGAGCAGGCGGTCAAAGTGTTCATACAGCGGGTTTTCTTTTTCGTTGTGGAACATCCACGCCGTCAGGAAGGAACCGCCACGGCTGACAACATCGGTGACACGGCCGCTTTTTTTCAGAGCGTTTAAAACCGACCAGTTTAAAGCAGAGTGGATGGCCATGAAATCCATGCCCTCTTGGCATTGTTTTTCTACTGTAGCAAAAAGGTCATCCTCGGTCATGGCAACCATGCTGCCGTGCTTCTCAATGGCTTCGACACTGGCCTGGTAGACAGGTACGCAGCCTGCCGCAATACCCGAGATTGCGAGGCTCTGCTTGCGCATGGCGTCAATATCGTCACCAGTGGACAAATCCATAAAAGCGTTGGCGCCGCATTCTTCCAGAATCCGCAGCTTCTTTGCTTCCATTTCCATATCATTACGGTCAGAGGATGTGCCCATAAGGCCGTTGACCTTTACATCCAGACCGCCTCCGATACCGCAGATTTTTTCACGGCTGCGAAACTTGTTTTTGGGGATGACGATGTGGCCTTTGGCAACCCCTTCGCGTACAAATTCCGGGGTAACGCCTTCAATCAGGGCGACTTTTTCCATTTCTTCTGTAATACGGCCTTTGCGGGCTTCTAGCATCTGTGTCATTGTCTTGTCCTCCTTACTCTGCTCTCAAATATTTTTCAACAACCTTCATGGCGCAGTATTTACCGCACATGGTACATTCCGAAGTAAAGCTGGTGCTGCGTTCACGCCAGACGCGCTCAGCGGTTTCAGGGTCGATGGACAGCTTAAACTGTTCCTTCCAGTTCATGGCGCGGCGGGCAACAGACATATCCAGATCCCACTTGACAGCCTGAGGATGTCCCTTGGCAACATCGCCGGCATGGGCGGCAATCCGAGAGGCCATGACGCCCTGATAGACATCATCGACGTTTGGCATACCAATATGCTCAGCCGGGGTGACATAGCAGAGAAAATCTGCGCCGGCATAAGCAGCAACAGCGCCGCCGATGGCAGAGGTAATATGGTCATAACCGGCAGCTGCATCGGTTGGCAGACAGCCGAATACAAAGTAAGGAGCACCGTAACAGAGCTTCTTTTCAAGTTGTACAGTTGTGGCGATTTCATCGAGCGGTACGTGGCCGGGCCCTTTAACCATAACCTGTACGCCGGCTTCTCTGGTGCGTCTGACCAGACCGCCGAGGATCACAAGTTCTTCAACCTGAGCATGATCGAGGGAGTCGGCAATACAGCCCGGGCGCATACCGTCCGCAAAACTCAGCACAACATCGTGTTTTTTACAGATTTCAATGAGACGGTCAAATTCAGTATATAAGGGATTCTCGGTATTGTGATAGAGCATCCAGCCGATAAGGTGAGAGCCGCCGTAGCTCACAAGAGGATCAATGCGGCCTTCATCCTTAGCGCGATGAATAACTGAAAGGGTGGTTCCGGGATGCAGCGCAATGAAGGCAACGCCTTGTGACGCCTGTTTTTCAATCATGTCGAATAGATCGTCCGGCGTCATATCCAGTGCGGTGCCATATTTGGCTTCTGCGACAGACAGGGTTTCGTACATGGGCAGTGTGCCGACAGGACGGTCAACAGTGGACAATACTTTTTCGCGCATTTCCCCGATTGGTCCACGAACTGAGAGATCCATAATGGTATCTGCATGGGCCTTGACTGCGGCGTCGATTTTTGCCATTTCACCGTCGATGGTATCAGCCGCTTCATACATGCCCACACTGGCGCTGACCTTGGTAAACAATCCTTTTCCCACAGCTACCGGATGAATATTTTTTCTTGAGCTGTGCAAGATTACAATTTCCCCTTTAGCGACACCTTCGCAGATAAATTCTGGGGTAACGCCTTCTTTTTCAGCAACGTACTGCATTTCCGCGGTAATCTCACCGCTTTTCGCTTTTTCCAACAAAGTCATGGTTTTTAAATCCTCCTAAAACAAAAAAATTTGGTGGAATGGCGTTTTTATTTTGCCGTTCTCAGCGTGCTGCTTCGGTGCTCTGTGAACACCTTTGTCACGGGCTGCGCCCTATGCTGAAGTGAAAATAAAAAATCGCCTTAAAGCAAGCTTTGGCGATTTTTTATTTTCACTTCAGCGCACGACCGTTTGCTGTCACGAAAAAAATGGTAAAATCCATAGCTGCTTTACCAGCTATGAACTTTACCATCGTTCATATGCGTTAAGAATCATAGGCAGGTCTCCTGACTTACGGATTAACATGATCCGACGCCTTCCCTTTCAGTGGCACTTGCCGGTCACTACCGCTTACAGTGATGGGTTCGTTCAGGACTTCCACCTGATTCCCTATTCTCCCCTTATGGGGCACCATATCATTCGTAAATATTAACTTGATCTTTATTATAACGGCATTTTTTTCTTTTTGCAAGCGTTATCTGCAATTTTTTATGTATTATAAAAAAAACAATTTCAAGAAATGCCCAAAGGGAGTTGCTCTCGGAAGGCTTTGCGCGTATAATTTTATTATGAAAAAGATTTAAGAATTTCCCAGGTATCTTTTGGTGCAGATGGATAAAAAGAACCATAAACAAATGCTTTGGAAAGAAAATGGGATAAAAATATCATAAGCCTTACCTGCCTGGTAAAAATAATAAAAAATGGCGAAGCCAAAAGGATTAAAAGGTATTCGTTAATTTAAGATTGGCTTGATTGCTATGGTTGTTGAAGTTTAACATGAGATGTATTTAAATCATTGGAATTCCAATACCACAAAAAGATTGAATCGTTGAAGTTTAACATGAGATGTATTTAAATGGGCTATATTAATTGTATATCAGATTATAGAGGTTAGTTGAAGTTTAACATGAGATGTATTTAAATGCAGGCAACGCGAACTGGAACATCGGCGCGTCGCATGTTGAAGTTTAACATGAGATGTATTTAAATATGATTGGTGATCAGAAAAAATTGAACCAAGGAGGGTTGAAGTTTAACATGAGATGTATTTAAATGGGGTGTCGCCTTTGGGACCGGGTGTTGATGTCGGGTTGAAGTTTAACATGAGATGTATTTAAATCACACGTTCACAATTGGTTTTACTTGTTTTTCAGCGTTGAAGTTTAACATGAGATGTATTTAAATACCATCCAGCTGGCCGGCGAGCTGGACCCCGCGAGCGTTGAAGTTTAACATGAGATGTATTTAAATTTTTCTTTTATCTCCTTTTCTTTCGCACACTCCCGTTGAAGTTTAACATGAGATGTATTTAAATAAAATAATAATATCGGAGTCCCAAAAGTATCCCTTGTTGAAGTTTAACATGAGATGTATTTAAATGGCAGATTGAAATAGATCTTCGGCAGAAAAACCGCCGTTGAAGTTTAACATGAGATATATTTAAATGAAGCCGCAAGGATATTGAAGTTATGGCAAACAAAGGTTGAAGTTTAACATGAGATATCCTCTTTATTGAACAATATTTTACTAAGCTTTTCAGATTAGACTTTGTGAATATTCAGCATAGTTTTACCAGTTGTTGTATTATCACTGTTCTATGGAAAGTTTGCAAAGCAGAGGTGCAGCTTGGGCTGGTTTTAAGCATATTATCAGATAATGGATAAAAAGGTGAGGAGGGAAGTGCATGCTTTCGAGGGAAGCTTTTCTGGAGAAATTGAGAAAAGAAATTGATGCAGAGAATCATTTGATCGCAGTCGCATCTGGAACGGGGCTGACGGCAAAATACGCGATTCAGGGCGGCGCTGATTTTCTTCTGGCGCTGAACTCAGGCATTTTCCGCGGGATGGGACGCGGTTCTCTTGGCGGGCTTTTGCCCTATGCCAACAGTAATGATATGGTTTATGAGTTTGGTGTGCGGGAGCTTATTCCGCTGGTGGGTGATTTTCCAGTGGTATTTGGCCTGAACGCCACAGATCCCACAAGGGATATGGCTGCTTATCTCGATGAAATCAGGCAGAGTGGTTTTATCGGCATCAATAATTACCCGACTATCGGCCTCATTGATGGTAAGTTCAGAGAGGCGCTGGAGGAAAATGGCAGTGCTTTTGAGCATGAGGTAGAGGTTTTTCGTATGGCTCATGAGCGGGGAATGGTGACGGTGGCTTTTGTGTTTGATGAAAATCAGGCAGGGGCAATGCTGGACGCTGGGACAGACATACTCTGTGTACATCTCGGTCTTACTCAGGGCGGGATGCTGGGAGCGGCAAAGGCGCTGTCTCTGGTAGCCAGCAAGGACCGTATTGAGGCGATTTATGCACTTTGTGACCGACAGCGTCCTGAAGTTATTAAAATGCTGTATGGCGGACCGGTAAAGACGCCGGTGGATGTGCAGTACATGTACCAGAATACCAGCGCACATGGCTATATCGGCGGATCAGCCTTTGACCGGATTCCCACAGAGAAATCGCTCATGAACATTACCAAGGCTTTTAAGACAACCGATGATATTGATGAGAGTGATCTGATGTCCAAAATGCTTAACGGCATTACCAAGTATTACGATTATACGGGGTTTATAAAGGAATATGTAAAGGAAAACTACATGAATGAGATATCTTTTCTGGATCTCGCAAAGGTCTGCCATGTGTCAAGAAGTCACCTGAGCGCCCAGTTTAAAAAAGAGGTGGGCTGCAGCTTTCCGGAGTATCTGGTTAACTTCAGGATTCATAAGGCAGCCAAGCTGTTGAAAGAAGAAAACTTAAGGGTTTCTGAAGTGGCGGAGCTGGTAGGTTATCAGGATGTGGCCCATTTCAGTAAAATATTCAAGAAATATATGGGTGTTTCACCGAAAACGGTTAAACATAAGACATAAACACAAAACGGAAAGACATAAGCACATGTACTTTGTAAAGGATTGGCAGTATCATATAAGTACACCGGATAATACAGATGCCCGTTATTGGGAGACAACGGCTGTCTGAAATCATCTGGAATCTTTTACAGGGGGTAAATGCATTTGAAGACAATCGCAATTGCAGGAACATTTGATTCTAAAGGTCATGAGTATGCGTATGTCAAGGATCTGATCGAAAGCCTTGGACTGAATACGCTGACCATTAACACCGGGGTTTTTGAGCCGGTATTTGAAGCAGATGTTTCCAACGAGGAAGTCGCAAAAGCGGCAGGCGCAGACATAAAGGAAATCGCAGCTAAGGGTGACCGTGCTTATGCGACAGAAATTTTATCAAAGGGAATGGAAATTCTTGTTCCAAAGCTCTACCAGGAAGGTAAGTTTGACGGAATCATTTCCTTTGGCGGAAGCGGCGGAACCTCTCTGGTAACACCGGGGATGCGTAAACTGCCCATTGGCGTTCCCAAGGTAATGGTGTCCACCATGGCCTCCGGCGACGTATCAAACTATGTCGGCACCAGCGATATTGTCATGATGCCGTCTGTTGTGGATGTAGCTGGATTAAACTCCATATCCACTAAAATCTTTGCCAATGCGGCCTTTGCCATAGCCGGTATGGTAAAATTTGAAGATACTCATGTGATCGAGAAAAAGCCACTGGTAGCAGCCACAATGTTCGGCGTTACCACACCCTGCCTCACAGCAGCGCAGGAATATCTGGAAGCCAGGGGCTATGAGGTGCTCATTTTCCACGCAACCGGTACGGGCGGACAGTCTATGGAGGCCTTGGTAGAAGGCGGTTTTATCGAGGGTGTTCTGGATATTACGACAACAGAATGGGCCGATGAGCTGGTCGGCGGTATTTTGGCGGCAGGCCCGCACCGTCTGGAAGCCGCCGGTAAAATGGGCATTCCACAGGTTGTCTCAGTTGGTGCAGTGGATATGGTTAACTTTGGCCCAATGGATTCTGTTCCTGAAAAGTTTAAGGAGCGCAATCTGTACAAACACAATCCAATGATTACCCTTATGCGGACAACCATTGAAGAAAATAAAGAAATCGGGCATGTCATCGCTGAAAAGCTGAGCGCAGCAAAAGGACCGGCAACCATCATGTTGCCGCTTAAGGGCGTATCTGGAATTGACGCTGAGGGCGAACCTTTTTATGGTCCAGAAGAGGATAAAATGCTCTTTGATACCATCCGCAGTGAAGTTAACCGCGATGTGGTAGATCTGGAAGAATTTGACCTGCACGTCAACGATAAGGAATTTGCAGAAGCGGCAGCTCAGAAATTAATTGACTTAATGCAGGCTGCCAAATAAATAAAATATTTAAAGGAGAACGATAATGAATCAACAGACAAGAGCGGAAATTGTTAAAATGTACAAGGAACAGAGAGCTAAAGGCGATATTTTAGTTGGTGTCGGCGCAGGTACCGGGATCACAGCCAAAAGCAGCGAACGCGGCGGCGCAGACATGCTGATCATCTACAACTCTGGCCGTTACAGAATGGCCGGACGCGGCTCTCTGGCAGGCTTACTGTCCTATGGTGACGCTAACCAGATTGTTGTTGAAATGGCATCCGAGGTACTGCCGGTTGTTAAGGATACCCCAGTACTTGCTGGTGTCTGCGGTACAGATCCTTTCCGCGTTATGGATGTTTTCTTAAAAGAATTAAAGGACATGGGCTTCAGCGGCGTTCAGAATTTCCCGACCGTCGGTCTGATCGATGGTGTTTTCAGACAGAATCTGGAAGAAACAGACATGGGTTATGACCTGGAAGTTGAAATGATCCGTAAAGCGCATGAGCTTGATCTTTTAACCACGCCTTATGTTTTTGATCCGGATCAGGCGCGTAAAATGGCAGAAGCCGGCGCAGATATTTTAGTCGCACACATGGGTCTCACCACTAAAGGAACCATTGGCGCGAAAACCGCTTTAACCCTGGATGACTGTGTCGTAAAAGTACGTGACATTATGGAAGCCGGACGCGAAGTTAATCCGGACATCATGGTTATCTGTCACGGTGGTCCGATTGCAGAGCCAGAAGACGCAAAATATGTTATTGACCGTATCGATGGCATTGACGGTTTCTTCGGCGCTTCCAGCATCGAACGTTTCGCAGCGGAAAAAGGTATTACCGCTCAGACAGAGGCCTTTAAGGAAATTAAAAAATAAGCATTGAACGGGATCTCTTTCGGGGACTATAAGAGATTTTTTACCCGGCAGCCGGTATTGGCTGCCGGGTTTCTTAATTTTACCAAAAGCGTTCTGTTATTACTGAAATAGACTGTGACTTTCACTCGTTTTGGGGTACAATAAAGTTAATTGAATTCTATAAAAGGGGGAATGCGATTTTGAAGAAAAAATCCATGGCAACTACGGTTGCTGTCATGTCTGTCATTGCTTTATTTGTCTTTGGCTGCGTGCAGTATGTTAGCGCCAATGATACCAATGAACCGGTCACCGCTGCCGACGGGTCTGTGACCCTGACCAGTAATGAAAGGATTCAGGGCGATATGACCATTAGGGAGGGAAGTGCGGAAGGTGATATTTATGTCCGCAATACCCAGGTGGATGGAGACATTTTCGTTATTCCCGATGCGGACAGCAAAACCGTCCATCTGGAAAATACCAGTTTTCAGGACCTTATCGTCAATAAAAGCGGAACGATTGTAAGGCTCGATAAAGCTTCTCATGGCAACAGCTTTTATGTCAGCAGTCCGGCAGCAGCCGAAATCGGAGGAAAAATCCCCGAGATTAAAATTTCTCAGGTGGCCGGCGGCAGTAATCTCACCATTACACCTGATGTCGGGGTTGAGCAGATGGTCATTGATGGACAGCAAACAGAGGTTACCATTAACAGCAGTATGAAAAAGGTAGTGGTCAGTTCGAGTGCTGCAGGCTGCCGTCTAAATGTTAATGCTCCGGTAGAAACCCTTGATATCAACGCGAGAGTGGATGCTGTTGTGGGAGCAAATATCCAGACCATGCTGCTGACTGACAGCGCGAAGGGAAGCAGCGTTACCTTGGCGAACGGCGCTGTAATTGATAATTTTGCCTCTGAGGCACAGATGACCCTTGGAGGAGACGGCAGCATTAATACCATGTATGTCAATTCACCTGCCAACATTACAGGTGGTGTGACAACCGGTAAAATCAATGTGCTGGGCCATCCCATTGAACGCAAAGCAGAAGGCAACGCCATCAATATGGACCCTAATGCCAGCCCGTTCCAGATGTCACAGCCTCCGCTGCCAATGATCACACAGTCTCTGGAGCAGCCTGAAAACCGCAAAACAGAACCGTCTTCAGCTTTTCAGAGCACGGAAAACGCAGCGCCAAGACAGGAAGTCAACGCTGCGCCTGAACAAATTGTAACGCCGTCAGCGCCGGAAACACCGGCAGCGACGCCAACGCCTGAGCCGGCACCAGCCCCCGCACCGACTCCGGAGCCAACACCCGAACCGGAGCCTGAACCAACGCCTGAACCGGCACCAGAACCTGAGCCGACACCCGAGCCTGCTCCAACTCCAGACCAGACGCCCGGTAATGATGAATCAGAAGCAGCTCCGCAGCCTACTGCAGTGGTTGTAGAAACAAATGACGCTACAGTTCGTTAATTCTCTTTATTAAAACAGACCAGTTTGGATCACGCAGATCCGAACTGGTTTTTATTTTGAAGATTTGCTTGACGAATGGTTCTGAAAAGCTTAGACTGGATAGTACTCACCCAAAACAAAAACGACTGTCCGGGAAATGGTGTATGATGAGAAACTCAAAGAGTATGATATACGGAAGCTTTATCATTTTGCAGTGCATGTTCTGGGGACTGGGGAATCCTGTTGCTAAAATAGGAATGGAAACCATCAGTCCCTTTTATTGTCTTGCCCTGCGTTTTTTGGTCGCCTTTATTATCTGCTATGGTTTGTTCCGCAAAAAAATTAAGACACAGGTTAATAAAAATAATTTTAAAGACGCAGTGGTCATCAGTATTTTTAATGCTGCGGCCTTTATTTTTTCAACGCTGGCGCTCATCTACAGCAGTGCGACCATAGCGGGTTTTTTGATGGCTCTGGCGGTTATTTTCACCCCGTTTATGGCCTATATTGTCCTGGGCAGGAAATTAAAAAAACGGACACTTATCTTTGTCGGTCTGGTAGTGCTGGGCCTTTATTTTTTATGCGGAAGCCAGGGAGGCTTCCGCTTTGGAATCGGTGAGCTGCTGGCCCTGCTTAGCTCGATTTCCTATGCAGCGACCATTACCTACAGTTCAAAGCATGTAACCAATATCGGGCCGGAAGTACTGTCAACCATTCAGTCTGGTGTGGCGGCAGTTATCTGCTTCGTCTTTGCGTTTTTTTTGGAAGATGGTCAGGTGCTCAGCCAGGTTGGTATTACGGGATGGTTCGCTGTGGTGTATCTGGCCCTTGGCTGTACAGTCATAGCCTATCTGCTTCAAAATGTTGCGCTTAAGCATTTGTCGGCTGTTTTTGTATCGCTGGCCCTATGCTCAGAGCCGATTTTTACAGCCATCTTTTCATTTTTTTTACTGGGGGAGCGCCTTACGCTTAGCGGTATTTTTGGTGCTGCTTTGATTATGGCAAGTATTGTGCTGGCCTCACTCTTTAACGGAGAGTAGGGCGCTTTATTCTTTGGACAGGCTGATCTGCGCTTTAAAGCTTTTAAGCTCACGTACAAGTTGGCTGATGGGCAGGCCGACCACATTGTAGTAATCACCATTGATCTTTTCCACAAGCAGAGCGCCCATTCCCTGAATACCGTAAGCGCCGGCCTTGTCCATAGGCTCTCCGGTGGCAATATATGCCCGTATTTCGTCCTCAGACAGAGGAAAGAAGCTAACGTCTGTGCGCGTGCAGAAGGCATTTCGTTCACCGGATTTGGTGTAAATACAGACACCAGTAAAGACCTGATGCGTTTTTCCGGAGAGCGCCGACAGCGTCTCAAAGGCCTCTTCCTTGGTAGCAGGCTTGCCGTAAATATGTTTGCCGGCAGCAACGACTGTGTCTGCGCCGATGATGAGATCATCCGGAAATTGTTCGGCAGCCAGCTGGGCTTTTCTGGTGGCAAGCATCATGACCGCCCCCTCGGGTGGGGTGCAGCAGATAATGGTTTCGTCAGCGTCCACCGGGCGGGCTTCAAAGGGAATACCGGCTAGTGTCATGAGTTCTCTGCGCCGTGGTGACGCAGAGGCGAGAATAATTTTCATAAAAACTCCTTTTTATTGCGTGTTGGTTAGCCTTATTATATGCCCGGAAATCTAAAAAAACAAGCCTCCCATCCGAAGATGGAGAGACTTGCTGAAGGAGAGCGAGTTTTATAGTGGTGTTCTGACGGTTTGATGTTTTACTGGATTCTGCTTACAAAGTCTGCGTAGGCTTCGCAGCCATGCTCATGAACATCAAGTCCTTCAATTTCGACCACGCGCGGAACGCGGAGGCCGTGGAACTTCTTGATGATGAAGAACATCACTCCAGAGGTCACCAGGGCCCAGGCGGCTACGGCGATGATGCCCAGGAGCTGCACGCCCAGCAGGGAGGAGCCGCCGCCGTAGAGCAGGCCGGTGACAGCATCCTCGGTGCCTGGCGCGTAGTTGGCTAAAAGCCCGACCAGCAGCGTCCCCATGACGCCGCAGCCGCCGTGGACGCTGATAGCGCCAACGGGATCATCAATCTTGAGCCTGGCATCGATAAAAGGCACCAGAAGTGAGACTGTGATACCACAGATCAGACCCACGAGAAGTGCGCCCCACAGGGTGATGACCTGGCAGCCGGCAGTGATGCCGACCAGTCCGGCCAGCACACCGTTGAGTGTCATAGAGACGTCAGGCTTACCATAGCGCAGCCAGGTAAAGAACATGACGGTTAAGCCGCCGGCACAGGCAGCAAGATTCGTGGTCATGGCAATATGCCCGATGTCGCCGTTGACGGCCAGGGTAGAGCCACAGTTAAAGCCAAACCAGGCGAACCACAGAATAAACACACCCAGCGCCCCCAGTGTCAACGAGTGGCCGGGGATGGCATTGGCCGAGCCATCTTTATTGTATTTACCGATACGCGGCCCGACCATAACAGCGCCCATCAGGGCAACCCAGCCGCCGACAGAGTGGACAGCGGTGGAGCCGGCAAAGTCGATAAAGCCCATCTGCGAAAGCCACCCGCCGCCCCAGATCCAGTGGCCCGAAACCGGGTAGATGATTAAGCTGACAAAGGCAGAACAGATACAATAGGCCGTAAACTTTGTTCTGCCGGCAACAGCGCCGGATACGATAGTGGCTGCGGTTGCACAGAAAACTGTCTGGAAGAAAATGAACAGCTCAGGGGTAACCGCGTCAAACTGTTCCAGAGATAAAGAAGTGGGGTTAAAAAAACCGGAGGTGCCGATAAAAGCGCCGTCGCCGCCAAACATAACGGCAAAGCCCACACACAGGAACAAGACAGAGCCGACCATAAAGTCGACGAAATTTTTCATGATAATATTACCAGCGTTTTTGGCCCGGGTAAAGCCAGTTTCCACCATGGCAAAGCCAGGCTGCATGAACATAACAAGACATGCCGCAAGAAAAACCCATACAATATCTGCTAATTGTTGCATTTCCATAATAAGACCTCTTTCTGAATAAAAAATAAGGGATTGGTTTCGATTTTTACAGGATGCGTAAAAATCAAAATCTATCCCCGTTGATAAATAATGGTTTAAGTATTAAAGTGTTATCAGTGCGTTTTGAATATTATTCATTGGTTTTGTAAATAGGAGAGGGTTGGATATAGAATTGTTATTAAAGGGCATCTGAGCCGGTTTCCCCGGTACGGATGCGGATAACATCGGCAACGTCGTAAACAAAAATTTTACCGCCGCCGATGCCATCGGTGGTAAGGCGGTCGGTTACCAGCTTGATGATGATGCCGGCAGTCTCATCGTCTGTGATGGTTTCGACCTTGATTTTTGGCAAAAAGTTTACCGTGTAGGATGTACCCCGGTAGGATTTTTTAAAGCCTTTTTGGTTACCATAGCCCATGATGTTGGTAATCATCATGCCTTGGACATCGCAGGTATTTAAAAGGTCTTTCAAATCCTCCAGCATGTCGGGCTTGACGACAATTTCTAATTTTTTCATAAGAACCTCCTTGTAAATTTTATAATAAAAAAAGAGGAGCCCGTTTCTGGATCGTTTTCCAGAATCACGGGCTCCTCTTTGAGCCGATTGAGAAGGGATTATAGATTAAAAGGTGTTTTATACATAAAAGAGCAGATCTTCATAGATGGGGAATGGCCAGTATTTTTCACCGACCATGGTTTCCAGTTCGTCTGCGGTTGCACGCAGGCTTTCCATGGCTTCAATGACCTTGTTTTGATAGAAACGAGCCTGTTCCTGTACATCTTCGATGCCCTGAGCTTCAATGACAGTCTTATCGAGAATTTCGACTTTTTTAACCAGAGAGCCGGATAATTTAGATACGTTTTGAAGGACTGTTTCTTCGGCAGTTGCGTCGATGAAATCACCGAGGGCTTTTTTCTGGGTTAAAATATCTGCCAGATCCTTGGTGTAGTCCAGAACAGCTGGAAGAATTTCACGTTTTGCCATGGTCAGCATGGTTAAGGCTTCAATATTAAGGGTTTTGCTGTAATCCTCAAAATGAATTTCCTGACGGGCGTCCAGCTCACCGTGGGTGTAAATGCCGTGCTTGTCAAACAGCTCAACGTTTTTGGGTTCACAGTAAGTTGCGAAAGCGTCCGGTGTGGCCTTCAGGTTTGGTAAGCCTCGGCGTTCTGCCTCTTCAACCCACTCTTCAGAATAGTTATTACCGTTGAAGACAACCCGCTTATGTTCTTTAAGAGATTCTCTTAACAGGTCGATCAATGCGGTTTTGAAATCATCGGCGGCTTCCAGCTTATCGGCAAATTCGCCAAGTACCTCGGCAACCATGGTATTGAGCGCAATGTTCGGACCAGCGATCGACTGGTTTGAGCCGAGCATTCTGAATTCAAACTTATTGCCGGTAAAGGCAAAAGGTGAAGTACGGTTACGGTCGGTTGCGTCGACAATGAAGTTCGGAACTGCGTCAACGCCCAGGTCCATAACCAGATCCTTTGCTTCTTCGACCGGCTTGCCGGTTTCGAGCGATTTGAGGGCCGGTGTCAGCTGATCGCCCAGGAAGATGGACACAATGGCCGGCGGCGCTTCGTTTGCGCCGAGACGGTGGTCGTTGCCGGCACTGGCAACCGTACAGCGCAGTAACTCAGGATAGCGGTCAACCGCTTCGATAACAGCGACCAGGAAGGTTAAAAACTGTAAATTTTCGGAAGGTGTTTTACCAGGATTCAGCAGGTTTTCACCAGTATCTGTGCTTAAAGCCCAGTTATTGTGTTTACCGGAGCCATTGACGCCGGCAAAGGGCTTTTCATGAAGCAGGCATTGCAGGTCGTGCCTGAAAGCGACCCTCTGCAGAGTTTCCATGATCAGCTGGTTGTTGTCAGTAGCCAGGTTGGAGGTTGAGAAAACAGGCGCCAGCTCATGCTGCGCAGGGGCAACCTCGTTGTGGCGGGTTTTTGAAGGAATGCCAAGCTCCCATAATTCACGGTCAACATCACGCATGAAGTGGCAGACACGTCCGCGGATACGGCCAAAGTAGTGGTCTTCCTTCTCCTGGCCCTTAGGGGCTTTTGAGCCGAACAGGGTTCTGCCGGTGAGGATCAAGTCCTTGCGTTTCTTGTACATATCTCTTTCAATCAGGAAATATTCCTGCTCAGCGCCGACCGTGGTTGTAACCTTTTTAACATCCGTTTTGCCAAAGAGCCTGAGAATACGGATGGCTTCGTCACTGATGACCTTCATGGATCTTAAAAGCGGTGTTTTTTTATCCAGAATTTCACCGGAGTAAGAAATAAAGGTTGTTGGAATATACAGGGTAGTCCCTTTCACAAAAGCAAAGGAGGTCGGGTCCCACGCGGTGTAGCCTCTGGCTTCAAAGGTTGCGCGAAGGCCGCCGGAAGGAAAAGAGGAAGCATCCGGTTCACCCTTGATCAGTTCTTTGCCGGAGAATTCCATGATGACCTTGCCTTCTTCAGTCGGGCTGATAAAAGCGTCGTGTTTTTCCGCGGTGATACCGGTCATTGGCTGGAACCAGTGTGTGAAGTGGGTAGCGCCCTGCTCTAAAGCCCAGTCCTTCATGGCATTTGCAACTACTTCAGCCACGTTTTCATCCAGAGGGGTGTCCTCTTTGATGGTACTCATCATGGATTTGTAAATGTGCTTTGGCAGGCGCTTACGCATTACCGTAATATTAAACACTTTTGAACCGAAAAGATCAATAACGTCATTCTTACAATCTTTTACTTCTAACTCTTCAGACATAACAGCCTCCTAAATATAGATAATATGATTTTATTTTTCCTGCGTATGATAATGATACATGGGGTCGATTATAATGTAAAGGGAAAGATTAACCGGACAGAGGAAAGGGAGATTCCTCTGCTGCGGTCATCGTTCCATGAGGGAAGCGGAGAAATTGAGGTGTTTCTCCGCCGATTAATTAAGGTATCCTGAGGAACTTATAAACAGTTCGTTTTAAGGAAGCATTTATCGTCGGTAAAATAGATGCAACTGCCTGTGGAAGAAAGATACCGTCATTAACTTTTGAACTCAAGCGGTGAAGATAATAAAAAAAGGCGCTATTAAAAGTGCGAAAACACTCTCAACAGCACCATTGCTATCTTCAATTGCGGAATGTTGTTTCCGCGTTTCTTTCAAGTTGTGATGTCATTATAGACTAATTTCAGGGGCTTGTAAAGGGGTTTTTAAAGAAAAATACACTGAAACGGTTATCAGGATTACAATAATTTTACAAAAGCATATTGTATACATTTTGCAATCCTTATCAATTCTTTTTTGATTGAACTTGTATACAATCTATGGTATAAATAATAAAAATAAATAAGTACTCGATTAAGAACAATGGCGTTCGAACCGTACAGGATCAAAACAGACTGCGTATGTAAAGATGGACAACACTGGCGTTATCCAAACTAACATATGTGAGTTCAAAATAAAATTTTTTGAAGTTTTGGTCAGGGGTTGGTTCGTCATGTTCTTTTTTTATTGTTTTAATTCAGAGACAATGCGGTATTCAATTTATGTAAAAGAAGGAGAGAGCTATGTTAAAAAAAGAAGGACAGATCAGAATCCCAAGCGGTTGTGCGATCTCGGGAATCATACATAAAAAGGGAAAGCCCGTGATTAACGGCAGCCAGATTGTGGATTCCATTGCGGTGATGCATGATCGCTCCAACGGTCTGGGCGGCGGCTTTGCAGGATATGGGATTTACCCGGAATACGCAGACTCTTATGCCTTTCATGTCTTTTATGACGACTTTAAGGCCAGACAGGAAACGGAGCGCTATCTGGATAAATACTTTGACGTGGTCAATCTGAGCCGGATACCCGTGCGTAAAAATAAAAATATCAAAGACGAGCCTCTGATATGGCGTTACTTTGTCGATCCGATCTTCACCAAAATACAGGAGGAGAAGGGAGAAATTGATGAAGAAAAATTCATTGTTGATACGGTATTTTATATCAATACTTACATCGACGGCGCCTATATCTTTTCAAGCGGAAAGAACATGGGCGTTTTTAAAGCGGTTGGGTTTCCTGAGGATGTCGGTGATTTTTACAAGCTTGAGGAATATGACGGCTACTGCTGGACCGCGCACGGGCGCTACCCGACCAATACGCCGGGCTGGTGGGGAGGCGCTCATCCCTTTGCCCTTCTGGATTACTCCATTGTCCATAACGGGGAAATTTCCTCCTACGATGCAAACCGGCGTTTTATTGAGATGTTCGATTATAAATGCACCCTCTTGACCGATACCGAGGTTATCACCTATATTATTGATTTTCTGAACCGAAAGCAGGGCTTTGATTTTGAGGACATCGCCAGCATTATTGCCGCGCCTTTCTGGGAAGAAATCGAAAAGATGCAGCCAGAAAGGGCCAGACGCTTTAAAACGCTGCGCAACACCTTTGCCAGTTTGCTGATCACCGGCCCATTTTCAATCATGTGTGGCTTTACCGATGGATTAATGGCTTTGAACGACCGGCTGAAGCTGCGTTCGATGGTGGCAGGAGAAAAGGACGATGTGGTTTATATCGCCAGTGAGGAGAGCGCGATCCGCGCAGTATGTCCGGATGTAGGTAATATCTGGGCGCCAAAGGGCGGTGAACCCATCATTGTCCGAGTGAATCGTGAAGGAGAATAAACAATGGGAATCAATTATATTTATCCGCAATATGAAATTGTCAGAAATCCAAACCGCTGCATCAAATGCCGTGTCTGTGAAAGGCAGTGCTCCAACGATGTGCACAGCTACGACGCGGAGCTGGATGTCATGAAGGCAGACGAAACCGGCTGTGTGGACTGCCAGCGCTGTGTGAGTATGTGCCCGACACGCGCCCTTAAAATTGTCAAAACCGACAACCAGTTCAAAGAAAATTACAACTGGAAACAGAGTACCATCGAGGAGGTTTATCGTCAGGCTGACAGCGGCGGCGTTCTGCTGTCCTCCATGGGAAATCCAAACGAATATCCGGTATACTGGGATAAAATGCTCATCAATGCCAGCCAGGTAACCAATCCATCCATCGACCCGCTGCGTGAACCCATGGAAACCAAAGTATTCCTGGGTAAAAAGCCGGGTCATCTGGAGATGGATAAAAAGGGAAATATTATTTCTGAGATTCCGCCACAGATTGAGCTGGAGCTGCCCATCATGTTTTCGGCCATGTCCTATGGCTCTATCAGTGAAAATGCCCATAAATCCCTTGCCCGCGCGGCAGCGGAGCTTGGAACCTGTTACAATACCGGTGAGGGCGGCTTGAACAGGGGCCTGTATCCCTATGGCCATAATACCATTGTTCAGGTAGCTTCAGGCCGCTTTGGAGTGCATGAGGATTACCTGATGGCCGGCGCAGCCATTGAAATTAAAATGGGACAAGGGGCAAAGCCCGGCATCGGCGGTCATTTGCCCGGCAAAAAAATTGGAGAAAAGGTATCCGAAACACGTATGATCCCAGAAGGGGCCGATGCGATTTCACCGGCGCCGCATCATGATATTTATTCCATTGAGGACCTGCGGCAGTTGATTTTTTCCTTAAAAGAAGCCACTGGCTATACCAAGCCGGTGATTGTCAAAATTGCCGCGGTCCACAATGTGGCAGCCATTGCCTCAGGGATCGCGCGCTCAGGCGCGGATATTATTGCCATTGATGGCTTTAGAGGAGGTACAGGCGCAGCGCCGACCCGTATCCGCGATAATGTCGGAATTCCCATTGAGCTTGCGCTGGCAGCTGTGGACCAGCGTCTGCGGGATGAGCAGATCCGCAATGATATCTCCATTGTTGTCGGCGGCAGCATCCGCAGCTCCGCCGACGTGGTTAAGGCCATTGCCCTTGGCGCAGATGCCTGCTATATCGGCACGGCCGCCCTTCTGGCGCTCGGCTGTCATTTATGCCGCCACTGCCAGAGCGGCCGCTGCAACTGGGGAATCGCCACTCAGCGCGAGGATCTTGTAAAACGGCTGAACCCGGAAATTGGCGCAGAACGTCTCACAAACCTCATGCGCGCCTGGAATCATGAAATTCAGGAAATGATGGGCGGCATGGGTATCAACTCCATTGAGTCCCTGAAAGGAAACCGTCTGATGCTGCGCGGCATCGGCCTGTCCGATAAGGAATTGGAAATATTAGGTATTAAACATGCAGGGGAATGACGCCGAGTCCAATTTCTGGAAGAAATTAGCAGCGAGTGAAAAGCGAACCGGCAGGTGAGCGGACGAGCGCATGAGGCTAACGTCTTGTTTGAAAAAGCCTTCCGAAGGAAAAATCAAGGCTTTTTCAAATAAAGACGCGGTCGTGAGAAGCGATAAACAAAGGTTTATTGAGAACAAAACCGAGGAGAAAATAAACAATGAAACGAGTATATGTAAATGAAGAATGGTGCCTGGGCTGTCACCTTTGCGAATATCAGTGCGCTTTTGCAAACTCCGGTGAGGAGGATATGTTCAAGGCCTTTAATAAAAAAGAAAAACCATTGCCGCGCATCCGTGTGGAGGATGGTGTGGAAAACGGAGAGGAAATCCATTTTGCGGTTTCCTGCCGCCACTGCAAGACACCCTACTGCGTCAAGGGCTGCATAACCGGCGCTTTATCGATCGGGGAAGATGGCGTGATCAAAATCGACGATACACGCTGTGTGGGCTGCCGTACCTGTATTGCCATGTGCCCATACGGGTGTCTGGTGGTCGGTCACACGAAAACCATGCTGAAATGTGAACTGTGCACGGAAAATGGCGGTGAGCCGGCCTGTGTTAAAAACTGTCCGAACCGTGCCATTGTTTTTGAAGAAAGAGGTGCTGTCAATGAATAAGACAAAATATTTGATCATTGGAAATTCCGCCGGAGCCATCGGTGGTGTCACGGGTATCCGCAGAGAAGACACGGACGGCAGCATTACGATTATCAGCGCGGAAAAACACCACACCTATTCAAGACCGTTGATCTCCTACTGGCTGGAGGGTAAGGTTTCTCAGGAGAAAATGATTTACCGGGATGAGGATTTTTATGAAAAAAACGCGTGTGAGGTAATACTTGGCACAAAGGCAGAACGTATTGATGTTCAAAAGAAGCAGGTATACCTGGCAGGCGGCGGGTCTGTTACCTATGAAAAGCTCTTAGTCGCAACGGGCTCTGTTCCCTTTGTGCCGCCGATCAAGGGCAGGGAAACAGCTAAAAATACCTTTACCTTTACAACCATGGATGACGCGGCTGGCGTGGGTGAGATTCTGGATAGAAATTCTAAAGTTGTCATTTTAGGCGCAGGGCTCATTGGCCTGAAGGCAGCTGAAGCAGTTGTGGGACAGTGTGCAGGTGTGACGGTAGTAGATCTGGCAGACCGGGTGCTGCCCAGTGTTCTGGATACAGAAAGCGCTGAGATTATCGAGGCGCATTTGACCAGCCAGGGAATGGTTTTAAAGCTGGAAACCAGTATTACTGAAATCGGCGATATGGAGGTCACTCTGAGTGACGGCGAGCTTCTCCCTTATGACATTCTCATTCTGGCGGTGGGAACAAGACCGGAGATGTCACTGGTTGAGCAGGCGGGCGGAAAGGTGGAACGCGGGATTGTGACCGATGATCACCAGCAGACCAGCCTGAAGGATATTTACGCGGCTGGAGACTGCACACAGAGCTATGATATTACCTCACAGACGGCTAAAAACATGGCGATTCTTCCAAACGCTTATCTGCAGGGTGAGGTGGCAGGACAAAATATGGCTGGTGGCAGCGCTGTGTACGAAAAGGCCTTTCCGGTAAATTCTATGGGGCTTCTGGGCCTGTATATGCTGACGGCAGGCAGCCGCATCGGTGAATCCATCACCGTCAAAACTGATGAAAGCTATAAAAAGTTTTATACAAAGGACGGCGTTTTAAAGGGCTATATCATCATTGGCAACTGCGATCGCGGCGGTATTTACACCGATATGATCCGCGAACAGACTCCGCTGGAGACAGTGGATATGGAAATGCTGATAAAAGAGCCGGGCCTGATGGCTTTTAACCCGGGAGAACGTTATGCGAAGCTCAGCGCAGAGCATTAGGAGGAACAAGGATGATCATTGAAGCAGGAAAAAAATATTATACAGAGCTGAACCGCGAGGTAAAGGCAGCAGAGGATCGTGAGATTATCATCAAGGGGGTTCTGGGCCAGCGCTATATCGGTACCGGTGTTAAGAATAAGGACATTACGGTTTACGGCACACCGGGAAACGCCATGGGCGCATATCTTAGCGGCACGAATATCACCGTTTACGGCAACGTGCAGGATGCAGTGGGAGACACCATGGATAACGGCGATATCGTGGTCTACGGAAACGGTGGCGATACCCTGGGCTATGGAATGCGCGGCGGCAGCATCTACATCCGCGATAACGGGGGCTACCGCGTAGGCATTCATATGAAAGCCTATATGGAGCACCAGCCTGTGGTGGTGATCGGCGGTAAGGTCGGCTCTTTTTTGGGCGAGTATCAGGCCGGCGGAACCATTGTGGTTCTGGGGCTGGGCGTGGACAGCGCTTTTCCGGCAGGCGGCTACTGCGGCACGGGTATGCACGGCGGAGCAATGTATATCCGCAGTGATGTGCCGCCGACAGAGCTGGCACCGCAGGTAGTGGCAGAGCTGTGTACGCCTGCAATGCTGGAGCCAGCCATGGCTTTTATTGAAAATTATTGTCATTATTTTGACGCTGATATTAAGGAGATTTTAGCAAAACCCTTTTATAAATTGACACCAGGTGCCAACAATCCTTATAATGATTTATATACAGCGTATTAAGGAGAGAGAAAATGAATCTTGGCAAAAAAACACTCGATGCGGTCAGCTATATCGAGGAAAATGATATTAAATTTATCCGGATGCAGTTCTGTGATATTTATGGACAGAGTAAAAATATTGCCATATCCAACGAGCAGATCGAGCGTGCCATCCTCTATGGTGTGCCCTTTGACGCCAATTCTGTGGCGGGCTATCTGGACGCGGATCATTCTGACCTGATCCTGCATCCGGACCTGTCTACGCTTCAAATTCTGCCCTGGCGCCCGCAGCAGGGAAAGGTCGCCAGAATTCTCTGCGATGTGAAATACCCGGACGGTACGAATTTTGAGGGAGACAGCCGTTATATATTGAAGGAGCAGATGAAAAAAGCCGAGAAGCTGGGTTATCGCTTTAACGTGGGCGCAGAATGCGAATTTTTTCTGTTCCGCCTGGGTGAAAACGGAGAGCCGACCAGAGAGCCGGTTGACAGCGCCGGCTATTTTGACCTGGCCCCCTTTGACCGGGGCGAAAATACACGGCGGGAGATTATCCTGACACTGGAGGAAATGGGCTTTGAAATCGAAAGCTCTCATCATGAATCGGCCCGGGGACAGCACGAAATCGACTTTAAATACAGCGGTGCCCTGGAGTCGGCAGACAATATTATGACCTTTAAAACAGTGGTCAAAACCATTGCCCAGCGCAACGGCCTGCATGCTACCTTTATGCCAAAGCCCCTTAACGGGCAGCCAGGCAGCGGCATGCACATCAATATGTCTCTTATGAAAGACAACGAAAATGTCTTTACCAGTGATTTCGGCGGGCTGACCGATGAAGCCAGATGGTTTGCCGCCGGTGTGCTCGCGCATATCCGTGGGATCAGCGCTGTATCCAATCCGCTGGTCAATTCCTACAAGCGCCTGATGGATGGCTATGAGGCGCCTCAGACTGTCAGCTGGGGCTATGGCTCCCGTTCGCCGCTTATCCGTATTCCGGCCGCTGTGGGCGATTACTGCCGTATGGAGCTCAGAAGCCCGGACCCTGCCTGCAATCCCTATCTTACCTTTGCGCTGATTCTGGCTGCCGGCCTTGAGGGCATTGAAAAGAAACTGCCTCTGATGAACCCGCTGGGGGAAGCACCCGCAAAGCTTCAAAAGCTGCCCATGACATTAAGGGAGGCGCTGGGAGAAATGGAAAAGGACACCTTGGTAGCAGAAGTTCTCGGCGAGAAAACAGCACAGAAATATATTCAGCTCAAAAGCTGGGAATGGAGACAATACATCGGAATGGTCCACGAGTGGGAAATCGACCGTTATTTTTCAACCTTCTGATTTAGGAAAAACAAAAATCTGAAGGAAGGGGGGATGAAATAATGAGTAATGTGTTGTTGGTATGCAGGCAGAATGAGATAACAAAAGCACTGACAGAGATCATGCGGGGCATGGAGTTTAGCATGGTCGACGCAGTTCCCTCCGGCAGTGAAGGCCGAAGGCGCCTTCAGGAAATTGAGTATGATATGGTCATTATCAATACCCCCCTGGGCGATGAATTTGGCATAGAGCTGGCCCTTGATACCATCGAAAAGTATCTGATCGGCGTTGTGCTTATCGTGAAAAATGAGCTGGCAGACCAGGTGGAGGCCAAGTTGATGGACACAACGGCTTTCGTGGTGTCTAAGCCCATCAACCGCCAGCTTTTGACCCAGAACATCAAGTTTGTACTGAACTCAAAGGCAAAAATGCAGCGCCTTAAGGAACAGAACGAAAAACTGCAGAAAAAAATGGATGATATTAAGATCATTTACCGGGCTAAGCTGTGCCTGATGGGCTACCTGGACATGACCGAGGAACAGGCTCATCGTTATATCCAGAAGCAGGCCATGGACATGCGGATATCGCCCCGGCAGGTTGCCGAGAACCTCATACGGACCTATGAGCGTTAAAAAGATTTAAAGAACCTGTTTATTCCTCTGGAATAAGTGTATAAATACTAACAGAACGTCTTGTTTCAAGGAGGAATAAACAAAATGGGTAAATTAAAAGGAACGAAAACACTGGAAAATCTGATGAAGGCATTTGCAGGTGAAAGCCAGGCACGCAACCGCTATACTTTTTTTGCGTCAAAAGCTAAAAAGGAAGGCTATATTCAGATCCAGAACATTTTCCTGGAAACAGCAGCCAATGAAAAAGAACATGCAGAAATGTTCTACAAATACATCGTGGAAAATGAAGGTCTGGACGGCGAAGCCATGATGGTTGGTTTTACTGCGGAATATCCTGTCAGCCTGAGCGACGACACCCGCACCAATCTGATCAACGCCGCAGCCGGCGAACGTGAAGAATGGAGCGACCTGTACAATAACTTTGGAAAAACCGCTGAAGAAGAAGGCTTTAAAGACATTGCGGCTACCTTCAAATATATTGTAGAGGTTGAAAAGGCCCACGAAGCCCGCTATTTAAAATTAGCTGAAAACATTGAAAAGGAACGTGTCTTCAAACGCTCAGAATCCGTTAAATGGAAATGCGGCAACTGCGGCTATATCAGTGAAGGCAAGGAAGCACCAAAGGTATGCCCGGCCTGCAAGCACGGCAGAGAATACTTTGAATTGTTTGTGGAAGCTTATTAAAAAATCATTTGGGACGAAAAAGGCTCCGGAGATCAGAAAAACTGACTCCGGAGCTTTTTTTGAAAAATTTTAAGACAGTTTTGTTATAATCGTTGGACAAAATAAAGGGAGGAATAAAAAATGTTTTTAGATACAGCTAATATTGAGGAAATCAGAAAGGCTATGAAAACCGGTGTTTTTAAAGGTGTTACCACCAATCCGACCATTCTTCTTAACGAGCGGACCCCCAGAGCGGAAAAGGTGCGCGAAATTCTGGAGGAAGGAGTGCCTTTTATCTATGTGCAGACCATCGGCGAAACAGTAGAGGAGCGTCTGGAGGACTGTGAGACCATTCTGGCTCTTGACGGCGAGGGGCGAATCGGCCTTAAAATACCAATGGACATCGCAGGACTGGAGGTGGTAAAGCAGATACGCGAAAAATATCCAGACTGTAAGATTCTGGGAACAGCCGTTTACTCTGCGGATCAGGGGATATTTGCTGCGCTGGCAGGCTGTAACAGTATTGCGCCTTATATTAACCGCATGTCCAACAATGACCTGGACCCTTACAAAGCCGTTTCCATCATCCGCGATTTTATTGATGAGCGTCAGCTGAACTGTGAGATTCTCGGCGCAAGCTTTAAGAATACCAATCAGGTTATACAGACCCTGGCCTCCGGCGCCCATTCAGTCACCATCCCTTATAATATCTTTGAAAAGATGATGAACAAAGAGCTGGCAGTTTCGGCCATCGAAACTTTTAACAGGCATGGCGAGATGCTGAAGGAAAAATACTAAATCAATGCTGCAGCACCGTAGAGGTGCTGTTTTTTTGTCATTCAGGCGGCCAGACATGTTATTTAAGCGGTGCAAGACTTTGGTGTTCTCTCCTGTGCTATAATGGAAAAAACATTTACAGGAGAGGGAAATGAAGATTAAGAAAATTTTAGCCGGATTAATGGCCATGACGCTTTTGATGACAGGCTCCATGGGAGGTACTGGAATCGGGAGCGTCTTTGCAGAAACAGCAGAAGCTGGCGGTCTTATCGAGAGCTATAAATGCGGGACGCCAGAAGCTTACCCTGTAGCCTTTTTAGTGTTGGATGAAAATGAAGCGCAGCTTGGAGACGGCATATCGCCAGCGGTTGATGAGGAAATTACCGGGACTGTTTTTGTACCAAAGTCAGTGACGGATTATGGCGATTTTGAGGAGGTCAGGGTTTACGCGGTGAAAGCCATTGGCGATTATGCCTTTAGCGGGTGCGGTAGTCTTGAAAAAGTACAGTTTGAGGGCGAGGTTGCGCTTTCATCCCATGCTTTTGACGGCCTGCCTGAGACGACAGTCTTTGAAACCAGCAGCAGGGAGACTAAGAAGGCGCTGCTACATTATGGAATAGAACCCAGCCGCATACACTACACCGGAGTGAGGACAAATTATGTGGCCTTTGGCGACAGCATTGCCGCAGGGTACGCACTGCCGGGGTACAAACACGGTACGCCGAATGATGACCGTTTTCCAACGCCAGAGGGAGCCTTTGTCAGGAATCTGGGGGAAATGCTGAACGCCCAGGAGGGGCTGGCTCTTACCTCCAATCAGGCTGTATCCGGCTGGACCAGTGAACAGCTGCTGAAGGCTCTGCAAAGCGGAGAGTATGCTGGACTGCTGAAGGACGCCGATGTGGTAACCGTAACCATTGGGTCAAACGATCTTTTGGGCCCTTTCATTAAAATTGTAGAGGAAGCCATTGACGATAATTTCAGTAAAAAGGTCAGCGAGCTGGAGTTCCTGTCTGCCGAGGCGGCGGAAGGCCGGAGCAGTGACGCGTGGTTAAGGGAAAGGCAGAATAGTCTGGTCACTGAGATTGCCAATACCCTCAGCCAGCTCAATGAAACATTAAAGGATAACCCTGAGCTGCTGGCAGGCTGTGAGAATTTTAGAGAAAAGACTCAGCCGGCGATTTTGAACACGCTGCATGAGCAGGCTCCAGAGGCTGAAATTTACTGGAACACATTGTATAATCCTTTTTATGGAGAAAAAGTTGATCTGAGCCAGCTTTTTCCAGAGCTTGCGAGGCAGCTTCCCATGATCTTTAAGCAGTTTGAAGCCATTGACCTGAGCGCCGATGGCGCTTACTATATTGAAAAAATGAATCAGGCTTTTCTTCAAAATACAGAGGGCTACCATTCTGTTGACATCTATGAGGAATTTAACCATCCTGACCTGACCAATGTTGAAATAAAAAATATTGACGGAAAACTGTGCCTGAATTTTGATCCCCACCCAAATCTGGAAGGACACCAGTTAATCACAGACCTTTATACTCCTGTTATCCAGAAAACCTACACCTCTGATGACCCAGCGCCAGATCTTTCAGCGGAAAAGGCGATCACAGGGTTTAAGCTTGGCGAAAACGCAGGAACAATTGATAAGGATGTGTATAAGATTACTGTAAAGGTTCCATGGAATACGGACCTGAGCCGGCAGACTGCTGTGTTTGAGGCCAGTGAAGGCGCAGAGGTCCGAGTCGGTGAAGCCCTTCAGATAAGCGGCCATACCGTCAATGATTTTACCGAACCGGTGGACTACACAGTTATCGCAGAGGATTTAACAAGTCAGATATATGAAGTAACTGTAGAGATGGAGAATCTGGCAGCGGTCACTGAGGCTGGTGCCGGTACCTTAAACAGAGATGGGGGCGGCAGTGTGAAAACCGGGATGGCTGGAAGCCATAACGCCGCAGCCATTTTTACAGTGCTGTTCATCTTGTTGGCTGGAGGCATAGGGTATATGTGGTGCATAAAAGGATACGGTAAAAAATAGATATAACAAAAAGCAGGGGCGTCAGAAGAGGTGCCGGCAGCCTTTCAATCCGATGCTTCGGAAAGGGAAGGAAATCCCTGTTAAGTTTTTATAAAGGTACCGGCAGTAACAGAGACTGCCCAAAAACGGGAGAAAATCCTGAGAACTAAAATTGTCATTAAGATTATTTAAATTTTTCTTCAAAAGATCTTGATTTTTTTATCAGAATGATCTATAGTATTGTTAGCACTCGAAGATAACGAGTGCTAACAATAACGAAACGAAAGTGAGTGGAGATTATGGCTAAAAAGCAATTCCAGGCAGAATCCAAACGCCTGCTGGATTTAATGATTCATTCGATTTATACAAACAAAGAGATTTTTTTAAGAGAGATCATCTCAAACGCAAGCGACGCGATTGACAAGCGTTACTTTAAAAATATGTCGGAGGGTGGCAGCGGCCTTTCAAGGGAAGACTACGCGATTCACATTATTCCGGATAAGGAAGCAAGAACGCTGACCATCACCGATAATGGTATCGGGATGACCCAGGAAGAGCTGGAAGAAAACCTTGGTATTATCGCCAACAGCGGCTCTCTGGAATTTAAGTCTGAACATGAAGCTCAGGAAGATATTGATATCATCGGCCAGTTTGGTGTCGGATTCTATTCTGCCTTTATGGTCAGCAAGGACATCAAGGTCCGGACAAAGGCAGACGGCAGCGATGTGGCTTATGAATGGGAATCCGAAGGCGCGGAAGGCTACACCATTGAAACATGTGATAAAGATGAGGTCGGGACTGAAATCATCCTGACACTTATGGACGATACAGAGGATGAAAAATACAGCCAGTACCTGGAAGAATACCGTCTCAGAGAACTGATCAAGCGCTATTCCGACTATATCCGCTACCCTATTAAAATGGAAGTGGAAAAGAGTACCCTGGTAGAAGCCTCAGAGGAAGAGAAAGCCAAAGAAGATTACGAACCACAGTATGATACCTACCTGGAAGAAGAAACCCTCAACAGCATGGTGCCGCTGTGGAAAAAGAATAAAAGTGAAGTCACTGATGAGGACTATAATAATTTCTACAAGGAAAAATACTATGACTATACCGATCCTGCCAAGGTTATCGCAACCCATGTAGAAGGGGTGTGTACCTATGATGCGCTGCTGTTCATCCCATCGAATGTTCCGTATAATTATTTTTCAAAGGAATTTAAAAAAGGCCTGCAGCTGTACTCCAGCGGCGTGCTGATTATGGACAAATGTGAGGATCTGCTGCCAGACTATTTTGGTTTTGTCAGAGGTTTGGTCGATTCACAGGATCTGTCACTGAACATTTCCAGAGAAATGCTTCAACAGGATCGTCAGGTCATGGCCATTGCTCAGCGTATTGAAAAGAAAATCACCTCTGAGCTTATGGACATGCAGAAAAAAGATCGTGAAAAATATGATGAATTCTATAAAAACTTCGGCCTGCCACTCAAATTTGGTATGTACGAAAATTACGGCATGAACGCCGATAAGCTCAAAGATCTGGTTATGTTCTACAGCTCCAGCGAAAAGAAAGCAGTCACCTTTGCCGAGTACGTGGGCAGAATGAAGGAAGACCAGAAATATATCTACTATGCCTGCGGTGATTCCATTGAAAAGATTGGAAAAATGCCGCAGATCGAGATGCTCTTAGACCAGGGCTATGAAGTGCTTTACTGTACTGATGACGTGGACGAATTTGCGCTTAAGAGCCTCATGAAATATGATGAAAAAGAATTCCGTTCCGCTTCCGATGATGATCTGGGTATCGAACAGTCCGAAGAGGCTAAAAAAGAATCCGAAGCCAAAAATGAAGAAAATAAAGATTTAATGACCGCCATCAAGGATGCTCTGGACGGTAAGGTAAATGCTGTTAAACTGTCCACGAGACTGAAAAGTCATCCGGTATGCTTCTCGACAGAGGGAATATCATTAGAAATGGAAAAGGTCTTAAACGCACAGCCCATGGGCGGTGACGTCAAAGCCGACAAGGTTCTCGAAATCAATGGAAGCCATCCGGTGTTTGATGCCTTGAAAAAAGCTTATGAGGACAAAAACAACGATAAGCTGAAAAAATACGCCAACCTGCTTTATGACCAGGCTATGCTTATTGAGGGCATGACCATTGAGGATCCGGTAGAGTTTGCGAGATCTATTTGTGAGCTGATGGTGTAACGCTGATCAGGAAAAATAATAATTTAAAAGCCCCATTCTTGTAGAGAATGGGGCTTTTGTATTTTTTGAAAAAGGTTATGGCACTTCATCGAGAGAATGAAAGTCATCTTCAAAATGAATGTTGTCAAGATCGATATAGCGCATAAGCTTATTACAGTGCTTTATATTCTCATCAACAATCTCAGGAGTAACACCAGCCAACCGGACAGAAATAGTTGATAAAAAGTCGGTAAATTCTATGGAAATTTCTTTGTTGGGGGAATTGTAGATATCCTGATAAAGGGCTTTTCGGGCGCCGTATTCAGCAATGGTCAGTTTTCTGAACATTTTTGGCTGTATGTCGAGATCAAACTCCAGAATAATGGCAGACATGGAGCTGCGAATATAATCATGCGTAGCATCAAGATAAAGCTCTTTTTCACGGAGAAGACTGTACAGTTCTGAGGCCGCGGGGGCCTCAAAAATTTTAATGAAAAAAATACGATTGAATAATATGTGCATTTGAAACTGGTTCTCAATCATAAAGCCAAGCTTTTTGTTTAAAAAACGACGGATATAAAGAATGAAATCGTGAAATATCTGACCGACAATTTCTTCTTTTTTAAAATAATAATTCACCAGGCCAACTGAAACGCCAGCTTTTTCAGCGATTAACGCAATGGTTGTTTTACGGTAGCCTAGTTCCAGGAAAAGTGCCTTTGCCGTATATAAAATATTTTCTCTTTGTCCCTCATCTGTATTTTTGTATGTATCCATTGACCATCCTCTAAAATGCTTTGTGGTTATTCATTATACTATATTATTTTCAAAAGTACACGTGAAATTTGGCATTAATCAATATTTAAAATAGTAAAAAAATAAATTAAACAAAAAAACATTGACAAGAAAACGAGTTCATTGTATCATACTGAATATAGAATTGAATATTCAGTTTAAAATTCAGTCAGGAGGGGACATGATGAATAAAAACGTGGATCAGTTGTATGAAGAAAGGGAAAAGAGGTATATTCAGGCTGTTGATTTGGAGCAGCCGGACAGGGTTCCTCATGAAACAAGGTTTGGTGAGTACTGGGCCATTAATTACGCGGGCTATCCTATCAAGGGGAGCGCGGTAGATCCAAAGATAATGGGAGAGGCAATGGAGAAAATTGCTCAGGATTTTGCGACAGATACATGCCCATCTTTGTTTTCAAGAAATCCTTTGTTTTACAAATCATTAAAATCAATTAATTTTACTGAAAGTAAAACTGGGATAATGCAGCATCCGGAAGTCAGCTGTATGGATCGTTCAGAGTATGATGCTTTTATTAAAAACCCATTTGGGTTTATTGTGGACAAGGTTTTGCCGAGAGTCTACAAAGCTTTGGATTCGGAGGGAGCTGGTTATGGGATGTCGCTTGTCCGGGCGATGAATATACAGACTGACATGACCACCCCGATTTTAATGGAGGCAGGACGTGTCAGTAAGAAATATGGTCTGCCTCTGACAGGTGCAGGACTGGTTGAAGCGCCGATGGACTATATTTCGGATATGATTCGCGGATTTTCAGAAATTACAATGGATATTCGGAGATGTCCGGAAAAAGTTGCGGCAGCAGCAGAAGCTGTATTACCACTGATGGACCGATTAGCAGCCCAGCTGCCTGCGGTAAAGGGGAAACTCATTAGCATTCCACTTCATATGCCTGTTTTTATGCGTGAAAAAGATTTTGCAAAACTTTGGTGGCCGACTTTTAAAGAAATGGTAGAGCGTATGGCGGCAAGAGGGCAGTATATGCGCATTTATTTTGAAGGTGACTGGACACGCTATTATGACTATCTTCAGGATCTTCCAAAGGGACACATTCTAGGCGCCTTTGAATATATGGATCCGCAGCTGGCTAAAGACAAGCTGGGTAAGACCATGTGTATTACTGCCGGTTATGATGTGTCATTGCTTCAGTATGGTACAAAAGAAAAAGTTATTGATGAAGCAAAAAAATTGATGGATGTTCTGGCGCCGGGCGGAGGCTATATATTTACTGTTGCTAAAGGGATTACCTATCCAAACGACGGAACGCCGGAAAATGTAAGGGCGCTGTATGAATTTGTAGAATCCTACGGGAAATATTAGGAGGGAAGGCAATGGAAGAAAATACAAAATATCTGGCAACATGGAAAGAATACTGTGAACAAAATGAAATTGATTATGAG
The DNA here is from genome assembly GCF_009696115.1 of Eubacterium sp. BL-380-WT-2B. NCBI lineage: Bacteria > Bacillati > Bacillota > Clostridia > Eubacteriales > Eubacteriaceae > Eubacterium > Eubacterium sp. BL-380-WT-2B. Next base: position 296,343 of record NZ_VUMP01000001.1, read on the forward strand.
GAAAACAGCTATCTTGAACCTTACTGGCAGGTAGCCCAGGAGAAGCTGTTTGGATTTGTCATCAAACTGTTAATATGAACAAACGGATTTTATACGCTATGATAGGCAAAATAAGGAGATCGAGATGAAAAAATTAAGTAATTACATAAAATTTTCATATGGCTTTGCAGATTTATGTTTTATTTTTATGGTTACATTTTCAAATACATATTATCTGGTTTTTTTTACAGAGGTATTGAAAATCTCTCCAGTTCAGGCGGGGGTTATTATGACCTTTGGCCGTATTTTGGACACGATCAGTGTTCCGATACTCGGACCGATCATTGAGAAAAGCAATTTTAAATGGGGACGCTACCGTTCATGGATACTCATTGGTTCGTTCTTTATACTTCTTTTCAACACAATTATGTGCGCAAACCTAACAGGACTCCCAGAGGGCGCCTACATTGTGCTCTATACAATTTTCTATGCGGCATTCTGTATTGCCACGAATGTTTCATACATTGGCTACACATCCTTAAATTCGACGCTGACTGTTGATGCGGCGGAGCGTGTGCAACTCTCCACCTTCCGTGGACAGGGAAACTCTATTGGCAAAATTCTGGCTGGCTGGTGTTTACTGCCTTTAATCTATCTGGTTGCCGGCGCTCAGGAAATGACGGTACAGGGATTTTTTATCACGGCTTTGCTATTAGGGCTTCTGACAGTTTTAGGATATGGAAACCTTTTTGCAGCCACAAAAGACTACAAGGATTCAGGCGTTACTGTCAAGGGTGGTAAGGCCGAAAAAGTTACAGTTGCACAGATGTTTAAACAGGTGGTAACAAACCGTCCGCTTTTGGCGATTTTAGTCGCAGATGTGTGCAGAGTATTAACGACCTTGCTGATTGTTGCAATGTTCCCTTATTTTTATATCTATGTTGTCAAAAATCCGGATATCATTCCAACATTTTTCGGCTTGACCAGTATTCTCATGCTTATTGGGTCAACGCTTGTACCATTTATTACCAAAAAGCTGACTAAAAAACAAACCTATATTTTAGGAATGGTCTGGATTTGTGCAGCGTTGGTGCTCATGTTCTTTAATGCCAGCAATGCGACGCTTGTTTTGGTTATTGCCTGTATTGGTTACGTGGGGGTCGCATTCCCGAATGTTGTCAATACAGCCATGTATGCAGATATCACTGATTACAGCGAATGGAAAACAGGCTATAATGCCAGAGCAGTTATATTCAGTGTTTACCAGCTTTCCATAAAAATTGCGGCGGTATTTTCAACGAGCGTAGCAGCCTTTGGTCTTGGGCTCATCGGACTTCAAAGCGGGGTTGAGCCAACACCAGAAGTAATAGAAGGTATAAAATCACTGGCAATGTTTTTCCCGGCAGGCGTCAGCCTTGTCGCTGTGATTGCGATGCTGTTTTATAACGTCAATGAAAGAAAATTACCAGAATTGCGCGCTGAAATCGCGGAAAGAAAGGTAGCTGACAATTAAAGATTGAGGCAGCGAGTCAACAGACTTATCTGCCGGGAGGTTACCAGATGAAAAAAGACAACAGGCTTTCTTTTTTCGAAACACTTACGATGGCAACCGGTTTTACAATAGGATCAGGAATTATTACGCTGACAGGTATCGGCATTGGAATGACCGGCAGGAGCGTTTTTGTAGCATTTGCAGTGTGTGCTGTCCTGTTTCTGATCTCTTTTCGGCCTCTCTTTATTATGAGCAGCGTTCTTCCCAGAATGAGCGCTGCGTACAGCTACTCTAAAGAGCTGATTACAAAAGAGGCAGGCGGCTTATATGTATATACTTACTTCTTTGGACGGATCACGATTGCGATTTTTGGCATATCCATTGCGCAGTATCTGGCAAGCCTGATCCCAGCGCTTAACAATCCGGTAGGAATGAAGGTGGTGGCGGCAGGTGTCTTAACGTTGTTTTATATCATCAATCTTTTTGGCATAAAAAATGCAGCGATTGTGCAGAATGTTCTCTTTGTCATTTTGGTATTCAGTCTGCTTTCCTTTGTTATTTTTGGCATTGGAAAGGTGGAATCTAACTTTTTTGAACAAAGAGCATTCTTTGTAAATGGATTCGGTGGTTTTTACTCTGCAGTTTCACTTTTATTCTTCGCTGTTGGGGGTGCATATATCATCACGGATTTTGCACCGAAGATCAGAAATCCTGAAAAGGTGATGATGAAGGTTATCTATATCGTTACCATTGGTGTGACGATATTGTATATGTTCATTGGTATTGTGGCAAGCGGTGTGATTCCGCAGGCTGAAGCAGCATATCAATCCCTGGTTGTCACGGCCCGTATCGTATATCCCAGTAATTTGCTTTTCAGCATTTTCATCGTTGGTGGAGCGCTGGGAGCGTTAATCACCACTTTAAATTCAAGCTTTGTGTGGTATTCGAGCTCTTTAATTCAGGCCTGCAAGGATGGCTGGCTGCCAAAGGCCTGGGGAAAAACAAATAAATACGAGGTTCCCTATATTCTGACGACCATTTTCTATATTCTGGGGCTCGTCCCAGCGCTTTTAGGGATGGATTTAACAGTGGTTTCTAAAATTGCGGTTGGTATGACCATTTTGTCAATATTGATCCCGATGGCGGGAATTTTGAAATTACCGGAGAAATATCCAGAAGAATGGAAGCAAAGCGTTTATTCGAAACGTTATCCCAAATGGCGTCTCAGGGTAATGGTGGTCATTACATACCTCATTATGTCCACCCAGGTGTATGCTCTGTTTGCCGGGAATCCGGCAACGGTAAATATCGTAATACTGCTTTATATTTTAGGAACAGGTTTATATTTATTTTTTAAATCAAAATACAAGACACTAAAAACAGAAGGCGAAGGAGAAAAAGATTAGTATGGAAATAAACAAAAACACAGTTGAAAGAAATCAGCTTTATACCGATGTGCGTTCAGGAAAAATTCCCAAGCGTGTGCCCATTAATCTGAACATGGACGCAGCCGCTGCTCTGGAGTATGCAGGCTACAATCTGAATATTCACCAGTTTGATATTAATTATCTGATAAAGGCTATGGAACGTGTCGCGGAGGATTTTGAAAGCGATAATCTTGGTGTCACAACAGTACGGTTCCCGCATTTTTATAAGCTTCTGGGCGCAAGGCATTTTCAGATGGGGAGCGATGGCTTTTTACAGCATCCGGAAATTTCTGTGATGGAGCCTGGGGAATATGACGCATTGATCGAAGCGCCCTACAAATTCCTATGGGATGAGATTATCCCAAGACTGTATAAAGAGCTCGATAAGCCGTGGCCGGAATCCTCCATGTCTCTGGCAAAAGGTTTTTCAAGCTTTTATGGAACAATGGGGAAAATCGGTGCAGCTAAAAATGAAATCTGTCTGAAATATGGTAAATCAAATCTGGGCGGCGCTTTTGCACAAACAGATGCGCCCATGGATTTTATCGCAGACCTGCTCCGGTCCTTTACGGGCATGTCCATGGATATTCGAAGGAATCCGGAAAAAGTTGAAGCGGCCTGTGAAGCGGTCCTCCCATTGATGATCAAGGCAGGGGCCAAGGGAACGCCTGAAGTGCGCGGCGCCTGTATGATCCCGCTCCATATGGCAACCTATATTAAAAAGAAGGATTTTGAGCGCTTCTACTGGCCAACCTTTAAAAAGCTGGTTGAGGAGCTGGTTAAAACCAATACGGCAGTCTCAATTTTTATGGAAAATGATTTTACGCGCTACCTGGACTATATGCAGGAGCTTCCGGAGGGATGCCAGTTGATGGCAGAGTTTGGTGATCCCAAGGTTTTCAAGGAAAAACTCGGTTCAAAATTTGTCCTCACGGGTTTTTATCCTCTGTCGCTGCTTAAGGCAGGTACATTGCAGCAGGTGAAAGATAAGGCCAAGGAAATAATTGATGTGCTGGCTCCAGGCGGAAATTATATTTTCAGCTTAGACAAATCACTGCTTCGGGCAAATGACGCGGATATAAATCTGTATAAAGAATTATTGAATTTTGTTAAAGAATACGGCGTCTATTAAGGAGAAAATAATGAATATTAATTCCGAATATTATAATGATTATGAAGCGAACATTGAAAAATATGAGATTCCCAAGGAAGCAATTCCATATGCCATTGAGGCATTTCAGGGAAATGAAGAGATGATCTTCAGCTTTGCAATGTTTTTGCTGATGTAGCAAAAAATCCCGGTTTTCTTTTGAAAACCGGGATTTTTAAATGCTTAATCGTCCGAAAGCGTGGCTTTGCCAGTCACGACACTGCCGTGCTGCCGGTCAGTAATCACTTTAACAATCTGAATGATCAGGGTAGGCAGGAATGCCAGCAGGATGATCTGGCCGATCTGAGTCATGGTGAGCGGCGCTACAAGGAACAGGGTGTTAAGGCCTGGTATAAAAAGCACCGCTGCGAGAAGCAGGACGCCGCCAAAGAAGGCCATGAGTGAATATTTGTTAGTTCCGAACTTCAGCCGGAAAATGGACTCATCACCACGGCAGTTAAAACCGTGGAAAAGACGGGCCAGGGTCAGGGTTGCAAAGGCCATGGTGCTGGCCAGCATGGCGCTGCCGGTCTGATGTCCAAGGTAAAAGGCTGCCATAGTGGCAACAGCGATCAGCAGGCCCTGAGAGACAATGCGCTTGAGCAGGCTGCCGTTTAAAATCGGTTCCTTAGGATTGCGGGGCGGCTGGTTCAAAAGTCCGCGGCGTGAGGGCTCCATGCCAATGGCGATGGCGGGCAGGCTGTCAGTCAGCAGGTTTATGAACAGCAGATGCACCGGGGCAAAAGGGACAGGAAAAGCCATCAGTGAGGCGTATAGCACACAGAGGATACCCGCAGTGTTGCCTGAGAGCAAAAACTGAATGGCGTTTTTAATATTGGCATAGATATTACGCCCGTTGATAACAGCCTTGACGATGGTGGCAAAGTTATCGTCAGTCAGGATCATGGATGCTGCGTCCTTGCTGACCTCGGTGCCGGTAATGCCCATCGCCACGCCAATGTCGGCTTTTTTGAGGGCTGGAGCATCGTTGACGCCATCACCGGTCATGGAGACAATCCGTCCCTGGCGCTGCCAGGCGTCGACGATGCGGATTTTATGCTCGGGTGAGACACGGGCATAGACAGAAATGCGGGGAAGCTTTTCGTCCAGCTCGGCATCGGTCATGGCATCGAGCTCAACGCCTTCCACAGCAATGTCACCGTCCTCGAAGATACCGACCTGTCTTGCGATGGCGGTTGCGGTGATCTTGTGGTCCCCGGTGATCATGACAGTGCGGATACCGCCCCGTTTGGCGTCAGCCACAGCCTGGACAGATTCTGGACGCGGCGGGTCGATCATGGAGATCAAACCGACGAACACAAAATCATTTTCATCCTCTATGGACAGATCCCGCACCCCGGGCAGTTCACGGTAAGCGAAGGCCAGAACGCGGAGCCCTTCCTCGGACAGGGAGCGGTTGGTGTTGATGATCTCGCTGCGCTTTTCATCAGTCATTGGCAGGATACCATCGGTGGTGTAAATCCAGTTGGAGCGCTCGAGCATGACATCCAGCGCGCCCTTTGTCAGCAGGGTCGGTACCTTTTCGAGCTCGTGGAGGGTGCTCATGAGCTTGCGGTCAGAGTCAAAGGGCAGCTCACGCAGGCGGGGGTGCTGGCTGCGGTAGGTAGATTCCTCAATGCCGAAGGAATCCCCAATCTGTACCAGAGCTACCTCGGTGGGGTCTCCAATGGAGGTGCCCGCGTTTTCATCTGTGGTGGCGTCGCTTGCCAGCAGAGCGATTTTTAACAGCAGGCGCTGCGCGTCGTTGGTGAGGTCGTAGTCCTTACAGGAGGTGAGCCTGCCATCAGCATAGATTTTCTGGGGGCACATGCGGTTCTGGGTCAGTGTTCCAGTCTTATCTGAGCAGATGACCGAGACAGCGCCGAGGCTTTCGACGGCCTTGAGGTCTTTGATAACCGCGTTCTGTCTGGCCATTTTTTGTGTTCCCATGGCCAGAACGATGGTCACGATGGAGCTGAGCGCCTCAGGAATGGCGGCTACAGCCAGGGCAACCGCGAACATCAGGGAATCCAGTACCGGCATGTGGCTGCGGAAAACGGAGAGCATGAAAACCACCACACAGACGGCCAGAATAATGACAGCCAGTTTTTTGCTGAAATTATCAAGACTGGTCTGAAGCGGCGTTTTCCGCTGTTGTGTCTGGTTCATGAGAGAAGCAATTTTGCCGAGCTCTGTGCCCATGCCCGTGGAGGTGACAACAACGGTTGCCCGTCCATAGGTTACAAGAGAACCGGAGAAAACCATGTTGATCTGGTCGCCGAGGGCTACCTTTTCAGACGGAATGGCATCGGCGGTTTTGTCAACACTTTCGGATTCACCAGTCAGGGAGCTTTCATTGACCTTGAGTGAAAAATTTTCCAGGATACGTCCGTCGGCAACCACCAGGTCGCCGGCCTCCAGCAGCAGAATATCACCGGGGACCACCTCCTGGGAGGGGATCTCAAGGCGCGCTCCGTCGCGGATCACCCGGGCAACGGGCGAGGACATGGCCTTCAGACTCTCAAGGGATTTTTCAGCTTTAACATACTGAACGGTGCCGAGTACGGCGTTTAAAAGTAAAACAGCAAAAATAACAATGGTGCTTTCGCTTTCGCCCGAAAGCAGGGAAATAATGGCGGCAATGGTGAGGATAACCACCAGCAGATCTTTGAACTGCTCCAGAAAAACCACAGCGACGCTTTTTTTCCTGCCCTCTGAAAGCTTGTTGGGGCCAAAGGTTTTGGTCCGGCTTTCAGCCTCGGCAGTGCTGAGGCCCGAGGGCGAGGTGTGCAGCTCGTCCAGTGTTTCCTGCGCAGAACGGTTAAAAAAGGTTTCTGACATTATCGATACTCCTTTGTTAAGATTGTATACACCGGAAGCACCAAAAAAAGACTTCCGGCAGCCCTTTTGCCAGGCTGTCGAAAAGTCTCGTTACCAAAAAAGATAGGCGCACACCGCCAGGTTAAAAACCGTGGTGTTGACGGCGCGTCTTAAACTACTCCCTTTTCAACTGTTAGTGCATTATAGCAGTTTTTGCGGCACTGCGTCAATGGGTGAATGTTAAATTTGTGTTAAATTTAAGATCGCTATGGGAAAGGCTGCGGCAGCGTTTTCTTTAAACGGGCTGCTTAAGGAAATTTCAGACTTACCAATCCAATAAAAAAAGCCTTGACGGCTAAAATTTATTATGATAAGATATTAAATTGCATTAGAAGATAAAATTGTGCTATTTATGTGACCGACAGAAGTCAATAAATAGGAACAAAATTAAAATAGACTTATGGATGGGGCGCGGGTTTGCTGATCAAAGGCAAACCAAATGCTTGATGAATTGAATTCTTAAGCAGGCTGCGCTTTTTCAGGCTGATCAAAGGTTTGAAATTCGTCTTGGTCCATTTTTATTTTTTCGCGACAATTCCCGAAATTGGGGAGGATTACCACTCTATAAATAGTACCACAATTTTGCGACAAAGAAAAGAGCATATACGTAAAAAGTGTATTTTGAAAATGCCGAAATAATTTGCAAGGGGTGATAATGGATGGTTATGGTGCATCCTGTACAATACGGATTAAGAACCAGACAGAGCTTCTCAAAGATTAAAGAAGTCCTTGAGATGCCGAACTTATTAGAAGTACAGCTCGATTCCTACAAATGGTTTATTGAAAAGGGCCTCCAGGAAGTGTTTGACGACATCCACGAAATTACAGATTACACTGGTAATCTGGTGCTGCAGTTCGTGGACTACGCCATTGAGGGAGAACCGAAATACAGCATTGAGGAATGTAAGGAACGGGATCAGACTTACTATGTGCCTTTAAAGGTGCGTGTCCGTTTAATCAATAAAGAAAAGAATGAAGTAAAAGAACAGAAGGTCTATATGGCCGACCTGCACAAAATGACCGATACCGGGACTTTTATCGTCAACGGAGCGGAACGTGTTATCGTCAGCCAGCTGGTACGTTCTCCGGGTGCTTACTACACCCTGACCCGTGATAAGCTTGGTAAAAAGCTCTATTCTGCACAGGTTATCCCGAACCGCGGGGCCTGGCTGGAATACGAATCCGATTCCAACGATATCATGTACGTCAAGATTGACCGTACCCGTAAGCTTCCGATTACAGCGCTGCTGCGCGCCTTTGGTCTGGGCAGCAACGAGGAAATCCTCGAGGTGTTCGGGGATGACTACCGTCTGCTGGAAACCATCAAGAAAGATGAAACCGCAGGCATGAAGGACGAACGTGACGGTCTTCTGGAAATTTACAAGAGACTGCGTCCGGGCGAGCCGCCGACTGTGGAAAGCGCCCAGTCACTGCTGAACTCCATGTTCTTTGACGACCGCCGCTATGATTTAGCCCGCGTCGGCCGCTATAAATACAATAAGAAATTATCTCTGGCTACCCGTATTACCGGGCAGGTCGCCGCCGAGGATGTCATTGATCCTGAAACCGGTGAAGTCCTGGCAGAGGAAGGCCAGATCTTTAAAAAGGACGTTGCATGGCAGATCCAGAATGCCGGAATCAATGTGGTCAATGTCAAGGTCCTGCATCAGGGTGAAGAAAAAATCGTCCGCGTCATCGGTAATGGCTTCGTTGATATTCATACCCAGGATATCCCCTTTGATATCAGCGATCTGGAAATTAAGGAACTGGTTTGCCGCGAAGCGCTCATGCAGATCCTTGATAATGACGAAATGACTGATGAAGAAAAACATGATGAAATTAAGAACCACATGGAACGTCTGGTGCCAAAGCACATTCTTCAGTCCGACCTCTTCGCGACGGTTTCTTATTTTATCGGCATCGACTACGGCATCGGGAATACCGACGATATTGACCACCTTGGCAACCGCCGCCTCCGTTCTGTTGGCGAGCTGCTGCAGAATCAGTTCCGTATCGGCCTTTCCCGTATGGAAAGAGTTGTCCGTGAAAGAATGTCTGTTCAGGATGATGAGATCCTGACGCCACAGGGGTTAATCAATACCCGTCCGGTAAACGCAGCGCTGAAGGAATTCTTCGGGAGCTCCCAGCTGTCACAGTTTATGGACCAGAATAACCCGCTGTCTGAGCTGACACATAAGCGCCGTCTGTCCGCCCTTGGACCTGGCGGTCTCTCCCGTGAGCGCGCCGGCTTCGAAGTCCGTGACGTTCACCACAGCCACTATGGCCGTATGTGCCCGATCGAAACGCCTGAAGGCCCGAACATCGGCCTGATCGGTTCGCTGGCGACCTTCGCGCGTGTCAATGAATATGGCTTTATCGAATCCCCCTACCGCAAGGTCATCGACGGGGTGGTAACTGACGAGATCCACTATCTCTCAGCCGATGAAGAAGGCCAGTACGCCATTGCCCAAGCCAATGAGCCGCTGGATGAAAATAACCGTTTTGTCAATGAACAAATCACCGGTCGTGCCGGCTCAAGCCGTGACTTTGTCACCGTTGCGCCAGACCGCGTCGATTTTATGGATATCTCGCCGAAGCAGGTTGTATCTGTGGCGACTGCCCTTATTCCTTTCCTTGAAAATGATGATGCCAACCGTGCCCTCATGGGCGCCAACATGCAGCGTCAGGCTGTGCCGCTGCTTATTCCAAAGGCGCCGGTTGTCGGGACAGGGATGGAGCACAAGGCCGCTAAGGACTCTGGTGTCTGCGCCATCGCGGGGGAAGCCGGAACCGTTGAGTTTGTGGATGCTGATCATATAAGAATCCGCAGAGACAGCGACGGAAGCCTTGAAAAGCATAAATTATTGAAATTCAAACGCTCCAACCAGGGAACCTGTGTGAATCAGAAGCCGCTGGTTGTCCAGGGACAGCGTGTAAAAGCCGGCGAAATCATCGCCGATGGTCCTTCCACTGAAATGGGCGAGCTGGCCCTTGGCCGTAACGCTCTGATCGGGTTCATGACTTGGGAAGGCTACAATTACGAGGATGCTGTTCTCATCAATGAAAATATGCTGAAAACGGACAAATACACATCCATCCATATTGAAGAGTTTGAATGTGAAGCCCGTGAAACCAAGCTCGGACCAGAGGAAATCACCCGTGATATTCCCAACGTTGGAGAAGACGCTCTGCGAAACCTTGACGAACGCGGGATTGTCTTTGTGGGCGCCGAGGTAAAATCCGAAGATATTTTAGTCGGCAAGGTCACACCAAAGGGTGAAACGGACCTTTCCGCAGAAGAAAAACTGCTGCGCGCCATCTTTGGTGAAAAGGCCCGTGAAATCCGTGATACCTCATTGAAGGTGCCCCACGGTGAAGCTGGCATTGTCGTTGACGTGAAGGTATTCTCAAGAGCCAATAAGGACGAGGACTTAAAACCAGGCGTCAACACCATGGTGCGTGTTTACATTGCGACCAAGCGTAAGATCTCTGTTGGGGATAAAATGGCCGGCCGTCATGGGAACAAAGGGGTTGTCTCCCGCGTTCTTCCTCAGGAAGACATGCCGTTCCTGCCGGACGGTACTCCGCTTGATATCGTGCTGAACCCACTTGGCGTACCTTCCCGTATGAACATTGGACAGGTACTGGAAGTTCATCTGGGGATGGCAGTGAAGGCCCTTGGCTGGCATATCGCCACACCGGTATTTGACCCGGCCAATGAAGAAGACATTGAAGAGCTTCTGGAAAAGGCGGATCTGCCGAGCGATGGTAAGATTAAGCTGTACGACGGCCGCACCGGCGAACCCTTCGATAATCCGGTAACCGTTGGTTATATGTACTACTTAAAACTCCATCATCTTGTTGATGATAAAATGCACGCCCGTTCAACCGGACCTTACTCCTTAGTTACCCAGCAGCCGCTGGGTGGTAAAGCCCAGTTCGGTGGACAGCGTTTCGGGGAAATGGAAGTTTGGGCCCTTGAAGCCTACGGCGCGGCCCATACACTCCAGGAAATCCTGACCATTAAATCCGATGACGTCGTCGGCCGTGTTGCCGCTTACGAAGCCATTGTCAAGGGTGAAAACATTCCGAAACCAGGTATCCCAGAATCTTTCAAGGTACTCATGAAGGAATTCCAGAGTCTGGCCCTGGATGTGCAGATCCTCAATGACGACGAAGTCGTCGAAATTCTGGACGGTGACTTTGCAGACGATCCAGTCGAAGAGCTGGCCAACGAAATCGGCGGTGAACCCGATGCGAACATTGCGACTGAGGATGATTACGCGGGAGCGGATATGATCTCCATCGTCGACGCCGAAGATATCGACAATCCGGATTCATTAATGTAACGGCTGTGTCGTTGTGTTGAATTGAAAATTGACAAGTTTTATTATCCATTTATATACGAAGGGAGCAAAACCAATTGTTAAATGAAGAATTTACCTTTAAGTCGTTGCAAATTGGATTAGCATCACCTGAAAAAATCAGAGAGTGGTCTCGGGGTGAGGTTAAAAAACCCGAAACCATTAATTACAGAACCCTGAAACCGGAAAAAGAAGGTCTTTTCTGTGAAAAAATCTTCGGACCAACCAAAGACTGGGAGTGTAACTGTGGTAAATACAAGCGTATTCGCCATAAGGGCATCGTCTGTGAAAACTGTGGTGTTGAAGTAACAAAAGCAAAAGTAAGAAGAGAACGGATGGGGCACATCGAGCTTGCCTCACCCGTATCACATATCTGGTATTTCAAAGGGATTCCGAGCCGTATGGGCCTGATCCTTGAAATGTCACCCCGCAATCTTGAAAAAATCATTTATTTTGCCTCTTATGTGGTAACGGACCCAGGCGAAACCCCGCTTCAATACAAGCAGGTGCTGTCCGAAACCGAATATAAGGAAGCAAGAGCCAACTATGGCAAAGATTTTACTGCCGGCATCGGCGCGGAAGCTATCCAGGAGCTCCTGAAGATGGTGGACCTGGATCAGGAAGCCGCTGTGCTTAAGGAAGAGCTCAAAGACAGCTCCGGCCAGAAGAAGATCCGTGTGGCCAGACGTCTGGAAGCCATTGAGGCTTTCAGAAATTCTCATAATAAGCCAGAATGGATGATTATGGAAGCCATTCCGGTTATTCCGCCGGAACTGCGCCCGATGGTACAACTGGACGGGGGCCGTTTTGCGACCTCTGACCTGAACGACCTGTACCGCCGTGTGATCAACCGTAACAACCGTCTGATCAAGCTGCTGGAGTTGGATGCGCCGGACATCATTGTCCAGAATGAAAAGCGTATGCTTCAGGAAGCGGTTGATGCCTTGATTGACAATGGCCGACGCGGCCGTGCGGTCACCGGCCCTGGAAACCGTCCGTTTAAATCTCTGAGTGATATGCTCAAGGGGAAACAGGGGCGTTTCCGTCAGAACCTTCTCGGTAAACGTGTCGACTACTCCGGCCGTTCCGTTATCGTTGTTGGTCCTGAGCTTAAAATGTACCAGTGCGGTCTGCCGAAGGAAATGGCCATCGAGCTGTTCAAGCCCTTCGTTATGCGCGAGCTGGTCGCGAGACAGCTGTCTCAGAACATCAAGAGCGCCAAGAAGATGGTCGAAAAACTCGATCCGATTATCTGGGACGTTTTAGAAGATGTCATTCACGAACATCCGGTGCTCTTGAACCGTGCACCTACACTCCATCGACTGGGGATTCAGGCCTTTGAGCCCATCCTGGTCGAAGGCCGTGCCATCAAGCTTCACCCGCTGGCCTGTACGGCGTACAATGCCGACTTTGACGGTGACCAGATGGCCGTCCATGTTCCGCTGTCTGTAGAGGCTCAGGCAGAAGCCCGCTTCTTAATGATGGCCTGCAACAACATCCTGAAACCTCAGGATGGTACACCAGTTGTCGTTCCTTCACAGGATATGATCCTCGGCTCCTACTATATGACGCTTTACAAAGAAGACGCCAAAGGAACCGGTTCGATTTTCTGTGATATGAACGAGCTGGAAATGGCATATTTTAACCACGATGTTGAGCTTCACGCCAAGGTTAAGGTCCGCACCACCAAAGAAATAGGCGGTGAAACCTACACAAGGCTGGTGGAAAGCACCGTTGGCCGTTTCATCTTCAACCAGATCCTGCCGCAGGACATGGGCTTTGTGAAACGTGAAACCATTGACGATCACTTTAAACTGGAAGTGGATATGCAGGTTGACAAAAAAGTATTGACCAAAATTGTTGACCGCTGCTTCAAGGCCCACGGCCCAACCATCACTTCCGAAACCCTTGACGAAATCAAACGTCTGGGCTATAAATACTCCACCCAGGCCGCCATCACCGTTGGTGTTGCCGACATGCAGGTACCGGGGAACAAGGAAGAAATTCTTGCCCGTGCCGATGAAAAGATCGCTAAGAACCTCAAGCTGTTCCGCCGTGGTCTCATTTCAGAAGAGGAACGTTACCAGAACGTTGTCGATATCTGGAACAACGCTACCGATGAAGTAACCGACGCGCTGTTAAGCCATCTGGACCGACTGAACCCAATCAACATGATGGCCGATTCCGGTGCCCGTGGTTCCAAGAACCAGATTCGTCAGTTGGCGGGTATGCGTGGTCTTATGACCAACCCGACCGGCCGTGTTATCGAGCTGCCGATCCGCTCAAACTTCCGTGAAGGTCTGAACGTACTCGAGTTCTTCTCCTCTACCCATGGTGCCCGTAAAGGTCTTGCCGATACGGCCCTGAGAACAGCGGACTCCGGTTACCTGACCCGTCGTCTTGTCGACGTCAGCCAGGACGTTATCGTCCGTGAGGAAGACTGCGGAACCACCCGCGGTTATGAGGTAACAGCCATCAATGAACACGGTGAGGTCATTGAAGATCTGGCCGAACGTATTGAAGGCCGCTACGCCTTCGAGGATGTTGTGCATCCTGAAACCGGCGAAATTATGGCCCATAAGGACGAAGTCATCACCAGCGACCAGGCAGAAGCCATTCAGGAAGCCGGTGTTGAAAAAGTTGTTATCCGCGCCGTATTCAACTGTAATTCCAAATACGGTGTCTGTAAAAAATGCTACGGTGTCGATATGACCAGCTGGAAACCTGTCGAAATCGGTGAAGCGGTCGGTATCATTGCCGCCCAGTCCATCGGTGAACCGGGTACCCAGTTAACCATGCGTACCTTCCATACCGGCGGGGTTGCATCCGCGGACGACATTACCCAGGGTCTCCCCCGTGTCGAAGAGCTTTTTGAAGCCCGTAAGCCAAAGGGGCAGGCTATTATTTCAGAAATAGCCGGCCGTGTTGAAATTCTGGAAGGCAAGAAAACCGAAGCGGTTGTCACCGCGCCAGACGGTGAATCCAGAATTTACCTGATTCCTTACGGCTCACGCTTAAAGGTACATACCGGCGATAAAATCGAAGCTGGCCAGGAAATCACTGAAGGTTCCATCAACCCGAACGATATCCTGCGCATCAAGGGCATCGACGCTGTACAGCAGTATCTGCTTTCCGAAGTGCAGAAGGTATACCGTCTGCAGGGGGTACACATCAGCGATAAGCATATCGAGCTGATCATCCGACAGATGCTGCGTAAGGTTAAGATTGAAAATGCCGGAGACACCGACCTGATCACCGGGGCCTTAACTGATATTTTTGAAATGGAAGAAAAGAACAACGAAGCTCTGGATATGGGGCTGGAACCGGCACAGGCCAGCAGAGAGCTCCTTGGGATCACCAAGGCATCTCTGGCAACGGATTCCTTCCTGTCAGCTGCTTCTTTCCAGGAAACCACCCGAGTGCTCACCGACGCTGCCATCAAGGGCAAGGTCGACCCGCTCATCGGTCTCAAGGAAAATGTCATCATCGGTCAGCTGGTACCTGCCGGAACCGGCGTTAAGGCTTACAGCCGCGTCGAGCTCGACTATGACCGCGAGGATGAGGATGATGAGGAAGAAGAACTGATCGATGATATGATCAAAGACGATATCACCAATGTGAAGGAGCTTTCTGATGACATGGATATTGTCATGGATGATGATAACATCTTAGCCAAAGCTGTTCAGGAAGAACGCGAAAACCTTGAAAAGGACGATGAACTGGCCAAGGCCTTTGATATGTTCGACATGGATTTCTTAGACAACAGCAGCAGTGAAGCCAGCGATATGATTATCGGAGATCTTGACGACTAAAACCCACAAACCCCGCTATTTGGCGGGGTTTTCTTTCAAGATAAAGGAAGTTTTAATTACCGCTTGACAAGCTGGCAAAAAGAGTGTATATTAGAAAGGTATGTTTAGCAAAGTCTTATAAACTGCTGGAGGTATAAATTGGAAAGTTTTGGTGAGACCCCAAAGGTCATCGGGACAAAGCAGACTCTGAAAGCTGTGAAAGAAGGAAAAGCAACCGTGGTTGTTTTAGCTGAAGATACCGAAGATTCTATTAAGGAAAAAATTGTCACCGCGTGTCAGGAAGCATCTGTTCCCATTGAGCCCTATGAAAGCAAGATCGCGCTCGGTCAGGACAGCGGCATTGAACGGGGAGCGGCAGTGATCGCACTGCTGAAATAGTATTAAAGCGCAGGCGCCTGATGGGCGCTTATTTGACGCTTGCATTTGGTTGAAATTTCGAATGATTTAACAGAAAGGCTGTTTTCATTTGGATTTTTGATATAAAATTTTAAGAAGGAGGTGCAGGACTGAATGCCTACCATTAATCAGCTTGTTAAACAAGGAAGAAAAAGTGCGGAAATCAAAACAAAGACTCCGGCACTGAAAGCAAACCCCCAAAAAAGAGGTGTTTGTACTGCAGTTAGAACATCTACACCAAAGAAACCAAACTCGGCTCTGAGAAAAATTGCCAGAGTTAAACTGGTAAACGGTATGGAAGTAACTGCTTATATCCCAGGTATCGGCCATAACTTACAGGAACATAGTATTGTTCTGGTAAAAGGCGGCCGTGTTAAGGACTTACCAGGGGTTCGTTACAAGATCATCCGTGGTGCATTAGATACCGCTGGCGTAGAAAATCGTAAACAAGCTCGATCCAAATACGGGGCTAAAAAGCCTAAGAAGTAAGAGTAGTGCATCGTACTGCAAATCTGATAATAGATCTAGATTGTATGTATAAGCACAACGACTTTGGATGTCGAGTACCGATGAACATCAATTGTTAAGGAGGGAAGCAAAGTGCCTAGAAAAGGACCAGTTCCAAAAAGAGAAGTATTGCCTGATCCGATTTATGGTAGCGTTGTTGTTACCAAATTGGTAAACAACGTTATGTTAGACGGAAAAAAAGGCGTTGCCCAGAGAATCGTATATGACGCATTCTCAAAGGTAAATGAAAAAACCGGTAAGGATGCCTTAGAAGCATTCGAAGAAGCATTAGCAAACATCACACCTGTGTTAGAAGTAAAAGCAAGAAGAGTCGGTGGTGCCACTTATCAGGTTCCAATCGAAATTCGTGCAGACCGTAAACAGGCTCTGGCTTTAAGATGGTTAGTTACTTACGCACGCAAACGTTCTGAAAAAACCATGAAGGACCGCTTAGCCGGTGAAATCATGGATGCTCTGAACAACAGTGGTGCAGCCGTTAAGAAAAAAGAAGATACACACGCTATGGCAGAAGCCAACAAAGCTTTTGCACATTATCGTTGGTAGCATAAAATCCTTATTGGATTTTATGCGATATGTTTACTGTTTAGTATTCAAATTAAAATTGCGAGGAAAAATCTGTGCCAAGAGAATATAGTTTAGAGAACACAAGAAATATCGGTATTATGGCGCATATTGACGCAGGAAAAACCACTACTACTGAAAGAATCCTTTACTATTCTGGTAAAATCCATAAAATCGGCGAAACCCATGATGGTGGCGCGCAGATGGACTGGATGGAACAGGAACAGGAAAGAGGTATCACCATTACCTCTGCTGCTACAACTTGTCATTGGAAAGGCAACCGTATCAACATTATCGATACTCCTGGCCACGTTGACTTTACCGTTGAAGTAGAACGTTCTTTAAGAGTTCTTGACGGTTCTGTAGCGGTATTCTGTGCCAAGGGCGGTGTTGAACCTCAGTCCGAAACCGTCTGGCGTCAGGCTGACCAGTACCATGTACCGAGAATGGCTTACATTAATAAAATGGACATCACCGGTGCGGACTTCTACCATGCGGTAGATATGATCCGTGACCGTCTGGGCGCAAACCCAGTATGTATCCAGCTGCCAATCGGTAAGGAAAGTGATTTTATTGGTATCATTGACCTGCTTACCATGAAGGCTGAAATCTACAAGGATGATTTAGGTGAAGAAATTGAAATCACCGATATTCCTGACGATATGAAAGAAGAAGCTGAAAGCTACCGCGATAAGATGCTTGAGGCCCTTTCTGAAGTAGATGAAAACCTGATGGAAAAATACCTGGAAGGTGAAGAAATCACCGTCGAGGAAATCAAGGCAGCCATCCGTAAGGGAACCTGTAACGTAGAATTGATCGCAGTAACCTGCGGATCTTCCTATAAAAACAAGGGTGTTCAGATGATGCTGGATGCTGTTGTTGACTATATGCCGTCACCGCTTGACGTACCTGCTATCAAGGGTACAAATCCGGAAACGGACGAAGAAGACGAAAGAAAACCAAGCGACGAGGAACCATTCTCCGCTTTAGCTTTCAAGATTATGACAGACCCATACGTTGGTAAACTGGCATTTATGCGTGTTTACTCTGGTACTGCAGAAGCAGGCTCCTATGTTCGTAATACCACAAAAGGTAAGAGAGAACGTTTTGGCCGTATCCTGCAGATGCATGCGAACCACCGTGAAGAAATCTCCAAGGTTTATACCGGTGATATCGTAGCTGCCGTTGGTCTGAAAGATACCACTACCGGGGACACCCTGTCTGATCCGGATCACCCGATCATTCTGGAATCCATGGTATTCCCTGAACCGGTTATCGATGTTGCCATCGAGCCTAAGACAAAAGCCGGCCAGGAAAAAATGAGTGTTGCGCTCCAGAAACTGGCAGAAGAAGACCCGACCTTCCGTACACATACCGATGAAGAAACCGGCCAGACCATTATCTCTGGTATGGGTGAGCTTCACCTGGATATCATCATCGACCGTATGCTGCGTGAATTTAAGGTAGAAGCCAACATCGGACAGCCTCAGGTAGCTTACAGAGAAAAGATCACCAAAACCGTCGACGCAGAAGGCAAATTCGCTCGTCAGTCCGGTGGTCGTGGTCAGTATGGTCACTGTCTTATCACACTGGAACCGCTGGAACCAGGCGAAGGTTATATTTTTGAAAATAAAACCGTTGGTGGTTCGATTCCGAAAGAATACATCGGACCAATCGACCAGGGTATCCAGGAAGCAATGCAGAATGGTGTCTTAGCCGGCTACCCGGTTATCGACTTTAAAGTAACTGTCTATGACGGTTCTTACCATGAAGTTGACTCCTCCGAAATGGCCTTCAAGGTTGCTGGTTCTATGGCTTTCAAAAATGGTATGCGCAAAGCGGATCCGGTTATCATGGAACCAATGTTCAAGCTGGAAGTTGTTATTCCGGAAGAATATATGGGCGATGTCATGGGGGACATTAACTCCAGACGTGGCCGTGTAGAAGGTATGGAAGCCCGCAACGGCGCTCAGGTTATCAATGGTATGGTGCCGCTGGCAGAAATGTTCGGCTATGCAACATCCCTGAGAAGTAAAACCCAGGGCCGCGGCGTTTACACCATGCAGTTCTCACACTACGAACCCGTACCAAAGAGCGTTTCAGAAAAAATTATCGAAGGACGCACTAAATAAAGCTGGGTCCGGTTTTTGAAGAAAACCGGCAGGACGCAGTTCTATGAGCCGCTAGGCGAATGCGCCCGATAACGAAACAT
Organism: Eubacterium sp. BL-380-WT-2B; assembly: GCF_009696115.1. Taxonomy (NCBI): domain Bacteria; kingdom Bacillati; phylum Bacillota; class Clostridia; order Eubacteriales; family Eubacteriaceae; genus Eubacterium; species Eubacterium sp. BL-380-WT-2B. The sequence goes on from NZ_VUMP01000001.1 coordinate 315,144, forward strand.
CTGTGAACCTTATAAAAACTAACGGTCTGCCGGATCGTTACGGCAGACCCCATTAAATATTTAAAATAATAATAGGAGAAATAAAATGGCTAAGGAAAAATTTGAAAGATCCAAACCACATGTTAACATTGGTACCATCGGTCACGTTGACCACGGTAAAACAACATTAACCGCTGCAATCACCACCGTATTAAACAAACGCTTCGGAACCGGTGAAGCTGTAGCTTTCGACAACATCGATAAAGCACCAGAAGAAAGAGAACGTGGCATCACCATCTCAACCGCCCACGTTGAATATGAAACCGACGCCCGCCACTACGCGCACGTCGACTGCCCAGGCCATGCCGACTACGTTAAAAACATGATCACCGGCGCAGCCCAGATGGATGGCGCGATCTTAGTTGTATCCGCAGCCGACGGCCCAATGCCGCAGACCCGTGAACACATCCTGTTAAGCCGTCAGGTAGGCGTACCATACATCATCGTCTTCTTAAACAAAGCCGACATGGTAGATGATGAAGAATTATTAGAACTGGTTGAAATGGAAGTTCGTGAACTGTTAGACGAATACGAATTCCCAGGAGATGACACACCAATCGTTATCGGATCCGCCTTAAAAGCATTAGAAGATCCAGACGGCGAATGGGGCGACAAGATCGTCGAGCTGATGAAAGAAGTTGACGCGTACATCCCAGAACCAGAACGCGACACCGACAAACCATTCTTAATGCCAGTGGAAGACGTATTCTCCATCACCGGCCGTGGTACCGTTGCAACCGGTAGAGTTGAACGTGGTATCGTACACGTAGGGGATGAAGTAGAAATCGTTGGTATCCACGAAATCAAGAAAACCGTTGTAACCGGGATTGAAATGTTCCGTAAGCTGTTAGATGAAGGCCGTTCAGGCGACAACATCGGCGCGTTACTGCGTGGGATCGACCGTACCATGATCGAACGTGGACAGGTACTGGCAAAACCAGGCTCCATCCACCCACACACCCACTTCACCGCCCAGGTATACGTCCTGACCAAAGAAGAAGGCGGCCGTCATACCCCATTCTTCGATGGCTACAGACCACAGTTCTACTTCAGAACAACCGACGTAACCGGTAATATCAAACTGCCAGAAGGCGTAGAAATGGTTATGCCAGGGGACAACGTTGAAATGGAAATCACATTGATCACCCCAATCGCGATCGAAGAAGGTTTACGTTTCGCGATCCGTGAAGGCGGACGTACCGTTGGCTCCGGAGCCGTTGCGAAGATTATCACAGATTAATTTTAGATTAGAATAGAATTTAGAGGATCAGGCTTTTTGCGAGCCTGATCCTTTTTTAATGGAGAATTGAGAATTGAGAATTATTGGAGCAAACGGCAGCCTTTGGCTGCGTTTGATGGAAGGCGATGGTAGCACGGCGGCTGGCTCTGGTTTGTGTCCGCAACTGGAAGAGGCCTCCCGAAATCCCGAAAACGCTGTTTGAAAACAGTTTTCGGGATTTCGGGAGGCCTTTTGTAGAATAAAATTAAAATTTCAGCTGCTGAAAAACAGATAAAATGGCCGACGTCAAAAAAATAAAAAGCAACGGGCTCCGATACCCATTGCCTTTTATATAAATTAGGAATGAAAAGAAAAAGGGGAGATGTTTATCTCTCAAGTACTATTCTAATCGTTCAACCTTTAGAATATCTTTAATTCTCTATAGCTTAATAAAAAATTTACATACCGAATACAATTTGTTCGAGCGTCTTTCTGAAAATATCCTGGCTGTTAATGCCGTTTTCTTTTACCATCTCCTTAGCCAGAGGCACATCGTCAGTGATGATATTATCCACATTGAGGTCAATCATATCATCAATGAGCTCCTCATTGTCCACTGTCCAGACGAAAATATCCTTGTTTTGCCGGTGAACAGCATCGACAAGCCTTTTGTTGACAAAGGTGGCTTCAATGCTGAAAGCATCTACCGGAAGGGTATCAATGTCACCGTAGGCAATGGCGCTGATGTAGGCCGTGCGGACGCTGGGGTCAATTTGCTTCACCCGCTCAATAGTGGGGTAATCCAGTGAAGCGAGAATACACTCATCTTTAAAATTTTGTTTTTGGATCACATCGACAGCCTTTTCCACAAATTCGTGATCGTGGGAGGTGGGCTTAAGCTCAATGTTCATCTTTACTTTGCCCCGGCAGGTCTCAATGGCTTCGTCTAAGGTCATGAGGCGCTCGCCGCTGAACTCGGGGGAGAACCAGCTTCCGATGTCAATGTTTTTAAGATCATCGTAATTGCTGTTCCAGATGTCAAGATTTTGTCCGGAAATCCGCTTGATGTTATTGTCGTGGGAAACCACCAGAACGCCGTCTTTGGTTTCCGCAATGTCAATCTCCACATAGTCGGCGTTGTTGGCAATGGCGGCTTCCAGCGCCGCCCGGGTATTTTCCGGAGCCTCGGTGGAATTGCCGCGGTGCCCGGTGACCTGGGGACCGCTCAGCAGGATATTGGCAGTGTCAACATCAAAGGCCAGTATGATCTGTGCGCTTTTAACACCGATGGAAATGACCAGCAGAATACAGGCAGCAATGACTAGATGCTTTTTCTTAGGCGCGAGGGACATGTTGTTGTTGACCAGCGGTATATCCTCCTGCACGGCGCTGTCGGCCCGGGAGTAAGCGTCATAAAGCTTTGAGATAAAAGCAAAATTTAAGGGGGGCACAACTGCGTCCAGAATGCTTGAGCCCAAAAGAAAAATGATGGAAACCACACTGATCAAAAGCGTAAGCCAGAAAGAAGGATCGTCCATGCCCTGGATATGCTCAATGATCAGAGAGGCGGGGATAACGCAGACCACTAAAAATACCAGTGCTGCAATCAGGCTGATGGCCAAAAGAAACAGATTCCAGAGCAAGAACCGCCACAGGGTGTGGAAAAAACGTCCTTTAATCCGTTTTGCGCTTTGACGCCGGGTGTCTTTAAAGGAGGAGTCCTTTAGAACAAATATGTTGAAAACAAAGAGCCATCGGATGACCAGGATGGCCAGAGAGACAACCAGGGCCAGAAAAATAACCGATAAAAGGGCAGAGTCTGCGATATAGTCCGAGATGAATCCTGGAATGGTGAGTTCTCCAATAAAATTGGAGGTGACCATTATATTCATAAACGGGATAATGAGGATCAGAAAAAGAATCATCAGGAAATTTTTAGGTTTAAAAATCGCCAGAGCCCGTTTAAAGCCGCTCCGCATTAAAGGGATGATCTGAACCTTCCGTCCGGCAAGGCTTTCGTGAAAGCAGACAGCCAGTGTTGTAAACTCGATGAGGGTATAAAAGGCCAGAATGAGCAGCAGCACAAAGCCCACAATCCAAAGCAGCGGATGTCTGAGCAGCTCACTGATATTGGAGCCTGTAATATAGAAAAGTCCTGCGGCCGAGAGTGAATGCTTTAGAATAAACCCAGTCGCAGGAAAGATAATCGTACTTCCGCAGAAAGAATATAAGATTTCGAAAATGACCAGGGGCCAGAAATTAAAGCGAAATAGTCCAAAGGTCTCTCTTGAGAAGCGTTTATATTGAGTTTTTTGTTTTTTCATAAAACCGCTCCCATCAATCGAAGGAAGCAACTGCTTCAAGGCCAGCATCTTCACCCGCCAGGTACATCATACCCCAGCCGATGGGCTTGTCCTTTTCGTCCAGCAGCTTTTCCTCAACAACCAGCAGGGGCATCCCCACAGGGATCTCAAGATTTCTGGCGGTTTCATCCTCTGCGATGGCGGCCCGGATTTTAAGCTTCTTGGTCATGGCAAAAATCGAGTTTTTCTTTGCTACCATTTCCGGGAAGGTCGCGTAGCGGATTTCCTTTTCGACGATTGGAATCCCACGGTAGTATGGAATGTATTTAATGTCGTAGGCCGTTGGAAAGCCGTCCTTTAAAAAGATGCGTTTTACCACAATGACATGCTTGGTCTCAGGAATTTCCAGATTAAAGCCGACCTCGTAGCTGGGCTTGACAACGTTCACCTCAATGAGGCGGACTTCATCGCCACGCTCATTGCCTGGCGCCATCTCGTTGTAGTGGAGGATATACTGGTCCAGATCCGGTTCGCAGACATAATTGCCCTTGCCGGGAATCGAATAGATGTAACCCTCATTGACGAGTACGGCCAGACCCTTGCGTACTGTCATCCGGCTGACGTTAAATTCCTCGCAGAGAAGGTTCTCTGACTGGATGGCGTCCCCGGGCTCAAGCTCCTGGCTGGTTATTTTATTTTTTATCGCTTCGACAATTTTAATATATTCAGGTGCACCCATGACTTACTTTTTCTCCTGTATCCATTGTTTGCATATTTCCACCGCTTTGGTTACGTCTTTTGTGCCATAATCTGCGCCTACACTGAGATGCGTTACGCCGTCATCCACACATGCGCCGCCGATCATCACACGTATCTGATCCCTCATGCCGAGATCATCAAGTCCGTCGGTGATTTTTTTCATTTCGATGGTTGTTTCCTGCTGCATTCCGCTGAGGCCGATAATATCAGGCTTGTGCTCCTGTACCTTTTCCAGAATAGTGGAGGAGGGAACATCAATGCCGATGTCGATGACTTCAAAGCCTGCTGTGGTTGCAAAGGAGGCAAAAATATTTTTGCCGATGTCGTGGCAGTCTCCATAAACAGAGGCGACGACAATTTTGCCCGTTCTGGGCACTGCCGGCATGGCGTACAGTGCTTTCAGCTCATCGAGATCCATGACCTCCTGAAAGATAATGCCGGCAAAAATAAGGTCTGCAATGAAATAGTCACATTTCTCATAGTGGTCGCCGACCCGTTCCATGCCGATGCGCAGCCAGTCCAAAATCTGAAGCGGGGTAAAACCCTTGCGCACAGCGATTTTTACCAGCTCCAGTGTCCGCTGCTCATACAACCCTTCTACTGATCTTACAATACTCTCTTTCATGATTCTTTACCTAACTTGTGTTCACACAAAGAATTATTCAAAAATTATACCATAAAAAGATTGTTTGTGAAAAAATTATCTTAATAAACTTAAAAAAATTCAAACAATCTGAAATCGTTTTGTCTTTATTATACCATACTTATACTAACCTGTATATACAAATCTAGACATAAGACAAAAAAAGACATCAAAAAAGACACCATTATTGGTGTCTTTTTATATTTGATCTTACTTTACGGATTTGTCTCAGCCAACCCATGCCTGGCAGATCTTAACGCCTTCAGCTGCATTTGTTGTGAAGTCGTCAGCGCCAACATATTCGCAGGCTTCTTTAGTAACAGGGTTACCACCGATGATTAATTTAGAGTCAACGCCAGCTGCTTTCAGAGCGTCTGAAGTTTCTTTCATAGAATCGATCGCCAGGGTTAAAACGCCGCTGATACCGATGATGTCTGGTTTGATTTCTTTAGCTTTTTCAACGAATGTGTCGATCGCTACGTCAATACCTAAGTCAGTAACCTGGAAGCCAGCTGCTTCAGCCATGCTTCTGAAGATGTTTTTACCGATGTCATGTAAATCGCCATGAGCGGTACCAATTAAGATGGTGCCAGCAACTGCTGTGTCGCCGCTGCCTAATACTGGTTTTAATACGTTGATTGCTTCGGTTAATAATTCGCCTGCGAAAATTAAGTCCCCAACAAAATATTCGCCTTCTTCGAATAAATCACCAACAACAGCCATACCAGCCTGACAAGCTGCAACTGCTTCTTCAGCTTCTGCTTCGGTAGGATTTGTAGCTACGAAATCATTTAAGATTTCCATTACATCGTCTTCTTCTAAGTCTCCAACTGCCTGTGTTAAATTTTTCCAATCTGCCATTTTAAAATACCATCCCTTCATTTTTTGAATAAATAATTTTTCAGTAAGCACATGTGTGTACATGTGTTGTTTGTGATTATATAATACTCTCTTTTGAATCCGTTGTCAAGAAAACGCTTTCGATTTTTTGCTCAAAAATGGCAAAAAACAAAAATTTATCTGTTTCGAAGTATGTGCAGGAGGAATTACACTAATTTACATGAAAAAAAAAGCGGTTTCCTTAAGAAAATACCTCCCGAAATCCCGAAAACCTCTTTAAACAAATCGGAAAAAAGGAGTTTTCGGGAGGTGTATGGAGGAGGAAAAGATGTTTAGCGGGGGACCGGGGACCGTCAAAGAATTTTTCTGTGGGAGGCCGCAAATCGCGGTACTCTTATTTCGCAGCTTCGATGGCTCTTTGAAAAATCAACAGTCATTGATAGGTAATGAGACCATAGGCGCAGCTCAATAAAGTACCGCGCTCTGCGGCGCGAGTGGATGAAAAATTCTTTGACTCCGCAGTGTTTTGTGATGATGGTGCCTTATTGGTTTTCGAGCCGTCTGGATGCTTTTAAAAACGCTGAACTGCAAGCATTCAATTTTTTGAGGAGACGGGAGATTTTCTTCCCCCATGCCGTGAGCAGGGTACTTTACCGAACGGCGCCTGCGGTCTCATTGAGAAAAAAATTAGTACATTTTACGCAGAGCCGCCGAAGCCGAGAGGTAAGAGTACCCTGATTGCGGCATATTGCTGAAAATCTCCCGTCGGGTTTGGCTGCAAGCCCGTTCCATCTACTGTATATGGTTCCGGAGGATGCCGATCTTTTCGATTTCGGCTTCGACAACGTCGCCGTGTTTTAAGAAGGCGGGCGGGTCCTGGGCAAGGCCGACGCCAGCAGGTGTTCCGGTGAGGATGATGTCGCCGGGGTACAGGGTAACGCCCTGGGACAGGTCGCTTATGATGGTGGGGATGTCAAAGATCATGTGGCCAGTGGTGGATTCCTGGCGGGTCTCACCGTTGACACGGCAGCGGATGCCGAGATTCAGGGGAAGGGGCAGGGCGCTTTTGTGGACAATGGCTGGCCCAAGGGGGCAGAAGGTGTCCAGGGATTTGCCCTTATACCACTGAGAATGCTTTTTCTGGAGGTCTCTGGCGGTGATGTCATTGGCGACCGTATAGCCAAAAATATAGTCTTCAGCGTCCGATTTGGCGATATCTGAGCCTTCCTTACCAATGATGACGGCCAGCTCGGCTTCGTAGTCGATCTGTTTGGTAGCATTGGCATGGGACAGGATCACCGAATCGGGGCCAGTAACCGATGAGGAAAGCTTTGAGAAGTAAATGGGGCTTTCCGGAGCCGCGCCGAGGCCGGGAATATTTTTAATCTCCTGGACATGCTCGGTGTAGTTTTTGCCAAGGCAGAAAATATTGCGCTCAGGCTTGGGAATGGGGGCCAGCAGCTTGACAGAGTTCAGGTTAATGCCCATATTGGGATTATCGGCCATGGCTTTTTCGATCGAAGCGATCAGAGCGTCATCGGCCAGGCGGATAAAGTCCGTCATCTGTTCAGGCAGCTTGATGCCAAGCACCTTGCCGATGGTAGTAACGGGCACTACGCGTTTGAAATCCGCGGTGAGAATCCCCGCTTCGCTGAAAGAAGCGTATTGATAGGTGACAAAATACATTTGAATTACCTCCGTTCATTTCATTTGCTTAATCTTACCATAATTTCTTAGTAAAGGCCAATATTTTGAACCTTTAAGATATTGACATTTTTGAGGTTATACTTTATCATTAATTTAATTAAACTCTTAACAAAAGGGCAGAGGAAACCCCTGTTAAAGATGACCACGACCTTAGAGTATTATAGTGCATAAATATTGCGTGAAACGCCCTTTTAACAGTTTGAAAAGGTGTTTTTTTTTGCAAAAATGCACGTCGTGGACGAATTTTAAGCCAAGGAGGCAAGAGATGCTAAAAGGAAGACATTTAATAGAACCCGGTGACTTTACCATAGAAGAATTAGAATCCATTTTTGGGCTGGCTGATAATATTATTGCAAATCAGGATGATTATATTGACGTTTGCAAGGGAAAATTATTAGCCAGCCTTTTTTACGAACCATCCACCCGTACACGGTTCAGCTTTGAGTCGGCCATGCTGCGCTTAGGCGGCAAGGTCATTGGATTTGACAACCCTGCCAACTCGTCAGTATCCAAGGGCGAAAGCATTGCCGATACCATCCGTACAGTCGGCTGCTACGCCGATATCGCGGTGATCCGCCACCCGAGAGAAGGGACTGCCAAGCTGGTATCCAAGGCCGCCTGCGATATGCCCATCATCAACGCCGGTGACGGCGGCCATGAGCACCCCACTCAGACCCTGACAGACCTGCTGACCATCCGCCATGAACGCGGCAGCTGCGACGGCCATGTGGTGGGCCTCTGCGGGGACCTGCTTTTCGGACGGACCATCCACTCACTGGTCAAAACCCTGAACCGCTACAAGGGCAATAAATTTGTGTTCATCTCGCCAAAGGAACTGAAAATGCCGGAATTTTTCCTGAGCATGCTGGAACCCGGCTCCTACATTGAAACAGACAGCCTGGACGACGTCATCGGCGATCTGGATATTCTGTATATGTCCCGCGTGCAGCGCGAGCGCTTTGTCAGCGAGGAAGAATACCTGCGCTTGAAGGACTACTACATTTTAGATAAAAAGAAAATGAAAAAAGCCAAGGAAGACATGATCGTCATGCACCCGCTGCCGCGTGTCAATGAGATTGCCGTGGAAGTGGACGATGATCCGAGAGCGGTTTATTTCAAACAGGCAAAATATGGCATGTATGTGCGCATGGCCCTGATTTCAAAATTACTGGGGGTAGACATCAATGATTAATGTATCAAAACTGAAAAAAGGAATTATTATTGACCATATCGAATCCGGCCACGGCTTTGAAATTTACAAGGAGCTGCACCTCAACGAAATCGACGATGTTGTCGTGCTGATGAAAAATGTCCCCAGCAAAAAAATGGGGCAGAAAGACCTGATCAAAATCGAAACCGACCTGGAGCTCGATATGAACGTTCTGGGGCTTATCGATCCCAATGTCACCATTAATTTTGTAAACAACGGCGAGCTTGTGAGCAAGGTGCAGCTGACCCTGCCAACCCGGGTAACCGGCATCATGAAATGCAAAAACCCGCGTTGCATCAGCCAGTACGAAGACGTGGGCGATATTGACTTTTACCTGGTAGACGCAGAAAAGAAATTATACCGCTGCGAATACTGCGATTCTTATACGACGTTTATTGAGAAGTGAAGCTGAGTCCAAATTCTGAAAGAATTTGGCAGGACGCAGTTCTATGAGCCGTCAGGCGAATGCGTCCGGTAACGAAGCAAATGCAAATGATGAGGAAATCATCCTGAAAGGATAAAAAGATTTCCGAAGAATTTGTGATCCTTAAATAAAGGGGAAGGAACGACCATGAAAACTTTAATCACAAATGTTGAAATCATCGACGCCACTGGCCGAAGGCCGGGGAAGGTGCTGATCGATGATGATGGTAAGATCAAAAAGGTTTATAAGGAAAAGGGACAGGTGAAGGCAGCGCACGACCGGGAAATCGACGGCCAGGGCAAGGTGCTGATGCCGGGTTTTATCGACATGCACTGTCATCTGCGCGATCCCGGGCTCACCTATAAGGAAGACATGGAAACAGGCATGAAGGCAGCTCTGAAAGGCGGCTTCACCACGCTGGTAGCCATGGCCAACACCAAGCCGGTCATGGACAACGCAGAAGCCCTGAAAGCCAATATGGACAAAGCAGAAGCCCTGGGCCTCTGCGACCTGGTACAGGTCTGTGCACTGACAAAGGATTTCAGCGACGCTGACCTGGTGGATTTTGAGAGCACCCGGGAATACACCAATGTCTACTCCAACGATGGGCACAATGTGGACAATGAAGAGACCATGAAAAAGGGGCTGGCGGCCTCCACCGAGTACAATTTTATTCTGGCCACCCACTGTGAGCCGGAAACCGAGACTGTGGAGCGGGACATCGCCCTTCTGCGTGAAACGCCAGGACACCTGCATGTGTGCCATATCAGCAAAAAGGATACCCTGGACGCCATCAAGGCCGCCAAAGCAGAAGGTCTGGACATTACCTGTGAGGTCACCCCGCACCATCTGTACGCCTCTGCCATGGAATATAAGGTACACCCGCCGTTCAGAAGCTATCCGGACCGCCGGGCTCTGATCGAGGGCGCCAGGGACGGCAGCATTGATATCTGCGGCACCGACCACGCCCCGCACAGCGACGAGGACAAGCTGAAAGGCGCGCCGGGGATCAATAATTTTGAGACCGCCTTTGCCATGTACTACACTGTTTTTGAGGGAGCGGGTATTTCTGTGGAACGCCTGAGTCGGATGCTGAGCGAGGCGCCGGCTGAGCGCATGGGGATAAAGGCCGGCCTGGTCAAGGAACGCTACGCCGGAGACCTGGTTTTAGTGGATCTGGACGCTGAGGAACGGGTAGACCCCAGGACCTTTATCTCAAAAAGCCACAACACCCCCTTTGGCAGGGAACTGCTCAAGGGCAAGGTGCTCATGACATTTAAAGGAGGAGAGATCGCATATGATAATGGATCGCTTGTATAACGAAGCATTAAAAAGCCCCGTCTGTGTGGGCCTGGATACAAAAATTGACTTTCTGCCCCAGTACCTGAAGGATAAGGACTGGTCAGCCGGTGAAAAAATAACAGCGTTTAACAAAAAGATTGTAGACGCCACCGCCGATATTGCGGCCTGTTACAAAATGCAGATCGCCTGCTACGAGGCCCTGGGCCTGGACGGTATGAAGGCTTACTCAGAAACCGTCAGATATGTACGGAAAAGCGGTAAAATTGCCATCGGAGACGCGAAAAGAGGCGACATTACCTCCACAGCTGCCCAGTATGCCAAAGGCCATTTTGAGGGCGATTTCGAGGTGGATATCCTGACCGTCAACGCCTACATGGGCGAGGACGCCGTATCACCTTACTTCCCTTACATCGAAAACAATGAAAAGGGCCTTTTTGTCCTGCTTCACACCTCCAACCCATCATCGCGGGATTTTCAGGAGCTGAAGCTGGAAAAAGACGGCCAGAAGCTGTACGAGGCAGTCGGGGACAAGATCACCGAGTGGGGAAAACCTTATATCGGGGAGAGCGGCTACTCTGCAGTGGGCGCTGTGGTCGGACTGACCTTCCCAGAAGAATTTGAAGCGCTGCAGGACCAGTGTCCCTCCACCTTTTTCCTGGTGCCGGGCTACGGCGCACAGGGCGGTACCGGTAAGGATATTGCCAACATCTTCAAAAAGTCCCGCTGCGCGGTCATCAATTCCTCCAGAGGGCTGATCACTGCCCATCAGAAGGCAGAGACCCCCTGTGAGACCGAGGGCTTTGAAGCCCTGATCCGTGAAAAAACACTGGCCATGAAGGAGGACATTTTAAAGTGGCTTTAATTTTAGATAACCAGTTTGTGGCCGAGGGCATTTACAAAATGGACGTGGCCTACGACGGTGAAGTGGGCGTCGGCCAGTTTTTCATGCTGAGAGCCTGGGATAAGGACCCGCTGCTGTCACGGCCCATCTCCGTCCATAATTACGAAAACGGTGTGCTCACCTTCCTGTATCAGATTGTAGGCAAGGGCACCCAGCTTTTGTCAAAACTGGAAAAGGACGACACTGTGGAATTACAGGGCCCGTACGGCAAGGGCTTCCCGGATGTGGACGCTGACCTGGTGGTGGTGGGCGGCGGCATTGGTGTCGCGCCCCTATACTATGTGTGCCGCGACTTCAAGAAAAAACACCCGGACCGCAGCCTGCGTGTTTACCTGGGCTACCGCGACACTGCCTACTGTGTGGAGGAATTTGACGCAGTGGCCGATGAAGTGGTCGTGGATATCGGCGGCATCATCACCCACCGGGTAGAAGCCCGTTCCGGCGAGGTATTCTTTACCTGTGGCCCGGAAATCATGATGAAGAGCCTGTGTGACATTGTCCCGGCCGAAAACCCGGTTTACGTGTCGCTGGAGGCGCATATGGCCTGCGGCATCGGCGCCTGTCTGGGCTGCACCTGCGAGACCAGTGAAGGCAATAAGAAGGTCTGTAAGGACGGGCCAGTGTTTACCAGAGAGGTGGCAGCCCTATGAGTAAAGCGTTAGAAACGAAATTTAACGATATTGTTTTTAAAAACCCGGTTCTCACCGCGTCTGGCACCTTTGGCTTCGGCCGGGAGTTTGAGGAATACTATGATCTGGCAGAGCTGGGCGGCCTGTGCACCAAGGGCCTGACCCTGGAGCCGCGTCCGGGAAATACCGGAATGCGCCTGTGGGAGACCCCAGCGGGCATGATCAACAGCATTGGCCTTGAGAACCCCGGCGTGGACGCTTTTATCGAAAATGAGTGGCCCCACCTCAAGGGGATCGACACCGTCACTGTGGTCAACGTGGGCGGAAAGGATGAAGCCTCCTACCTGGAAGCCATAGAGCGCATCAACGCCATCAACGCCCAGCTGGTTGAGCTGAACATTTCCTGTCCCAATGTCAAGGCAGGCGGTATGGCCTACGGCATCAAGGCAGAAATGGCGGCGGATATCACCCGCAAGGTAGTGGCTGTCTCCAAAGCGCCCGTCATGGTCAAACTGTCCCCGAATGTGGAAAACATCGCGGAGATCGCCCTGGCCTGTGAGGAATCCGGCGCCTGCGGTATCTCGCTCATCAACACCATTCAGGCCATGGCCGTTGATTACAAGAAGAAGAAGATCGTGTTTGACAACACCTACGCCGGGCTGTCCGGCCCGGCGGTCAAGCCCATCGCACTGCGCATGACCCATCAGGTCTGCAAGGCAGTGGACGTGCCGGTCATGGCCATGGGCGGCGTCAGCACCTGGGAAGACGCCCTTGAGTTTATCATGGTTGGCGCGGCCTGTGTGCAGGTGGGAACCATGAACTTCATTGACCCCAAGTCGCCGGTTAAAATCATCGAGGGCTTAGAAGCCTACTGCCAGGCCGAGAGCCTGGTAAACATTGATGAGGTGCGCGGTATTTTATTGTAAATTAAAACTGAAAACACCTCCCAAATATCCCGAAAACCCAGATCGAATGGGTTTTCAGGATTTCGGGAGGTGTTTTTTTAGATCAGAACACAAAAGCCGCGCTCAGGGGAGTGAGCGCGGCTTTGTGATTACGGGGGAGTAATAAAATGAATATCGGAATGATCCGATAAGGGATAATCTATGATTTATTCAATCGCAATGTATTTTTTCTGTTCTACTTGCTTGGTTTCGTTTTTCGGGAATTCCAGATGGAGAATACCATCCTTATAGCCGGCTTTGATGTCTTCTTCTTTTACGTTGTCGCCAACGTAGAAGCTTCTTGAGCACTGGCCAGTGTAGCGTTCCTGATGGACCAGGTTGCCTTTTTCATCCTTTTCTTCCTTCGACTCATCTCTGGAAGCGGTAATGGTCAGGTAGCCATTTTCAAGGTCCGCTTTGATATTTTCCTTGCCAAAGCCCGGCAGGTCCATATCCAGAATGTACTTGCCATCCTTTTCCTGAATATCTGTTTTCATGAGAGCAGGTGACTCTGCTTTTTTGAAAAACGGGTCATTAAACATATCATCAAACAAATTAAAACCGAAACGATCTCTAGGCATCAACAACATAAGGCATTCCTCCTTTGCATTTTAGTTTTCATGATTTATGAAGTGATAAACCTTTATAACCATTGAGTTCGGTTCCTTTTTCAAGGGACTTCGCTTAACTTTGTTTACGAGTATATTATAGGTCGGATTGTTAGCACTGTCAAGCGGTGAGTGCTAAAATTTTAGGAAGATTTAAGCTTACAGGCCTCCCGAAATACCAGAAATGACGGCGTAAAATTGGTTTGACAGAAAACCCTTCACAAAAAAATTGTATATTTGGTTGTATCAGTATATAATAAGGAGTAATACTAAAGTGAGAACAAAGAAGTCGGGGAGGGAAAAGTGAAAAAGCACACAATACAAATATGGAGTATGGGCCTGGCACTGTGTCTTGTTTTCTGCCTGACAACCTCTCGGGTACAGGCAGAAGAAAAGAAGATCATCCGGGTTGCATTTCCCGAACAGACTGGGTTTTCATCCACCGACTCTGCGGGAAACCATTCAGGCTATACTTACGAGTTTTTAGAAGAAATTGCAAAATATACAGGCTGGGAGTATGAGTTCATCACCGGAGACAGCAGCGATGAGAGCCTGTTAAAAATGATGGAGGACCTGAAAAACGGCCGGATTGACATTATGGGCGGTATGGTGTACACACCGCAGCTGGCCGAGGATTATGATTTTCCAGAGTATAATTGCGGCTACAGCTACTCCACCTTATCGGTGTTAAAAGACAATGAGGATGTCAACGCGACCAACTATTCGACCTTTAACAACATGAAAGTAGGGGCACGCAAAACCGCGACCCGAAGAATACAGGCCCTGAATGAATTTTGCCGCGCCAATGGGATTACCCTGAGTATCGTTGAGTACGACAGCGATGAGGCCATGCAGGCAGCTTTGAAGTCCGGCGGGGTGGACGCCCTGCTGGGGCCGGACGTCGCCATGGGCGACGATGAGCGCATTGTCGCGCGGTTTGACGGGCGGCCTTATTATTTCGCGGTCACTAAGGGCAATACTGAGGTGGTCAGCGGCATCAATACAGCCACAGCAGCCATCAATGAGCAAAACCCCAACTACGCCACCGAACTGTACATGAAATATTTTAACAAAAATAACCAGCAGGTTACCCTGGAGAGCTTTATCAAAGCCAACCCCACTGAGAGCATTGTGGCGGCCCTGGGCATCGGGCTTGTGCTGGCCGCGGTGGTCGGTATGACCATGTATATCCGTATGCAGCGCAACCAGCAGATGCTCTTAAACTATGAGCGCTACCGTATTCTGTCAGAGATGTCCAAGGAATTTATTTTTGAGTATGACTACCGTGAGGACAGCATAGTGGTATCCGAGCAGTTTGCCCATACCTTTGGCGGTAAATCACAGGTTGACCACTTTTTTTCCACAATCCTGAGCAAAAGGCTGGATATTGATGAGAGCGCCCGTTGTTTTGCGGGTCTGATAAAACGCCGTCCGCCGGAGGAGGCGCGCTATGAGGTGGAATACAAAACCACAGTGCCTTCCGGGAATGAGGAGTGGGTGCGCGCTACCAGCATGATCATTTTTGATAAGCATAACCAGCCCATGCGGGCCATTGGCAAAATCATCAATATCAACGCTGAGCAATGCGAAAAAGAAGCATTGATCAACCAGGCGCACCGGGACGCTCTCACCGGGCTGTATAACCGCACGACCTTTGAGGAGCTGGTGAACACTTATCTGCAGGAGCGTGGGGATGAGGAAGGCGCCATGATGGTTGTGGATCTGGACCACTTTAAAACTGTCAACGATACCCTGGGCCACCAGGGCGGCGATGAGGTGCTGGAGGATCTCGCCCGGGAAATGACCGCCTGCTTTGGCGAAGAGGCTGTTTTAGGCCGTTTGGGCGGCGATGAGTTTCTGGTCTTTGTGAAAGATGTCAAAGCCTGTAGAGACAAGCCTGTTCAGGCAGCCAGAGCCCTCTGCCGGGCCATGAACCGCTGCTATGAAAGAAACAGCGGCCAAATCGAGGTCTCTGTCAGTGTCGGGCTTGCCTATTCCTTCAGGAACAGTGCCTTTGAGATGCTTTACAGCATGGCCGATGAGGCGCTCTACTATATGAAGGATCACGGAAAAAACAATGTTAAGGTTTATGACGCGTCCATAGGGGATGCTTTGGGTAATAATGATAACAATACACGAAAAGGAGCGTTTTGAAATGTCCAAAAAAATTATTGCGCTGATCAGCGACGACTTTGAAGATCTGGAATTATGGTATCCGGTACACCGCCTCCGCGAGGAAGAAGGCGTGACTGTCGATGTGGTGGGTGAGGAAAAGGGTAAGACCTATATTGGAAAATACGGTGTGCCCTGCGTGTCGGATTACCGGTTTGACGAAATCAATCCTGACGAATACGACGGGATTCTGGTACCTGGCGGCTGGGCGCCAGACAAGCTGCGCCGCTTCCCAGCCGTTCTGGACATGGTGCGGGCAATGGATAAGGCCGGCAAGCCCATCGGGGAAATCTGCCATGCGGGCTGGGTGCTTATCTCCGCCGGTATCCTGAAGGGGAAAAATGTCACCAGCACTCCCGGCATCCGGGACGATATGGAAAACGCAGGCGCTGTCTGGCATGACACCCCGTCCATTGTCGACGGCCATATTATTTCGGCCAGGCGTCCGCCGGATCTTCCGCAGTACATGAAGGATTACATCAAGGTTTTGATGAAGTAGAAAAGCAGGTCCCGAAATCCCGAAAATCTAAAAACGGTTTTCAGGATTTCGGGATTTTTTTACTATCATTCACAATTGTGGTATAATATAGCAATTATAAAGCGTTAAGGAGTAGAAGCATGAAGAACATCCGTATAGGGGATATACTGGTCGGCGACGGCTATATTACAGAGGGACAGCTTCAGGAAGCCCTGGCCTATCAGAAGGTGGATAAGAGCAAGCGCCTGGGCGCGATCCTGGTCGATTACGGCTACGTGACAGAGAGCCAGCTGCTGGGTGCACTGGCAAAACGTCTGGACCTTCAGGTCATCAATCTGAGCCAGATTGAGGTGGATTTGGAGGCAGCCGCCAAAATACCCAAAAATATTGCACAGAAGTACACCCTTATCCCAATAGGGTTTTCAAGCGGCCATTTGCTGGTTGCCACCAATGACCCACTGGATTTTTACGCCATCGAGGATCTGCGTCTCATCACCAATATGCCCATTGATATTGTCCTGGCCGAAAAGGATGCCATTCTCAAGGGCATTGACAGCAGCTATTCGGAAATCGAGGCCCGCCAGGCAGCCACCAGTGCCAACGAGATGGCCGACGATATGGAAACTGTCTCCATCGTAGAGGACCTGGACGCCGCCGGGGATGACGCGCCAGTGGTCAACCTCATCAATACCATGCTCATAAAGGGCTATAATACCGGCGCCAGTGATATCCATATCGAGCCCTTTGAGGATAAAACCAATGTGCGTCTGCGTATCGACGGCCTCATCGTTGATTATCTGACACTGGCCAGCGCCCTGCACCAGTCCGTCATCGCCCGTATCAAGATCCTGTCCAACCTGGATATCGCCGAGCGGCGCCTGCCCCAGGATGGGCACTTCCGGGCCCGGATCAAGGGCATCGAGATGAATATCCGTACCTCGGTCATCCCGACGGTCTACGGCGAAAAAGCCGTTCTGCGTTTTCTGAACCAGAACACCAAGCTCGACCATTCCGGCACCTTTGGCATGAACGATGACAATTACGCACGCATGCGCCAGATTCTGCAGAGCCCCCACGGCATCATCTATATCACCGGACCCACCGGGAGCGGTAAAACCACCACCCTGTACATGGTTCTGGAAATGCTCTCGAGCAAAAACGTCAATATCTGTACCATCGAGGACCCCGTAGAACGGAACCTGGACAGCATCAACCAGACACAGGTGAACAACGTGGCCGGCCTCACCTTTGAAAGCGGCCTGCGCTCCCTTTTAAGGCAGGACCCGGACATCATCATGGTCGGTGAAACCCGAGACTCGGAAACCGCCAACATCGCTGTGCGTGCCGCCATCACCGGGCACCAGGTGCTCTCCACCCTGCATACCAACGACGCCGTGTCTACCATTGTGCGTCTGGTGGATATGGAGGTCGAACCCTATATGGTCGCTAACTCCCTGACCGGGGTGGTGGCCCAGCGCCTTGTCAAGAAAATCTGCCCGGACTGCAAGGAGGCCTACAGCCCCAGTGAGGCCGAGCGGGAGCTTTTGGGAAGGGATGTCCCTGTACTGTACCGCGGACGGGGCTGCCACCAGTGCAACCATACGGGCTATAAAGGCCGTATCGCTGTCCATGAAATTTTAGCCATCGACAAAACCATTCGCAACATGATTTCCAGCCAGTCCCCCATCGAGGAGGTCTATGAGTACGTGACGGCAGGCCACAAAACCACCAGTCTCCGCCAAAGTCTGGCCGAGCTGGTAGAACAGGGTGTGACAAGCATGGAAGAGCTGCTGAAGGTTACGTATTACGTTGAGTAAATAAAAGTGAGGAAAAACAAATGCCAACCATCTTAGACCTAATCGACTACGGCCGCCAGACTGGCTGTTCGGATATTCATTTGACGGCAGATCTGCCGCCGGTATTCAGGAGCAACGGGGTGCTTGTCAAAGGCCCCTTTGAAATGAGCAAAAGGGAAATCGGAGAGATGATCATCGGGATGCTCAGTGAGATGAACCGTGAGAAAATCAAGCGGGGAGAGGACGCGGATTTTACTTTTGTCACGCCAGAGGGGCTCAGACAGAGGGTTAACGTGTACCGCCAGCAGAATGAGCTCTGCGCTGCCGTTCGCCTGCTCAACGACACCATTCCTACCTTTGAGGAGCTGGGCCTGCCGCCCATTATCCGCAAGCTGGCCGCTGAGCCGAGAGGGCTGATCCTGATCACCGGGCCGACCGGGAGTGGGAAATCCACCACACTGGCAGCTATGATCGACTACATCAACGTCAATTTTGCCAAGCATATCATCACCATTGAGGACCCGGTGGAATACCGCCATTACCATAAACTGAGCATGATCCACCAGCGTGAGGTGGGAGTGGATGTATCCTCCTTTGCCGACGCGCTACGCTCATCCCTGCGTGAGGACCCCGACGTCATTCTGGTAGGGGAAATGCGTGACTACGAAACCATCTCGGCCGCTGTAACCGCCGCTGAAACCGGGCATCTCGTGCTGTCTACTCTGCACACCATCGGTGCTGCCAACACAGTAGACCGTATTATCGACGTGTTCCCGCCCCACAGCCAGCAGCAGATACGGACACAGCTCGCCAGCACCCTGAAGGGTGTTGTGACACAGCAGCTTGTGCCTCTGGCTTCCGGCGAAGGCCGGATGGCCGCCCTTGAGGTGATGACAGGCACCGACGCAGTGCTCAACCTTATCCGTGAAAACAAAACCCATCAGCTTTCCTCTGCCATGCAGACCGGCAGCCGGGACGGCATGAACACCCTGAACAGCCACCTGGCCAAGCTGGTGAAGGAAGGAAAGATCGGCTTTGATACCGGTCTCCAGTGGTCGTCAGACAAAAACGAGTTTAACCAATACTTTTAAGTAAGGGAGAAAATCGCCATGAGCAATGAACAGCTCTCCGCTTTGGAAAAGAAAATAGAACGCTATGGGACAATCCTGGAAACCACCGGAGACATTATATTTGACTACCATATCGACGAGGACCGGATGCTGTTCGACGAAGCCAGGCTGGAGAAGGGCCGGTATGTGCACTACACGCTGGCGGTGGACCGCTACACCGAGGCCCTGCACCTGGGCAATCTGGTGCATCCCGATGATATCGAGGAAACCATCCGCCTGATCAACGGGCTGACAGTCCAGGCCATCGTTATCCGTGTGACCCGCCCCGATGAAACGGACGGACGTTACCACTGGACACTCGTCAGGGCCGCCACCGTGCAAAACAGTGAGGGCAGAGTGACAGAGACCGTGGGCATCATGCGGGATATTGACGACCAGAAGCGCAGAGAGGACCGCCTGGTTGAGGAATCCCGGTGTGACCAGCTCACAGGGCTTTACGATCAAAAGTGGACCCGCATAAAAATCGGCGAGGCCCTGGAAGCAAACAATAAGATGGATAAAGGTATCCTGATGCTGATAGACATTGACGGCTTTCGAGCCGTTAATGAGAATCTGGGCCATATTTTTGGTGACGCCGTCCTGGTGGAAACCGCCGAAAAGCTGACAGCCCACGCGGCTCCCGGCGATGTCATCGGCCGCATCGGGGGCGATGAGTTTCTGGTTTACAGCCCAGGCGTGGCAGAAAACCAGATTGCCGGGCGGGTAGCCCGTATCCGCCGCATTTTTGACCATACCTTTGAGGGGAAAAGCCAGGCCTACCGCATTTCATGCAGCCTGGGCGTTGCGGCCTGCCCTAAGGACGGCACCACCTTCGAGACGCTGTTCCACTGCGCTGACCAGGCCCTGAGCATGGCGAAAATGGAGGGGAGAGACCGCTGGTGCCGTTATGATGAAAAGATGAGCGGTATGTCTTACCTGAACGGCCATGCCACTAATATTGATACCGCAATTTTTCAGAAAAGCGGGATCTCTGCAGAAAACCGGGTACTCATCAACATTTTCGAAATCCTGGCCGATTCTAAGGATTTTACCTCCTCCATGCTTCTGATTCTGGGGATGATCGGCCGTTTTATCGGCGTGGAGCGGGTCTGTATTTTTGAGCAGGAGCAGGAAGGAAAGGAGCTGGTCAACCAGTACAGCTGGTATTCCGGCACTGCTGTCCGCCCCAAAACCGAACGGGTTGGGGAAGAAGCGCATGCGTATTACAAAACCTTTTTTGATGAAAACGGCCTGTATGCCCTGGGGAGTGTGGACAACTTTCCGGCCCGGGAGCGCGCGTTTTTCAGGGAAAGGGGAATCTGCTCCGGACTTTATAAAACACTGGTGGAAAACGGCCGGTTTTTAGGGTGCATCGGGCTCTCTGGCAGTCGGAACAACCGTGTCTGGAGTGAGAGCGAAAAGGAATTTGTGAGCCTGGTGGCTAAGATCATCAGCGTAAACCTGTATAAAGCAAAGCTCCAGACCGAAAACGCCTACGAGAGCCAGGTGGCCCGCGCCATCGTGGATTCCCAGAGTATCAAAAGCCATGTGATCGATCCCAAAACCCATGAGCTGCTGTTTGTCAGCGCGTCTCTGAAGGCTGAGCGGCCAAATGCCCGGGTGGGCAGCCTGTGCTACGAGACCGTCATGGGCCTGGACGCGCCCTGCCCCTTCTGCCGTCTGGATGAAATATCCCAGGAAACACCAGATTTTAACTGGCAGCGCTACATCAGCGGCTGGAACCGCTGGTTTAATTTCCAGTGCCACAGCCTGCAGTGGCGGGGTGCCAGAGAAGCTGTGCTTGTCGCCATGGACGACATCTCCAATTTTGTGGACAACATCCTGTATGTGGATAAGCTCACTGGCATTTCCACTTTCAGCCGTTTTGAGCTGGATACCACCGAAATCTTTGACCATGAAACCGGCAAGGAATACGCCATGGTCACCTTTGACATCGACGAGTTCCGGTATATTAATGAGTTTCACGGCTACAGCATGGGCAATCAGCTTCTGCGCTATATCTCCGGCGGCCTGGTGGGCGCCATGAGCGGCGCGGAGGTCTGCGCCCGGGTGACCGGCGACGTGTTTGTGGCCTTGGTGGAATGGACCAGTGAGGAAGCCCTGGTCATGAGAATTATGCAGATGGTCGACGGAATCAACAAACGGCTGGACTATGTGATACCAGGCATCCGCCTCAATTTTCAGATTGGTGTGTACCACGCCAGGGAAGGCGAGCGGGATATTGGAAAAATGATGGACAACGCCGACATTGCAAGAAAATCCATCAAGGGCAGCCGCAAGACCGGCATTGCCTTTTACGATAAATCCATGGGAGAAAAGATCCTGAAAACCCGCCAGATTGAGGCGCGGATGGAAAGGGCTTTGAGAGATAAGGAGTTTCTTGTCTATCTGCAGCCCAAAATTGATCTGGAAAGCGGCAGAGTGGTGGGCGCCGAAGCTCTGGCCCGCTGGGTGGATGACCGGGGCAATATTGTGCTGCCCGGGGAGTTTGTCCCCATTTTCGAGAGCAACGGCTTTATTGTCGAGCTGGACTTTTACGTGTATGAGGAAGTCTTTAAAGCCCACTATTACCGCAAAACCAGAGGCTTGAAATGCGTCCCCATCTCCATGAATATGTCCAGAATTCATCTGAAATCCGGCAACTACATCGAGCGCTTCCGGGCGCTGGCAGACAAATACCAGATCGACCCTGGCCTCATTGAGGTGGAGGTGACTGAGACCATCTTCATCGAAAACAGCGGCTATGTCAAACGGCTGGTCAGCACGCTGAGAAGCGACGGCTTTAAGGTCTCCATCGACGATTTTGGCTCAGGCTATTCCTCATTAAATCTGCTGTCCGAAATCGACGTGGATGTGCTCAAGCTTGACCGCTCCCTCTGCCGGGAGGAAAACCTCTCACCCAAGGAACGGGTCATTCTCAAAAATATTGCCGCCATGGCCAAGGAGCTCGACCTCCAGGTGCTGGCTGAGGGCATCGAGACCACCGGCCAGGCCGAATTCCTGAAAAGTATCCAGTGCGACAGCGCCCAGGGCTTTTTGTTCGCGAAGCCCATGCCCATGGACGAGTTTTTTAAGAAGCTGGATGGGGAATGGTAGAAAATGCAGGTGTGTTAAAGGGATGATGCCATTTAAAAAACATAAATATTGAGGAAAATAATGCGAAAACTTGAACTTAAAACCGCTGTCTCCGCAGTGCTGGCCATTGTCGCCGGGGCGGTGCCGCTGATTGTAGTGCCGCCCTTTGGGGATACCCTGTATATGCCCAAGCTGATGACCATCGAGGTGCTGGTGTTTGGGCTGCTGCTCTTGTATGTGCGGCCCATTACCGAGTATTTTACCGGGAAGCCGAAAATCCCTCTGTCCGTGAAGCTGGTGCTTTTGTACCTTTTGTGCGTTACCATCACCCTGCCCTTTTCGACAGATGTGATGCTGTCGCTCAAGGGGCGGTCCTTTCGCCTGGAGAGCTACTCCGCTATTTTGTTTTATGGTGTTTTAATGATGCTGGGCGCTTTTTTCTATACCTTTAAGCCCTGGCATGTACGCCTTTACGTGGTGGGGGTATCCTGCGTGGCGGTTTACGGCATCTTCCAGAAATTTGGTCTGGACTTTCAGCCACAGGACCCTCTGATGTACGGCGGGCCAGGCGCTTCCTACGCCACCATCGGCAACCCGAATTTCCTGGGTTCCTTTCTGACACTGGCGCTGCCCATACTCATCTATGCTTTTATCAGAGGCCCAAAGGCTTACCTGCTGCCCTGCGGGCTGGTGTATTTCTGCCTGTTGTGCACCAACACCAGGGGAGCGTGGATCGGCAGTCTGCTGGGCTTTGCGCTGCTGGGGGTGTTTTTGCTGGGCGAGCGGGAAAACCGGCGCCGTTTCGCGGTGGTGAGTGGGGTGTTTGTGCTTTTAACCCTTGTTTTTCTGTTGGTGAACAGCGGCTTTGG
This sequence comes from Eubacterium sp. BL-380-WT-2B, assembly GCF_009696115.1. Lineage (NCBI taxonomy): Bacteria > Bacillati > Bacillota > Clostridia > Eubacteriales > Eubacteriaceae > Eubacterium > Eubacterium sp. BL-380-WT-2B. Next base: position 338,192 of record NZ_VUMP01000001.1, read on the forward strand.
CGCGCGTTTTCTCAGTGTCTTTGCCGATCTGTCTAAAATGCTCAGGGGCGATGACTGGGAAAAAGGCGGTTCTTACCGGCTTTTTATCTGGTCAAAAACCCTGGAGCTCATCCGCATGCGCCCGCTGACCGGTTTTGGCATCGAGACCCTGGGCCAGGTCATGGGCCAGTATTTTGAAAAGGATATTATCAGGGTGACCAGCCGCCACCTGGTCATCGACCGGGCACACAACGAGTACCTGCACATCGCGGTGAGCAGCGGTATCCCCGCAGCCCTCAGCTATCTGGCGTTTGAGGGAACGACGCTTTACCGTGGTATTAAAAACTGGCGCCGCTCGCCCATGCTTGTGCCGCTTGTCTGCAGCATCGCTGCCTACATGGCCGCCGCCTGCTTTAATATTTCCGTGGTAACTGTGGCTCCGGTTTTTTGGATATTCTGCGGAATTGCGGTGCGTTTGAGTGGTGAAATTCAATCGAATTTGAATATGATTTAAGGAAACAAAAATTGAAAAAATTTTGAAAAAATTTAGTATTTTACCCAAATAGTACTGTTTTTACCATTTGTTTAATGCTGGTGGTAAATGAAACAGCATTTATAATAACTTATCGCTATAAGAGAAGCGTAAAAAGCAGATTTACATATTTTTAAGAGTGTGTCAACGTGTATGAATAGTGATTGACAGGAAACTTTCGGAATATTTAAAAGTAACTGGTTTTTATAGTTCTTGACAAATGTCCGAATCAGTTGTAGAATAGAATTGTTCAAAAGGCAAAGCGGTGCGAAAGCCCGTGGCGCAAAACTACAGGGTCTACGTCGGAAGCTCCAGGCCGATATGACAGCCAGATGCCACAACCGGTAGATGGCCGAAAACCCCTGTATGGTTTCCGGCTATTTTTATTTTTTGAGTAGCCTTTAACAAAAAGGACCGCTGGAGCAGGCAATCACTCTGTTTATAATCGTCATGGCGCGGACGGTTAAAATAAAGGTTTATATTTAAAGGTAAACAAGAGAACATAAAAGGAGAGATGTAAATGATTCAGATGATTAATAAGCTGAAGAAAAACCAGAAAGGTTTTACTTTGGTAGAATTGATTGTAGTATTGGTTATTTTGGCGATTTTAGCAGCGTTCACGATTCCGGCGATGTTGGGGTTTGTGAATGATGCGAAAGAAAAAGCAGAGGTATCAAAGGCGAGAGAAATTTATGTAGCTGCACAATCAGCCGCGACAGAAATTTATAATACTACTAATGCAGCTCCAGTATGGACTGCTGCTCTTGCGAATGATAAGACAGATGCTTTTCCTTTAAAAGTACAAAAATTAGTTAAAGATGATATTCCGAATTTTGCACCAGTTACAACTACCCCTGGTACTAGTGGTCAAGTAAATGTTACAATGGATACAGGTGACAGAGCGGCTATTGTAAAAAAAGTCGAATACATGGGGGCAAATGGAAAATTGATTACTATTGAAGAAAATGCTTCAGGTGGTTCAGTTACTATAAAATAATATTATATTTAAGGCCGAGCTTGCAGCGCCGCAGCCGGCCTTTTTCCCCATCTTTTCAGGCGCTTTTTTTATTGCCGGAAAGAAAAGAGAGTAGTTGACAGTTGATAGTGGATAGTTATGGAGCAAATTGCTTTTGGTAATTTGTACATGAACGATCAACTGCCCATTATCAACTATCAACTAATTTAAAATTGGTTTAAATGCTTTTCTGCCTTAAAAACAAGATTCTATTACTTTTTCAGTAGATGAGCCGTTGTGTTTTTAGGATTTCTGGAGGGGTTTTTCAATGGAAAAATTGAGAATGGAGAATGGCAGAGCAGGATTCCGATTTTCTGTGCAGGGGGCAGGAAGATGATTTTTCTAAAACGAAGATTAAAAAACAGTATTCGGTCCCGTTCGGGCTTCACCTTGGTCGAATTGATTATGGTTTTGGTTATTCTGGCTATTCTCGCAGCCTTTGCCATCCCCGCCATGCTAGGGTTTGTTGAGGACGCCAAAGGAAAAGCCGCCATTGCCGAGGCACGGGAGGTTTATGTGGCGGCACAGGCGGTAGCTACGGAATACTACAGTAATAATAATTCAAGAATAGAAATTCCTGAAAAAATCGCAGAGTATTTAGCGAGTGATTTTGGAATGAGTAAAGACGAGCTTTGGTTTAAAACAGACTCTTTCGATGATGGGGAGAGGCATGATTTAGCTTCTGATAATAACGCGGCTAAAACTAATCGTATTTATGTAATGCTTGGTAAAAAAGGTACTGAAGATGAGGGGAAAGTTCGAGAAATTCAATATTTAGATAAAACTGGAAAATATATTGTAATTATTTCGGCAGGCGGCTCCGCCGAAATCACAAAAATAGAAAAGAACTAAAACCTGTATCCCGAAAACCCAAAAACTAAATTAGTAAGAACAAAAGGAGCCTGTCCATGATTAACCGTAAACTGGAAAACTTAATCAAAAGCGTTCACGGCTTCACCATGATGGAACTCATCACTGTCATTGTCGTCATTGCCCTGTTGGCTGTGATCATCATTCCAGGGTACCTCCATTTCATCGGCGACGCCAAAAAAGACGCGGTGGTGGCTGAGGCAAGAACCATCTACCTGGCGGCCCAGATACGGGCAACGGAGTTTAAATCCGCCGAGACAGCGGAAAACCCTTACCGCATTCCGGATGCCAATGACCTGCGGGATCTGGTGGGGCCGGATAACGTCTATGAGGGGGTTACAAAGCTGACCATTGTGGACGATAACCGTGACGGCACCATTGATAAAATTGAGATGATTAAAAATAACATCAATGTTATAATTGAACCAGGAAAAAATGTGGTTGTCGATGGAAAGGTGAGAACTGTTTATTCCAGGGATGATCAAAAGTAAAATGTATGAATTCACACATAAATCCTGGAGGTTTCGCTTTGTATGATTCTTTATCTTTGATATATTTTGTGCTGTATGCCTTTGTCTTTATTTTTGGCTGTATGATTGGCAGTTTTTTAAATGTGGTGGTCTACCGGGTGCCCATTGGCATTTCAGTCGCCAAGGGCCGGTCTTTTTGCCCGAACTGCGGCAAGCCCATTGCGTTTTATGATAATATCCCCCTGCTCAGCTATCTGTGGCTGCGGGGAAAATGCCGGAAATGCGGGGCGAAAATCGCGCCACGGTATTTCTTTACCGAGCTGTGCGGCGGGCTGCTGGCCCTGCTCATGGCCGGGCATTATGATTTTGGCCTTCAGGCGGTGGTGGGGTTTGCGGTAGCGGCCATTTTACTTGCAGTTACCCTCATAGATTTTGACACCATGACCATCCCCAATGGCCTGGTGATCGCTTTGATAATCCCTGTGGCGGCCAGCTACTTTGTGTTTCTGGAACCCAGTCTTATTTCCCGGGTAATCGGTGTGTTTGTCATATCGGTGCCCATGCTGGTCTTATCACTGGTCATTCCCGGCGGCTTTGGCGGCGGAGATGTCAAGCTCATGGCAGTCGCTGGATTTCTCCTCGGCTGGCCTTGCACCCTGCTGGCGACCTTTATCGGCCTGGTGCTGGGCGGTATTGTAGGTGTCATCAAGCTTATCCGCAAGAGCGGGGAAAAGCACATGGCCTTTGGCCCATACCTCTCAGTGGGGATTTTGGTATCCATGTTGTGGGGAATGCAGATCATCTTTTGGTATTTGAATTTTTTTGGACTTTAATGAGAAGGTAGACACCCTGGACTTCAACCTTATGAAGCGGCCGGAAGGAGCGATGAGACTTTGCCAAAGTTTAAGTATAAAGCAAAAAACATGAACTCAAAAATAGTAAATGGAATGGCGGACGCCATTGACGAGAGCACGCTGCGTAAGGCTTTGCGGGAAAAGGATGAATTTCTGCTTGAGTGCCGTGAAGTGGACGCTGAGAAGAAAGCTTACAAGATGAAAAACATGGAGCTTTCGGATTTTTCGAGGGAGATAGAGAACATGCTGGCCTCGGGGATTACGGTGATCCGCGCGCTTTCCATTATGATGGAGCGCAACATCAAGCCCAATGTGGCAAAGGTGTATAAAGCCCTTTACCGTGAGGTACAGCAGGGGATTACCCTGTCGGAGGCCATGGAAAACAGCCGGGGCTCTTTTCCCCAGCTTATCATCAATATGTTCCGGGCGGGCGAGTCCAGCGGCCAGATGGCCGAGACCGCGCACAAGATGGCGCTGTATTATGAGAAGGAGCACCGCCTCCACACCAAAATAAGAAACGCTATGATCTACCCGATCCTGCTCTTAGTGGCAACGGTCGTGGTGGTGATCGGGCTGTTTACCTTTATCCTGCCCCAGTTTTTTGATTTGTTTGAGGGCATGGATGCGGCACTGCCAGCGATTACGGTCATGGTCATCGGGATTTCCAATTTTATGACCGCCAACTGGTACTGGCTGCTTATTGCGGTGGCCCTGTGTATTGGGGCTTTCCGGGCGCTTCTCGGTACGCCGTCCTTCAGGCTGCGCTTTGACAAGATGAAGGTCCACCTGCCTTGGGCAGGGAAGCTTATTAAAATTATTTACACTGCGCGTTTTGCCAGGACGCTGAGCTCGCTGTATTCCAGCGGCCTTTCCATGATCAACGCCATGGAAATCAGCGCCAGCATTGTGGGCAATAAGTATATCGAGGGACAGTTTGGCCCGGCCACCCAGATGGTGCGCAGCGGGAGCACTCTGTCCGAGGCCATCGGCAGCATTGACGGTATGGATAAGAAGCTGGTATCCACCATCTTTATCGGTGAGGAAACCGGGAATCTTGACACCATGCTGGACTCCATTGCGGATTCCTACGATTATGACTCAGAAATGGCCATACAGCGAATGGTTACGATCATCGAGCCGGTAATGATTATTATCATGGCGGTGATCGTTGGGACGGTAATGCTGTCCGTTATGGTACCGATCGTCACATTTTATCAGAGTATCGGTTAGGGGGATAATAAGAGAGTATGCAGACAACCATCTATTTAGGCAGCGACGCCATTCAGATACTCCAGGGGGATGTGCGCAGCGGCAAGCTGACCATATCAAAGCACCTGACCGTGGAGATGGGACCGGGCGCCATGATCAACGGGGTCATCACCAACGAGGATATGCTTCTTGACGCCATTGACCAGGCCGACGAGGCAGGCGATATTGATTTTCACAGCACCAATCTGGTCATCAATTCCAGCCTGATCGTCAACAAAAATGTGGCTGTGCCCAAGATGACGCCAAAGGAGCTCACCGAGCTGTCCCACCATGAGTTTGAGGACGCCACCAATTTTGAGAATCTGATCATTGACTACAGCAGTATCCGAGGGAAACAGGGCACCAACATGCTTTGCTGTGCCGTGGAGCGGGAGGTGCTGGAAAGCTACATCCGCCTTTTCGAGACGGCGGGCATCAAGCTCAGACGCATCGACACTGCTCTGAACGCCACCATCAATTATGTGGAGGCCACAAGCGAATATAGCGGACAGACCTTTGCCATCAACATGCTGGACGGCAATAACCTTATGTACGCCCTTTTCGAAAATGGTGTGTATACATTTTCCAGCCAGGCCAGAATCATGGCAGAGCGTGGCACTGAGGCCTTTACCATTGAGATGGCCTCCAAGCTGTCCTCACTGGTGCAGTTTAACAAGAGCCAGAAATCCGAATACATTCTGGACAAGGCCTACTACGCTGGCCTGACCAGAGACGAGATCCGGCGGCTCCAGGCGTATGTGGACGACACCGAGGTATCCGTCTGCGCGGTGGAAAACACCGGGAATATCCAGGAAAATTTCAGCATTGACGATGATTTTCTCCTGCGTCCCTTTTCTTTGAGAAAAAGAACGATGTCAATCTGCTGACGAGCTACAAGACAGCGCTCAAGCCTAAACGCTCCTTTTCTATCAAAAACAAATGGGCCATTCCGCCTCTGGTGGTGGTGGCGGTTATGGTCATTGGATTTACGTTTTTTACCATCATGAATTACAATGTGGACAGGGCCCTTAAAAAGGCCAACAAATACATCAACGACCCTACTAACGTGTCCGAGTACAGCGAGGCCCAGCAGCTGGACAGCGCCCTGAAGATCATCCAGAGCCAGACCAGTATTCTGGATACCAACCGAAAGGCCATGGAATCTTATCCGGTGGTCAATAGCGATAAAGTCTACCAGGTGCTCAACCTGGGCAATAACATTACCGTGGGCGCCCTGAGCTATGACTGGACCACTGGCGGCGTGGGCATTACCGCCTCTGCGCCTAATGAGTTTGCGGCAGCGGCCTATGTCAGCGAGCTCAACCGTTCCGGCCTGTTCAGCAGCATTGAGTACCAGGGCTACAGCCTGAGCGAAGGCAGCACGTCCACAGTGACCAATGGCTCATCCACAAGCACATTGCCAAACGGCCAGACGGTGACAACCCCAAATACCGAAACCGTCAAAACACCGGACAGCTACGGCTTCTCCGTTGTGGCCTATCTGAAACCGGGGGTGGTGCAGCCATGAAAAAGCCAGAATTTAAAAAACCCAATATCAAGATGAACATCAATTATGAGTTTACCAGGCGTGAAAAGGGCCTGCTCTATGTTTTAGGCATGGCCCTGCTCATCATGGCCGCCCTGTACCTGGTGTTTTTCCCGGGGATCAACAAATATCAGACCCTGTCCGAGGAACGGAGTGAGGCCGAGTTTAAAAAACAGGAAATGGAAATGGCCATTGCCAGCCTGCCAGCCAATAAGACCATCAAGGACGCAGCCGCTGCGGATCTTTCAGCTAAAAAAGAAGGCTACGAAAAGCGTATGACCAACGATGAGCTGGATAACCTCATTACCAACCTGGTGGTGAACGAAGGCTTTAAAGCCCAGGATCTCGCGATCACAGCCAATGAGATTGCCACAGTCGCCTCTTTTGGCAGTGACGCTGCCGAGTCTACCGAGTCCAGCGACACCACCACCGAGGCCCAGGAAATGAAAGACCTGGCCGAGATGCAGGGCAATACCACCACGGATAAAAACAGTACAACCACCACTGCTGAGCCCACCATCAACGGTATCTATATCGGGACCGTCACCATGACGATCCAGGGAAACATCGGCCAGTTCGAGAATCTGTTAGACACTGTCAATGCCCGTTCCGATATCCAGATTACCGCCTTTGATGTGAGCCCGGGAACCAGCAGTGCATCAAGCTCAGGCAGCAAAAATAAGGTTGCCAACCTGCGTGCGGGCACAAACACGGTCAGCGTGACCTTTAACGTGTATATGGTGGATAAAGGCGCTGCCGCGGCCAACACGGCTGAATAACAAGCTATTAATTGAGGATGGGCACGCCCCGTTCTCCTTTGATAAACCTTCCAAAATCCCGAAAAATACTGCGCCAGGTACTTTTCGGGATTTCGGGAGGGGATTTTAGGATTATTTTTGTTTTTTGATCAGAGCGCACCCGAGGGTGCTTTGTGATAAGGAAATGGAAAAGTCCGGGACGGCAATGAAACGCTACGTCCCGGGAAGCGATGAGACGACTGGTGGAATTTACCGGTCCAGCACCACGGGCAGAACAGCCAAAAGCCCGGAAAGGAGCGTTGATGGATGAAAAAACAATGGAAGCTCGACAATAAGGGCATGACCCTGCTGGAAGTGATCGTGGCGTTTGCGATTTTTGCGATTGCGGCTACGATTTTGATTACCGGGTTTAACGGGGCACTGAAGGTGATGGGGAATAGTGAGTCTATAAAGAATGCGAGCCAGGAGAATACAGGGAAATTAAATGCGGTGGGTGCTTCGGCGCTTGAGGAATTTGAGGGGCTGAAAAATTCGGAGATTACGACGATTCCAGAAAATGGCAAGACGACGATATTAACCTTTTTTAAAAAATACGCAGTGCCTGGCACATTTTATATTGCGACTTCGACAGAAAAGGCAGATATGGATATGAAACTGTTTCAGCCAGATAATAGCGTGGACGCTCTAACTACGCCAACACTATCAGAAATACCCAAAAAAGAAGCAAAACCAGTGGAAGCGCCTACAGTGCCGGCTGAACAAAATGCCAATGTTGGTTATGGTGGATCAGTGCTCGACAGCAAAACAGGTAAATATTATGATAAATTGAAAAAAGATACATATATTGGCGTAATCACTTTAACACAACCATTTACCGATGCAGATGCAGGTGGTGCTAATCAGGTTCGTCAGCTCTATTTTACAAAAGATACGACTTCTATTGAGGTAAAAATGCCGGAGATACAAAAAAACCTGAAATTGGATTTGGATTTTCTTTATGTTAAAGGTAATATTATACAAGAAAACAATAGTAAGCTAATACTAACCAATATAAAAACAGTTAAAGACACTAATAAAAATAAAATTTTAATTTATTTTGCCAATGATGTTACTGTCGGGACAACGACAGGCATTGAAAAAGGATATTATCTGATTGATTTAGGTACGGCGGGGAAAGATCTTTTTAGCATGAAAAAAGAAGATTTTGATGTCTGCAATATCAAAAACATGTCCTATTTAGATCAAAATCAGATCGTGTATGATTATGTCACAAATTTATTTAAGGATAATAACTAGCCATGAAAGCAATCAATAACAAGCAGGGATCTGCATTGGTGTGGGTGTTGGTTATTTGCCTGATTTTTGGTCTTTTAGGAATCGCCATTGGTTGGGTTGCCCTGTCCATGAACCGGCGAAGTATAAAAAATGACAATCTTAATCAGAGCTATTTTACTGCACTGTCTACAGCTAATTCGGTTTTTAATAGCTTGAATGGATATGTTAGCGGCAATAATCAAAGTAAAAATTTTTATGATGATTTATATAAGAATCTTGTCTATGGAAATAAAGTGAGCGGGCAGAATTATTTTGTGAAATATGACAATGTTCTCGAAAAGGATGGTGGCTCTGTTCAGGAAAATACGGAGGGTATGGGAGAAGCGAATGTAGAAGCTGCCATGTCCAAAGGACATGCCATTATTACCTCTACCGCAACGGTAAACGACACAACAGAGACAGTTATTTTAGATGCTTACCGAAAGCCGGAAAGTATTATCTGGCCAGCGAAAGAATGGGCGACTACGTTGAAAGATGATGAACAGTTAAGCGGAGACAAAAACAGCAGAAAAATTTATGTGGGAAACAACAGCACTATCGTGAACGATGAAACAAAAAAGAATGTAGCAGATAACACAATGGATGTGGCAGTCTATAAGTTGGAAGCAGAAAAAACACTTTCAGGTAAATTAACCATTAGCAGGGATATAGTGGGAAACGGGAACCTTGAAAAAAGAGCGGTTTTTATTTATTTAGAAAAAGGCGCAACTCTCAATATTTATGGAATGGATTATGAGCTTTTTAAAAATACTACGGCTCAAAATGTAACATCAACACAAAAGGATAAATGGTTTGAAAATGAGAAGGGCGAGTATACCACTGAAGCTTGGGAATATTATTATGGGCCAGATATTTTTATTTATATGGAGGATGAAGCTTCCGTTAATTTTATGAATCCTAATCGAAATGCAAATAGTAGCGAGATTGTGCCATTTCCCTTTTACATTACAGGTACAAGCAATACTGAAACAAAGCCAAAAGTAACGACAGAGAAGAATACAGATGTTAAAATTTATTGGATACAAGATGTCGAAATTTCTAAAAAAAATAATTCCGATGAATGGCTGACGGACAATGAAGGAAAAGTCTTTTCTAAAAATGAAAATAATGGTGTTCCGAGCCGTTTGCCCTTAAGTGGCTACAAGCAGGCTGGAAAACCCTATAATAATAATGCGACAAAGGTAGGGGAGACGCTTGCAGATAAAGGCGGTATTCTTCAAAACAGCTGGGAAATATACCAGTACGAAAGGAAGAAAATCGAATGAAAATTTTAAAACTGTCAGGAAAGGCAAAAAGGAATCAGAACGGCTTTACGCTCATCGAGCTAATCGTGACGCTGGCTATTTTTTCCATTATACTGGCAGTGGCCGGAAATTATTTGTATTTTGGAAACAATCTTTTTGCTCAAACTGAAGTTAAAAATACCCAAAAATATATTGGTGACAGTGTTTTTGAATATGTACAGAGACGTCTTACTTACGCTACACATGTGGAGATCATGAATCCAGATAAAACGAAAGATAAAGATCCTCAGTATGATAAGCTTTTTAGGCTAAGCGATAGCGGACAGCTTATGATTGGAACGTTTGAAAAAGAAGAAGAAAAGAAGAAAACTTACGCTTACACCAATGTTTTTGGTTCAGCATTTTATGATAGTGGCTATCAGGTAGATTATCAGGTAAAAGTGTTGGATACAACCCATTTAGAATTAACAGTCAATGTACTGGACAAGGGAAACACCAGTCCGGTTTATAGCACCAGCGAGGTGTTAAAGACCATTAATTTAAAGGCCAATACACGGGATAGCGGGAGCATTTTAGTGACAGGCGGCGAACGCAATGTTATTTATACGAACCCGGTGATTTCATACAACGAAGAAAAAACAGCCACCACCACCTATGATCCACTCGCGTTGAAAGATCAGATGTTGGATACTTACAGTAGAATCATAAAGGGTGAGGCCCTTAAAGACGGTGAAGCGATAACGGGCTTAATTAATAATCAATTTGCTTCAAATGATTTCATTTCAGCTTACGTTACACAATTTTACTATAAAGGACAGCCTTATCTGGGAAGCTGGAGTAAAGATATTGTTTATGCATACTGGCCGGATTTCCCGGGATTCGATCAAAATACCATCGATAATGTTGACAAAAAAGTAATGGAACTTACAGAGTATAAGGGGACAGCAGATGACAAAAAAAGTGATAATCAAACCTTGACGAATTATCTGACAAATTATAAAGGCACGATGAAAATGCGGGCATATCTTATATCGGAATCCAATACAAAAAAAGTCTCATGCTTTGTATATGTTTCGAATTCACAGGGGCAACAGTGGGCAACCCGATTGATTTACTGCGATGTACCAGGAGAAAGCGGATGGTATTATCTTGCTTATAGAGAGGGTAAAAGAACAAACGGGAGAATTACAGATAATATTACTATAGACAATAAAGTTTGGCGAAAAGAGGATGGTGTATCTAGCAGTAAAACCCCCGTTTATGATGAAATAACAAACAAAGCCAGCACGCAGGAAGGGACATGGGTAAAAGTGGAATGAAAAAGCGTTGTTTGAGGTTTTTTAAAAAAATTACTTTCAAACTGAAAAGGGCTTTACCATGATCGAGCTCATTGTCACGATTACTGTACTGGCCGTTATCGCGGCTTTTACCATTCCATCACTTCTGGGATTTGTCGATGATGCTAAGGCCAAGGATTGCCGGTCGAAAACAAATGATATTAAGCGATCTTATACGGATTTAGTGGTTGACAAAGGTGTAGAGGTACCTACAAAGTATCGGAGCTTTTCGATTGTTGATAAAATTGTTATTGATAAATACGGCGGAGAAACCCAAGTGCTTGATACAGAAGATGAAACAGGAAGTAAAGTGGAAAAAGTTTATAAAGGTATTTGTCCGAGCGGGGGGATTTATCTTATTCAGTTCGTAGATACCGAAGAAAGTAAAGGTACGGAAGTTGAGATGCATATTCTATGCTCTTGTGAAGGACATACAAGTGACAAGGCTGGGGTAACGCATATTGCGATACGTACTCTTGAGAATGATATAAAAAGTGATAATTCCTTTATAGTAAGCTATTTTAATGCACATCCAACGAGTACATTGGACTCTACAGGTAAGAATTTTGCGCCAGATGTACAAAAAATATTGGAATTTTTAGGCGTTGATACAAAGACAACATGTAGTTGGCGTATTGAAAAAATTGGTGAAGACTATAATATTTATTGGACAGAAACTTTTATTGATGATTTACCAGAGGGAAGTGAAATATATGTAACAAAATACAATGTTTCAACAGGTAAGTTTTATCATGCCAAGACAGAAGTTGGAGTACACTCTGATGGTGAAAAGGATATTAAACATATCGAAACAAATGCCAATTGGATAGAGGATAAATAATTTGAGAAAGATGAAAAAATATAATAATTCTAGCGGCTTCACCCTCATAGAACTCATCATCGTCCTCGTGATCCTCGCGATTCTGGCCGCTTTTACAATTCCCGCCATGTTGGGCTTTGTCGGTAATTCAAAAGAAAAGCTGTGTGAATCGGCAAGGAGTGACTGTCTGCGTTACTATCAGTCGCAGGCCACAGAAAAACTGCCGGCAACCAGAGAAGAAGCGATTCCCATATTAGCAAAGGCAATTCAGAATAGCTATGGTGATGCGACGATAGAAAATAATATCGCAAAGGGGGTTTGTCCAGCAGGTGGTGAGTATAATCTGGCAGAATGTAGATTTGAATTTGAAAATGGATATTATCGTTTGAAAGAAGTCCCATGTAGTGTGCACCATGATAAAGATTCATCACGGCCGAATTTAGACGCATCAAAAAGTTTGGCAGAAAAACTATTAGATTTATTTAAATCAAGTCAGCAGTCAGATTTTATTAAAGAGTTTTTCAAAGAAAATAATAACAGCTTAAAACCTGTAGATGAGATTGACCTGAAAAATATTTTTGGTGAGGATTGGAATTCAACGATTAACGGAAAACCAGAATCCCTATATTGGCGTCCACTGACTATGGAGGTAAATGGTGAAAAAACTTATATCATGTATGCTAATACAACGAATACACAAGATCATGCGCAGTGGAAAGGATATGTTGTTGAAATAAATGGTGTGTATTACAGAACAACAAAAAAAATAACTATAACGGAATGCTCGATCAATCCGACAGTCTGTCTAACAAAACCAGCTTTCAAAATAGCGAGGAACTGGAAAAATGGATAATAGACCACCATTTTGAAAAAGTAATCTGAGAAATTTTTAAATATATCTCCCGAAAACCCGAAAACTCTCTCTCCAGGACTTTTCAGGATTTCGGGAGTTTTTACTTGTTTAATAAAAAGTATCTGTTCGGACGAAATCAAAATTAAATAAGATTATCCCCAAACATCAAAAGACGACCGGCAAAATTTACCGGTCGTCTTTTTTATGCTTCTCCCTCAAATTCCTCATCCATTTGCCTAAGCCATTTAAAATGCTTGTTCAGCTTCATCTGGTCCTCTGGCGGGAAGGGGCGGCCTTCCTTTGTATAAATACGGTATTTATACAAAAGCTCCAGGCAGTCGTCCAGCTGGTTGGGCACATTTTCGGAGATATGCTGGAAGGCAGGGTGGCTGGTGCCCTTTTCGATCATTTCGGCTTCCATGCTTTTTTCGAGACGGCTGAGCTCCTGGCTGTAGCTGGTTTCAATGCTCTCCTCAATCAGGGTGTACAGCAGCTTTTCATTTTTATCGGCATCGGGGTCTGGGGCTTCTTTGCGCAGCTGGCGGATGGCTTTGTCGGCCAGCAGGCGGGCGTACTCGAAAAAGCTCTGGGATTCCAGCAGGATATTGAGGGCGGCGTTATCGGTATGGGTTTTATTAAAATGCTCTACGATGTTGTCGCAGGCGGCAGGGCTCAGGTCCAGGAAATCCAGAACAGTGGGGTCTGGTGGCAGGGGGGACTGGGTATAGCCAAGCATATACTCAAAGCTGACGTCAAACTCGTTGTAGAGGGTATCCATGACACGCAGGTCGGGCAGGCGCTCGCCGCTTTCGTAATAGCTGAGGCTGGCCGGGGCGATACCGAGGCGGGCAGCCATCTGAGCCTGGGTAAGTTTATGGGATTTCCGGAGCTCCCGGAGGCGGGCTGGAAAATAGGAAAGGTTGATGTCGGACATTCTGGGCCTCGTTTCTTAAATAATGCTTAAATTTTATAAAATACTGATTATTTTAAAGGAGTTTGGATAATAAAATAGAATAATCACTATAGTGAATAAATTATATATTATTCACTATAGTGATTATATCAGGAATAAGATGAATTGGCAAGTAGTTTTCAAAAATTTAAGAAAGCACGGGGTAATGAGGATGTCAACAATCACGAATTTAATGGTTCAGGGGAATGGCAGCATGATTGGGGAGAAATCGCCAAACGCGTTGAGACTGGAGGCGGAAGCGCGTGAAAAGCGCCGTCTGGATGAAATTGCGAAATACGCGCCGCTCAAACGTATTGAGCTGGTGCAGGATCGGCTGCCGGATTTTCCGCTGGACTGCCTGACGGATGATTTTAGACGCTTTGCCAAAGACCTGGCAGCCTGTAAGCAGGCACCAGTGGACGCAGTGGGGGTATCGCTGCTTTCGATGATCTCTCTGGCGGAGGGGGGCCGTTTTAAGGTAAATCCAGGAAAAGCAGCGGTGTACCAGAAGGGGGTTAACCTGTTTACCATGACGGTGATGGAATCGGGTACGGGCAAGTCGGAGATCATGAATGTGCTTAAAAAGCCGGTGGAGGATTTTGTCCATGATTTTAATGAGAAGTATAAGGGGAAAATCGACATGGACGCGAACTGGCAGAATGTTTTGAGGGATCGTGTGGAAAAGACGAAAAAACAGTGTGTGAGTGGCAAGGCCGAGTATTCGGATCTGGAGAAGGTACAGAAGGAATTTTCGGCCTTTAAGCCTGTAAAAAATCTGCGCTGCATGACGGACAATGTAACGTCGGAGGCCCTTGAGAACCTGTTGGCTGAGAACAATGGGGTTATGTCGGTGGTCTCGACGGAGGGCGGCGTCATTGATATTATGGGGGGACGTTACAGCAAGGACGGCAGCTCAAATATTGATGTTTATCTGCATGGATACAGTAATGAGTCGTTGGACAAAGACCGCGCGGGACAGGGTCATATTCATGTCGATCATCTCTATCTGACGGTAAATTTTTCTATTCAGCCTACGGTGCTTAAAGATTTTATGCGCAGGGATTTTATTGAAAAGGGGATGACTTCGCGCTTTATCTATTCAATCCCAAAGGAGTTGGACGAGCGCTGTCTTGGGGATTCACCGGATATTGAACCGCTGGTCCTGGCGAATTATGAAAATAAGATCAGAGATATTATGTCCATTAAACGCAATGGGCATGAGCTTTACGAGCTGTGTTTTTCAAAAGAGGCCGAACGGTTGATGGTTGCTTATAATGACCAGAACATTCAAAAACGTATTAAGGAGGATCTGGCCTGCATCAAGCGGGTGGCGCGGCGCGTGATCGGCCAGACCATCCGCCTGGCGGGAATTTTGCACCTCATGGAGCATGGCGGCAAGGCGGTGGAAAAGCGTGAGATTTCGGCGGAGACGGTGGAGAAGGCCATCCGCCTGACCAATTATTTTCTGGAGCACACCAAGGCGGCGCACAAAACCGTGGAGGACAGCGAGGAGGTGCAGAGTCTGAAATATGTGTGGGAAAAATGCCGCGCGCTCAAGAAAATGGTGGTGCCGCACGATGTGCTGCGTGAGAGCTGCCGCGGCCGTCTGCGCACCAATGAGGAGCAAAGGCCGTATATCTCCGGGCTCATAGAGAGGGGGTATCTGAGGGTACTGCCAGAGGAGGAAGCAGCGGCTGGAAAGAATGGAAGGCCCAAAGCGTTGCGCTACGGCATCAATCCGCTTTTACAGGATGAGGTGTTGGGTAAAAATGCTTCGGTTGTCACAGAACTGCATCCCGAAAACCCGAAAACAGCAGCGCTGGAGACGACCGCGGAGGTATCTTAAAGTTAAACCAGATGTTTATTTTTCAGGGGGTTAAGGTTTGTAAAGGAGAAGCAGTTGTGATAAAATATAATAGAATATTATAGAAGGTATTGGACAGATAAAAGGGGGTTGCTTTAATGGAGGATCAGAAAAAAGTCAAACGAACAGGCAAGCGTATTGTCCTGGATATTTTGTTTGCCGCTCTGATTGTTTTTCTGATTGCGGCCTCCTTTTTTGAGTTTTCCCAAAGAGTACGGAACTCGGTCCACAGCAATGCGGAGCAGACTCTGCACGATATGAATCACGAGAGTGCTCTGCTTTTAGAGACGCAGATTAAGCGGGATTTTGAGTTTCTTCACAGCCTGGCGGCCATCATGGTGGAGGATGACTCCATTGACAATAAAGACATGATTACCCGCAACCTCAGACTGGGCTGTGAGAATTATTCCTTTGACCGCATGACCTATATCCAGCCGGACGGCATGGCCTACACCTCCACAGGGGCAGAGCAGGACCTCAGCGGCCGCGAGTATTATAAAAAAGCCTTGGAGGGTCAGGATGCGGTGTCAGGTATTATCGTTTCTGCTCATACGGGCAAAGAGGGCTTTGCGGTGGCGGTGCCGGTTTACAGGGAGGGGGCGCTGGCCGGCGTGCTCTCAGGCTCTTACCTGACTGAAACCTTCAACAATGTGGTAAACATGGAGGTGTACGGAGGAGAGAGCCTGACCTATGTGGTGGAGACAGATGGCAGTTATGTTCTCCTGCCCAGGAACGGTAATATCGAGATTTCAAAATGGCTGGCGAATGGTGATTCTGAGGAGGAGGTCAGCAGGAAAATGCACAGCGGCGAGTCAGGCTATGCCTCCTTCAAAGATGGTGATGAAACCTGGCACTTCTGCTATGTGCCCACAACCATTAATAACTGGTATGTGGTGACGATGGTGCCAGACCGGGTGATTATGGGCCAGGCGGAGTACATCAGCCAGATGGCGCTGCTGCTCTGTGTAAAAATCGGCCTGGCGCTGTTGGCAGTGGGTGTGTACGTTGGCCTGAGCCATCGAAGAAATGAGCGCAAGGAAAAAGAGCGGCAGGAGCTGTCCAGAATGGACAATGAGCGCTACCGCGTGCTGCTCGAAAATATGGACGCCCTGTTCTTTGAATGGGATCTGACGGACAATACTCTGGTCTGCTCCCAGGGCTGGCAGGAGCGGATGGGCTATACACCAACTCTTGCGGAAGTGGAATCCGGCGGGATTGTGGATGTCAATGAAGCCCTGTCCTTTGCGGGCTTTCTGGAGAGTGTGCGCGGCGGCCTGAGCCACGGCGAGGAGGAATACCGGATGCGGCACCTGGACAACAGTATTTTCTGGTGCCGTGTGCGCCTGACGGGGATCAGAGACCAGCAGGGCAATGTGCGCCGGATCATGGGGCTCATTGAGGATATTGACACCCAGAAAAAGCGCGAGGTCCAGCTCATGAACCAGGCCAGCCGAGACTCGCTGACCAATCTCTACAACAAAAAAGCCACTGAGGAACAGATTACCTTTATTCTGAAAAATGAGCGGCGCGAAACCTGTTGTCATGGCTTTTTCCTTTTGGATATTGATGATTTCAAGGGCATTAACGATACCTATGGCCACGGGGTGGGCGACCAGGTACTCCGGGATATTGCGGACTGCCTGCTGCGCCTGTTCAGGACCTCGGATATAGTGGGCCGCATCGGTGGTGATGAGTTTGCCGTTTTTCTGAGAAATACCAACACCCGTGAGGATATACTGAAGCGGGCCCGGGAGCTGATCGCGGATTTTCGCCGGATTCCTGTGACCGAGGGGCAGTATGTGAGCTGCAGCCTGGGCGTGGTGGTTGCTGAGAACAGCGAAAAGGATTTTGAGAGCCTGTACAGCCACGCGGACGACGCCATGTACGAGGCCAAGCGCAAAGGCAAAAATCAATACGCGGTCTACGGAGAATAAAGAAGCATGACAGAAAATGAGAAGCCGGCGCTGCCGGTTCTTTTTTTCGGGATTTCGGGAGGCCCGGAGTGGAAAATTTTGAAAAGAATTGGATTTGAACGGACTAAAGTGCTACAATAGAGAATGAAACACACACCCATTGAAAAACGGATAAACCGATGTGTGATAAAGGAGAGACTTATGCAGTTTGAACGGAAACTCCAGCTCGCGACCGACTTGTATCAGATGAGTATGGGCAACGTTTATGTAGAGGACGGCAAACAGGACGAAATGGCTGTCTTTGACGTTTTTATCAGAAACAACCCCTTTAGCGGCGGCTATACCGTGGCAGCCGGGCTGGAACAGGTCATCGAGTATATAGAGGGGCTGGCCTTTGAAGAAGAGGATGTACGGCTTCTCAAAAAGAACCACCCGGAATTTTCAGATAAATTTATCAGCTATCTGCGCAATTTTAAATTTACCGGAGAGCTTTACGCCCTGCCGGAGGGCACAATTTTTTTCCCCTTTGAGCCCATTATCCGGGTCAAGGCGCCGCTGGTACAGGCTCAGCTGGTCGAGACCACCATCCTGAGCATCATCAACCACCAGACGCTGATCGCCACCAAGGCCTCCCGCATTGTGGAGGAAGCCCGGGGCGGCGCGGTTATGGAATTTGGCCTGCGGCGTGCCCATGGCACTGAGGCAGGCTATTTCGGCGCCCGCGCCGCAGTCATCGGCGGGTGTGTGGGCACCTCGGTAGTCGAAACTGAAGCCATGCTGGACCGGCCCTCCATGGGCACCATGTCCCACAGCTTTATCCTCAGCTATGACACGGAGCTGGAGGCTTTTGAGAAGTTTGTCAAATACAATCCCCAGAACGCTACGCTGCTGGTCGATACCTACAACACCCTGGAGCAGGGGGTGCCCAACGCCATTAAGGTCTTTAAAAAAGCGCTGGCAGAGGGCGGTATTACCGGAAAATACGGCATCCGCATTGATTCCGGCGACCTGGCTTACCTGACCGCAGAAGCCCGAAAGCTGCTGGACGCGGCGGGCCTCCAGGACGCGGCCATCTGCGCGTCCTCAGACCTCGACGAGTACCTGATCAAGGACCTGAAGCTCCAGGGCGCCAAAATTGACTCCTGGGGCATTGGCACCAAGCTCATCACCGCCTATGATTGCCCGGCCCTCGGGGGGGTCTATAAACTGGCGGAAATCGACGGCAAGCCCAAGCTCAAGGTGTCCAACGATCCCTGGAAAATCACCAATCCGGGCTATAAGAAAATTTACCGGATCTACGGCAAGAGCAACAACATGGCTCTGGCTGACCTGATGACCCTGGATTCCGAAACCATTGACGAAAGCCAGCCGCTTACCATCTTCCATCCCATGCACACCTGGAAAAAGCGCACCATTACGGATTATTATGTGAAAGAGCTGCTGGTGCCGGTGTTTGTGGACGGGAAATGCGTGTATGAGAAGCCCGCCATCCGCGAAATTCACGACCGGCTCGTGCAGGAAAAACAAACCCTGTGGCCAGCCTTCAAGCGTATGGTAAACCCCCACGTATACCATGTGGACCTCTCCCAGCCGCTCTGGGATATGAAGCAGCAGCTGCTGAGCGAGGCAGAATAATAATATAGCAGGTTGATCTTATGAAAACAGAACTTTTTAAAACAGACAGCCCCCTGCTCGGGGTCGTCCATTTGACCAAGGCCGGCGAACTGATTGCCAGGGGAGAGACCGTGGTTTTTCCCACAGAGACGGTGTACGGCCTGGGAGCCAACGCCCTGGACGAAAACGCTGTGAAGAAAATATTTGAAGCCAAGGGACGCCCGGCGGATAACCCGCTCATTGTGCACATCGCTGACCGGGACGATCTTGAAAAGCTGGTGACCGAGGTGCCTGAAAAGGCCGAGAAGCTCATGGACGCCTTCTGGCCCGGGCCTCTGACACTGATCATGCACAAGAGCAGCGGGGTGCCGGAGGTTGTGACCGCGGGGCTTGATACCGTGGCGGTGCGCTTTCCCTCCAACCTCATCGCCCTGGGGCTCATCAAGTCCGCCGGGGTTCCCATCGCGGCGCCCAGCGCTAATATCTCGGGACGGCCAAGCCCTACAAAAAGCGAGCATGTGATCGAGGATATGATGGGCCGTGTTTCGGCCATCATTGTGTCTGAGGATACAGATGTCGGGCTGGAATCCACGGTGGTGGACACCACCACCGAGCCGCCGACTGTGCTGCGCCCGGGCGGGGTGACCGTGGCGGAGCTGGAGGCTGTCATCGGCAGGGTGCAGGTGTCCCCCAACGCCATCGAAAACGTGATCCCGGAAAAGGCCAAATCTCCGGGCATGAAGTATACCCACTATTCCCCGAAGGGCGATCTGGTCATTGTGAAGGGCACAGACGCCGAGAAGGTTGAAAAAATCAACCGCCATATCAAGAAGCACGAGGAAATGCAAATCGGCATTCTGGCAACTGACGAGACCATGGGCAACTACCATTCGGGGATCATCATCTCCCTGGGCAGCCGGGAGAACCCGGAGGAAATGAGCCATAATCTTTTCGCCAGACTCCGCACCTTTGACGATCTGGGCATTGAGAAGATCTACGCCGAGGACATCGAGGTCGGCAACGACACTCTGGCTCTGGCCAACCGGCTGTATAAGGCCGGAGGTTACCATTTTATATAGTGAAGAATTAAAATCAACCCGTATCGCGGCGATACGGGTTGATTTTATGATGCGAAAATATCGTCCATCGCAAGCTCCAGTCCCTCAAAGAGCGGTGTCGTCAGCGCTTCGCCGCGGATGTAGATGTCGGCCTCGCTGATTTCAAAGCGGTGGACGGTGATGGTCTGGGATTTGGGATCGACAATCCAGTATTCCTTCACGCCGGTCATCTGGTACTTGTTGAGCTTGGTAAAGAGGTCATAGCTTCTGGTAGCTGGGCTGAGCACCTCGATGGCAACGGCGGGCGGGCCTTCATAGCGCTGCTTGCTGAATTTGTCAGGGTCGCAGAGAATGCTGATATCTGGGATGAAAATATCGTTTTTCAGCTTGATCTCAGCCTCGGAAAAAACTTTGCAGGTTTTTCCTTTAAAATAAGGGCCAAGCCCGATGATCAGATTAGTGATGAGCAGCTGGTGTATCAATGTGGCTTTGGGTGGCATCATGACCATTCCGTCCACAAATTCGTAACGTTCTTGCTCGTCTCTTGGCAGCTTATCAAATTCGGTCAGTGTCATATTTTCAAATTTTGTATCTTTTTTCTGTAACAAGCCCATAAGATTGCCCCCTTTTTCTTAATCATACTTGCCGGACGATAAAATGTCATGGAAAGCCATTTTGATTAAGAATAATACTTTTACAAAGTTTCTTAATGCTTACTATCGTTAAAATTGGGAAAGTATGTTATAATAAACAAAAACAAATCGGAGGGAACTCAAATGAAATTAGCGATTGGATCGGATCACGGTGGGTTTGAACTGAAACAGGTTGTCATGGAATTGCTCCGTGAAGAAGGCGTTGACTATACCGATATGGGGCCTGAAACAGCGGAATCAGTGGATTATCCCGTATATGGGCAGAAGGTTGCTGAGGCGGTGGCGAGCGGCGAATACGACCGCGGTATTGCCATCTGCGGTACCGGCGTGGGTATCTCCATCGCGGTGAACAAGGTTCCCGGCATCCGCGGTTCACTCTGTACCAACGAATACATGGCTGAGATGACAAGACGCCACAATGACTCCAACGTGCTGGTGCTGGGCGGGCGCGTCCTGGGAGACGACCTGGCAAAGAACATTGTCAAGACCTGGCTGCACACCGAGTTTGAGGGCGGCCGCCACCAGCGCCGGATCGACATGATTGGCGACATTGAAAAAAAATACGATAAATAAGACGATAAGGCCTTCCAAAACCCCTTTTCAGGATTTTGGGAGGCTTTTTCTATGCCTGGGAATCAGAATTTCTAATGGAAAACCAACGGTGTTTATGTTATAATCTGATATTAAGTATACCATTTATAAAGCACTAAATACTGCTGTAAAGAGCAGTGTTTATTTTGAAGGAGAGCAAATTGATCATTAGTGTAATAGGTGCGGGGGTCCTTGGACTGGCGTATGCGGCTTCCTTTGCCCGCGGCGGCCATCAGGTTTACTGCACCGACATGGATGAAGAAATTGTCAATGCCGTGAAGGAAGGCGAGCTTCCCGGCTATGAATCCGGACTGGAACGGGTGGTGGCTGAGGCTGAGGCCACGGGCAATCTGGAGTTTACCGGCCATCTGCGCAAGGTTATCAAGGAGGCGGAGGTCATTTTTATTACCTGTGAGGTGCCTGAGGATGACGAACACATGCCAAGCCTGCGGTTTGTACGGGCCATTGCCCAGAGCATCGGCAGCCAGATGGAGGAGCCCAAGATTGTAGTCTTAAAATCCAGCGTGCCCCCCGGCTCGTCGGTGGTCATTGAGGAGACTATCCAGAAAGCCCTTGACGAGCGTGAGGCGGATATCCATTTTGATGTGGTGTCCTCACCGTCCTTTGCCAAGGCCGGCAGCTTTTTGAAGGACATTGAGCGCCCCCGGTTTGTGGCCATCGGGGCGGATAATGAGGAAGCGCGTGAAAAGGTACGGAACCTGTACCGCGAGACGGGCATTGTGATGAACAAGATCATTGACGCCTCCCCGGCAGAGGTGGAGATGGCCGACTATGCTATCAGCGGCCTGGTCGCGGTAAAAACCGCGTTTATCAACGAGCTGGCCATGCTGTGCGAGAAGCTGGACATCGACGTGGACATGACCACCCGGATCATGGGCAAAGACTCCCGGATTTCACCCCAGCTGATGGACCCGGGGCCGGGCTACGGCGGCAGCATTCTGCCCAAGACGGCCCGCGCCATGGTGCGCATTGCCGAAGAAGCGGACGAAACCGCTGAGGTTCTGAAGGGCGCCATCACAGCCAATGAGTGCCAGAAGCAGAAATGTGTGGCGAAGATTGAAAACATCATGGATGGCGTGGGCGGAAAGACCATCGGTATTCTGGGGCTGTCCCCGGATTTCGGCACCGATGACCTCCGGGAGGCGCCGTCGCTGGATATTATAAGATGCCTTGTGGAAAAGGAAGCCAGCCTGCGGATTTACAATCCCGATGGCTACCAGCAGGCAAAATGGCGGCTGTTTAAGGAAAAAGACGCCATTACCTTCTGCGATGACATCTACGAGGCGGCTGAGAACGCCGACGCGCTGGTGGTACTGACCAAATGGCCAAACACCCGGGCGACGGACGAAAACCAGCTGAAGGAAAAAATGAAGGGCGATATACTCATCGACCTGCAGAACCTTTTTGTGAAGCGCAAGGAGGTTAAGCAGCTCTTTAAATACTATGGATTAGGGATGCATTAAGCATCAGAGGAGGAATTATGAAAGTAAAAAAAGCGGTCATTCCGGCTGCGGGCCTGGGCACCCGTTTTCTGCCGGTGACCAAATCGGTCCCAAAGGAAATGCTGCCCATTGTAGACAAGCCGACGATTCAGTATATTATTGAGGAGATTGTGGACTCTGGCATTCAGGAAATCCTGATCATCACCGGGCGGAACAAGGACATCATCACCAACCATTTCGACAATGTGCCAGAGCTGGAGTTTAACCTGAAGATGAAGGGCAAAACCGAGGAGCTCAGGATGATCGAGGACATTACCAATATGGCCCGCATCTTTACCGTGCGCCAGAAGGAAGCCAAGGGCCTGGGCCACGCGGTGCTCTGCGCCAAGGAGTTTGTGGGCGATGAGCCCTTTGCCGTGGTGCTGGGGGACGATATTGTCTACAACCCGGAAAAGCCTGCTCTCAAGCAGATGATCGAGGTCTTTGACGAATACCAGGCCTCTGTGATCGGCGTGCAGACCGTGCCGGATGACCAGGTGGACAAATACGGCATTGTCTCTGGCAAGCCTGTGACCGGGGACATTTTTGAGGTGGACGACATGGTCGAAAAACCAGCCATCGGCACCGCGCCGTCTAATTTAGCCATCCTGGGCCGCTACATCATCACACCGGCTATCTTCAACATTCTGGAAAATACCGGGAAAGGCGCCGGCGGCGAGATCCAGCTGACTGACGGCCTGAAGACTCTGGGCGAAAAACAGCGCATACTGGCCTATGACTTTAAAGGCCGCCGCTACGATGTGGGCGACAAGCTGGGCTTTCTGGAAGCCACGGTTGAGTACGGCCTGCGCACACCAGGGCTTGAGGAGCGCTTTACCGAATACCTGAAAAATTATTTCCATCACAACTAAACAAAAGCGTCATGGGGGACGCGCGGTCTGGAGCAGGGGATAAAACCGTCTGCCCGGAGCGGCGTGTTCCCTGTTGTTTTTTGTGAAAATTTTATAGAAGTTTTACAGAATTTGACACGCATTTTTGTTGAGTCAAACCATTATTTCGGGTATAATAAGATCATGTAACCGAAATCAATCATTTAAAATCATATAAGGAGGAACACAATGGGCTACAAAGAAGTATACCAATTATGGAAAGATTATCCGGAGCTGAACGCAGACCTGCGGGCTGAGCTTGAGACAATGACCGACGAGGGTGAAATCGAGGACCGTTTTTACCAGGACCTTGAATTTGGCACTGGCGGGATGCGCGGCAAGATCGGCGCGGGCATTAACCGGATGAATGTTTATATTGTGGCAAAGGCGACCTATGGACTGGGCAAATACCTGCTGGGGGCAGACCCCAAAAATGCTGAAAAGGGTGTGGCCATCGCCTTTGACTCCAGAAATAAATCGGCTGAATTCGCACAGACCGCCGCGCGTGTGCTGGCGTCCATGGGCGTTCAGGCCTACCTGTTTGAAAGCCTGAGACCAACACCAGTGCTGTCCTTCACCGTACGCCACGTGGGCGCTGCTGGCGGGATTGTCATCACCGCTTCCCACAACCCCAAAGAGTACAACGGCTACAAGGTCTACGGCCCCGATGGCGGCCAGATGGTTTCTCCGGCGGCTGACGAGCTGGTGGCTGAGATTGAAAAAATTGACAATTATTTTGATATTCCGCTGGCCAATATGCAGACAGCTGTGGAAGACGGCATGATCCAGATCATCGGCAGAGAAGTGGACGACGCTTACGCCGCTGCGGTCGAAAATGTGGTAAAGGCGAACCCGGGCAGCGACTTAAAGGTGATTTACACGCCCATCCACGGCAGCGGCAATGTGCCGGTGCGCCGTGTGCTGGATGACCTCGGCTATAAAAATGTGACAGTGGTGGCTGAGCAGGAACAGCCGGACGGCAGTTTCCCGACGGTTTCCTATCCGAATCCTGAGGAACGGTCAGTGTTTAACATTGCCATGGAAATGCCTGAAGCCAGGGATGTGGACATCATCATCGGCACCGACCCGGACTGCGACCGTGTGGGCGTGGTCGGACGCAACGCAGAGGGCGAGTTCGTGGTCTTTACCGGTAACCAGACCGGCGCGCTGCTGGTGGACTATTTCCTCAAGACCCGCACCGGGCTGCCCGACAACAAGGTGGTCATCAAGACCATTGTGACCAGCGAGCTGGGCGGTATCGTGGCCAAATCCCACGGGGCTGAGGTGGTGGATGTGCTCACCGGCTTTAAATACATCGGCGAACACATGACAGAATACGAGGCGACCGGCGAAAAGACCTTTGCCTTTGGCTATGAGGAAAGCTATGGCTACCTGGCAGGCAACTACGCCCGCGATAAGGACGCTGTGCTGGCCTCCGCGCTGGTCTGCGAGATGGCGGATTACTATAAAAAACAGGGGATGACCCTGTACGATGCCCTGGAAGGACTGTACCAGAAATTCGGCTACTTTATTGAGGGCATCCAGTCCATGACGCTGGAGGGCATCGAGGGCAAAAAACAGATCGCAAACATCATGGAAAAATTCCGCGCCAACCATTTCAACACCTTTGCGGATGAAAAGCTGGTGACCTACAATGACTACCAGTCTAAGGAAAGCCTGGATCTGGCGGGCGGCGAAAAATCCGCCATTGACCTGCCAAAATCCAACGTGCTCAAATTTGTCTTTAACGAAAATTCATGGTACGCCCTGAGACCTTCGGGCACTGAGCCGAAGCTGAAGGTTTACTACTCTGTGACCGGCAGGAGCCGCGAGAGCGCAGAGGAAAAAATGGAAATTCTGAGAAAAGCGGTTAATGAAATCATCGAGGCCTGATCCTTCACCAAACCGGAGGACAGAGCAGCCCCCGGAATCCTGAACACGATGTTTTCGGGATTTCGGGAGGCTTGTTTAAGGAATAGGAGTAAAAAATGAAATATGAAATTATTGGCGATACCCTGCCGGTTGTAGAGCTTGAGCTGGACCGGGGTGAGCAGATTTATACAGAGTCCGGCGGCATGTCCTGGATGGACCCCTGTTTTGATATGGAAACCAGCACCAGAGGCGGTGCGCTGAAAGCCATTAAGAGGAGCTTCAGCGGCAATTCGCTATTCCTGACCACCTACACCTGTACGGGCGACAAGGGAAAGATCGCCTTTGCGTCGTCCTTCCCGGGCAACATCCGGGCAGTGCATCTGGAGGCGGGACAGTCCATCATCTGTGCCAAAACAGCTTTTTTGGCGGCTGAGGAATCTGTAGATTTCTCAATTTTCTTTAAGAAGAGTGTCAAGACCGGCGTTTTTGGCGGCGCAGGCTTTATCCTCCAGAAGCTCACAGGGCCTGGGCTGGTGTTCCTTGAGCTCAATGGCAGCACCATTGAGTACAACCTTGAGGAAGGGCAGACCATCAATGTGGATCAGGGACACATCGCTGTGTTCCAGGAAAAGGTGCACTTTGACGTCACCCAGGTAAAAGGCGCTAAAAACATCCTGTTCAGCGGCGAGGGCCTGTTCTTTGCCACACTGACCGGCCCGGGGCGGGTTGTGCTTCAGAGCATGCCAGTGGACAAGCTGGCCAAAGCCCTGATCCCCTATATGCCGACCAGCACCAGCAGCTGAGGCTGAAAAGATAAGAATCCATTCCCGCAAAGGGGTGGATTTTTTTGTTTTTATCCGGGCGGTGTGGTAAAATGAAGTAAATGAAGGAAAGGAAAAATGTGCGGAAATGAGAGAAATGGTGGTTATAGGAACAGGCCTTGCTGGCAGAGTGATCGCGGACGCTTTGAGAGGGCCTGAGGTCACCTTGGCAGGCTTCCTGAGTGCGGACCTGCCCCCGGACGGCTGGCCCTATCCGGTGCTGGGAGCACCGGAGGATGCCCCAGGCCTTTCCAGGGATGGCAGGGGCTTTATTGTGGCAGCGGACAGCCTGAAAGACCGCGAGGCTGTGGTCAGGGCTTTTCCGGAGCTCGGCTATCAGGCGGTAATCCATCCGGCGGCCCATGTGGCAGCGGACGCGGTGGTAGAGCCCGGCGCCTATATCGGAGCCGGCGCTGTTGTGGGGACTGGCGCGTCGATCGGTGCTCACAGCGTCATCGGAGAGGGCAGTATCGTCGGGGCTCTGAGCCGGATCGAGCCCTATTGTGAGCTGCTGGCCCGGGTCAATATCGGCCATGAGGTTACAGTGAAGGACCACACCTTTATCGGTCACAGCGCCACGCTCAAGGATAAGATTACCATTGCCGCAGGTACGGTGATTCAAACGGGCGAGATTGTGGTAAAAGATATGGTGATGAAAATGGTCTACAAACGCGGGGCTTGGATTTATAAAGAGAATGAAGTGCCGAAGGAATGAGAGCAGATAAAATGAAAAGGGCGGAGCTCGTCATCAGCGCTTGCCTGGCCGGGGAGGCCTGCCGTTACGACGGCCGGGACAACCTGGTGCCCGAGCTCAGGGCGCTGGTGGAGGAAGGAAAGGCAGTGACCATTTGTCCGGAATGCCTGGGCGGACTGGAAATTCCCCGAAAACCCTGTGAAATTAGGGTAGTCAAAGGGGAAAGGAAAGTGTATAATGTAAAAAATGAAGATTTAACGAACGCCTTTAAAAAAGGGGCGGAAAAAGCGTTATCCCTTGCCAGGAATGCGGGCGCGCGGCTGGCGGTGCTCAAGGCAAAGAGCCCCTCCTGCGGGTGCGGCTGTGTCTATGACGGCAGTTTCCATAAACGGCTGGTGCCTGGAAATGGCATAACAGCGGAGCTGTTCCTGCAAAACGGCCTGACGGTCATGACAGAGCAGGAGTGGCTGACGCAAAAATTTAAGGAGGAATCCATTATGGAGAAAAAGATTAATTTAGGCATTGTATTCGGTGGACAGTCTGGCGAACATGAGGTGTCACGCGCCTCGGCCTGCAATGTCATTGAAGTGATTGACAAAGAAAAATACGATATTACCCTGATCGGCATCACCAAAAACGGTGACTGGAAGGTCTACACCGGGGACTATAAAAACATTAAGGACGGCTCCTGGGAGCAGGATACGGACAAAATCCACGCGGATTTTTCCATTTTCCACGATCCCATTATCCAGGATGTGGATGTGTTCTTCCCCGTGCTTCACGGACCAATGGGCGAGGACGGCACCATCCAGGGCCTCTTTGAGCTGATGAACAAGCCTTATGTGGGCTGCGGTGTGCTGGCTTCCGCTGCTGGCATGGACAAGGTGGCCTCCAAAATGCTTTTTGAGAGCGCTGGCATCCCAGTGGGCCCATATGTTTACTTCAAACGCAGAGACTGGGAAAAGGATCCGGACCGCATCATCGATGACATCGCAGGCCGGGGCTTCCCGGTATTTATCAAGCCCTCCAACATGGGCTCCAGCGTCGGCATCAGCAAGGCGCATAATAGGGAAGAATTCATCGACGGCGTCAACGAAGCGCTCCGTTACGATCATAAAATCGTGGTTGAAGGCTTCCTGAACGCACGGGAAATTGAATGTGCGGTTCTGGAAGAAAACGGTGAGATCAAAGCAGCGATTCCTGGCGAAGTGGTCGCCTCCAAGGAATTTTACGATTATGAAGCAAAATACAGCGACAACCAGGACTCCAAAATCGTGATCCCTGCACAGATCAGCGACGCTTTGCTCGAGAAAATCCGCGAATACGCCATCAAGGCCTTTGAGGTGATTGACGGCAGCAGCCTCAGCCGTGTAGATTTCTTTGTGACCCGCGCGACCTACAACATTTATATCAATGAAATCAACACCATGCCAGGCTTTACCAATATCAGCATGTACCCGAAAATGTGGGAGAACATGGGCGTTTCTTACGCTGAGCTGGTTGAAAAGCTGATCCAGGGCGCTGCGGTTAAGCGTGTCAACAGCTAATTGCAGATTATTTAAGAAAATCCTTGAAAAATAAAGCCATAAATGATTTAATAGAGACACTAAAGTTAAAAGTGTACAAAGCGCGAAGCAAGGTGCCTCCGGGTAGCGGCTTCCTGCTGTGCAGCAGCCTGAAAAGTTTGTAACGATTCGGAGGTGATTGTTGTGACAGATGATGAAAGAAAAAAAGTATGGCTTTCGATTACTGGAATCGTGAGCGATCAGCACCGTAATGAGGATAAGATGGAGTTTTCAACCGAAGGCGATATGTATAAGGAAAAAAACATCTCTTGTCTGACCTATAAAGAATCTGAGGTCTCCGGCATGGAAGGCACTACCACCACTGTGAAAGTGGAGGGCGGTAAAATTTCCGTGATCCGCCTGGGCTCAGTAAACTCCCTCATGGAATTTGAAGAAGGCAAACGCAATGTGACGCTCTATTCCACCCCTTATGGCGACATCGCCATGGGCATCTTTACCAAGGGCGTGAACATCGCCTACAACGACCGGAAGGACCCGGTCAATGTCAAGGTCGATTACGCCATCGAGGTTGAGGGAATGACCAACACGGAAAATACGCTGGACATCAAAATCAGTAATTATAAAAACTAGTTCAGAAAGGGCGAACAATGTTCGCCCTTTCTATTGATGTGATTTGGAGGATATTATGTATATCAGAGAAAAAATTGAAAACCAAATAAAGGCGCTCATTGCGGGATCTGTGGACGCTGCCATGGAGGCTGGCGACTTTTCTGCCCGTGCGCTGCCGGAGATTTATCTGGAGGTGCCCCGTGAGAAGGAACACGGCGACTACGCCACCAACATTGCCATGCAGCTGCCAAAGCAGGCCCACAAAGCGCCGCGTGTGATTGCTGAGAGCATCGTGCGCCATATGAACATTGACAACTCCTACGTGGAGGCAGTTGAGATTGCCGGACCGGGCTTTATCAACTTCAAGCTCAAGTCTGACTGGGTGTATGAGGTGCTGCTGGAAATTGAAGCCATGCAGGAAAACTACGGCAAAACCCAGGGCAACGCCGGCAAAAAATACAACCTTGAGTTTATATCTGCCAACCCCACAGGCCCAATGCACATGGGAAACGCCCGCGGCGGCGCCATCGGGGATATTCTGGCCGCCATCGCGGAGTGGACGGGCTATGATGTGACCCGCGAGTTTTACGTCAACGACGCCGGCAACCAGATCGCCAAGTTTGGGGATTCTCTGGACGCGCGTTTTCGCCAGCTCATGGGCGAGGACATTCCTTTCCCGGAGGACGGTTATCAGGGCAATGACATCCGTGTGCACATGGAGGAATTCATCGACCAGGAGGGCGGCGCAGATGCCTGTCAAAAATACTTGACCATGGACGAGGCTGAGCGCAAAGGGATTTTTGTCGACTATGCCCTTGAAAAGAACCTGAAAAAAATGCACGCCGACCTTGAAAAATACGGCATCCATTATGATATCTGGTTCTCTGAGCAGAGCCTTTACGACCAGGGCGCCATCGAATCGGCCCTGAAAATCTTACAGGACAGCGGCGCGGTCTATGAAAAGGAAGGAGCTCTATGGTTTACCACCAGCGAGTTCGGCTGTGAAAAGGACGACGTGCTGGTGCGTCAGAACGGCCTGCCTACCTATTTTATGGGGGATATCGCCTACCACCTGAACAAGTTCAAGACCCGCGGCTTTGACCGCTGCATTAATGTCTGGGGCGCCGACCACCACGGCCACATCGCCCGCTTAAAGGCGGCCATGCAGGCTGCCGGCGTGAACCCGGACCATTTGGAAATTGTCATCATGCAGCTGGTGCGCCTCATGCGTGACGGTGAGATCGCGCGTATGTCCAAGCGCAAGGGTGAAATGATCACTCTGACCGACCTCATCGAGGAGGTTGGCCGCGACGCTGCCCGCTTCCTGTTTAACATGCGCTCACCGGACAGCCATCTGGATTTTGATCTGGATCTGGCCATCGAGCAGTCCAATGAGAACCCGGTGTTCTATGTCCAGTACGCCCATGCCCGTATCTGCAGCATCCTGCGCCAGATGGCAGAGGACAAAAACACCGAAGGCCCGGCCAACCTGACCCTGCTCCGGGAAAAGGAAGAGCTGACCCTGCTGGATATGCTGTCAAACCTGCCGAATGAGATCATCGTGGCTGAGGAGAAAATGGACCCGAGCCGGATCACCCACTACGCCATGGATCTGGCCGCCGCGTTCCACAGCTTCTACAACGCTTGCCGCGTGCGCGTGGAGGATATCGAGCTGATGAAAGCCCGTCTGGCCCTGATCAAGGGGACCAAGCAGGTACTGGCCAATGTCCTGGAGATTTTGGGCATTGACGCGCCAGAAAGAATGTAATGGCAACACAGTTTGACCGAACGGCCCTTGTCCTTGGTGACGAGGGCCTTAAAAAGCTGCAGAACGCCCGGGTGATTCTGTTTGGCGTGGGCGGCGTGGGTTCCTTTACCGCTGAGGCGCTCATCCGGGCAGGGGTGGGCAGTCTGACCCTGGTGGACAAGGACGTGGTGGACATCACCAACCTCAACCGCCAGCTCATCGCCCTGCACTCCACCATCGGCCGCGTAAAGGTCGAGGTAGCCGCCGAACGGCTGAGGGACATCAACCCAGCGGCAGAGATCATCCCGCTGCACCAGTGCTTTCTGCCGGAAAACGCCGAGGATTTCGAGCTGGAAACCTATGACTATGTCATTGACGCCATCGACATGGTCACCGCCAAGCTGGCTTTGATCTGCGCGTGTCAGGAAAAAGGGATTCCTGTGCTCTCAAGCATGGGCACCGGCAACAAGCTGGACCCCTCCTGTTTTGAGATCACCGACATCTACAAGACCTCGGTCTGCCCGCTGGCAAAGGTCATGCGCCGGGAGCTGAAGGCCCGGGGCATCAAAAAGCTGAAGGTGCTCTATTCAAAGGAAGTGCCTGCTCTGAAGTGCACCCCGCCGGGCAGCGTGAGCTTTGTGCCCTCCGTCGCTGGCCTGATGATCGCCGGAGAGGTGACGCGGAGCCTGGCAGGGCTTTAGATATTTCAACCCGTATCGCAGCGATACGGGTTGTTTTTTTGGGATACGGTGTAAAAAAACACGCTGTACCTCTTGCAGGAAGGTGCCGAAATCCGAGACTGCGCCTTTTATCCAGATAAGAAAAAAGGTCCAGGCGCTATGGGTGACGGCCGGAAATCGTGCCGTTTTATCGGAGCAGCCGGACATTGGAGAGCAGAGAGGTCTGCGTTATGAAGGAAGATGTTGTTGGCAGGTTGAAGCCCGCAGGACGCTTTTTTCTTCCTTAGGTAAAAGGTTTCGTCTCTCAGATTTTTAAACTTTCCTGACCATTTCAACCCGTATCGCGGCGATACGGGTTGTTTTTTTGGGGTACGGTGTGAAACGCGCTGTACCTCTTGGAGGAAGTGGCGGAGCCCGAGACTGCGCCATTTCTCCGCTTTCTTTCAAAATCCTTTGACATCATTTATCACAGATCTTGCCCATTTTCGCATTTGTTCTTTCCCTTTCAAATTTATTAATTATTCATTAATTCGTACCAGCGGCGGTGAAGCTTTTTCCGATTTATGGTATAATAGAGCCATAAAAGTCCCGGTGGGACAACGGAATGGAGGCGTGAAATGGCAAAGAGCAGTAAGGTTGATGCTTATTTATTTTGCATGAACTGTGATAAGGAAACCGAGCATGAAATTGATTATCTGGACGGGCAGATCCATAAGATTACCTGTAAGAACTGTGGGATCGGTATTCAGATTAACCAGGAATATGTCAAGGAACACTACAAAGATGATTTTATTTCCCGGGTAATGTCGAAGCCGAAGCGGATGACAAAGGAAATGGAGGCAGACCTTAACGGCTTCTTGCGTTCACTGCCTTACCGTGTGATTACCAAGCCTTACCGGGTATATAAGGAATTCTCGGAGGAAGATGAAATCCGCTGAGTGTTCGATGAGAATGCCTTTAATTTTGTAAAAATTGGTATCCGCTAAACCCGCTGTTGGCGGATGAATGGCAGAACTATTTTTACTTAATTAAACATAATGGACGTATTTTTGGTTTTTCGGAAAAACCGTAAATTTGCATAGGATTACATGTGTTTTTGTTCAGGGATTCTCTATGCAAATCTTTTAGAATATGATAAGATTCAGCTATCGGGAGCATTGCTTTTTTCAGGGTGAAAAAGGCAGGTCTGCCCGGGCAATTTCAGAAATAATGATGACAAACATTCGTGGAGGTAACCCTATGAATCCCTTTCGAGTCGGACTCGGTTATGATGTGCATCAGCTGGCAGAGGGCCGCAAGCTGATCCTTGGGGGTGTGGAGATTGAGCACACCAGGGGACTGCTCGGTCATTCGGACGCGGATGTGCTTGTCCATGCCATTATGGACGCCATGCTGGGGGCGCTGGCCCTCGGTGACATTGGAAAATGGTTTCCGGATACGGATGAAAAATATAAAGGTGCGGACAGCATCGGCCTGTTGGCTGAGGTGGGCGCTCTGATCGCTGAAAGGGGCTATGAGGTGGGCAATATTGACGCCATCATTGTGGCCCAGGCGCCCAAATGCGCCCCCTACATTGAGGCCATGCGGGAGAATATCGCAAAGACTCTGGGGGGTGACCGGGACCAGGTCAGCGTGAAGGCGACCACTGAGGAAAAGCTTGGCTTTACCGGGCGCCAGGAGGGCATTGCCGCCAAGGCAGTGGTGCTGCTGGTTAAAAAATGAGAATGAAAAGAAGAGAGTGGAGATAGATTATGATTGGAATCATTGCGGCACTGAAAGATGAAGTGCGGGACATCAAAAACAACATGACACAGGTCGAGACCAGTGAGAAGGCGGGAATGACCTTTTATAAGGGCATGCTCTACGGCAAGCTGGTGGTGGCTGTGATGTGCGGCGTGGGCAAGGTCAACGCGGCGCTGTGCACCCAGGCTCTGGCAGACCTTTTTAATGTGGACTGTGTGATTAACGTGGGCGTGGGCGGCGCTGTGGCCAAGGGCCTGACCGTGGGCGACATTGTGATCTCGAAGGATTCGGTCCAGTATGATATGGACGCTTCAGCCTTTGGACACCCCAGAGGCGAGATCCCCAACATGGACATGACCTTTTTCCCGGCCGACGAGCGGCTGATTGAACTGGCCAAAGAGGCGGCCGCCAAGGTAGGGGCGGCTGCCCTGGTGGGCCGTGTGATGACGGCTGACCTGGGGGTTGATTCCCAGGCGCTCAAGCAGGAGCTGACCGAGCTCTTCGGCGGGGCCTGTGTGGAGATGGAGGGCGCGGCCATCGGCCAGGCAGCCTGCATCAATCATATTCCCTATATCGTGATCCGTTCCATTTCAGACAATGCGGACGGTGATCTGGTAGAAACCTACCAGAATAATTTCCAGATGTCTGTGGTCAACGCAGCCAAGATGGTGCTGGAAATGGTTAAAAATTACTAAAGACAGAAGGTGTTTCCCTTGGATCTTTTTGATGATTTTAGTGTAGTCCCGGCCCACCGGCCTACCTGGGCGGAGATCAAGCTTGAGAACCTGCTCTTTAACCTTGAGCAGATAAAAAAAGCGGTAGGGCCAGAGGCCCGGATCATGGGCGTGGTCAAGGCGGACGCCTATGGCCACGGCGTGGATGTGGCCGAGCTCCTGCAGGACGAGGGCGTGCCCTGGCTGGGAGTCGCTTTTCTGGACGAGGCCATCGCCCTGCGCCAGAAAGGGATTGACCGCTGCGATCTCTTTATTCTGGGCTACACCGGCGCCGACCAGATTCCAGAGCTGGTGGAATGGGATGTGACGCCTGGGGTTTATCAGCTTGAGTTTGCCCAGGCCCTCTCGGACTACTGTGTGGTCAATGGCTCGGTGCATCCGGTCCATATCAAGGTGGACACCGGCATGGGCCGGATCGGCTTCCGGTGGGATGAGGCGGTGGAGGCGGTCCTGAAGATCGCAGAGATGCCGGGCATCCGCATCGAGGGGCTTTACACCCACTTTGCCACTGCGGATGAAGGCGACAAGGACTTTACGCATTTACAGCTCATGCGCTACGCTCAGGTGGTCAAGGCGCTTTCCGATAAGGGCGTTGAGATTCCGCTCAAGCATGTGGAAAACTCAGCCGCCATCATTGATTTTGATAAAACGGTTTTTAACATGGTGCGGCCGGGCATCATTCTCTACGGCCACTACCCCTCAGACGAGGTGAAAAAGGAAAAGCTTGGGCTAAAGCCGGTTATGAGCTTTAAAACCAGAATCGTCCATATCAAGACCATTCACGCGGGGGACTCGGTGAGCTATGGACGAAAGTTCACGGCTGAGTGTGACCGAAAAATCGCGACACTGCCGGTGGGCTATGCTGACGGCTACAGCCGGATGCTCTCCGGAAAGGGTGCGGAGGTACTGATTAACGGCTACCGCGCGCCTGTTGTGGGGAATATCTGTATGGACCAGTGTATGGTTGATATTACAGGCCTTGAGGGCGTTTCGCTCTATGATGAGGTGGAGCTTTTCGGGGAGAACCTCCCCGCCGAGGAGCTGGCTGAAAAGCTGGGCACCATCTCCTATGAGCTGCTCTGTATGGTCAACAAGCGGGTTCCCCGCATTTATGATTTTATGGGTGAGAAACATCTGGAGGTAGAGATACTGAACGATGGATTTTTTGGCGGCCTCTGACCGCTGTAAAATTTATGAGGTTAGGCCGGCCGGCGGTGTGTCGGCCGATGTGATGGGGAAATGGAAAACAAAATCAAAGATAATAAGGTCGCCCGTACCATTTTTGAGTACGTGGGCATTTTGTTCGGGACATTTATGACAGCCCTGGCTGCCAATATGTTCATGATTCCCAATAAGCTGGCACCCGGGGGCTTCAGCGGGCTTGCCACTGTGCTCTACTATGTGACGGGGCTGCCGGTTGGGACGGTTACCTTTGTATTCTCTGTGGCCACACAGCTGATCTCGCTCAAAGTGCTGGGCAAGAGCGTGGGCCTCAAGAGCTTTGTCTGTACCCTGGCCTACGGGGTTCTGGTCGATGTGATGGCAGGTGTGATACCGCCCTTCTCAGACGACGTCCTTCTGGCCAGTATTTTCGCCGGCGTCCTTTACGGGGTCGGCATGGGCGTGCTGTACCGCATGGGCGGCTCCGGCGGCGGGACAGACCTGCTGGCCCGGATGCTCCATAAGGTCACAAAGCGCCTGACTCTGAGCACCTGGATCATGTGCATTGACTTCTGCGTTGTCCTCTTTGCGGGGATCGCCTTTAAAAACATTTCGATCATGCTTTATTCCATCATCGTGCTGTTTTTATACACGCAGGTCATGGATTTTGTCATCGCGGGCAACAATTACGCCAAGGCGGCCAACATTGTCTCAGACAAAAGTCCGGAAATCTGTGAGCGCATCCGCACAGACCTCAACAAGAGCGCCACGATTTTTCACGCCTACGGCGCGTATTCGGGGCAGAGCAAGGATGTGGTTTACTGCATTGTCTACAGAAACCAGATCGCTAAGCTCAAAAGCATCATCTATGAGATTGACCCGAACGCCTTTGTAACCCTGGCCGATACCCAGGAGGTGCTGGGCGCAGGGTTTAAGAATTTCAATGGAGAATGAAGAATTGAGAATGGAGAATTGATGAACCCTTTTTCTATCGAAAAAGTGATTAAGACAGCGGCCGCAGGCCGCCATTCCATTCAAAATGCGTTGCATTTTGTTCCTCTAATTCTCCATTCTGCATTCTCAAATCTCCATTGGCAAAATTTGCTTTCTTATTAGGAAGGCATATAAATTACCATGTTTGTTCGCACTTTGCGAAGTGCTAAAAATATTTTAGAAGGAGTAACATATGGAAAACTTAGAAAAAACAGCAAAAGGTATCCGCCGGGATATCGTGAAAATGATTGGTAAAGCCGCTTCCGGTCATCCGGGTGGATCTTTATCAGCAGTTGAAATTTTGAGCTTGTTATATTTTGAAAAGATGAACGTTGATCCAAAGGATCCTAAAAAAGCAGACCGCGACCGTTTCGTCTTGTCAAAGGGCCATGCCGCACCGGTTCTGTACGCAACCCTGGCAGCAAAGGGCTTCTTTGACGCATCCGAACTGGATAACTTACGTCAGGTTGGTGCCATCCTTCAGGGCCACCCGGACATGAAGAAGATTCCGGGTGTGGATATGTCCACCGGTTCTCTGGGCCAGGGTATCTCCGCTGCTGTCGGTATGGCGCTGGGCGCTAAGATTGATGCGGCAGACTGGAAAACCTATGTGTTACTCGGCGACGGCGAACTCCAGGAAGGCCTGGTCTGGGAAGCTGCCATGTCCGCAGCCCACTACAAGCTGGACAACCTGATCGCCTTTGTGGATAACAACAACCTGCAGATCGACGGCGCCATCACAGACGTTATGTCACCGTACCCGATTGATGAAAAATTTGCGGCCTTTGGCTGGAATGTCATCAACATCGCAGACGGCAACGACTTTGATCAGTTGCGCGAAGGCCTTGAAAAAGCTTATGCCTGCGAAGGCAAGCCTTCTGTTTTAGTCTGCAAAACCGTTAAGGGCAAGGGCGTTTCCTACATGGAAAACAATGCTGGCTGGCACGGTAAGGGACCAAACGCGGAACAGGTTGAAATTGCACTGAAAGAACTGGAGGATTAATCATGAGTAAAAAATCAACAAGACAGGCGTACGGCGAATATTTAGCAGTGCTCGCCGAAAAAAATAAAGATATTGTGGTTCTGGACGCGGATTTATCCGGCGCGACCAAAACCTCTGAATTTAAAAAGGTGATGCCAGAACGTCATTTTAACGCCGGTATCGCAGAATGCGACCTCATGGGCATGTCCGCTGGCTTAGCCACCACAGGCAAGATCCCGTTTGCCAGCACCTTTGCCATTTTCGGCGCTGGCCGTGCTTTTGAAATCATCCGCAACAGCATCTGCTATCCAAAGCTGAACGTGAAGATTGCCCTGACCCATGCGGGGATCTCCGTCGGCGAAGACGGCGGCTCCCACCAGTCTGTGGAAGACGTTGCCCTGATGCGCGCGGTTCCGAACATGACCGTTCTGGTACCGGCAGACGCCACTGAAACACAGCGCATGATGGACGCAGCCGTTGCCATCGACGGCCCGGTCTACATCCGCTTAGGCCGTCTGGACACCAACGTGATCTTTGACGAAGACTATGAATTTGAAGTCGGCAAGGCATCCGCATTAAAAGAAGGCCACGACCTGACCATCATGGCTATGGGCTTAATGGTTGAAAAGGCTCTGGAAGCCGCTGACATCTTAAAGGCAGAAGGCATCTCCGCTCGCGTCCTGAACATGGGCTCCATCAAACCCATTGACCGTGAAGCCATCGAAGCAGCCGCCAAAGAAACTGGCGCCATCGTCACTGCTGAAGAACACAGCATCATCGGCGGCCTGGCCGGCGCAGTCTGCGAAGTTCTGGCAGAAACCACTCCGGCACCGGTTGAAAAAGTCGGCGTGATGGATCAGTTCGGCCAGTCCGGCAAAGCGCTGGAACTGCTTGAAAAATACAACCTGACTACTGGCGCCATCGTGGAAGCCGCCAAAAAGGTCGTGGCACGCAAAGCCAAATAAAGATACCGCATGAGAGGCAGGGTCTGAAACAGACCCTGCCTCTTTTTTAAATGGAAAATTTCCGATTTATTCAAAGGGTATCGCGGCGATACGGGCTGAAGGGACGGGACTCTGGGATTGGCGGTCTTGGTATCCCTACCTGTTCCGACAGCGAATTAATTTTTATTTAAGAATTGAACATTTTCAGGTTGAAACATTTGCGTTTAAAGAAAATTAAGCAAAGGGACAAGTTTTAGGGAAGAACTTTTTTGTAAAAACCCTGTAAAAAATCTTTAAAATTAAAAAATATCTTTGCCACACTTTTTGCCACATATTGAAATCCCCGCAAAACTCTGATATGATGAGATTACATTCTGGTGCTGTGGACGCCACAGACCGGTAAAACATGTCCAATCTCTACAGTTTATCCCTTGATGCCAAAGACTGCTCCGAGGCATCATGCCGGACTGCTCCAAATTTTCCGGTTTAAACTGTTTGGTGAAAATACTGCCATTGGCAGTATTTTTTTGGCTGAACTGTAGAACGTTTGCAAAAAATTCTCTTATACTTGAGAATATTGACATTGTATTTTACCACAAATAAATATATAATATTTCTATTAATCTTTAAATTCACGTCTGAAAGGAGAAAGCCCATGTCGCAATTCAGTGAACGCCTGACAACTTTAGTTGAAGCAACGGGATTTTCCATCTATCAGCTTTCCAAAAAAGCCAAAATCGACCGCTCCACCATCCACAAGGTCATGGTGGGCGAACGCGTGCCCAGCGCCGATTTCTATAAAAAGCTCTGCCGCTCCCTGTTACTGACCCCCTTTGAAAAGAGCGAGCTCGACGATCTCTACAAGATGGCCAAGATCGGCGATAAGGTCTACTACCGGCGCAACAGCGTCAAGCGGCTCGTGGAGGAGCTGGCCGGCAACACCTACGCCCCCACCGAGGACATCGCAGACCGCGAGTACAAGGCCTTTCCCGTACTCCAGCACGGGACACAGGTCATCGAGGGCAAAAACGACATCAACAGCGTGATCATTGATGTGATCAACGACGAGATTTACCACAGAGAGGCGCCGCACCTGGCCATCGCCCTGGATTTTGACCACCAGTTTGTGTACGAGTACCTGTACAACGCCTTTGTGTGCACTGCCGAGGCAGTGGACATCGAGCACTTTATCTACCTGGAAAAGGAGAGCAGCCGCCATGACGCCATCCAAAAAAATCTGCGCCACCTCCAGTACATTCTGTCCTTCAGCCTGTGCGGCCGGGACGGTTATCATCCCTACTATTCCTATACCGGTGCCGACCCTGCCCAGGCCGTTACCACCTTTCTGCCCTATTTCATCATCACCAACCGCCATGTGCTGAAGCTGTCCAGAAGCTTTAAAACCGCCATTTTGTATGATGATGCTCCCATTGTGGACTTTTATCAGAAATCAGTGGACCGCCTCTGCCGCGGCCTGCCACTGCTTACCCGCAGGACCGACAACCTTGAGGATATGTATGGCTGGACCAGAGAGAACCTGGGCGACGCCAGTCTGGAGCCCCACCCCTGCCTGACCCTCTGCCTGACCGACGAGCGCATCGAGTCTCTGGTGCGGCCAGGTATCCCCGGAAGGGAGGCTGTCTGCGCCCTGGCGCGCGAGGTTTACGGCCCTTACAGCCGTGGCGAAAAGCCCTTGCCAAGGTCCTTCTTTTCCCGGGAAGGGCTGAGGGCCTATGTCGAAACCGGGCGCATCTGTTACTTCCCGGAAAGTCTGGTGCGCTGCTGCACCAAAGAGGAGCGGCAGGTCTTTATGCAAGAGCTGCTGGCAGCTGTGGAGGCCGGTGAGACGGCCTTTACCGCTATGGATTCTGACAAATTCAGGACGCCCCTCAATGTGGAGATCATTCTATCCGACACCCAGCAGGTGGTGGTCCAGCGCTTCTGCAATGACAGCCAGCGGCTCAACGCCGTGGTCATCGACGAGCCCGGCATCTGCGAAGCCTTTTCCGATTTCTTTGACTATCTGCCCGAGAGCGATCTGACCCTGAGCCGGGAGGGGATGATTGACCTGCTGAAAAGCTACTTATAAAGGAGAATCCATGAAAACCGACGACGTAAACAACCAGGCGCTGACGCCAGAACAGGCCAAGGCCCTGGAGGAAAGCCTGGAGAATATTAACGCGGCCCTGGCCGTGGAGGAAAAGGACCGGGAGCCCGGAAAGCCCTACATCAAACACACACACCGGGTCACCCATGAGACCATTACCCTCTGCGACCCTAAAACCGGCAAGGAGCGGAAACTCACCGATGAGGAGCGGGCGGCCATGACCACTGTGGAGGAGACTGTGCGCTACTATCCCGACTTCCGTCTGAAATGGGGCGAATACCTCTGCGATCCCGGCAAAGGCTGGACTCTGGAGGACTATGAGCACTACGAAGAGCGCATGAAAGAGTACGCCGAGACCGGAAGCGTCCGCGCCGAGTGGGGACGGCTGAGACCCCTGACCGAGGAGATCGAGCGCCCCGCCTTCCCCGTGAACGCCCTGCCCGAGCCCTACGCCTCCTACACCGAAGCCCTGGCCGCGAGCCTCCAGGTGCCCGTGGACATGGTGGGCGTGTCCGTGCTGGCCCTGCTGGGCGGCTGCCTGCAGAAGCGGTACGAGATCAACGCAAAGGATAAATTCACGGTGCCTCTGGGACTGTACACCCTGGTGGTGGCCGACCCCGGCGAGCGGAAATCCAGTGTCTACGACGAGGTGGTGCGCCCAGTCAAGGACTACGAGCAAAAGCTCTGGAAAGAATATCAGAAGAACCAGTTCGATGACGAGCTGGAGCAGGAGCTGGCAGAGGAAGCCTTTAAGACCGCCAAGAACCAGTACAAGAAATGCAAAGAATCCTCCGAGCGGGAGGCACTGAAGGAAACCATGCTCGAGCTCAAGGAAAAAATCGCCTTTTTCCAGAAAAAATGCCCGCCCTGCCTGTATATGGACGATACCACCAACGCGGCCCTGGAACAGGAGCTGGCCCGCAACGGCGGCCGTATGATCATCATGTCCGATGAGGGCGACCTGTTCGCCAACATGATGGGCCTGTACACCGGCGGCCAGCATACCCTGGGCGCTCTGCTCAAGGGCCACACCGGCGGCAGCTCCAAGACCCACCGCGTGGGCCGCGACCCCGTCCACCTGCCCGCCAGCAACCTGAGCATTCTGCTCATGGTCCAGCCCATCATCATCGACACCATTATGGCCGACCCTGTGATGCGGGGCCGCGGCATGAACGCCCGCTTTCTCTACACCATGCCCAAAACCAGGGTGGGCGAGCGCAACATCGAGACCGCCCCCGACGTGGACCCCAAAATCGACGCGGACTACTACAACGCTGTCTACAGCCTGTACGCAGACAACCACATCACCCTCGAGCCAAAACCCAGGCAGCTTGAGCTGAAGGACAGCGCTCAGATGGCCTATATGGCCTATGAGACTGTGTTTGAGCGCCGTCTGAAAGGGGATATGAAGGATATAAGAGACTGGGGCAGCAAGCTCGGCGGCGAGATGCTGCGCCTGGTGGGCATCCTTCAGTGCGCCGCCCACCCCCATGCCATCCTGGAGACCCCGGTGGCCAAGGAAACCGTGGATCAGGCCTACAAGCTGGCCCGCTATTTCGGCGAGTACGCACGCATCATCTATAATATGGGCGAGGGGATGGACCCGAATATGGGCGTCTGCCGGCGGATTGTGGAGGTGGTCCGGGCCCAGGGGCTCAAAACCTTCTCGAAAACCGAGCTCTTTGGCATCTCACGCATGGGCTGTAAAAAAATTTCAGATCTGCTGCCCTATCTGAATATTCTGGAAGACTACGGCTATCTGAGAAGCGGCCAGTTCACCAATGGAAACCGCACCTTTACAGGCTACCAGGTGAACCCGGCAGTGTTTGAAGCCCAGGAGGTCATCCATAACAACGCATAACCACTGACATTTTTATCAGGAGCCCCAAAACCTGCAAAGCAGGATAAGACTCATTAGGCATTTTTATGTAATGTTTATTTTATATAAATATTATATTATAAAAATGTCTTTTTTTCATTTTCAAGATTGAATTAAAGGTATACGGTTTGGAAGTTAGTGGCTATGCGTTGTTATGGCCTAAATTCACCCCAAAAGATAAAAAAGCATCCCGCCCAAATACTTGATTTTTCCTTAATTAGATGGGTAAAACTCTTTAAAAGATTAATTTTTACCATTAAGAAAAGGAAAATAAAATGAAAACACATCGCTTACCGATCCTCCGGACCTTTTTATTCGCAGTGCTGCTGCTTCTGGCGGGCCTGCTTTTCTGGTCTGCGCCGGTGCGTGCAGAGGGCAGCCGCGAGCTGGCAGCCGAGGGCGGCGACCGGCCCTACACCGAGTGGTACGACCACAAGGACGCGGGCGTGCTGCGCCATCAGATCGTCAAGGTCTACGCCAAGGCAGGGGAGACCCTGTACTTTGGCTCCAGCGTCACCGATAATGTGAATAAGCAGGACATTGTCATGCGTTATACCGGCGCCGATGACTCGGGCTACGAGCCCTTTACCATCGCGCCGGGCCAGCAGGGCATGGAGCTTGTCTATGACACCAACACCGGCGACAATGCAGGCTATCTCATGAACCGCGATCAGGAAAAGGCCGGCCCGGACATTGCGGGCACCGGCACGGGCTACAAGCCCCTGGTCTTTAAAGTGATCGAAACCGGCAACTACGAGTTTGAGTTCCACGCCCGGCTGGACAGCGGCAACCGGAACAACCCCCGCCCCCTGAACGTGGACAGCAACGACGCCTGGAAGGCAAGCGGACAGGGCGACAGCACCGTGGCGGCCTGGGACGTGACCGTGGCCAAGGCGGACGGCACCCAGGTGCCCGGAAGGGTATTCACCCATTTTCTGACCCTGAACATGGGCAACAACGGCCGCAGTCTGGAGTCCAAGGTGCGGGTGCTCACCCTCGACGGGTTTCAGTACTGCGTGGATATGAACGGCATGGACCCCTTTGGCTTTATTTTCTTTGCCAACAACCGCGGCCTGGTCGTGGATGACACCAACAACAGCTATTACCACTCCTTTTACTCCGACAATCCAGGACAGGGCGTGGACATTGACACCCTCATCAACCATGATCCCTCCCTGCAGCTCAACTCACCCATTGTTCCGGACAACGGCCTGGACATCAATGACCGCATCTTCTTCAACACACCAGATACCGAGCTGCTGGAATCCCTGGGGATGGCCCAGGAGCCAGACACCAGCGGCACCGTGAGCGGTTTTAAATTCACAGGCTTCAAGGAAGGCTTCGGTTACGTGGGCGAGGGCGGCACCTTTACCTTTAACGCCCAGAACATCAGCAGCTATGAGCTCAAAATTGACCTGCGGAGCTATCAGGAAAAACAGGCTGACGGCAGCTATAAAACCGTAGATCACGGCATTGTGACCATTGGCAACGCCTGCGTCGACGGACTCAACAGCGTATCCTGGGACGGCAGGGACGCGG
The DNA here is from genome assembly GCF_009696115.1 of Eubacterium sp. BL-380-WT-2B. Lineage (NCBI taxonomy): Bacteria > Bacillati > Bacillota > Clostridia > Eubacteriales > Eubacteriaceae > Eubacterium > Eubacterium sp. BL-380-WT-2B. The sequence continues at coordinate 382,121 of NZ_VUMP01000001.1, forward strand.
ACGGCAACGTGCTGCCCGCGGGCAGGTGTGACCTGACCCAGGTGACCCTTCAGGCCCGGGGCGGCGAGGTTCATCTGCCGTTTCTGGATGTGGAAAATAACCCGGGCGGCATCATCGTTGAGCGCTGCAACGGCGGCGGCACCGATGCCGAGCGCCACACCATCGACTACAACAATACCACCGTCCCGGCCCTGAACGGCCCAGACGCCGACCAGAGCGCAGGAGTGGACAGCACTGGCGGCGCCATGAAATTCTCAGGCAACAAGGGCAACCGGACCATCCTGGACGTCTGGGCCTATTACAAAATCGGCGATCCGGGCAGCCTGAGCACCAGCCTTGAGCTGATCCCAAGAACCGACGACACCAACGGCGAGATCCGCGGCCTGGTCTTCTACGACAGCAACAAGGACGGCATCTACGCCAAAATCGACCAGGATTACCCGCTGCCAAACGTGACGGTCGAGCTGCTGGGGCCTGACGGCAAAACCCTTATCGCCACCACAACCACCGACATTTCCGGCAGCTATGTGTTCACCAATGTCCCCTTCTCAGAGGACGCCTACCGGGCACAGGTGGTCAGCCCCTATCCGGGCATGAATGCCTGCACCACCAAGGATAAAACAGACGCCACAAAGACCAATGAGCTCCAGTTGGACACCGTGGACCCGGCCACCCCCAACGTGACCAACACCGACGTCGGCTACTACGTGCCCCCGGAAACCATCAGCATCCCAGTGCAGAAGCTCTGGAACGATGTGGACGACACCAGCGCCCGGCCTGGCGAGATTGTGGTCAGGCTGCTCAAGAACGACAAGCCCACTCTGGAAAGCCTGACCCTGAACGCCGGGAATGGCTGGAGGGGCAGCTTTGACAACCTGCTCAAATTTGAAAACGGCAAGGCCATCCAGTACACCATTGCCGAGGTGACCGTAGACGGCTACACCAGCCAGACCCAGGGCGATATGACCTCAGGCTACACCCTGGTCAACACCCGCGTGGGCAAGACCAGCCTGTCCGGTACCAAGACCTGGAAGGACGGCGGCAGCGCCCGGCCTGAGGTCACGTTGACCCTTAAAGCGGGCGGTACCCCGGTTGCAGGCGCGGTGCCGTCCTGGGACAAGACCGGCGACGTCTGGACCTGGAGCTTCGGCAACCTGGACAAGTTTGACGGAAGCGGCCGCCTCATCACCTATACCGTGGAAGAAGCCGTTCCCGACGGCTACAAGGCCGAATACGACGGCAATAACATCACCAACATCCGCTTTGGCACCACCGAGGTCACCGGACAGAAGACCTGGCAGGACGGCGGCCAGAACAACAGCCAGCGCCCCAATATTACGCTCACCCTCAAAGCAGACGGCGAGGTGGTGAAGGATGCAGTGCCATTCTGGACCTACGGGGGAAGCACCTGGTCCTACACCTTTGAAAACCTGCTGAAATACAACAAAGAGGGCCAGCTCATCACCTACACGGTAGAAGAAGCCCCCATGGACGGCTACACCACTACCATGAACGGCAACGACATTACCAACACCCGCACCGGCGTCACCAGCCTGGAGGGCAAAAAAATCTGGCAGGATGACAACAATGCGGACGGCACACGCCCGGCTGAGGTCACCGTCCAGCTCATGCAGAGCATTGACCACGGCGCTCCAGTGCCCGTGGACGGCAAGACCGCTGTGACAGACGAGGCAGCCGGCTGGAGCTACAGCTTTACCGGCCTGCCCGCCTACGACAGCCAAGGCCGCGGCATCATCTACACTGTGGCTGAAAAAGGCATTAATGCGGATGATTACGCCACCAGCTACGACGGCACCGACATCATCAACACCCACCCGGCCAAGCCCACCATCGAGGTGGCCGGTGCCAAGACCTGGGAGGACAATAATGATGCCGAGGGCCTGCGCCCCGACAGCATTACCGTTTACCTGATGAAGGACGGCGTAGAGGCCGCCAGCCAGACCGTCACCGGCCCGGACTGGCAGTACCGCTTTGAGGGCCTGGACCCCGGCACCGGAGACAACCCGGTCCGCTACACCGTCAAAGAAGCCCCTGTGGACCACTACACCACCCGCTATGACGGCACGGACATCATCAACACACGTATCCCGACCATCACTGTCTCAGGCACCAAAACCTGGAAGGACAGCCACAGCGCCAACAGGCCTTATCTGGACCTGATCCTCATGGCAAACGGCGTGGAACAGCCCGATAAGACGCCAGAGTGGAGCAAGCAGGACGGCGATGTCTGGACCTATGAATACCGCAGCCTGGACAAATTTGACGCAGAGGGCAAGACCATCACCTACACCGTAACCGAGGCCGTCCCAGCCGGCTACGGCGGCTATCAGGACCCGGAGAACCCCTTTAATTTCACCAATATCCGCGACGAGGTCACAAGCCTGCACGGCCGCAAGACCTGGAGCGACAAGAACAATCAGGACGGCATGAGGCCCGAGAGCGTCACCGTCCAGCTCATGCAGAGCATCGGCGGCGCAGCCGCCACACCGGTAGAAGGCCAGACCCGGGTCATGTCCGCGGAAAATGACTGGACCTATAATTTTGAACGGATCCCGGGCTACAACCAGAACGGCGACGCCATTGTCTATACCGTTAAAGAAATCGACCTGCCCGATGGCTACAGCGCCGACTACAACGGCAGCGATATTGTCAACGTGCACCCGGCCAAGGAGAAAATCCAGATCAGCGGCACCAAGACCTGGGGTGACGACAACGACGCCTCCGGCAAGCGCCCAGGCAGCGTCCGGGTACACCTCATGGCAAACGGCGTCGAAATCGCCGCCCAGACTGTCTACGGGCCGGACTGGCAGTACGTTTTCGAGAACCTGGACAAAACAGGCGATGACGGCAGCCTGGTGGCCTATACCGTGGTCGAGGACCCGGTTCCGGGCTATGACACCATCTACAACGGCTACAACATCACCAACCAGTGCCGGGACTGCAGCGTGCCCCCAGAGCCCAGCAAGCTCGGCAGCATCAGCGGCAATGTCTTCTACGACGACAACTGGGATAAGAAATGGGATCACGACACCGAAGCCCCGGTGGGCAACATCGTGGTTACCCTGTACAATGAAGCCGGGGACAAGGTGGGCGAGACCTTTGCGGACAGCAGCGGTTACTACCGCTTCACCGGCCTGGAATACGGCGCGTACACTGTGAGCGTCAGCGACCGCGGCGACGGCTATGTCTGCACAACCGAGAACCAGCAGCAGAAAATCATTCTGGACGCGCCGGAGCAGGAGGCCGCAGATGTTGGTTTTGCGAAGAAGGAGCCCCCAGTCGATCCGCCGGTAGACCCACCTGTGAACCCGCCGGTCAACCCGCCGACAGACCCGGGAACCCCGGATATTGTGCCGCCTCAGAGTTTTGAGGTGCCGCCGCAGGTGCCTGCCGCCTCTGTGAACCCGAACACCGGCACAAAGGCTGCCTATGCAGGCGTGTTCGGCGCTGTACTGCTCCTGGCAGTCACCGCTGTTTTAAGGAAAGTGCGCAGACGGTAGGAAAGAAACCAGAAAATTCTCAGGAATTTTAAAACTTTCCCTTGCACTTTTTGAAAGAAAAGGTAAAATAGAAGATATATAATGTTAATTGCATCACTGCAAAAAAAAAACCACTTTTTTGCAGTGATTTTCTTTATTTTATCATCAGGAGGCGTAATGAAAACAAAGTATATATTTGTAACCGGCGGTGTGGTTTCTTCACTTGGAAAGGGGATCACCAGTGCATCCCTGGGGCGTTTGCTCAAGGCCAGAGGCCTGAAGGTGTCCATTCAGAAATTTGACCCCTACCTCAATTATGATCCGGGTACCATGAGCCCGTACCAGCACGGCGAGGTCTTCGTGACCGATGACGGCGCAGAGACCGACCTCGACCTCGGCCACTACGAGCGTTTTACCGATGAAAGCCTGGGCCAGTACAGCAACGTGACCACCGGCAAGGTCTATTGGAATGTCATCTCCAAGGAACGCCGGGGCGATTACCTGGGCGGTACCGTACAGGTTATCCCGCACATCACCAATGAGATCAAGGAAAGCATCCTGCGCGTGTCTGAGAGCGCAGCCAACCCGGACGTGGTCATCACCGAAATCGGCGGTACGGTGGGCGATATTGAGAGCCTGCCCTACCTGGAGGCCATCCGGCAGTTTGAGGGCGACCTGGGTCCGGAAAACGTGCTCTATATCCACGTCACCCTGCTGCCCTACCTGGGCAAGGCCGGCGAGCTCAAGACCAAACCCACCCAGCACTCGGTCAAGGAGCTGCGCAGCATCGGCATTCAGCCGGACATCATTGTCCTGCGCTCCGAAAAGGAAGTAGAGGACAGCCTCAAGGATAAGATCAGCCTGTTCTGCAACGTGGACAAGGACGCAGTCGTCACCAACCTGGACGCGCCGGAGCTGTACGAGGTGCCGCTGATGCTTGAGAAGGAAGGACTGGCCCGGCTGGTCTGCAGCAAGCTCAAGATCCGCTGCAAGGACCCGGACCTCACCGAGTGGAAGGAGCTGGTCACCCGCGCCAAGAGCCTGGAAAACAAGGCGACCATCGCCCTGGTGGGCAAGTACGTCGAGCTTCATGACGCCTACCTGTCCGTCGCCGAAGCCCTGCGCCACGGCGGCATCGCGAACAACGCCGAGGTCACCATCAAATGGGTGCACTCCGAGGATTTAAACGAACAGAACGTGGACCGTATCATGAAGGATGTGGACGGCATCATCGTGCCCGGCGGCTTTGGCAACCGCGGCATCGAGGGTAAAATCGAAGCGATCCGCTGGGCCCGCGAAAACAAGATCCCGTTCCTGGGGCTCTGCCTGGGCTTACAGCTCACTGTCATCGAGTTTGCCCGCAATGTGGCAGGCTTAGAGGGCGCCAACAGCATCGAGCTGGACGAGGAGACACCTTACCCGGTTATCAGCCTCATGGAGGAACAGAAAAAAATCCAGAACATGGGCGGCACCATGCGTCTGGGCGCTTACCCCTGTGAGCTCAAGGAAGGCTCCCGCGCCTGTGCGGCTTACGGCGGCGCCAAGACCATCGAGGAACGCCACCGCCACCGCTACGAGGTCAACGACGAGTATATTCAGACCCTGGCCGAAAAAGGCCTGGTCTTCTCCGGTATGTCACCCGACGGCGTTTTGGTGGAAATGGTTGAGCTCAAGGAGCATCCTTTCTTCATCGCCACCCAGGCTCATCCGGAATTCAAATCCCGCCCGAACAAAGCCCACCCGCTTTTCAGCAGCTTTGTGGAAGCGGCCATGAACTACAGAAACAAGGGAAGCCGGTAATTAAAAAAAGGGGTATCGTTAGGATACCCCTTTTTTAATGGAGAATGGAAAATTGAGAATGGAGAATTAAAAGTCCAAATGTGCTTTGCACATTTGATTAAAATCAATTTGGCAAAGCCAAATTGCACCATAATTCTCCATTCTGCATTCTGCATTCTCCATTGAAATTTTCCCTCTTGACACAAGATATAGGCCTGTGCAAAACTGTGGATAACTTTTGTTTTGTTTATAAAAACCGGTTAAAAATGTGTAAAACTGTGGAAAACATCCGTTTTTCCTGTGGACAATGTTTATAACTTGGTGGGTAACTGTGAAAATCCCCATAAATCCATTGTTGAAAAGTGGAGAATCTGTGGATAAGGTTCTGGAAAAGTTTATGCACAACTTGTGGATAACCCCCCGTAGTTATCCACACTTGTTCATAAATCCGATTCGCGGTATAATGAGATAAAAGCAAAACTATATCTTGGGGCAGGCTTTTCACACCATACTTTGTCCGTCAAAAAAGATAATGTTTTCAATGAAAAAGAAAGGGTAAATATGAAAGATTTAGGATATATTCGCACCGCCTGCGCGGTGCCGGTCATCAAGGTAGGGGACTGCGCGGCCAACGCGGACGCGGTCATCGCGCTGTGTGCAGAAGCCTTTGAAAAGCAGGTGGGCATCGTGGCTTTTCCGGAGCTGTGCGTTACGGGCTACACCTGCGGCGACCTGTTTTTCCAGCGCACCCTGCAAAAGGCAGCGGCAGCGGCTGTGGATAAAATCAGGGCGTGGTCTGAGGGCAGAGCCATGCTCATCGTGGTGGGCGCGCCTGTGGCTGTGGGCAGCGGGCTGTACAACTGCGCGGTCGCCATCTCGGACGGGGAGATCCTGGGCATTGTGCCCAAAACCTATGTGCCGGACAATCAGGAATATTATGAAAAGCGCTGGTTCCGCTCCGCCGGGCAGCTGCGCGTATCCGAAACCAGCTTCTTTGGGGAGCCGGCGCCCATGGGCACCGGGCTTCTGTTCAGCCACGAGAGCTGGGAAGAAGTGGTCGTGGGCATTGAAATCTGTGAGGACCTGTGGGCGCCGGTACCCCCGAGCAGCTATCAGGCCGCGGCTGGGGCCACCATTATCGTGAACCCTTCGGCCAGCAATGAGATCATCGGAAAGAGCGCGTACCGCAGAGACCTGGTAAGACAGCAGTCTGCCCGCTTAAACGCCGGGTACCTGTACTGCTCCAGCGGCTATGGCGAGTCCACCACCGACCTTGTCTTTGGCGGCGACGCTCTTATCTGTGAAAAGGGCATGCTGCTGGCCCGGTCGCGCCGTTTCCAGACCGAAAGCCAGCTGGTGGTGGCCGACATGGACGTGGAGGCCATCCTCCATGACCGCCAGCTCCAGACCTCCTTTGGCGATTCGGTGGATATTCTGGAGGGGCGCGTGTATGAGGAATGTTTCTTTACTGCCTGCGATGCCCAGGACTGCCTGCGCAGTGTGAACCCACAGCCCTTTGTGCCTGCGGACACAGCACGCCGCAACGAGCGCTGTGAGGAAATCTTCAATATTCAGACCATGGCTCTGGGCAGCCGTGTGGCCCATATCGGCGACCCGGCCATGGTGGTGGGCATCTCCGGCGGCCTGGATTCCACCCTGGCGCTGCTGGTGTGCGTGAACGTCTGTGACCAGTTCGGCATTGACCGAAAGCGCATCCACGCGGTCACCATGCCGGGCTTTGGTACGACTGACCGCACCTACGACAACGCGGTCAGCCTGATCCGTTCCCTGGGAGCCACCTTCCACGAAATTTCGATCAGGGAGGCGGCCACACACCATCTGGAGGACATCGGCCATGACCTGAGCGTCCACGACGTCACCTATGAGAACGCCCAGGCCCGGGAGCGGACCCAGATCCTCATGGACCTGGCCAACCGCCTGAACGGCCTGGTCATCGGCACCGGCGACCTGTCCGAGCTGGCCCTGGGCTGGGCTACCTACAACGGGGACCACATGTCCATGTACGGGGTTAACGGCGGCATTCCCAAGACCCTGGTGCGCTACCTGGTGCGCTACGTGGCCGACGAAAACCCCGACGAAGCGATCCGCCGGATTCTCTACGATGTGCTGGATACGCCCGTATCGCCCGAGCTGCTGCCCCCGGACGCATCGGGCAAAATCGCCCAGAAAACCGAGGATCTGGTGGGCCCTTATGAGCTCCACGATTTCTTCATGTACCATGTGCTCAGGAACGGCTACAGCCCGGACAAGATTTACTACCTGAGCCGTCAGGCCTTTGAGGGGGCCTATGACGACGCCACCCTTTACAAGTGGCTGCGCAATTTCTACTGGCGCTTCTTTACCCAGCAGTTCAAGCGCTCCTGCCTGCCCGACGGCCCCAAGGTGGGCACCGTGTCCCTGTCCCCGAGGGGGGACTGGCGCATGCCCTCAGACGCAAAGGTGGAGGAATGGATGCGCGTGCTGGACGCTCTCCAGCCAGACAAGGCGTGAAAAAAAGAGGTACGGTCTGTTTTGGACCGTACCTCTTTTTTAATGAAACCCCTCGCCGTCCATGGCTTCAAGCCCCTCGCGCACTTTTTCCTCTGCCAGCTTTGGCAGGTTTTTCCAGTCGGCCCGGGTATAGTCCTCGGTGTCGATGGGGGGCAGTACCTTGATGGCAACGTGGGCCGGATGAATCCAGAGATTGTCGCGGCCCATGAGTTTGTCTGTATCCTTCATGCAGAAGGGAACCACGGGCACCTTGTTGTTCTGGGCGATTTTAAAGGCCCCGGGCTTAAATTCGCCCAGGTACCCGTCCTTGGTGCGGGTGCCTTCTGGAAAGACAACCATGGAGTAGCCCTCGGCCACCCAGTATTCCGCCTCTTTGATGTTTTTGATGGCCTCGCGCGGGTTGTCCCGGTCAAGGAACACACAGTGCAGCTCCTCCATCCACGCGCGGATCAATGGGATTTTGCCGATTTCTTTCTTGGCCACCAGCGGCTTGGTGTCATCACCCAGATAGCCCAGAACCAGGGGAATGTCAAAGTAGCTGCGGTGGTTGGAAACATAGACCGCAGGCTCCTCAGGCATGTTCTCAAGCCCCTCCACCGAGACTGTGCCCCCGGCCGTGCGGATCATGCTCCTGGCCCAGGGGCCGACCGCCTTTCGGACGACTGCGTCATGGGCGGCACGATCACCCGCTTTCGCAAGCCTGCGGGCCTTAAAACGGCTGGGTAAAAGGGCCAGCTGATACAGCCAGAAATGGATAAACCATAGAATTGTTCTCAAATTTGTCTCCTCGTAATAAATATGATGTTTTTCGAAAAAAAGATACAGTGTTTGACATTTTCAAATTTGTGTCAGGTTTTTCATTCTCCATTGATTTCCGCGATCGCCAGCTTAATCTTGATGCCCTGGTCAGCAAACATACGCTCGTGCTCGGTCACGATGTTGCCCGGATATTCATCCGACGCGTGCAGGTCCCGGATGAGGGTGGTCACCCGGAAGCCCGAGTCCTCAAAGTATTTCAGGGACGCCTCAAACAGGGGATCGTCGTCGGTCTTGAAATGGATCTGCGCCCCGGGAACCATGATTTTTTTATACTGCTCAAGCTGGCGGGAGTGGGTCAGCCGCTTTTTCTGGTAACGGCGCTTGGGCCAGGGGTTGCAGAAGTTAATGTAGATCCGCTCTACCGCATCCTCTGGCGAGAGCATCTCCCCGATACGGGCGATGTCCCAGGCGGTCAGGCGGACGTTATCCACCGCTTTGGGCGCGTAGGCCTGCTCCACGTTGCGCTTGGACAGCCCCAGCACCGCGTCGATCATGTCCACCGCCAGGTAGTTGACCTCTGGATGGCGTCTGCCCAAAGCGGCGATAAAGGTGCCCTTGCCGCAGCCCAGCTCCAGATGCAGCGGCGCTCTGCGCTCAAAAGCGTCCTGCCAGTGTCCCCGCAGTTCAGGGGCTTCCGGGATAAAAAAACCGCAGGCTAAGAGCTCCGGCCGCGCCCAGGGTTTTGGTCGAATATGCATAAATGCCCTCCGTCAATTGTTTTGTTCAAAAAATGGGATTAATTCCTAGGATATATTACCATTTGCCCCGTCATCCGTCAATTTTAAATTATTATCCGAAGTGTTAAAAAAAGTAAAGCTATTTTTGTGGGATCTGTGATATAATTTGGCTAGACAAGTATACTACAGCGGTCGTCGATAATGGGCAAACTGCTGCGTTGCAGACTATTTTAAATTCAGTTACATATTATGAATATGCGCCTTCATTTAAAAAAGCCTGCGCCTTGCATTTTGCCCATTCTCTTAGACCGTTGGTCGTCCGGCCGTCGACAATGAGCAAACTGCTGAAAAAGTGGCGAAGTCCGAGACTGTGCCTTTTATCCAGATAAGAAAAAAGGTCCAGGCGCTGCGGTAAACGGCTACGAATCGTGCCGTACGATTGGAAGAGCCGGACACTGTCGAGATAAAGCGTTAACTTTAGTAAGGAAGATACCATTGTGGGAGCAGTGGCCGCAGGACGCTTTTTTCTTCCTTAGGTAAAAGGCTTCGTCTCTTAAGGTTTTTGACATGCCGTAGCGGTCGAAAGCTGCTGTCTAACTCGCTTGAGCCTTGGCGAAAGCGTTCCATAACTATCAACTATCAATTATATAAAAATTTGGAGAGAGCACTATGTTAGAAATGTTAATCAACGCCATTGAGGAGCTGGATGAAGAAAAGGTTCTGAAGATTGTGAAACGCTGCGTGGCAGCGGGGACACCGCCTAAGGATATCTGGATGGCCCTCAATAAGGGGCTGGAAAAGGTCGGTCTGCGCTATGAGACCGGCGAGTACTCCATCGCGGACCTCATGGTCGTGGGTATTATTTTTGAAAATGTGCTGGAGTACACCAATATGTGTGATATTTACGACAGCATCGAAGCCGGGGAGTTTGGAAAGACCATGCTGCTGGGCACGGTCGAGGGGGATATACACGACATCGGAAAGTCGATTTTTAAGGGCGCCATGCAGGCCGGCGGTTTTATTGTCAGGGACCTGGGTGTGGATGTCAAGGCCCAGGATTTTGTGGAGGCGGCCAGGAAGTACAAGTGTGAGATCATCGGCCTGAGCGCTGTGCTCACTGACTGTATCCCCTCGGTCAAGGAAGTGGTGGACGCCTTTGTGGAGGCGGGCATGCGGGACCAGGTCAAGATCATTATCGGCGGCTGTGTGGCCAACAAAACCGTCAGTGATTTCGTGGGCGCAGACGCCTATACCAAATCGGCCATCAAAGGGGTGGAAATCTGTCAGGGATGGTTAAAAGATGAGCAAAAATGAAGTCAAATACCTCAACATTGCCGATTCCATTAAGATCAAGATTCTCAGCAATATCTATAAGCCCGGCGACCTGCTGCCATCGGAGAACGGCCTCTGCGAGGAGTACGGTGTCAGCCGTATGACCATCCGCAAAGCCATCGAGGTGCTCATTGGCGAGGGGTACCTGATGTCGTCCCCGGGCAAGGGGACCTATGTGCGGGAGTACTCTCTGAACAAATTTGAGGTGGGCTTTAAAATTGACGAGATCATCCGCGGGGGCTACAGCCATGCCAAACTCATCCACGCCAAAATCATGGCGCCCACCATCGAGCTGGTCTACCACCTTCAGGTGGCCCCCAAGACAAAGATTGTCTGCATCCGCTCCATGCTGTTCCAGGGAGATCGGCCTGTGGCTTTGGATGAGAAGTACATTCCTTATTTTCCGGGTATGAACATCAAGGAGGACAGCTTCAGCTACCGCGATATGGTCAGTATCATTTTTGGTGAGAATTACGGCTTTGGCTACTGGGAGGAAATCTTTGTCACCGGTGTGATGACCGACGCCGGGATCGGCGCCTTTTTCGAGGAAATGACCGGGGAGCCCCAGAAAAAGCAGAAGTTTATGATGCTCTTTGAGCAGAAGCTTTACGATTCCGACGATATTCCCATCGGCTACGGAAAGCTGTATGTGGAGAGCGATCTGTGCCGTCTCCGCGGCAATTCCAGAGTGTAGAGGTGCGCTGTGAAGACCTATGAATTTATTCTGAATGACATTCAGGCCAAAATTGAAAAAGGCGACTACAAGCCTGAGGAACAGCTCCCCTCGCTGCGGGAGTTCTCGAAAATTTACACGACCACGCCGGTCACGGTAAAGAAAAGCCTGGCGATTCTGGAGGAGCGCGGTTATGTGTATGTGGTGGACCGCAAGGGCTTCTTTGTGAGCTCAGGCAACCATAAAACCTACACCATGATCTTTCATGAGACCAAAAGCATCGACCATCTGACCGACATCCGCCTTGAGACCATTGAGGAGGTGAGCAGCGGGGCTCTTTGGGATCGGTTTGGACTGGAGATTCCGTCTCAGACCCGCTGTCTGCGGGCTGTGCGGATTCTGTATAACCGGGATATGCCCATTGGTCTGGATGTCAAGTACATTATCCACAATGTCCGGAGTGCCTCGCCGGTCCGAAACCCGGAGCGCCTCATGGATTCGCTGAACCTGGTGCTGGGCAATTACGATATTTACAAGGAGCTTGAGATCACACTCATGACGGACAACGCCCCGGTCCGGGACAGACTGTTCATTGACGCCGATGACGGAGTCTTTGAGTTCAGGCAGACCTACCGCACTGAGAGCGGACAGCTTGTCGGGGTGTCGGAAACTTATGTGCCCTGTGAGGAAATGCAGTTGAAAATGAAATATTAAAGACAAAGGGTATCGCCGCGATACCCTTTGTTTTTTGCACAGGTGAACCTCATTGTTCTATTGATATATACAGTTATATCATCTGTTATATATTTTTTGATCAAATTCTATTGACAGAAACCGTTGCACGTGTTATAGTTGTAGCATACTTGTATATGACACATGGTCCGGACCCAAGTGTTATCAGTTTTTATGGAGGGGAAAAATGAATAAAAACGAAGTAACAAACGAAAGCATCAGCGGCTTTACCCGGAACGCGGTAATCGGTATTATCAGCTCCGGTGCAGTAGTAGTTTATCTGACATTTCTGATCCGGTACGTCTTTTATGAACCGGTTTTACAGAGCCTTGCGCTCTCAAACGAACAGCTTGGTGTGCTCTACGGCCTTTATGGCACAACGGCCATGATTTCTTACCTGCCCGGCGGTATTCTGGCAGATAAAATTCGCGTCAAATACCTGGCGACTGCCGGTTTTGGTCTTTCTGCAATTTTAACTTTCTGGTACGCGACACTGCCGAGCTATGAGACTCTGAAGGTGATCTTCCTGCTCATGGGGGTCTGCACGACCTTTATTTACTGGGGCGTCCGCTATAAGGGTATCCGCCTTGTCAGCACAGACAACACCTATTCCAGAAATATCGGCATCAGCTACGGGATCGTCGGGATTCTCGGCTTAGTGGTCAACTTCATTTCCATGTGGATTTTCGACCTCTTTGCAGATCCGGCTTCCGGCTTCAACATGGTGCTCATGTTCTACGCATTCTTAAACATCGCCTTTGCCCTGGCATCCTTCTTCCTGATTCCGAAATTTGAAGGCGAAATCATCAAAACCAAGAAAAAATTCGATTTATCTGAGCTGGTGGCAGCCATTAAGCACCCTGGTGTATGGCTGACAACCCTGTGCATGTTCTTTACCTATACGGTTTATACCTCACTCAGCTATACGGTGCCTTACGTACAGGCGGTATTTGGCGCCAGCGTCGCTATGGCTGCGCTCATGGGCAATATCCGTATGTACGGTACGTCGCTCTTTTCATCACCGATCATCGGGGCTCTGGCGACAAAGATCAAATCACCGGCCAAAACCATCCTGCTTTGTATGGCCATCACGGCCGTCTGCCTCTTTGTCATCGTTCTGGCACCGCAGACCGCAGGCTTTATGATTCCGGCCATTATCCTGATCATGATTCTGTCCTTCTTCTTAAGCGGGGCATATGGGGTTGAATCCTCCCTGTTCACAGAAACCAAGGTGCCGGCAGCTATCTTCGGCTCTGCCTCGGGTATTCTGTCACTGATCGGCTTCCTGCCCGATATGTTCGTATCACCGATCGCCGGTAAATGGCTGGACAGCTATGGAAACCAGGCCTATACCTATATCTTTATCGCCCTGGGCGTCAGCGCGATCCTGTCTATGGGCTGCGCACTGCTGGTACTGGTCTACAATAAGAAAAAGGGGATCTCAATCGAAGAACCCACTGAAAAAACACAGGCGTAAGCCATTCAAAAAGAATCTGAGAATTATAAGGAGACAAACAATCATATGGAACTTGAAAAACTGTTTTTACAGGCTAAGGATGTTGAATTTATTCACGAACAGTCTGCAAAATTACTGAAGGAAACCGGCTGCGTGTTCGAGGATGACCGCGCGGTTGAAATTTTCAAAAAACACGGCGCCACTGTGGATGGCTATACCGTTCATTTTACCGATGAGCTCATTGCCAAAGGCCTGTCTACCGTCAGCCAGGAATTTGATATTCTGCGCCCGGACGGCACTAGCTATCACATGGGCGGGGGAAGCCTCACCATGGCCACAGCCGGCAGCCCGCCGTACGTGATGGAAAACGGTGAGTTCCGTTTTGCCGAAATGCACGACTATGTCGATATCTGCAAGCTGGTACAGACCAGTGACTGTATTGACATGACCCATCTTCTGCTCTGCGATACCTATGACGTCCCGAGAGAAGACCGCTCCTACAACATGGCCGCCGCGCTGCTGAACTATACAACCCTGCCGATTTCGCTGACGGCGCTGGCAACCAAGCTGCACGATTCCGGGACTGTTGCCACTAATGTGGTTAAAATGATACAGGATTTCGTAGATGTCCATGACAAATATGTGGCGGTTGGCTGTATTAGTCCGATCTCGCCGCTGGCATGGGTCAAGGATAGTCTGGACGCCATGTTTGCCTACTGCGAGCTGAACCAGCCCATGCAGCTGGCTACCTGCTCACTGCCGGTGCTCACAAGCCCGGCCTCCATTCTGGGCACCATTATCCAGAACAACGCAGAGCTGCTGGCCGTCACCGTGCTCATCCAGCTCATCAAACCGGGCCTGCCGATTTTCTACGGCAGCACCTCCACTTCCACGAACCTGAGAGCAGTATCCATGGCTCTGGGCAACACCGAAACAGCCCTGATCTCGCTGGCGAGCGCCGCCATGGCCAAATATTACAGAATGCCGTTCAGAACCTCCGGCGCCCTCAACGACGCCATTGATGTTGACTACCAGGCAGGGGTCGAATCCACCCTTAACCTGATGAGCGGCACCCTCAGCGGCACAGACCTGATTTTCTTCAGCTGTGGCATGCTCAGTGGCTTTAATGTCAGCTCGCTGGAAAAATATGTGGCGGACGAACAGCTCATCAAGATGCTGAAACGTATGACCCAGGGGATTGCCATTGACTACAATAAAGATTATACTAAAGAGATCAGCAAGGTCGGCCCGAGAGGCAACTTTATGTCTGGCCGTACCCCCAAAGAATACCGCAATGAGCACTATGTGCCCGATCTGTTTGTGAAGGTAGACTATAACACCTGGCAGACAGAGGATAAAAAATCCGTTAAAGAAAAGGCATCCGAAAAGGTAGCTGAACGCCTGGCTGCCTACCAGGAACCGGAAAAAACAACGGAACAGATGAAAGTTATTGAAAAATATTTAATTAAGTAAACGGCATAGACGGGCGCGCTGCAGGCAAGCCCGTCTTTGTTTTTGAATTTAAGAAACGGAAGTGGAATATGGACCCGCAAAAAAACAAAATCCCCATTGATAAAACCATTTTTTTCGGCGCGCTGCTGCTCATGCTCCTGGTATCTGCGGCCTGCCTTGCTTTTCCAGAACAGGCGCTCTCTGTATCGGGTGTGCTCAGGAACTTTGTCATCACAAAATTCGACTGGTTTTTCCTGCTTTTCGGGCTGGGGGTGTTCATTGTCTGTATGGTGGTGGGCTGCAGCCGTTACGGCAAGATCCGACTCGGCGGCGAGGGGGAGCCGCCAGCCTACAGCTTCTACAGCTGGCTGGCCATGATTTTCTTCTCTGCCATCGGCTCCTCCGCCATCCTCTGGTCCGTGTGCGAGCCGCTGAATTACATCGCGTCGCCGCCCTTTGGCTATGAGCCCTACTCCCTTGAGGCCTTCAACATCGCCATTCCCTACGGCCTGTTTCATTGGGGGCCTGTGGCCTGGTCCTTTTACGCGCTGTCCGGCCTGGTGGTCTCCTATTATTTTCTGGTGCTGAAGCGCAGAAACCTGAAAATATCCGGCGTGATGACTGACCTGATCGGTGAGAAGGCCGCGAAAGGCGTTCCGGGCAAAGCCATTGACATCGTGACGATTTTTGCGACCTTCTGCACCTTTGCGCCGGCCCTTGGCTTAGGGGTACCCCTGCTCTCTGTGCTCATCTGTAAAATTACCGGGCTGCCGGACACCACAGAGCTTCAGGTCGTTGTGCTGGTGGTCTGGATGTTTATTTTCTCCATCAGCGTTTACCGTGGGCTGGACAAGGGCATCAAGATTCTCAGTGACATTAACATGTATCTGCTCATCGGCGTCATTCTGTTTATCTTTTTTGCCAGCGGCGCCCGCTATATTCTGGCAGCCTCGGTCGAGGAATTCGGGACCCTGCTCAGCAATTTCCTCCGCATGAACAGCTACAGCGATGTATTCGGCGGCGGAACCTTTGCCCAGGACTGGACAGTTTTTTACTGGAGCTGGTGGGTGGCCTCAGTGCCCTTCATGGCTATTTTTATCGCCAGAGTATCCAAGGGACGAACCGTCCGCGAACTGGTTTTCGGCATCATGGGCGCCGGATCGGCCGGCACCATGGCAATTTTCTGTGTGCTGGGAAACTACGCCCTCAAGCTGCAGAGCAGCGGCGTGGTGGATCTGGCAAAGATCAACGCCGAACAGGGGAGCAATTACGCAGTGCTGGCCATGCTGGATCAGCTGCCCTTTAAAAATGGGATCATTGTGGGCGTGATTCTTCTGTACTTTGTTTTTCTGGCCACCTGTGTGGATTCCTGCGCTTTTACCATGGGCTGTATCGCGTCAGAGGAAATGACCGACATCAGCCAGCCCGCCCGCTGGAACCGCCTGTCCTGGTCCATCGCCATCGCCATTCTCGGGGTGGCGGTGCTGAAGCTCGGCGGCGGTATCAACGCCCTACAGACCTTTGTCATTGTCGTGGGCCTGCCCTCAGCCATACTGACCATCGCCATGACCGTGCTGCTGTTCCGCTGGCTGAAAAAGAGAGAGGTAAAAGAAAAGCTATAAGCTTCAACCCGTATCGCCGCGATACGGGTTGTTTTTGGGTACGGTCTGAAACGCGCCGTACCCCTTTGCAGGAAGTGGCGGAGCCCGAGACTGCGCCTTTCATCCAGATAAGAAAAAGCATCCAGGCGCTGTGTCAACGGCCAGGAGTTGTGCCGCTTGGCATGAACAGCCGGACATTAGAGAGCAGAGAGGTCTGCATTATGCAAGAAGATACTGTTGGCAGGTTGAAGCCCGCAGGACGGCTTTTTCTTCCTTAGGTAAAAGGCTTCGTCTCTTGATATTGGTTCATTTGGGTACGGTCTGAAACGCGCCGTACCAAACTAAAGATAAATTTTTACCTTCCTCTTGACTTTTTCAAAAAATCGACATACCCTATAGGGGTATAGAGTAGACAAGGAGGAAATCAGGATGACTTGGCTAAAGGATGAAGAAAAAAGAACGGTTGCGGCCATGATAATCTCGGCGCTGGCTCTGGGAATCCATTTTGTGGCGGGCGGCCGTCTGGCTTTTAATTTATCGTGGATTGCGGTTGTTTTATGCGGCCTGCCGATTATCATCGGCGCGGTGTCCGCAGTGATAAAGGAATTTGACATCCGGGCGGATGTGCTGGTCTCCATCGCCATCATTGCCTCAGTGGCCATCGGCCAGGTTTTCGCGGCGGGCGAGATCGCGGTCATCATGACCCTTGGCGGCTATTTGGAGGAAAGAACCGTGAATAAAGCCCGGAAAGGCATTGAGCGTCTGGTGGATCTGACGCCGGAAAAGGCCCGTGTGATGCGGGATGGCGTGGAAGTCGTCATCAATGTGGAGGACGTGGCAGTAGGCGAAGCAGTGCGTGTGCTGCCCGGAGAAAAAATACCCGTAGACGGTATGGTCCTCTGCGGCGATACGGCGGTGGACCAGTCCCTGATGACTGGAGAATCCCTGCCGGTCGATAAGGAAAAGGGTGATGAGGTATTCTGCGGGACCATGAACCAGTTTGGGACAGTGGACATCCGCGTGACCAGGGCGGCGGAGGACAGCTCCCTGAAACGGATGATCCGTCTGGTGGCGTCGGCCGACGCGGGACGCGCGCCCATCGCGCACCTGGCAGACCGGTGGGCTACGGTCATTGTGGTGCTGGCGCTGACCGCTGCCGTTGTCACTGGCCTGGTGACCAGAGAACTGACCCGGGCGGTCACCATCCTGGTGGTATTCTGTCCCTGCGCGCTGGTGCTCGCCACGCCCACAGCCATCATGGCAGGGATCGGCAACGCGGCGAAAAACGGGATTCTGATCCGGTCTGGCGATGCGCTGGAGCGGCTTGCGTCCGTGGGGCGCATTGCCTTTGACAAAACCGGCACCATCACCTACGGAAAGCCCTGCGTGCGTGCTTTTGAGTGTGAGGAGGGGTGGGAAAAGGACGCGCTGCTCAAATGGACCGCAGCCGCCGAAGCCCGCTCCGAGCATCCTCTCGGCAAAGCGGTCTCAGAACATTATGCCGAAGGCCATCCGGAGCGGCTGCCAGAACCGTCGGAATTTACAATGCTGCCCGGCAAGGGCGTCTGCGCGGTGGTAGAGGGGCATGAAATCGCAGCCGGAAACCGAAAACTTCTGGACGCGATGGGTGTTTCGATGACGGAAAGACTTGAAAAATCAGCGGAAAAATACCTGAGTGAGGGCGGTACTATTATTTATATCGCGGTGGATGGAAAAGCAGCAGGCTACGCAGTGCTGGCAGATACTCTCCGCAACAATGCGCCGAATATGGTTGAAAAACTGAAAGCACAGGGGCTTAAAACAGCCCTGATCACCGGCGACCACCGGGCCGCGGCGCTTTATATGGCAGAGCGGGCTGGGATTGACACCGTTGAAGCCGGCTGTCTGCCCGAGGATAAGATCGTCGTGATCAAACGGCTCCAGCGGAAGGGGCAGGAAAAGGTCTGTATGATCGGCGACGGCATCAACGACGCGCCGGCTCTCAAGACAGCCGACGTGGGTCTGGCCATGGGAGATATCGGCTCAGACATCGCCATGGACGCCGCCGACGCGGTGTTTGTGGGAGATGATGTGATGAAGGTACCTTATCTGATGACCCTGTCCCGGAAAACGATGCGGACCATCCGCATCAATATTTTTCTGTCCCAGGCGCTCAACGCCGTGGCGGTGGTGCTGGCCATGACCGGGGTCATGGGGCCGGTGGCCGGCGCGCTGGTCCACAATGTGGGCTCGGTGGCGGTCATCATCAGCTCAGCCATGCTGCTGAACTTTAATGAGAAGAAAAACGGAGAGGACCGGCAGAAAACGTCCGGTTCCCTGAAATTATCGCAGCCGTAGGCTGACCTCGCCAGAGACGATGGACTGAAAGGTTCCATCGTCTTTTTTTAGGATCAGATGTCCCGCGTCATTGATGTCGCTGACCACGCCCTCCAGGGTTTCCCGACCGTTCAGGATAGTGACCGGTTTTCCGATCACCATGGAGTGCTTCCGGTAGTCCGTCATGACGGCGCCGGCCTCAGGAATGCAGGTGAGGCGGCTCAGGCAGTTGACCAGCTCGGCGGCCAGCCGGCTGCGGAGCTGCCCGTTCGGCGCTTCCTTAAAGAGGGCGCCTGCCACCGGCTGGAGTTCTTCGGGAAAACCCTGCTTTGGTTCGGTAAAATTGATCCCGGCGCCAAGGACAATGTAGTCAATATTCCCGGTTTCAAAGTCGGCGGCAGCCTCGGTGAGAATGCCGCAGATTTTTTTATCCTTTATGTAGAGGTCGTTGACCCATTTAATCTCAGGCTCCAGGCCTGTCACGTCCGCGATGGCCTGGCGGATCAGAACACTGGCGGCAATGGTGATGAAAAGGGACTGGCTGATGGCCGTGCCGGGCCGCAGGATCATGCTCAGATAAATCCCGGAGCCGCCGGGCGAGAAAAAGGTGCGCCCCATACGCCCGCGTCCGCCGGTCTGGGACTCCGCGATGATGACTGTGCCGTCCGGCGCTCCGGCCAGGGCCCGCTCCTTGCCAAGGCTGTTGGTGGAGTCAAGGGAAGGGTAGACCTCCAGACGCTCCGCCTGCGCCGGGTCCTTCAGCCAGGGTGCGATGGAAGCAGCGGAGAGAATATCGTTGCTTTTACACAGCGTGTAGCCCTGCCGGGTTTTGGACGTGATCTGGTAGCCCTTATCTCTGAGGGCCTTGATGGCCTTCCAGACAGCACTCCGGGAGAGGTTCAGCTCTTCTGCCAGCGCTTCGCCAGACACAGGGTCGCCCCGGTTTTCCTCCAGTATTTTTAAAAGGTCGGTTTGTGTGGACATGGGCAGTTCTCCTTTATATTTATTAGTCTTATTATAAGATAGAAGAAAAGCAGCGGTCAATGCAAGAATCCTCTGAGGGCAAAATATTGCTGTTTTTCGCGCTCAGAATCTTTAAACAAACCTTAAAAAGGTTACAGGAGTAAAAATATGACTTTTATATTTAAAAGAGGAAAGTAAATAAAAAAGGAATATTTTGCCATCAAATTAAAATGATTCTTAATTATTGGACAATTTAATGCCTATTTCAGTCAAAATAATCTAAAATGTCAAAAATTTGGTTAAAAAAGTGCACGTTTGTGTTATAATATTATTCAAACAAGAGTTTTTAAAGTAAGATCATTAAGATAAAGAGGTTAATCTATGAGAGTCTTATTAAAAATCACAGATATCATCGATGTGGAAGTGCTGCAGAAAATTCAAGATTCTTTTTCAGATGCAACAGGCTTTGCGACCATCACCGTAGATTACAAGGGAAACCCCATTACGGAATACAGTAATTTTTCCGGCTACTGCACCAAGGTGCGGGAGGACGCCAAGTGTCTCGAGTGCTGCTATCGTTCTGACGCTCACGGAGGCATTGAGTCTGCCCGTTCAGGAAAACCCTCAATCTATATCTGTCATGGAGGCCTCGTAGATTTAGCAGTTCCGATCATGGTCAAGGGGAATTATCTGGGTGCCATTATGTCCGGCCAGATCCGGATTGACGAGGAGGGAATGAAAAAGCTGCCTCTCGGTTCTGTTTCCGAGCTCACCGATTTCTCAGGTAATCCGGAGCTTCAGAAGCTTTATGATCAGACGATGGTGACCACTCTGAAACAGGTTCACGCTGCTGCGGACCTTTTGTATACGATTGCCAATTATCTGGTCGAAAAGCAGATGATTCACATCATGCAGGAAGAGCTGCACAACAAAAACCTCGAGCTCATGGAAGAGGTCAAGCTGAGAAGTGAAGTGGAGGCGGCCCTCAAGGAGGCGGATCTCAAGGCGCTGCAGGCCCAGATCAATCCGCACTTCCTCTTTAATGTCCTCAATACCATCGGGCGTCTGGCTCTTCTTGAAAATGCCGAAAAGACCCAGGAGATGATCTATGCCTTTTCGGATATGATGCGTTATACTTTAAAAAAGGAAAACACCAATATCGTTACTTTGAAGGAAGAGGTTGAGCATGTGCGAAATTACCTCTCGATTCAGAAGATGCGCCTGGGAGAGCGTCTGGATTATTCCATTCACATCGACGAGGACGCCGAAGAGGTGATGTGCCCCTTCATGACGATCCAGCCTTTTGTGGAGAACGCGATCAATCATGCGATTGAACCCCATGCTGCCGGCGGCAAGGTGATGATCACCGGAGAACAGGACGGCGATATCGTGACGGTCCGCATTATTGACGATGGAAAGGGAATCGCTCCGGAGTTGATTGAAAAGATCCTTGATGGCAACTACGACCCAGAGGCGCAGGGTAATGACAAAAATACGGGTATTGGCATTAACAATGCCAATAAACGGCTAAAATATTATTATGGCCCTGAATTTGGTATTAAGATCAACAGTGAAGTTGGTAAAGGGACTGAAGTGATGATTAAGATACCCCGTAAGGCATTATTAGGGAGAGGTTTAAATGTATAAATTATTTATCGTAGAAGACGAACATCTGGAAATTGAAGCGATTGAATTGATTTTAAGTCAGTACGGTAAAAATATCACGGTCATTGGAAAAGCGTCTTCAGGACGCGTTGCCCTGGAAGAGATCAGAAGGCTGGATCCTGACATTGTTCTTCTGGATATCAATATCCCGGAAATCAATGGTATTGATGTGCTGCGCGCCATCAAAAAAGAGGATCAGGAAAAAAAGGTCATTTTAATCACTGCTTTTAACGAGTTCGATTTTGCCCACCAGGCCATCAAAGCCCGTGTGGATGATTTCCTGCTGAAGCCTATCAGGCCCCAGCAGCTTATGGAATCCATCAACATGGTGATCTCTACATTAAAAGCAAACGCAAAAAATAAATTTGACGAGAAGATGAGTGAAGTCATTTTCGCGGTTGTCCAGAAAAAATACAGCGACACCAGAAGCGTCCTCACCGAATACCTGGATCTGCTCTATGACCACTATGGCTACGACCTGATGTCCATCCAGAATGAGATTCAGCATTTTATGGAAGAGCTGAACATTGTCTCCATGGATACCTGCGGCTACGACATCAAAAGTCCGCTGCGTATGAAGAACAACCAGCAATTTGTGACGTCCTATAAAAACCGATACGATCTGAAGGTCGAAATTATGAAGGTTATTGACAAAATTTTCGATCACCTCATGGACAATAAGGAAAACCGGAAGAATAATATTGAGGATATCCTGAATTATATTGACCGGAACTGCCATAAGGACATTTCTCTGGATCAGGTGGGCGAGTACGCCAACATGAGCTCTTACTATCTGAGTAAAATCTTTAAAAAAGAAACCGGCGTCAATTTTGTCACCTACCTCACCGAACGAAAAATTGAGATTGCCAAGGATATGCTGCTCAACACTGATGTGCCGATTATCAATATCGCGCTGGATTTGTCCTACCATGAGCCAAATTATTTCAGTAAGGTTTTTAAGAAAAGCACAGGAATGACGCCGACAGAGTACAGGCGTCTGCGAAAGGGCGACAGTGGCGAAGAAAAGGAAGAAGAAAAGGAAATTTCCTGATTTTATTCTTAAAGCAAAAAAAGATAAACCTATAAAAACACGTAGAAAACAGGTCTGAGAAGCGGGAAGTGTGATTGAAAAATGCACTTCCTGTTTTTATTTTACGAAAATTCACAAAATAATATCGGGAAAAGACAAAAAAAGATAGGGCTCTGAAAGGTCAAAGACAAAAAGAAACCAAATTGAAAACCGTTTTCAAAAAAAGCGGCAATCGGACAATAATTTTATAACAATAGTGCAAGTAATTACTCCCGTATATGGATTAAAATAGTAACAGTAAGAATATTAATATCAACCAAGGAGGGCAAAGCTTATGACAAATGAAGCTTTAGGTATGATTGAAACCAAAGGTCTTGTTGGCTGTATTGAAGCAGCTGATGCAATGGTTAAATCTGCAAATGTAGTATTAACAGGCTATGAAAAAATCGGTTCTGGTTTAGTAACCGTTATGGTTCGTGGCGATGTTGGTGCTGTAAAAGCAGCCGTAGACGCTGGCGCAGCTGCAGCTGACAAAGTAGGTCAGGTTGTTTCTGTACACGTTATCCCAAGACCACATCAAGATGTGGAAAAAATGTTACCTAGTTTTTAATCTAAATTTAATGGAGGTGTAGATTAATGAAAGATGATTTAATGAACAAATTGATGGAAGAAGTCATGAAAAAAATGGATGAAGTTGAAGAAACAGGTACTTGTGCAGCAGCAACTGGTGTTTGTGGCTTAACTGAATTCGTTGGAACCGCCATTGGTGACACCATTGGTTTCGTAATCGCTAATGTAGACTCTCAGTTACATGAAGCAATGAAAATTGACCCTAAATATAGATCAATCGGTATTTTATCCGCTCGTACTGGTGCTGGCCCTCAGGTTTTCGCAGCTGACGAAGCTGTTAAAGCTACCAACACAGAAGTTGTTTCCTGCGAATTCGCAAGAGATACAAAAGGTGGCGCTGGTCACGGTTCTTTAATTATTTTCGGTGCTGAAGACGTATCTGATGCTAAACGTGCTGTTGAAGTCGCTTTAAATGACTTAAACAGAACTTTCGGCGATGTATACGGAAACGACGCTGGCCATCTGGAATTCCAGTACACAGCAAGAGCTTCTTTCGCTTGCAACATGGTATTAGGCGCTCCAATTGGTAAAGCATTCGGTATCGTTGTAGGCGCTCCTGCAGGTATCGGCGTATTAATGTCTGATGCTGCTTTAAAAGCTGCTAACGTAGAATTAGTTGGTTATGCTTCACCTGATAATGGTGGCACACAGTATTCAAACGAGTCCATGATTTTCTTCTCTGGCGACGCAGGTGCTGTTCGTCAAGCTATTTACGCTGCAAGAGAAGTTGGTAAACCAGCTCTGGAAGCTATGGCTGGTCCTGCACCATCTTCTACAACTCCTTATATTTAAGAAGCAGTAGCGAAATAGTTATAGAAAAGAGGAGGAATGACTATGAGATCAAAAAGATTTGAAGCGTTAGATGCTCGTCCGGTTAAAAAGGACGGTTTCGTAAAAGAATGGCCTGAAGTAGGTCTTATTGCAATGAATAACCCCGGAGATCCTACTCCGAGCTTAAAAATTGAAAATGGCGTTATCGTAGAAATGGACGGTAAGGCAAGAGCAGAATTCGATATGCTCGATACCTTCATCGCAAACTACGGTATCCGTACAGAAAAAGCACAGGAATACATGGCAATGGATTCTCTGGAAATTGCTCGTATGCTTTGTGATATCAACGTACCAAGAGCAACTGTTGTAGACATTACTACTTCCATTACTCCTGCTAAAATTACCGAAGTTTTAGGTAACATGACAGTACTGGAAATGATGATGGCACAGACAAAAATGCGTGCCCGCTTAATGCCTTCTAACCAGTGCCACGTTACCAACGTTAAAGATAACATGGTTCAGATCGCGTGTGACGCTGCTGAAGCTGCTATCCGTGGTTTCGACGAAATGGAAACAACCGTTGGTATCGCTCGTTACGCTCCTTTCAACGCCTTAGCGATCATGGTTGGCGCAAATGTTGGCCGTCCTGGTATCTTAACACAGTGTGCTGTTGAAGAAGCGACCGAACTTGACTTAGGTATGAAGGGCTACACCGCTTATGCTGAAACGATTTCTGTATATGGTACAGAACCAGTATTCATGGATGGCGATGATACTCCTTACTCTAAAGCATTCTTAGCATCCTGCTACGCTTCCCGTGGCCTTAAGATGCGTTTTACATCCGGTTCCGGTTCTGAAGTACAGATGGGTTATGCCGAAGGTAAATCCATGTTATACTTGGAAGCCCGCTGCTTATATGTAACAAAAGGCGCTGGCGTTCAGGGTACTCAGAATGGTTCCGTATCCTGTATCGGTGTACCTGCCGGTGTACCTGGCGGTATCCGTGAAGTATTGGCTGAAAACTTATTAGCAGCATGTTTAGACCTTGAATGTGCTTCTTCTAATGACCAGACCTTCACCCACTCAGACCTTCGTAGAGTTGCTCGTTCATTAATGCAGATGGTACCAGGTACGGACTATATCTGTTCTGGTTACTCTTCTACACCAAACTACGACAACATGTTCGCAGGTTCTAACTGGGATGCTGAAGACTATGATGACTGGAACGTAATCCAGCGCGACC
Source organism: Eubacterium sp. BL-380-WT-2B (assembly GCF_009696115.1). Taxonomy (NCBI): domain Bacteria; kingdom Bacillati; phylum Bacillota; class Clostridia; order Eubacteriales; family Eubacteriaceae; genus Eubacterium; species Eubacterium sp. BL-380-WT-2B. Next base: position 407,271 of record NZ_VUMP01000001.1, read on the forward strand.
TTAAGATCGACGCCGGCTTACAGCCAGCTGATGAAGATACTGTTGTTGCCGCCCGTGCAAAAGCTGCCCGTGCTATGCAGGTTATCTTCCGTGAATTAGGCTTACCGGAAATCACCGATGAAGAAGTTGAAGCTGGTACATACGCTAACGGTTCTCAGGATATGCCTGACCGTGACGTAGTTGCTGACCTGAAAGCTGCTGAAGACTTAGTAAACCGCGCAACTGCTGTTGACTTCGTTAAAGCATTAGACCGCGGCGGCATGAGAGATGTTGCTGAATCTATCTTCAACATTCAGTTACAGAAATGTGCTGGTGACTACTTACACACCGCTTCTATGATCACATCTGACTGGGAAGTTGTTTCTGCAGTTAACTACATGAATGACTACCATGGTCCAATGACTGGTTATGTAATCAGTGATGAAAGATGGAAAGAAATTCAGGATATTCCATGGGCTGTTGACCCAGCCAGCATTTAAGGAAAGGGGTGTAGTAGAATGGCTATTAATGAACAAATGTTAAAAAGTATCATCGAAGATGTTTTAAATGAAATGAGCGGCGCTGCTCCTGCATGCGATGCTGCTCCTGCTGCTCCGGCTGCTTCTGCCGCTGCTGCTGCAGGTTCTGTTGAATTAACTCCAGTAGGGGATGTTCAGCAGGGCGTTGCTGCTGACGAAGTTCTGATTGGTTTAGCTCCAGCTTTTGCTGAATTCCAGACAGAAAATATTGTTGGCGTACCTCATGATAAAATCTTAAAAGAAATTATTGCCGGTATCGAAGAAGAAGGTTTAAAAGCTCGTGTTATCAAAGTATACAGAAGCTCCGACGTTGCTGTATGCGGACATGACGCTGCTGAACTGAGTGGTTCTGGCGTTGCTGTTGGCTTACAGTCAAAAGGCACCTGCTTAATCCACCAGAAAGATTTACCACAGTTATCTAACTTGGAATTATTCTCTCAGGCTCCTTTGATCGATTTAGACACCTATCGTGCCATCGGTAAAAATGCTGCTAAATATGCTAAAGGCGAAAGCCCGGCTCCAGTTCCGGTTCGTAATGACCAGATGGCTCGTCCTGCTTATCAGGCTAAAGCTGCTCTGTTACACATTAAAGAAACAGAACATGTTGTGCCAGGTAAGAAACCTGTAGAAATGAAAGTTACATTCAAATAGGAGGTGGATAGAATGACTCAAGAACAAATGTTAGAACAGATCGTTAAACAAGTTATGGCGTCTATGTCAGCTGCACCAGCTGAAGCACCTTCTTGTGCTTGTGGCGACAAAGTTACAAAAGATGATTACCCAATCGGTGATAAGAGACCAGAATTAATTATCTCTGCTACTGGCAAACAGTACAAAGAATTAACACTGGATAAATTATTAGCTGGTGAATTAACCGCTGAAGATTTAAGAATCAGACCAGAAACTCTGGAATTACAGGCTCAGGTAGCTGAATCTGTACATCGTGATGCATTCGCAGGCAACTTAAGAAGAGCTGCTGAATTGATCGCTGTTCCAGATGCTCGTTTACTTGAAATCTACAATGCACTGAGACCTTACAAATCTACTAAAGATGAACTGTTAGCTATCTCAGAAGAACTGAAAACTCAGTACAATGCACCTATCTCTGCAGCTTTAGTAGCAGAAGCCGCTGAAGTTTACTATGTAAGAAAGAGATCTAAAGAATTTAAGTAAACACAATATAATCCAGGAAATTGTTTGGAGGAAGCGATATGATTATTGCAGGTATTGATATTGGTAACGCAAGTACCGAAACGGCGCTTGCCCGATATACTGACGGAAAACCTGAGTTCCTGAGCAGTGGCATCGTTAGTACCACTGGTATGAAAGGGACACGTCAAAATATTCATGGAGTGTTCGCCTCTCTAAAACAAGCCCTAGAAAAAGCAAACTTAACTGTTGATAATGTTGATTTAATTAGAATCAATGAAGCCGCTCCAGTTATTGGTGATGTGGCTATGGAAACTATTACTGAGACAATTATTACAGAATCAACCATGATCGGTCACAATCCTTCCACACCGGGAGGATTGGGGACCGGCGTTGGTGTTACTGTAAACATAAGGGAAATTAATAGTGTTAAAAAAGGCGACTCGGTTATTGTCATCATTCCGCGTGAAGTTGACTTTGAGAGTTCCTCCAGCATTATTAATCAGGCCGTTGAAAACGGCATTTTTGTAAATGGTGCCATTGTCCAGCGTGATGATGGCGTTTTAATTAATAACCGTTTGAACAAACAGATCCCGATTGTCGATGAAGTTTCTTTAATTGATAAGGTTCCGCTTGGAATGCGTGCTGCTGTAGAAGTAGCAGCTCCAGGAGCCGTTGTTGAACAATTATCCAATCCTTATGGGATTGCAACAGTCTTCGATTTATCCTCAGATGAAACCAAACAAGTTGTTCCTGTATCAAGAGCCTTGATCGGGAACCGTTCTGCCGTTGTCATCAAAACACCAGCAGGGGACGTTAAAGAACGTAAAATCCCAGCTGGTAAAATCATTATCCAGGGCGAACATAAAAAAGCCGAAGTTAATGTTGATGAAGGCGCGGAAATCATCATGGATGCAATCCGAAGCGTTGCGCCTGTCGAAGATGTTAAGGGGGAAGCCGGGACAAACGCCGGCGGTATGCTCGAAAAGGTAAGACAGGTTATGTCAAACCTGACTGAACAGAATCCTCAAAACATCAAAATTCAGGATTTATTAGCTGTTGACACCTTTGTGCCTCAGAGCGTAAAGGGTGGTATGGCCGACGAATTTTCCATGGAAAATGCTGTTGGTATCGCCGCGATGGTTAAGGCTGATAAATTACAGATGAACATGATTGCTGAAGTTCTTGAAAAAGAACTGAACGTTAAGGTTGAAGTCGGCGGTGTTGAAGCTGACATGGCGATCCGCGGTGCGTTAACCACCCCGGGGAGCAATAAACCGCTCGCGATCATTGACATGGGCGCAGGATCGACAGATGCTGCTATTATTAACAGGGCTGGCGAAATACATTCTATTCATCTGGCAGGCGCTGGTAACATGGTCACCATGCTTATCGGTTCAGAACTTGGTTTCGAGGACTCAGGTCTGGCAGAAGATATTAAAAAATATCCTTTAGCAAAGGTAGAAAGCTTATTCCATATTCGTCATGAAGATGGAACTGTTCAATTTTTTGATGAACCATTAGATCCGAGATCATTTGCACGTGTCGTTATTCTGACACCAAGTGGCATGGTTCCGATTCCAGGAAACCATTCGCTGGAAAGAATCCGTACTGTGCGCCGAGAAGCAAAAACCAAAGTTTTTGTTGTCAACGCGATTCGTTCATTGGAACGCGTCAGCCCAACTGGTAATGTAAGAGACATCGAGTTTGTTACATTGGTCGGTGGCTCTGCGCTCGACTTCGAGATTCCGCAGCTGGTAACGGATGCTTTATCAAAATTTAGTATTGTAGCAGGTAGAGCAAATATAAGAAGTGTAGAAGGTCCAAGAAACGCAGTTGCCACCGGATTAGTACTTGCGTACGGCGAAGGTGAATAACATGAACGTGAACTTCGAAGCTCCAAAACCAGAAATAAAGGTTTATTACAATAAAAACTCTGTCAATAAAAGCATTGTCACACAGGTTTTATTAGGCATCGAAGAAGAAGGTTTACCTTATTCTCTTGAAGAAAAGGACAACAATGACGGCGTTGAGCTGGCTTACAAAGCGGCTGAGGTCTCACATCTCGGTGTGGGCATCGGTATCGGCGACAGTATTGTTTTACATTACATTAAGCTGAAAGAAAACGCTCCGCTGTTTTCTGTCTGTCTTCAGGATGATGAGAATACCCTCAGAGCCATTGGCGCAAATGCGGCCAGACTTGTAAAACGAATGCCTTTTAAAGACATTGGCAGTGCTAAATAGTGAGGGGGGATTTATTTGAGACAAGCATTAGGGTTGATTGAAGCGATTGGGCTGGCAACAGCCATTGAAGCCACTGATGCTGCTGTGAAATCAGCAAATGTCGAGTTGCTTGGGTTAGAATCCGCTAAAGGCGACGGTATGCATACCATTAAAGTCGTTGGCGACGTAGGTGCCGTTAAAGCTGCTGTTGAAGCGGCGACGGCGGCCTGTGCCAAAGGCCGCGGTGTCTTTAGTACAAAAGTGATTGCACGTCCGGCCGATGGGCTTGGACCGATGATCTATAACAACCAGACAATGGGCTTTGATCCGGAACAGGATCGCGATCGGATGGAACTGGACTCTTACTGGGTTTTTAACAAGTATGACCAGAAAAAACCGACAACCGCAGTGGAAAAAACACTGACGCCTATTTCTGAAGAAAAAGATGAAGCAATCGAAGAACAACCGACAGAAGAAGAATAATCCTTGCGAACAGCAGATCCATAGATCTTAAAGAAAAGGTGTAAGCGAATGAATGATATTGAAAGAAAAGTGATTGAAGAGATTGTCATCAACACTGTCAAGAAATTAATGGCAGAAAAAGACGCTCCCAATCGCGTGCCGTTGGGCGTTTCCAATAAACATCTTCACTTGACACAGGAACATGTCGAAATATTATTCGGCAAAGGACATCAGCTTACAAACTTGAAAGATGTTAAACAGCCTGGTCAGTTTGCATGTGAAGAATGTGTCAAAATCATTGGACCCAAAGGTGAATTTCCTAAAGTTAGAGTTTTAGGACCAGCAAGAAGCGAAACCCAGATTGAACTTTCAATGACCGATGCACGAACATTAGGTGTGAATGTACCGATTCGTGAATCCGGAAAACTGGAAGGAACACCGGGACTTATTCTGGAAGGACCGTGCGGACGTGTTGAACTGGATCATGGTGCCATTGCGGCACTGCGTCACATTCACATGACTCCGGACATTGCAGAACAGCTGGGACTGAAGGATGGCGATTGTGTAGGTGTGGAAAGCAGTGGGCTGCGTCCTACTCTTTTCCGTGATGTGTTGGTACGTGTATCACCGAAATATGCTTATGAAATGCATATTGATACCGATGAAGCCAATGCTGCCGGACTTAAAAATAATGACATTTTAAAAATTGTTAAAAAGCAGGAGAAATAATGGACTGGAAGAGCGGTAATGACACGATACTAGAGTTTAATGAACTGATCAAAGCCAAAAGAGCAAACCCTTATCAGGGTAACCTGAAGGTTGGCGTCGACCTTGGTACAGCCAATATCGTTGTAGCTGTTGTTGACGAAAATAACCGTCCGGTAGCAGGCGCTACCCAGGGCGCTCACGTTGTAAGAGACGGGATCGTCGTGGATTATCTCGGAGCGGTGAACATCGTCAGAACATTAAAATCCGAAGTCGAAAATATTATTGGTGTTGATTTAACGTATGCCAATGCCGCAACCGCTATCCCACCTGGAATTTTGGAAGGAAATACTAAGATTATTTCCAATGTTGTGGATTCAGCTGATTTTACCGTTACCAATGTGGTCGACGAACCGACGGCGGCCGCAACCGTTTTGGGAATCCAGAACGGAGCTGTTGTAGACGTTGGGGGTGGTACCACCGGTATCAGTATTTTGAAAAATGGTGAAGTCATTTTTACAGCCGATGAGGCAACTGGCGGGACGCATATGAGTCTTGTCATCGCAGGCGCTTATCATATCAGCTTTGAAGAAGCAGAAGAAATGAAAAAGCATGAAGACCAGCGGAAGATATTTCCAGTCATTAAACCAGTTGTGGAAAAGATGGCGTCAATTGTCCATCGTTTTATCCAGGGCTATGATGTCGACACCATTTATGTGGTCGGCGGGGCCTGTGTTTTTGATAAATTTGAACAGGTTTTTGAAAAAGAAATCGGCATCAAAACAGTAAAACCCGTAGAACCTTTGTTGGTAACTCCTTTAGGGATAGCCTTTAATTGTCAAAGGTAAGGAATGTGGTGATATAATTTGGACTTAAAAGATTTGATTAACAGTGAAGCCTTTATGGATGTTTTTATCCAGAAGGTTGTCGAAGAAGTCATCAAAAGAATAAAAAATAAACCTAAAACAGCGCTTGTTGTTTTTTCCGGTGCGGCGATTGGGTTTAAACAGGCAATGGATTCACTGGTCAAGTTAAAAAATGATGGTTGGCAATTAAAGGTTTTCCTTTCGGATGAGGCGATGAACGTATTCACTCCGAGCTATATACAGGAAACCTTAGGCTTAGACACCATTTATAACAGTGGTTCCAAGGTAGCCCAAAAAGAACTTTACGGTGAAGTTGATCAAATCATTATTGCAGCGACAACTGTTAATACCGCAGCAAAGGTTGCTCACGGTATTTGTGATAATGAAATGCTCACCCTCATCAACCACGGGATTATGGCCGGAACACCAGTTGTTTGTGCGATCAATGGCGCATGTCCGGATGACAGCGTCAGAGCCCAGCTGGGAATGGGAAAATCCCCACAAGGCTACCGTGAGTTACTGAGAAATAACCTCAAGGCTTTAAAAAGCTTTGGAATCAAGCTGGTCAGCTCAGATGAGCTGTATGATGGCTGTGTTGGGAAAGACAGTTGCAAGGACGCGCTTCAGAGCAGCGCCTGTGCAGCGCCTGCGCAGACAGCCAAAGAATCCGATCCCTTTGAACCGGATGATGGCATGATTGCAAAACGTATCATCAGCCGGGGCGATGTATTATTACACCGCAACAGCAAAGTGATCAAAGTGCCTGCGGACGCTATCATTACAGAGTATGCTAAGGAAGCAATCGCTACCCTTGGTCTTCGTGTAGAAAAGATATAGTAGGTGATTGAATGCATTTAGCAAAAGTAGTTGGTAATGTGGTTTCAACCCAGAAGGATTCTAACCTTGTGGGCTGTAAGCTTTTAATTATCAAAAAAATCAATGAAAACGGGGAGTTTGAAAAATACTCCAGCCAGTCTACTGCCATTGCGGTCGACTCTGTCGGCGCTGGCATTGGTGAAACCGTCATTGTAACGACCGGTAGTACGGCCCGTTATGTTTACGGGGATAAACTGGCACCGCTTGATATGACTATCGTTGGAATTGTTGACGAAATTCAAATTGTTTAGTGAGGTAGAAATATGCCAAATGTCTATACAAGAGGCGGTGACAAAGGTGAAACCGGTTTGTTCGGCGGTAACCGCACGCCTAAAGATGATATTCGGGTAGAAGCCTACGGTACAATGGATGAAGCCAATTCAGCCATTGGCCTGGCCTATTCTTTATCTGAAGACAATGACATCCGCGAAATCCTCCACCATTTACAAGAAAGAATTTTCGTTTTAGGTGCGGAACTCGCCAGTGACGAAAAGGGGAAGGCAATGTTGAAGGATGGGATTTCCCAGGGAGACATTGACTTTATGGAAGAAAAACTCGACTATTACCTTTCCGTTATCGGCCCGCAAAAATCGTTTATTGTACCAGGGAAAAACCCTGTATCCTCAGCCTTGCATCTGGCTCGTACAGTTGTACGGCGCGGCGAAAGAAGAATTGTGGAGTATACCCACAAGGATCCTGATGTAAGACCGGAGCTGGTGAAATTTGCCAACCGTCTTTCCGATCTGCTTTTCGTTCTCGCAAGAACTGAAGAATACAACGAAATGGTGAAAGAAGTCGTCAGACGAGTCGTTGAAAAAATAAAAATGGCTGAAGCGCCTTCAGAAGAAGCTCCTGAGGAAGAGAAAAAAAAAGACTTTTCACTTCTGACAACTGCTAAGAGAATGGGAGCAGCAGCAAGGGTTAAAGCAGAAGAAATGGGTGTGCCTATTGTTTTTTCCGTTGTTGATGCAGGTGGTAATTTAACGTATTTTGAAAGAATGGAAGATTCCCTGCTTGCCAGTATGGATATTTCAGTTAACAAGGCTTATACAGCCAATGCGTTGAAAATGTCTACCGATAAGGTTACCGATCTGGCAAAAGAAGATGGAGCACTCTTTGGAATTCAATTTACTAATGAAGGCCGTATTGTGACCTTCGGTGGTGGTTATCCACTCATTGTTGAGGGAAAAGTTGTCGGCGGTATCGGCGTTAGCGGCGGTACAGCAGACCAGGATATGGCCATTGCACAAAGCGCATTAGCTATTTTATAAAAGAGAAGATTTAATAGAGGAATCCAGGAGGAAATCTGTATGAATATTGATACAACAGGTATTGAATATATTGTAAAAAAGGTAATGGATCAGATCGACTATGCTGAAGAAACCGGTGCTCCGGTAGTAGATGGCAAAGACGGCGTTTTCCAGACCATGGACGCTGCAATTGAAGCTGCTGCAGTTGCCCAGAAGGAGTATATGAAGAAACCATTGGCACTGCGTCGTCAGATGATTGCTGCAATGCGTGAAATCATGCTCAAAAAAGAAAATATTGAAACAATCTGCGCGATGGTTGTTGAAGAATCCGGTATGGGTAACTATGAACACAAGTTAGCTAAACACCGTCTTGCAACAACGGGTACACCGGGCGTTGAAGATTTATTGACAGAAGCATGGGCTGGCGATGACGGCTGTACATTACTTGAGCTGTCACCATTCGGCGTAATCGGTGCGATTACACCGACCACAAACCCGAACGAAACCATTGTTAACAACAGTATTGGTATGTTAGCTGCCGGCAATGCGGTTGTTTTCTCACCCCATCCAAAGGCATTAAAGACAAGCTTCTTATGTATTAAATTATTAAATGAAGCCATTGTTTCTGTTGGTGGTCCGAGAAACTTAATCGTAACCTGCGCTAACCCCACAATTGAAGCTGCTAACGAAATGATGGTTCATCCTAAAATCAGAATGTTAGTTGCGACAGGTGGCCCAGGTGTTGTTAAAGCGGTTCTGTCCAGTGGCAAAAAAGCCATTGGCGCCGGCGCCGGTAACCCACCGGCATTGGTTGACGAAACCGCAGATATCGAAAAAGCAGCAAAAGATATTATCGACGGCTGTTCTTTCGACAATAACCTGCCATGTATTGCAGAAAAAGAAGTCGTTGTTGTTGACCAGGTAGCAGACTATCTGATTTTCAACATGAAGAAAAACGGCGCATATGAAATTACAGACAAAAAAGCCATTGACGCTTTAGCCGATCTGGTTTGTCCTGAAGGCCGTCTGAGCCGTGACTTTGTTGGTAAATCTGCTAAATACATCGCAGCGGCAGCTGGCCTGGATGTTCCTGAAGACACACGCGTGTTAATCTGTGAAACTTCTAAAGATCATCTGTTGGCTGTAGAAGAACTGATGATGCCGATTCTTCCAATCGTTCGTGTTGCTAACGTTGATGAAGGTATCGATGTTGCTGTTGAATTAGAACATGGAAACAGACACACCGCTATCATGCATTCCAAAAATGTAGATAAATTAACAGAAATGGCTAAGAGAATCCAGACGACCATTTTCGTTAAAAATGGTCCATCCTACGCTGGTATTGGCTTTGGTGGTGAAGGTTATCCGACATTCACGATTGCAGGTCCGACCGGTGAAGGCTTAACATCTGCTAAATCCTTCGCAAGAAGAAGAAGATGTGTGCTCGTTGGGGGATTCGATATTAAATAACAATAACAGGGGTGTTGCTCATGAGCACAAATTTAGTTGAAATAGTCAAAAGCGCTGGTATTATTGGTGCCGGCGGGGCTGGCTTCCCAACCCATGTGAAAATCGACGCTGAAGTTGATACAGTTATTGTCAACGGTGCTGAATGTGAGCCTTTGTTAAGAGTTGACCAACAATTAATGGCCGAGAGAGCCCACCACATGCTGGTGGCTCTTCAGGCTGTTATGGATCATACTAAGGCAAAGGCAGGCATTGTCGGACTTAAAAAGAAATATGTCCCGGCCATTGGCGCTTTAAGACAGGACTTACCAAATTTTCCAAAAATCGACCTTCACATTATGAATAATTTCTATCCTGCCGGTGATGAACAAACACTGGTATATGAAACAACAGGGAGAATTGTTCCAGAGGGTGGAATTCCATTAAATGTTGGAACTTTAGTCATAAATGTAGAGACACTTCTCAATATTTATGATATAATGAACGAGGACAAGCCCGTAGTAGATAAATATATTACTGTTACGGGAGCAGTCCGCAATAAAATCACGACAAAGGTTCCACTTGGAATTACTGTTCGTGAAGCACTTGAGCTGGCTGGCGGAACAACCATTTCCGATTTTGTCATTATCAATGGTGGACCAATGATGGGGAAAATTGTCGATATCGACTCCTACGTCACAAAGACCACAAAGGGCTTTATTGTTTTACCGAGCGATCATCCATTGATCGAATCAAAGACAAGAAGCATCCAGGATACGATAAAATTAGCCGGAATGGCGTGTATGCAGTGTAGTTTATGTACAGAAGTTTGTCCGAGACACAGTCTGGGACATAACCTTGAACCACACAAGCTTATGCGAATCGCAGCCTATGGCTCAACTTGTGATACGACCACTCAAGCTACAAATGCTTTCTTATGCTGTGAATGTGGCTTATGTCAATATGCGTGCGTTATGGATCTCCAGCCTTGGAAGTTCAATATCGCACTCAAGCGGGAATTAGGCAGCAAAGGCATCAAAAACCCACATCACAACAAACCTGAACAGGCTGATCCTTTCAGATCGGCAAAACAGTTTAACGTACATCGTTTAATTTCTCGTCTGGGTCTGGATGAATATGATCAACCAGCTCCGATGGTCGATTGCGGCAAACAGTTTACTGAAGTAACCATTCAGCTGGCACAGCACATTGGTGCACCTGCTCAGCCGGTTGTCAGTGTAGGGGATGTTGTTGAAAAGGGAACCCTGATCGGAGAAATCCCGGAAGGAAGCCTTGGCGCCCGTATTTTCGCAAGTATCGACGGTAAAGTAACTGCCGTCGAAGATGGTAAAATTACCATCCGGTCCTAAATAATTTAATAAGGGGGATAATTATGGACTTTACAATGTTAATTACCGCGTTTGGCGGTGGTTTATTAGCTGCTGCTATCGGTGGTGTTCCTTCATTCGTATTTACAGGTTTAACTGTAATTGCTGCTATTTTTGGCGGAGAAGCTGGTGCTCCTATGATTGGTGCGTTAAGCTTTGGTTCTTTCTTTGGACCTCACGTAGCATTCGGTGGTGCTGTAGCCGGTGCTGCATACGCTAAGACTAAAAACCTGTTAGACGACGGTCAGGATATCGTTACTCCATTATTCAAAACTGGAGACGCTGGTGTTCTGTTAGTCGGTGGTGTATTTGGTATTATTGGTTTCTTAATTCAGTACTTATTAGGTGCCGTTCTTGGCGGAATGGTATTCAGCTATGCAGGTTGGACCGATACTGTTGCTTTAACAGTATTCATCTCTGACATCTTAGTACGTTTGATCTTCACAAAATCTGGTCTTACTGGTAAATATACTGGTACTGAAAAGAGAAAATACTTCCCAGAAGGCAAACGCTTAAGCTTCTTAATTATGGTAGGCTTAGGTATTGGTATTGCTATTGGTGGCTTAGCTGCTACTTTAGGTCAGTTAGGTGTAGCTGGTTCTGATGAAGCTTTATACTTATTCAATAACATCGGTTCCATCGGTTTCGGTATCGCTGCTGTATCCCTGACGTTCTTATGTATGGGTCTTCCTTTAGAAGGATACCACCACGTAATTCTGCCAGCAGGCACAACAGCTATGATCGTTTTCGCTGCTACATTAAATCCATTCTTAGCAATCTTAGGTGGCGCTATCATGGGTATCATTACCTCTGTATGGGGCGAAGTAATGGCATTGACATTCAATAGCTATGCTGATTCTCATATTGACCCTCCAGCAGCTACTATCTGGGTATGGCAGTTAGTTAACTTTAGCCTGTTAATGATGTTATTACCATCAGTTCTTTAATTTTTTAATCTAGTAATTATACGTAATTTGTAGCAAATAAGCATTGAATTCACAGTATAGAAAGAAGTGGTATTTTGAAAAAAGCAGTAGGTTTTATAGAATTTAAGAGTATTCCTATCGGCATCGAAGCCACTGATGATATGCTGAAAGCCGGAAATGTTGATTTAATGATGGCCTCTCCTTTATGTCCCGGGAAATATGTTACCATAATTTCCGGTGACGTAGGGGCCGTTCAGGCATCAATTAGAAACGGTGAGCACATCGGTGGAATCTATGTACTCGAATCCCACGTTATTCCGAACATTCATCCGGATGTATTGCCGGCTATGTTAGGTGCGGGAGAAATCGAAGATGTCAAAGCTCTTGGTATCGTTGAAACAATTAATGCAATCTCTTCAATTATCGTTGGCGACGTGGCTGTTAAAGCTGCGAATGTCGAGCTGATTGAAATCAGAATAGCCAGAGGCTTGGGTGGTAAAGGTTTTGTATTATTGACTGGTGAGGTTGCTTCTGTTAAACAGGCGATTAAAGCCGCAGAGGCAGATATGCGCGATTTAGGTGTTATCACAAGTTACTCAGTAATCGCGTCACCGCATAAAGATATTAAGAAAGTCATTTTCTAAAACGCATGAAATGTTTAGATGGAAGCTATTCCATCTAAACATCTTTTCATATACAGACCTTTTATTTTTTATAAGCGATTATAGCACTATGATCTTTTATAAAAAATAAAAAGATAAGAGGGAACGACGTGAAAACCATCAGTTTATTTAACTTAAAAGGCGGCTGCGGAAAAACCACATCTGTCATCAATCTCGGATATCTGCTGGGACAAAAGATAAAAGGAAAGGTGCTCTATATTGACTGCGATATGCAGAGCAACCTGACCAACTCTCTTATGGAGTACGATCTGGACCGTCCATGTATCTATCATTTGTTTACTGACGAAAAAGAGGCTAAGGATGTTATCTATCAAGTAAGCGATAACATTGATATCATTCCTTCCAGTCTTCTGATGGCAACGATTGAGCCGCGGCTTGCAGGCATGTATGGACGTGAGTTTATTTTAAAACGCAAGCTTGAGGCAGTGGCAGACGATTATGAATACTGCATCATTGACTGTTCGCCGTCATTCAGTATTGTAACCACCAACGCGCTTGTTGTCACCGATGATATTTTCATTCCAGTGCAAACTGAGTATTATGCTGTGGACGGGGTGCATCTCTTGGAGGAAACTCTGGAATATATCAGCAAGTCACTGGGAATCAATAAGGATATTACCCTTCTTTTTGCAACACTTCATGATGTACGTAATAATATTAACAATCTTCAATATGATAATTTAAAGGCGAGCTTTGGCGAGAAGTTTATGGATACTTATATCAGAAAGAATATCGCCCTGGTAGAGTCACCGATATTCAAGCAATCTATTTTTGAGTATAAACCAAAGTCAAATGGCGCTGAAGATTATCTGAATTTATTTAAAGAAATAGAATCCAAAGGGGGCTTTTAAATGGCTAGGAAAAGCAAATTAAAATCAGAATTAAAAACACATAATAGTACCATTAAAGAAAAAAATGAACTGGCTTCTAAGGTTTTGACAGATGAAAATTCTACTAATACGGGGGATAACGAAGTGGGAATCATCGACGATTTGAAGAAAAAGATTATGGGGGAACCGAAGGAAGAGGATCAGGTCTCTGCTGCCAAGCTTGAAGCAGAAAAACTGAAAGCCGAAGCCATCAAAAAGGAAAAGGAACTGGCCGAAAAGGCAGCTGAGGAAAAAGAAAAGAAAGCCGAAGCCGCTCGCCAGAAAGCAGAGGCTGAGGCCGCCGAAAAAGCGAAAAAAGAGGCTGAAGCTGTTGCCAAGGCAAAGGAAGCTGAAAAAAAGGCGAAAGAAGAGGCGGATCAGCAGGCCGCTAAGGAAGCCGCTGAAAAAGAAAAGGCAGAAAAATTGGCGGAACAAAAGGCAAAAGAAGCAGAAGCTGCAAAGAAGAAAGCTGAGGCAGAGTTAAAGAAAAAACAGCAAGCTGAGGCAAAAGCGAAAGCCGAGGCAGAGGCCAAGAAAAAAGCAGAGGAAGAAGCTGCTGCGAAAGCAAAAGCGGCTGAAGAAGCCCAGGCAAAGGCCAGGGAAGAAGCTGAGGCTAAGAAAAAAGCTGAGGAAGCCGCCAAGGCAAAAGAAAAGGCAGAAACGGAAGCGAAAAAGCAGGCTGAGAAAGAAGCGGCCGCCAAAGCGAAAGCTGAAGAGGAAGATAAGAAGAAAGCAGCTGCCGAAGCAGAAGCTAAGAAGAAGGCGGAAGCCGAAGAAAAACGGAAGGCCGAAGAAGCTAAAAAGAAAGAATTTGAACGGCAGGAAGCCATCCGTATCGAAAAAGAACGAAAAGAAAAAGAAGAGAAGGAAGCGCGCAATAAAGTCGAGCTTGAAGAAAAAGTTAAAAGAGAGTTGAAAGAAAAAATGAAGAAGCTTCACGAGCTTCCCGATTATCTGCTTTAAACATTATGCGACCCATACCAATAAAGGTATGGGTCTTTTTTTTATTTGCGCACAGAAGTGTCACACTTTTTTCGTGATTTTTGCTAAAAGAATGTTTAGAAGTGGAAAGGGTCTTCTATAATAAGAGATACGCCATAATAGAGAAGGAGTAAAAAGGATGGATAAGTTTACGAAAGGCCTTTTGGCTTTTCTGGGGATTATAATATTTATTATCAGCAGCAGCTTTTTTACTTATGTTAAGGAGATGGGATCTCTTCAGCTTGACCAGGAGTTCGAGCAGAGAGAGGACAGGGGCAAAGATGAGAACACATCTGTTGAAGCGGGCGAGGAGACAGAAAAAGAGAATGCCCTGCTTTACAGCGGTGTGAGCGCCTATGAAGCTTATGCCAATGTTTTTGAAAAAGACCTGTACATAAAAATCCGGGATGTGGGCATGGCCTTGATTTTTCTGGTCGCCATTCTCGGATCGGCGGCTTTGTTTTTTTCATTGAGAAAGGAAGCGGATAAAGAAGAATAAGACTTTTTTAAGGCAATGTGTCAAATTTTGCCGGAGGGGTATAAAGTAAATACTTATAAAATATAAGGAGTCTTATCATGAAAAAAATAAACCATTCAATCATTATAGCCATACTTTTATTTTGTTTAGCTTTTAGCCCACAGGCATTTGTCATGGCAAAGGAAGACGGAAATGCAGTGCCGCAGGCAGCAGTCCAAACCAGCGCAGGAAACCCAAATACCGGAATTGCGGAAAAGTTGGGAACAGGCGCAGTTCTGCTTCTGGCCGGGGGCGGTTCTCTTGCTGGAACGGTCATGTTAAAAAAATACCATAATGAACAGATTAAAAAAGAAAACCGGCACTGCTAAATGCCGGTTTTGTGTTTTTTACAACAGCATTTAAGGAGGCAGTATGTTAAAATAGAATAGCATTAATTTACCCGTTCATAGGGTGGCTAATTTAAAGAATAAGTGATAAACTGGGGATATTATAAAAGAATATCGAGGAAAAGATAATGGGGGAAAATTTACATTGGGAATACGATGACTTTGAATTTGATAACCGCGTAACAAACCTGATGTGGACCATCTGCGGAGATTACAAGGAGCAGATGAGTACAGCGGAGAAAACCAACCTTTCAAAAAATATTGCGCTTTATTATGGCATTACAGCAGGCGGCCGCCGGCGTTTTATAGACTGGCAGCTGGTCGATACCTATGTTGGCTGGCGGAGACGTCAGGGATTTAAGCGGGACCGGCTTCAGCTGTTGATTCTTCATGCTGCAAACCCAATGGTCATTGACCATCTGGTTAAAGAAAGACCGGGAATCGCAGACATTCAAAACGAAGCCTGTTCAGAGCTGGTCGTCCTGATGGAAGCGCCAGATTCAAATAAGATACTGGATCAGGTCGAGTATGCCATTTTTGAGATACTGGCAGGGGCTGCTTCTTCGGTTAAACCTGAAGCGCGGAAGCTGGCAGAGGGTTTACTGAGACTGCGAAGCTCAGCGACAACGGCAGAGCTGCTTGAAGGCGTGGATGCCGTCTATATTGAGTGGCAGGGGTTAAAAGACGCAGGGCCTCTTGACTGGGGGGCGGTTCTGCACCAGGATAAAGAAAAGGATATCAACACAGAGGATTTTGTGGACAGTGTTATTTCGGCGATGATGAGCCGCGAATCGCTCCAGGTAAGCAGTGACCAAAAGGAAATGTCTGGAAATATCGCAGAAGCGGATGTGGTTTATCTTGATCAGGAACAGATTGACAATATGCATAAGCAGGTGGCGCATTACTGTGGCAGCTCATACCTGGAGTCCTACCAGGTCAAGCAGCTTCAGAGCCGGATATGCAAGGGCGTTCACCGGGACTGCAGGCTGCATTATACAGAGGGTGTGCTGCGGAGTGAGTGTGACGGTGAATTTCAGAGGAAATATGCGAAAAGGGATCTGAAGAGAAACCAGGACGCCTATCAGGCAAATCTGAGAGTTTATTCCAGAACGATCAAGCGTCTCCGGGACGCATTGATCCGCACACTGGTCGCAGAGAGAGCCCTCTATCCAGTCGCCAGCGATTCAGGCGATATTGACGCCGCCAAGGTATGGCGTGTGGGCAGAACACCCTGTTCCAGGATATTCAGGCGTTTTGAGAGCAATGATAAGGGCGGCTACGTGGTTGACCTCTTGCTGGACAGCAGTACATCTCAAAAAGGGCGGGAGGCATTGGTTGCCATTCAGGCGTACATCATTGCCCGGGCGCTGATTGAAGCCGGGATACCCTGCCGGGTCAACGGTTTTAACTGCTTTCTGGATTTTACGGTCCTCAAACGTTTTAGAAATTATGATGATCCCCTGAGGGAGACCGATAATATTTTTGAATATTACTGTGAAGGAAGCAACCGGGATGGCCTGGCCATCAAGGGAATCTGTGATGGGCTTTATACAAGGGATGAGGAGAATAAAATCCTGATTATACTGAGCGATGGCAAGCCCAACGACATGCATCTGGAGCGCAAGGGAAATAAAAATCCGTTCAGGGGAGAAAAAGCCTATACCGGCGGTCTGGCTGTCGGTGATACGGCCAAGGAGGTGCGCATTGCCAGACAGCGTGGGATATCGGTCCTCGGCGTTTTCACTGGAAACGAACAGGAGCTTAAGGCAGAAAAGCTGATCTATGGCAAGGACTTTATCTATACCCGGGATGTTAAGCATTTTTCGGATATTGTTACAACCTATCTCAAGCGTATTATTACGCGGTAGAGAAAAATAAATGATGAGAAAAGACAAAAGGAGATTGAATTGGAACTTTATAACAAACTTTTAGAGCAGGGCATCAGTGAAAAATTGATTGACGATGTAAAGCATTTTAGAGAAGAGTACCCGGTTGAGGTAGACCTGGCAGACCGTGTGCCCAGGTCAGAGACCATCTTTTATGGCAGGGACATCTGGGCAATGTGCATCACCGCGATTCTGGAGGGCGAAAATATTCTGCTTTCCGGCCCCAAGGCGACAGGAAAAAACGTCCTGGCCGATAACCTGTGCGAACTGTTCGGCAGACCCCAGTGGAATACATCCTTTCATGTCAACACAGACAGCACCAGCCTGATCGGAACCGATACCTTTATTGACAATGAGGTCCGCCTGCGCCGCGGGTCGGTTTATGAATGCGCGGTAAACGGCGGGTTCGGCGTCTTTGATGAAATCAACATGGCGAAAAATGACGCGCTGGTGGTTCTTCACTCGGCCCTTGACTACCGTAAGGTTATTGATGTGCCAGGCTATGAAAAGATCAGCCTGAATCCGGCCACCCGGTTTATCGGGACCATGAATTATGAATATGCGGGGACCAAAGAGCTGAATGAAGCTCTGGTATCCCGTTTTATGACCATTGACATTCCTCAGATTGATGAAGAAACCCTGATGGTTATTTTAGCTGATGAATTTCCAGACGCCAGGCAGGATATGCTGAAGCAGTTTGCCGGTATCTTTCTGGACTTACAGGAAAAAGCCATGAACTCTGAAATTTCGACCAAATCGGTGGACCTTCGCGGAATCATGGGCAGCCTCCGCACCATACGCAGGGGCTTGCGGCCAATGCTCGCCATCAATATGGGCGTTATCGGGAAAACCTTTGACCAGTATGAGAAAGAGATTGTCTATGACGTTATCCGGACGCGTATCCGGGAGGACTGGACAGCTGAGGATATTTTTTAACCCGTATCGCGGCGATACCCCTTGAGAAAGGAGGGATGACAATGACAGAACCGGCAAAATGGGTCTATGACGATCTGGATTTTGACAACCGTGTGACAAATCTGATGTGGACGATTTCCGGCAATTACGATGAGAACATGGACGCTGGCGAAAAGAGCTTTATCTCCAGGGATGTGGCCCTTTACCAGGGGATCACAGCAGGCGGACGGCGCAAATACATCAACTGGGACGCCGTGAAGCGTTTCATCATCAGCCGTGTAAAGGCGGGGATGGACAAGGACGTTCTCCTTGGGCTGATCCAGATGGCGACGGATGTGCTGGTAGAGGAAAAGCTCATGGAGGAACGGCCAGGAATCTATGATATTCGGAAAAAAGCCTATGATGACATTCTGTCCGATTATTTCAGGATGCATACCGACAATCTTCTTGAAAAGGCAAGACACGCGCTGGTGCTGGAAAAGGTTGGTAAAACGCCTCGGATGGATGTGGCGACAAACGGCCTGATTAGTGACATAAAATCCCTCAGTGGCTGTGAGGACACCATTGAGATGCTGAAGGGCGTTGAGGCAGTCTATATCAAGTATTTCCCCATTTATGTGTACTCAGAGGATGGGGAGGTTATTGGCGAGGAACGCCGCAGCGATGCGGAGCCAAGTGATTTTAATGATTTTATGATGGAAGAATTCTATGACGACGCGTTGGAAGAAGAAATGCAGCTGGATGAAAGCCTGGATGAAATCGCTGAGTCCCTTCTGGGTGATAGCGGGGAGGGCAGCGGGCTTAACAGTGATGTCAAAAGTAACCGTGTCCTCCGTATCAAGGCAGAGGATCTGGATAAAATTTACGAAAAGGTCTCCTACCATTTTGGAAAAACCTACCTCTCGACGCCGGAGGTCCGGAGGCTGCAGAACAGGGTATGCCGCGATGTGCATGAAAACTGCAGGATTCATTTGACCGATGGGGTTATCCGCAGCAATTGTGACAACGGATTCCAGAAAAATCTGGTTGGACGGCACAAGGTAAAGAATACCCTGGCCTACGGTGTGAACAAGCGTATTCACAAGCGCAATATCCACAAACTGCGGGACAGTATTGCCCGGACGCTGGTTCAGGAGGAATTTAAGGATGAGATTCCATCAGACCAGGGAATGCTCGTGCCCAATAAGCTGTGGCGGGTCGGGCGCAGCAGCAACACGAAGGTGTTTGTACGTACACTGGATAATGACAAGGGAAGCTATGTGGTGGATATTCTCATTGATTCCAGCGGCTCGCAGCGGCGCAACCAGGCGCTGGTAGCAAGCCAGGCCTATGTGCTGGCTCAGGCGCTGACCCTGAACGGCATTCCCAACCGGGTAATGGGGTTTAACAGTTTTCTGGATTACACGATCCTGAAGCGTTACCGTGATTATGAGTCAAGCCTGAGGGCCAATGAAAATATTTTTGAGTATTACTGTACTGGCAATAACCGTGATGGTTTAGCCATCAAGGCAGTGGTTGAGGAATTGAAAAGCCGCCCGGAGGATAATAAAATTCTCATTGTTTTGAGCGATGGCCGCCCCAATGATATCAAGGTGGGGAAAGGACAGAGCCAGACGCTTGAGGAGGCCTACCGCGGCGCCACAGCCGTGAGAGATACGGCGATTGAGGTGCGCAGGGCACGCCAGCAGGGGATCATGGTGCTCGGTGTATTTACGGGAAAGGAAAGGGATCTGCCGGCAGAAAAGCTGATTTACGGTAAGGACTTTGCCTATATCAAAGACATTAACCGCTTTGCGGACCTGGTGATCAAATACCTGAAGCAGGTTATAACCAATTAAAAAAAGCTGTTGCCAGCCTGGTAACAGCTTTTTTAATACCCGAACTGGGCTATGAACTCATCATAGCTGCCGCGGTAAACATTGAGGTCGATGTTGGGCGCGTAGCCTGTATATCCGGAGAGAGAGCCCTTATCTGAGTATTGCCAGAAGGTCCATTGCCGGTGGTCCGACAGGATGGGACAGGCGTAGAAATTCCGGATCCAGATGGGATAATCGGTATAATAATCAGCGATGTAGCTGGCATAGGGCTTGGTAGAGGTGTAGATGATCGGCCGCTTGCCATAGTGGCTTTCAAGGCGGTTTAAAAGCTCTGTCAGCTCCCTGCGGATGGTCTCTTTATCCGGCGCGGTATAACGGGTATAGCTGCCGTAAAATTCAATGTCGACCACAGGCGGCAGGGCATCGTCTTTTATGGGGACGGTTTTGATATAATTTTCCGCCTGGGTGGCGCCGCTGGTTTCATAGCTGAAAAAATGATAGGCGCCGACCTTCAGATGGGTCTTTCCAGCGTTTTCCCAGTTATATTTGAATTTCTCATCCTGAAAGCTGCTGCCCTCGGTAGCCTTGATAAAAGCAAAGGTCAGGTCGTTGCTGGCCAAAACCGGCCAGTCGATGGTGCCCTGGTAGGTGGAGACATCAATGCCCTGCACTGGGTAGGTCTCCGCGTCAGGATGGTTAAACTGCAGGATGCCCCAGTGGTAGAGCAGAAAGGCACCTGTGATCAGAAGAAGGACAATGATGATCAGGGGGGAGCTTTTCTTATGGGCTTGCATGGATTCCCCACCTTCCATTTTTTACGAGCCTGTCAGCAATGAGCTTTGCGGCATAGCTCAGGATAATACCGATGATGATGCCGGCCAGCACGTCTGTTGGGAAATGGACAAAGAGGTACAGGCGGGAGAAGGCAATGGCGGCAGCCAGTGCCAAAAGCCCCCACCGAAGCCGGTTTTTTCTTGTGATAAAGTAGGCCCAGGCAGCCGCAAAGGAGGTGGCGCTGTGGCCTGATGGGAAGGAGGTCCCGTAAGGCGCGGCGATGGCAAGCTCGATGGGATGGACCTGAAAGGGCCGCGGCCGGCTGACAAGGGGCTTTATACCAAGATTGACCACTGCCGCCGACAGGATGAACGCGATGGCCATGACCAGTCCTGTATAGCGGGTATCTCTGCGGGTGAGAAGGATCAGGGTCAGCAGTATCCAGATAATGCCGGTATTGCCAAGCTTTGTGATAAGGGTAAAAATAAAATCAAGCACATCGCAGCGCATATGTGCCTGAATCCAGAGTAAAATTGTTAAATCCAAAGATGAACCTCGTTTCTAAAGGGGATCAATCTGCCAGTCAACCGGTTTTTTGCCAATACTTTCGAGAAAGGCGTTGGTTTTTGAAAATGGCCGGCTGCCAAAGAAGCCGCGGCCTGCTGAGAAAGGGCTGGGATGCGGCGATTTTATAATATGATGGGCCGGGTTGGTGATCATTGGGATTTTGGACTGGGCAAAAGCGCCCCACAAAATAAAGACAATAGGATCCTCGCGCCTGTTCAGGGTTTCGATGACATGGTCTGTGAACTGTTCCCAGCCCATGCCCCTGTGAGAGGCTGGCTGACCAGCCCGCACGGTGAGCACTGCGTTGAGCAGCAGTACCCCTTCATCGGTCCATTTTTTCAGATAGCCGTGGCTGGGAATCGCGCAGCCCAGGTCATCGTGCAGTTCCTTGTAAATATTCTGAAGCGATGGCGGCACAGCGACCTCTGGCTTTACAGAAAAGGAGAGTCCATGTGCCTGTCCTCTGCCGTGGTAAGGGTCCTGGCCGATGATGCAGACCTTGGTGTCCGAGTAGGCCGTGAAATGAAATGCGTTAAAAATGTCATACATATCCGGGTACACGGTCTGTGTTTTATACTCGTGAAGCAGAAAGCGCCGAAGCTTCTGGTAGTATTCCTGTTGAAATTCTTTTTGGAGAGTATCCTCCCAGTCATTTTGAAAGTTGATGGACATCGGAGACTTCCTTTCTATTCTAAATCTGTAAAATCCTGAATGAAGCCATCGGACAGATTCTTGATTTTGACCAGATGGTCGCCCTGCCATAAATCCGCTACGGCGATCACATCCATTCCGGCGGCCTTCGCGGCCTGAATCCCCTCCAGCGTATCCTCAAAGACCAGACAGTCCTCTGCCGGCAGGGACAGGAGCTGTGCCGCCTGGTTAAAAACTGCCGGGTTGGGTTTTCCCGCGCCGACCTCGGTGGTGAAGCAGAGAATGTCAAAGTAGCTCAGTACATTGTGCTTTTGCAGAAAAGCCTCGGTGGTCTCCCGGTTGTTGGAGGTTGCCATGGCAATGCGCTGGCAGCGCCTGTGCAAATCATAGATCAGGCGCAGGGCTCCGGGCTTAAAATGTACGTGGTTTAAATATTCTTCGTGGGACATGGCCACCCATTCGGCCTTGATGTCCTCGATGGAGTCCTCGAGCGCGAAACGCTCCTTAAAATATTCTGCGGTCTCGGTAAAGCTCTTACCGGCAATCTCATAGGGCAGGGTTTCAGGGCAGACCTTGTGATGGCGTTCCAGATAGATGTGGTCAATGCTGTGCCACAGCCCCATTGAATCTACAAGGGTGCCGTCAAAATCAAAGATGACAGCCCTGTAATCCTCTATGTTTTTCATTTAGATGCTCCCTTAATCAAAGTATCCCTAATTATACACTATTTGCTTAAAGAAATACATGAAATTGCATTTAAACTTACAGATAATTTTTAGACAAACTTAAAGATAGCAGTTGAATTTACCTTGTCTTGTGTTATAATGTATACAATGTGCTCAGAGTATAAACGAGAAGGATGGATGTATGAAAGAATATGTAGTGCGGGCACCCGCAAAGGTAAACCTTTCTTTGGACGTTATCGGCAAACGCCCTGACGGTTATCATGAGATGCGCATGGTCAACCATTCGGTAGCCTTGTCGGATATACTTGTGTTTAAAGAAAACGGTCAGAGAATCGCTGTTTCCTGCAGTGATCCTAAAATTCCGACAGATGCGCGCAATCTGGTCCATCGGGTCGCTGAAAAGCTGCAGGCACGTTTTGGCATTGACCGGGGAGTCCAGATCGACATCCAGAAGAACATTCCAAGTGAAGCGGGACTGGCTGGCGGCAGCGCCGACGCGGCGGCAGCCATTCTGGGCCTGAACCTGATCTGGGAGCTGAACCTGAGCCTTGGGGAAATGCTCGCTTTCGGCAGCACCATCGGCGCGGATATTCCCTATTGCTGTTATAAGGGAACGGCGCTGGTAGAGGGGATCGGTGAGGTTATTAAGCCGGTAAAGCCTTTGAGAAAGCTGCCGGTGCTGGTAGTAAAGCCCCAGATAGACATCGCGACACCCTGGGCCTTTGGCCGTTTGGACAGTGCGGAGCATGTGGCGCACCCGGATATTGACCGCGTCATCCAGCTGGTAGAGACAGAGGATTACGCGGCCCTTGGCAGTGTTGTGGGCAATGCCTTTGAGCAGGTGGTTTTCCAGGATTATCCAGAGATTGGCCAGATGAAAGCAGAAATGCTGGAGTCCGGCGCTTTCGCATCCATTATGAGCGGCAGCGGTTCGACAGTGATCGGTTACTTTTTGGACAGGACTGCGGCGGAGAAGGCCTGCGAGGCCTTCAGGCGTAATTATTTTTTAACATTTTTAACTGAAATAGAATAGAGGATACAAAGAACATGGAAGCAGAAAAAGAAAAAATCAAATTAACCCTTGATGTGAGCTCATGCAAGCCGCTGAGAGAAATCGTGTTTGAAACCATCAGAAACGCCATTATCAACGGCGACCTGAAGCCAGGGCAGCGTCTCATGGAGGTGCAGCTGGCAGAACAGCTGGGCGTCAGCCGTACCCCAGTGCGTGAGTCCATCCGTAAGCTGGAGCTGGAGGGGCTTGTGAAAATGGTGCCGAGAAAGGGCGCTTACGTGACGCCCATGTCCATCGACGACCTCCGGGATATGATGGAAATAAGGCGCGCTCTGGAAGCCCTGTCCGCTGAGTTAGCGGCCAAAAACGCAACAGAGGAGGATGTCAAAAAGCTGGAGGAAAGCAACCGTGGCTTTGAGGAATCCGCCCTTGAAAATGATGAGGAAGGCATTATCAACTATGATATTGCGTTTCACGAAGCCATTTACCGCGCGACGGGAAACGAGCGCCTGATCCAGATGATCAACTCTCTGAGAGAGCAGATGCAGCGTGTCCGTGTGGAATATGTTCATCATATTGAGGATAAGACGCCGCTCATCGGCCAGCATCAGAAGATTATTGACAATATCGCCAACCACCGCTGCAGTGAAGCCAGCGAAGCGGCCGGCGCACATATTCAGATCACTGAAAAAGATATGGTGGCTGTACTGGAGTAGATGAGACAGCCAACGCAAAAACACCTCCCGAAAAACCAGAAGCTGGCGTTTCAGGAGGTGTTTTAATCTGCGGACTAATCTTTGGAATCTTTTTTCTTTTTGTGCTGGAGGAACTCTGGCTCCTCTGGCGGCGGTCCAGGCTCAAAGTCGATGGAGCTGTAATGCTCGGGCAGCTTTTCGATTTTTGTCATGACCTTTGGCTCCAGATTTCGGCGGCGTTTCCGGGGCTTTCTCTTTGAAAGCACATCCTTGTTCAGCCCCTGGGCTTCTTCGTCCGTGTGCTCAGCGGGCGTATTATCGGTTTTTGCGCTGGCTTTGGACTTTTTTAATGTCTGCGCGGCCCGCTGGCGTTTTTTTTTAGCCAGACTTGGCGGGTCGTTGAGAAGCTCTTTGTTTCTGAAAATGGCGATAACCATGAGGATACATCCAACGACCACAAAAATATCGGCAATGTTGAAAATAGCAAAGCCAATGAGACGGACGTCGAAAAAGTCAATCACATAGTTCAGGCGGATACGGTCGATCAGATTGCCGACCGCGCCGCTGATGATCATGGACAGGGCCAGATTAACATCAAAATACCGCTTGGTCTTTGGCATGATGACAAAGAAGTAGACCAGCACAATAATAAAAATCAGGGTCAGAAGGATCAGAAAAATCTGTTTCCCGGCAAAAATACTGAAAGCGGCACCGGTATT
Organism: Eubacterium sp. BL-380-WT-2B; assembly: GCF_009696115.1. Classification (NCBI taxonomy): domain Bacteria; kingdom Bacillati; phylum Bacillota; class Clostridia; order Eubacteriales; family Eubacteriaceae; genus Eubacterium; species Eubacterium sp. BL-380-WT-2B. Next base: position 432,199 of record NZ_VUMP01000001.1, read on the forward strand.
CTCCACGTAGGTCAGGTGAAAGACATGGGGGATGACCGGGACAGTGGTGACGGGCGATAAAAATGTGACGGCCAGATATTTGGTTAGCTGGTCAACGATGATTCCTCCAATGATGAATAATATATAAAATAACATGGATGCTCCTTAAGAGGGCCGCCGATAAAAAACGGAGCGGCGGTGCCGTGGGATTCGCTTTTTACCTTGGTCCGGAATTTTATAAATTCAGTGTTAACTGCCTCATTTGTTTTATTATTGTTCAAGTATACATGATAATTTGAAATTTTTCAAAGATTTCTTAGAAAATTGTTTAAATTTTTCTCTTAAAATGGTAAGATGAAGGTTGTTAATCTATTTTTTAAGACAGGAGGTGCAGAGAATGCGCATTAAATTTGATAAGCAGTATTTAAAATACTATACCTACGCGGTTTTAGGCGTCATTACCATCATTCTGTTTTATAAGATACTCGACAATCTCGGCTTTATTCTCTCGGCTGTCAGCCATGTGGTGGGCTCGGCCTTTGAAATTCTGCTGCCCATTATCATGGGGGCAGTGCTGGCCTACTTTTTGTTCCGTCCCATGCGGTGGATTGAGAAAAAAGCCTTTAAGTACATTAAGGGAAGTGAGAAAAAACCAAAACTCGTCAGGCTTCTGGCGGTTTTGGTCATCTATGTCATCACGATCATCGTGGTGATTCTGTTCATGTATATCTCGATACCGGCCATCATTGACAGCGTGGTGGGCTTAGTGAGCAGTATACCCACCTATGCGGCAGAAATCAACACTTTTCTCATAAACCTGTCACAGCGGGGCGGTTTCTTTAAGGATTTGGTGGACATGATACAGCTGGACCTGTCTTCGGTCCAGAACCTGAATGCCAAGGATACCATGGATTTTATTTTTGGCAATATGAATTTCAACTCCGAATCGGTTAAGCAGATTGGGAACATTGCCGTTGGCTTCGCCAAGGGAACCACCAGCTTTTTAATCGGCTTTGTGGCAGTCTTTTTCTCCGGCTTCTACCTGATGCTGGACAAGGAAAATATTGAGAGCCAGCTGAAACGGCTGAACCGTGCCATTATGAGCCCAAAGGCTAACAATGGCTTTAACTGGGCCATCCGTACCATTGACGGTGTTTTTTACAAATACTTCTCTGGTAAAATCATGACCTCAGCGTTGATCGGGCTCATCTGCTACATCGGGCTTCTGGTGCTGCGGGTGGAATACGCGCCGCTTATCGCACTGGTGGTGGGCGTGACCAATGTTATCCCTTATTTTGGTCCGATCATCGGGGCGATCCCCGGTATTTTCCTGACGCTGCTTTACAGTCCGGCCAAGGCCCTCGGGGTTGCAATCTGGATTCTTGCTGTCCAGCAGTTTGACGGCAATGTTCTGGGACCAAACGTCCTTGGGAAAATCGTGGAGCTGAACCCCTTCTGGGTGCTGTTCTGCGTCATGGTGGGCGGAAGCCTCTTCGGGCCGCTCGGCATGTTTGTGGCCATTCCGTTTTTTGCGGTCATCAAGGTGTTTGTCACTGAGGCGCTGGTTCGTTGGGAACGGCGTAAGACGACGGTTCAGGAAGAGGTTACGGATAAAATTAATGAAAATATGAAGGATCTTTTATAGAGAAATAATAAAACACTTTTGAAAGGATAGACAGACAAATGGAAAATGTATTTGACGTACTAAAAGAACGCGGTATGATCGAGCAGTGTACCAATGAGGAAGAAATCCGTAAATTATTGGGCAGCGAATCGGTCACCTTTTATATTGGCTTTGACCCGACGGCAGACAGCCTGCACGTTGGGCACTTCATCCAGATTATGGTGATGGCGCACATGCAGCGCTACGGGCACAGACCCATTGCCCTGATCGGCGGTGGAACCACCATGATCGGGGACCCCTCGGGCAGACAGGACCTGCGTCAGGTCATGACCCAGGAACGGATTGCGGAAAACGGCGAAAAATTCAAAAAGGTCTTTGAAAAATTCCTGACCTTTGAGGATGACAGAGCCATGATGGTCAACAACGCAGAATGGCTTCTGCCGCTCAACTACATCGAGTTCCTGCGGGATGTGGGCTCCCACTTCTCCGTCAACCGGATGCTCACAGCCGAGTGCTACAAATCAAGAATGGAAAAGGGCCTGACCTTCCTTGAATTTAACTACATGCTGCTGCAGGCCTATGACTTCTATGTGCTGCACAAAAACTATGGCTGTAAAATGCAGTTCGGCGGCAATGACCAGTGGTCTAATATCATCGCCGGGGCTGAGCTGGTGCGCCGCAAGGATGCCCAAACCGTATACGGCATGACCTTCTCTCTGCTGACCACCAGCGAGGGCATTAAAATGGGTAAAACCGCCAAGGGCGCGCTGTGGCTTGATCCCGAAAAAACCTCACCTTACGAGTTCTACCAGTACTGGCGGAATGTGGCGGACGCTGACGTTGAGAAATGCCTGGCAATGCTCACCTTCCTGCCCATGAATGAGGTTCACCGTCTGGGTTCCCTGGAGGGTTCTGAAATCAACAAAGCCAAGGAAATCCTGGCCTATGAGGTTACCGCTATGGTTCACAGCAAGGAGGACGCCGACAAGGCGCAGGAAGCTTCAAGAGCCTTATTTGCGGGCGGTGTGAAGACCGACGATATCCCAAGTGTGGACCTGTCACGGGATGCGCTGGGCGACGGTATGGAAATCCTGACGCTGCTCGATGCAGCAGGCCTGATTCCGAGCAGAAGTGAAGGCCGCAGGCTGGTACAGCAGGGCGGTATTGAAGTGGACGGCAATAAGATTACAGACATCAAGGCGCTTGTCACACCGGCTGATTTCAAGGATGACGCCATCATCGTTAAAAAGGGCAAGAAAGTCTATCGTCAGATTAAATTAGTATAAGAGGTGACCGAATTGATTAGTTCAAATCCAGTGCGGGGCGCGCGTGATATTCTGCCCCGGGAAATGCTTATCCGGGATCAGCTAGAACAGCAGATCCTGGAGATTTACAGAAGTCATGGGTTCTCGCGGATTGAAACGCCGGCCCTTGAAAATATCGAATTGCTGCTCGGCAGCGACGGCGGCGAAAACCTGAAGATGCTCTTCACGGTTTTAAAGCGCGGCGACAAGCTTAAGGTTCATGAGGAAAGCACTGTGTCTGATCTCTGCGATATGGGCCTGCGCTTTGATCTGACCCTGCCGCTGAGCCGTTTTTACTCCAACAATGCCGGTGAGCTGGAAACGCCTTTTAAAGCCATCCAGATCGGCAACGTGTTCCGGGCGGAGCGCCCGCAGAAGGGGCGTTACCGTTCCTTCAAGCAGTGCGATATTGATATCATTGGCGATCCCACGGTATCGGCTGAGATGGAACTGATCAACACGACCTCCAAAGCGCTCATGGCCATTGGCTTTGAGCGCTTCACCATCAAGGTGAATGACCGCAAGCTGCTCAACGCCTTTATCGCAAAGGCGGGCTTTAAGGAAGAGGATGCAGGCTCGGTCTGCATTTCCCTGGACAAGGCGGATAAGATCGGCGCGGACGGCGTGAAAAAGGAACTCATCGAAAAGGGCTATGACGAAGCCATGGTGGGTGCTTTCGTGGATGAGGCAGCCACCATCACCCTGGACAACATCGGCGAAAAGGTTGACGAGCCCGAGGCGGTGGCGGACCTGAAAAAGGTCATTGAAACCAGCGCGGCCCTTTCTGGCGGCAGGTACCAGGTTGTCTTTGACTTTACATTGATCCGCGGCATGGGCTATTATACCGGCCAGATCTTTGAGGTCAGCTATGGGCCCTATGGCTTTTCCATTGCCGGCGGCGGGCGCTATGACAATATGATCGGCAAATACTCTAAAAATTCGGTTCCGGCGGTTGGCTTTTCCATCGGCTTTGAACGGATTGTCAACATTCTTCTGGAGGAACAGGCAGACAAGGCGGTTGAAAACAAGCGGCTTCTCCTGTTCTACGACGCGGGTAAGGACGCGATGACTGAGGTCATTCCCTACGCCGATAAGCTGAGGGCGGACGGCTACACGGTCAATCTGGTCGCCATGAAGAAAAAATTCGGCAAGCAGATCAATTATTACGAAGGCAAGGGCTACGGCGGATTCATGGTTTTTGGCAGGGACGAAGAAATAAAAGCATTTTAGCAGTTCAAGGGCGTGGCTTTAGCACACGCCTTTCTCAGTTTTAATGCGAAAAAATAAATGAACGGTAAGGAAAATTATGAACAGACAAGTACATCTGATCGCGACGACAGCCTTTGGGCTGGAGAGTGTGGTAAAGGATGAAATTAAACGCCTGGGTTATGAAATCGAGGCGGTTGAAAACGGGCGGGTTTATTACACCGGTCCTCTTTCAGCCATTCCGGAGTCCAATTTATGGCTGCGGTGCGCAGACCGGGTTCTGCTGAAAATGGGGCAGTTTCGGGCGGAAACCTTTGACGCGCTTTTTGAAAAAACCAAGGCGCTGCCCTGGGAGGACTGGATTCCCGTGAAGGGGGTCTTTCCGGCAGCCAAGATCACCAGCGTAAAATCCAAGCTTTTCAGCAAATCGGACGGACAGCGGATTGTGAAAAAGGCAGTGGTTGAGCGGCTGAAAAAAGTCTACGGCGTGGGCTGGTTTGAGGAAACCGAAGGCAATTATCCCATCCACATTCAGATTTTGAAGGATGAGGTGGTCTTGTCCATTGACACCAGCGGCTCTGGCCTGAACAAGCGCGGCTACAGACAGTACGGCAATGAGGCGCCGCTCAAGGAAACCATTGCCGCGGCGCTGGTTTACCTGTCACGCTGGCAGCCCCACCGTGTTTTCCTTGACCCGCTGTGCGGATCTGGAACCATTGTTATTGAGGCGGCCCTGATGGGGAAAAACATTGCGCCGGGGTTAAAACGGAACTTTGTTTCTGAGGAATGGCCAGCCATACCAGCCCGTCAGTGGGAGGAAGCGCGGGAAAATGCCCGGGCGGCGGTCAATGACCGTGAGTTCCGGCTTCTGGGGTCGGATATTGACCCAGCGGCGCTGAAGCAGGCGCGTATCAACGCAGAGCTGGCTGGTGTGAGTGGCTATGTGGCCTTCCAGAAGTTGCCTGTGCAGTCCATCGCCACCAAACGGCGCTACGGGGTCATTGTCACCAATCCGCCCTACGGCGAGCGCATCGGGCAGGAAAAGGAGATTCAGGCACTCTACCGCGATATGGGTGAGGCGTTTTCAGGACTGGAGGACTGGTCCTACTTTATTATCACCGGCTATCCGGAATTTGAGCGTTATTTTGGCAAAAAAGCCACGAAAAACCGCAAGCTCTACAACAGCACCATCAAAACCTATTTCTACCAGTATTTCGGCCCGCTGCCGCCCAGAAAGCGGCATGAGGGGGAAGCGGACGACCGGTAATATTTACCGGTCATGGCTTTTGGGTAAAGCTGAAAGGAAGCGGCAAAGATAGAGCGAAAGGCGATTTTAATGGAAAATGGAGAATGTACTCTATCTCTTTATAAAAAATTTAATAATAATTGATTAATGTTTCAATGTTAAAATAAAATAAAAATAAGCAGGTATAAAATGAAAAAGAATGATCGTAAAAAAACGCGGAATGACCATGGGCGGGAACAGAAAAAGGAAAGCTACCATCGGGCGGACCTGAAGCGGCGCGAAACGCGCAGGCAGGACGATGAAGGAGATGACCGCTTTGTGATCGTGGGCAAAAACCCGGTGATGGAAGCGCTCCGCTCAGAACAGCAGATGGATAAGCTGCTGATCCTCAAGGACAATAAAGACCATGTGCTGGGCGACCTTGCCGAAAAGGCACGCAGGCGGGGCATTGTGGTTCAGAGTGTTGAGAAAATCAAGCTGGAGGGTCTGGCGGACGGACAGCCGCACCAGGGCGTGGCAGCCATGATGGCGCCCTTTCCCTACAGCAGCATGGAGGATGTGCTGGCAAAGGCAGACGCTAAGGGCGAGGAGCCCCTTGTGGTGATCTTAGACCATCTGACCGATCCCCACAACCTGGGCGCGATTATCAGAAGCGCCAACCTCTGCGGGGTACACGGGGTTATTATCCCCAAGCGCCGGTCGGCGAGCCTGACAGCCGTATCCGTCAAGGCATCCTCGGGCGCCGTGGCCCATACCCCCATTGTCAAGGTCGGAAACCTGACCCAGTGCATTGATGAGCTCAAGGCAAAGGGCTTCTGGATCATGGCAGCGGATATGGACGGCGCCCCTTACTACAAAAACGATTTTAAGGGCAAGCTGGCCATTATTATCGGCAACGAGGGCAAGGGTATCAGCCCCAATGTGAAAAAACAGTGCGATTACAGTGTTTCGATTCCGCTTTACGGCGATATTGATTCCTTTAACGCGTCGGCCGCAGCGGCCATTATCCTGAGCGAGGCAGCCAGACAGCGCCACCAGTAGAGACGGTCTGGACCGCACCGGATTTAACGTTAAGCGTTGTTCTCAATTCTCCATTAAAAAGGATCCTGTTTGGGCGGTATGAATTCATTTTGTGTCTGTCCGTTCTCAAAACGGATAAATACTGAAGGGGGTGTCAAAAATAAAAACCTATCTGATTGTCGACGGCTACAATGTGATCCACCATTTAGCTGAGATGGAAGGGCTTACCGATTTTAATCTGGAGGAGGCCCGGGAGGATCTGATCGAGCAGCTGAACAGCTACAGCGGGCTGATGGGCTATGAGACGGTTTTGGTTTTTGACGCTTATTCCCAGGAAAACGCAGAGCGGCGCGAGGAGATACGGGGACGCATCAAGGTGGTCTTTACTGAGAAGAACAAAACCGCCGACACCTATATCGAAAAACTGGTATTCAGCCTGCCCAGGCCCTACACGGTCAAAGTGGTCACTTCAGACTATACGCTTCAGCGTGTGGTGCTGGCAAACGGCGGGGAGCGGGTGCCCTCCCGCGAACTGATACAGGCCATGGCTGAGAGTGCAAAACAGGTCAGAAAGCAGTACCGTAGGACCGAGAGTGATACCCGCAACAAGCTGGAGGATTACATGGATGACGAGGTGCTGGCCGTTATGAAAGAACTGAGAAAAGGAAATGTGGAGGATTGATGGACAAGGATCTGGAACTTGTGAAAAAAGCCCAGGGCGGTGATAAGGAAGCAGTGGTGACCATTGTGGAAAAATACCGCTGTGTGGTGACGCAGAAGGCCCGGCCCTTTTACTACATCGGCGGCGACCAGGAGGATTTGATCCAGGAGGGCATGATCGCGCTGCTGGGGGCGATCTGGGATTACCGTGAGGACCGGGGCACAAGCTTTAAAACCTTTGCCGGCCTGTGTGTGGAAAACCGTATAAAAAGTGTGGTCACAAAAGCGAAACGGCCGAAGCACAGCCCGATGGGCGATACGGTCTCCCTGTATTCACCCATCTCGGAGGATGACCCGGATACCACGCTGCTGGATCTGGTGGCCTCCACTGCGGCGCTGGACCCTGATGAGGAGCTGGTGACCCGCGAGGCTGTGGAGCATTTCAGCCAGGTGGCTAAGAGCGAGCTCTCAGAGCTGGAAAAGCAGGTGCTTTATTTTTACCTGAAGGGCGCGTCCCACCAGGAGATCAGCGATAAGATCGGCCGGTCGAAAAAGGCTGTGGACAACGCGATCCAGCGTATCCGAAAAAAAATCTAAAAATTTTAATAAAACCCCTTGACTATCCTATCAGAATAGAGTATCATATAGAAGCTGTCGATGTTGAGTCCGAATTTGCGAAGCGAATTTGGCAGCACGCATAGAGCGTGCGGTAACGAGACAAGCGCAAGTGATACGGAAATTTTCCTGAAAGGTTATGAAATTTCCAAAGCATTTGTGATCCTTATATGGGGAGATGCCCGAGTGGCTAAAGGGGGCGGACTGTAAATCCGTTGACTGAGTCTACGATGGTTCGAATCCATCTCTCCCCACCAACGTTTTGTCCAAATTTATGGAGTGAATTTGGTAGTGCGCATGGAGCGTTAGCGGGCGCACGGCAACAAAACTAACGCAGATGACGAAGCAGTTATCCGATAAGGATAATCGAATTGCTGAGGAATCTACGATCCTTTATACATGCCCTTGTAGCTCAGCAGGTAGAGCACCACCATGGTAAGGTGGGGGTCTCCGGTTCGAATCCGGACAAGGGCTCCATACACAGACATTTAAGCGGCTTTCAGAAGCTGTTTTTTTTATGCCGGTTGTCCATTTTGACGACCGGTTTTTTCTTGCCAATTTTCGGCTTGGGCAGGCTTTCCGCTGCTTATCCGGAAACAGGAGATCGCAGGCCGGTAGGGGTTGTTTCATTACTGAACGGATACAAAGACACAAACTAAGGGCAGGATGTGGGCATCTCACAAAAAAGTCACAGAGGTGTCACTTTCTCAGCGTGACAAATTTTTTTTAGAATTGCGGTTACAGGCAAAAGGCAGTATGATTTAAGGACGATTATCAGAAGAGAATGTTTTTTAATATTCTTGTCTGGGGAGGTACTGGTGTTTTTAAATGATATTTATAAAGGAGAGATCAATTGAAACAGAGAAATTCCATTAAAAAACTTGGTTCGCTGTATCTGCTGGCCTGCCTGATTCTGCTCTCAGGCTTTTCGCCCTTTGCGGTGGCCCAGGCTGCCCCGGACAGCCCCATCTATCAGGTTGTGTTCGACCCAGAGGATGGGAGCAGCTACCATAACTGGCATAAGGCAAGCATTCCAGAGGGCGGGAGAATAACGGATCCGCCTGCCGATCCCCAGAAGGAAGGCTTTATTTTTGAGGGATGGGCATACGCGTATGATGAAAATGACACCCCGGTTTTATGGAACTTTGCGGCCGATGCTGTGAGTGAAAACACAACCCTGTGGGCAGTCTGGGGGAAAGCCTGTCAGATCGTATTTGACCCCGAGGATGGAACAGGCTACAGCGACTGGTACAAGGTCACCATTCCAGCGGGCGGAAAGATAACGGATCAGCCTGCCGATCCCCAGAAGGAAGGGTTTGTTTTTGAGGGATGGGCGTACGCGTATGATGAAAATGGCATTCCGGTTTTATGGAATTTTGAGACCGATGCCGTCAGTGAAAATACCACCTTGTGGGCCGTCTGGGAAAATGGAACCATCGTTGCCTTTGACCCGGATGACGGAAAGGCAACGTATCCGGATTTTTATAAAGCAGTTGTCAAGCCCGGGCATAAAGTGACCGACATCCCCGCCGACCCGCAGCGTGAGGGATACGTTTTTGAGGGATGGGCATACGCATATGATGAAAATGGCACCCCCCTGCTCTGGGATTTCAACCGCCCGGCCGGAGAAAAAAACATGACGTTATGGGCATCGTGGACCAAAGAAGACAATGGCAATCACGCCGGAATAGGCAATGGGACGGCAGGAGCAGACAATAACAGCGCTGGAACGATTCAGGACAAGACAGACACAACCAGCAAAAACCCGGCAACCGGTAAGGAAGGCAATTACTTTTTAGGCTTCCTGGCAGTCCTGGGCGTCCTGTCCTTTGGGGCACTTGCGCTGCTGAAACACCAAAGATAACAACAGACCATTGAGAAACGATGAACAGGAAGCAAGCTAAAACCTGGAAACTCCGCGGGAGACGGTGTGAGCTGTGGGGGTGCGATCTGTGATCAGGGATAAAATGCCTTCGATGAATGGATTGGGGAAAAGCACGGGCCTGTGTTTAAAAAGGGCAGACGCCGGGTATAAATATTTCTGAACACACAGACCTCTTATTTTAACGAACAATTCAATCTCCCAATTTTCTCTCAGAAAGCCCTGGCCATCACATGCCGGGGCTTTCTTCAGTTTTCAGGAGGTACCACAATGAATAATGGTACAGTTAAATGGTTTAATGGCGATAAAGGTTTTGGTTTCATCTCAAGAGAAGACGGCGACGACGTATTCGAACACTTCTCATCCATCGTTGGCGATGGCTTCAAGACCTTAAATGACGGCGACAGGGTAACCTTTGACACCGAACAGGGCCCGCGCGGCCCGCAGGCTAAGAACGTCTGTCCGGCGTAGTCTGCCGCCGATTTATCAAATTTTAAGCCGGATACTTCCGGCTTATTTTTTTTATCCCAATTTTATTTAAGTTTTGGAACAAAAAAGCTTGAAACCCCCCGGATGCTATTGTATAATATCCTGAGTGAAGCCGTCCTGAATATGGAAAAAACGGCGCGCATCAAATCGTATCTATTTAAATTAATTTATAATCTTTAAGGAGATAACAAAATGGCTAAAGAAAAATTTGAAAGATCCAAACCACATGTTAACATTGGTACCATCGGTCACGTTGACCACGGTAAAACAACATTAACCGCTGCAATCACCACCGTATTAAACAAACGCTTCGGAACCGGTGAAGCTGTAGCTTTCGACAACATCGATAAAGCACCAGAAGAAAGAGAACGTGGCATCACCATCTCAACCGCCCACGTTGAATATGAAACCGACGCCCGCCACTACGCACACGTCGACTGCCCGGGCCATGCCGACTACGTTAAAAACATGATCACCGGCGCAGCCCAGATGGACGGCGCGATCTTAGTTGTATCCGCAGCCGACGGCCCAATGCCGCAGACCCGTGAACACATCCTGTTAAGCCGTCAGGTAGGCGTACCATACATCATCGTCTTCTTAAACAAAGCCGACATGGTAGATGATGAAGAATTATTAGAACTGGTTGAAATGGAAGTTCGTGAACTGTTAGACGAATACGAATTCCCGGGAGATGACACACCAATCGTTATCGGATCCGCCTTAAAAGCATTAGAAGATCCAGACGGCGAATGGGGCGACAAGATCGTCGAGCTGATGAAAGAAGTTGACGCGTACATCCCAGAACCAGAACGCGACACCGACAAACCATTCTTAATGCCAGTGGAAGACGTATTCTCCATCACCGGCCGTGGTACCGTTGCAACCGGTAGAGTTGAACGTGGTATCGTACACGTAGGGGATGAAGTAGAAATCGTTGGTATCCACGAAATCAAGAAAACCGTTGTAACCGGGATTGAAATGTTCCGTAAGCTGTTAGATGAAGGCCGTTCAGGCGACAACATCGGCGCGTTACTGCGTGGGATCGACCGTACCATGATCGAACGTGGACAGGTACTGGCAAAACCAGGCTCCATCCACCCACACACCCACTTCACCGCCCAGGTATACGTCCTGACCAAAGAAGAAGGCGGCCGCCATACCCCATTCTTCGATGGCTACAGACCACAGTTCTACTTCAGAACAACCGACGTAACCGGTAATATCAAACTGCCAGAAGGCGTAGAAATGGTTATGCCAGGGGACAACGTTGAAATGGAAATCACATTGATCACCCCAATCGCGATCGAAGAAGGTTTACGTTTCGCGATCCGTGAAGGCGGACGTACCGTTGGCTCCGGAGCCGTTGCAAAAATTATTACAGATTAATTTTAGATTAGAATAGAATTTAGAGGATCAGGCTTTTTGCGAGCCTGATCCTTTTTTAATGGAGAATTGAGAATTGAGAATTATTGGAGCAAACGGCAGCCTTTGGCTGCGTTTGATGGAAGGCGATGGTAGCACGGCGGCTGGCTCTGGTTTGTGTCCGCAACTGGAAAAGGCCTCCCGAAATCCCGAAAACGCTGTTTGAAAACAGTTTTCGGGATTTCGGGAGGTCTTTTTACAGAATAAATTTTAAATTTTAGTTGCGGACACTGCGTTGAAATTCAGGTATAACCGCCGACGCCAAAAAAAGAAACCCGGCAGAGCCGGTGTTTCTTCCAAAATTCTCCATTCTCCATTCTCAATTTTCCATTCCCAACGCCTTCTCCATCCTCACGTGCCCGATCCCCAGCTCCACAAAAGGCTCGCCCACAGACGTGTACCCCTGCTTGTGGTAAAAAGCCTCGGCGGTCTGGCGTGCGTTGAGAACAATGCGGGTAAAGCCCTGGGTGGCGGCAAAACTTTCGGCAAAGGCGATGAGCCTTGCGCCGAGGTGCTGCCTCTGCAGGGCGGTATCCACAGCCACCTGGCGCATTTGGAGGGTGGTGCTGTCCTTTGGGATGAGCACCAGCACCGCGGCCAGCTCAGGGCCTCTGAAGATGCCGAGGTGATAATTGTTTTTTTCGTCGCTCAGGTCCTCGTCATAAAGGCTCAGACCCAGGGGTTTCCGCAGCAACCGGTCCCGGAGGGCAAGGGCCTGGTCGTAATCCCCGGAGCCGTAGGCGATGATTTTTCGTAGGGTTAAATTTGAAAACATGATGATCTCCTTTGATGATAAGGTGTTTTTATTATACCACAGTGCCCGGGCGGTTCATAACGCAAAAATCAGGCGGCGGCCCGTGCGTTATGAGAAAAGGCTGGAACCCGCATAAACAGGGAGATTGAGAGCGCAAAAAAGTCATAAAGTCATAACGCACATAACCCGGCGCGTTTTCAGCCCCAGAAAATGACAGCGGGTGTTGAAAGCTTTTTGGGAACATGATATGATTTAAAGGCTATAAATAAAAAAACAGATCGAGGAAACAGAAATGGTGCGACTTTTAATTGACAGTATGTGTGATATGCCGGAGGCTTTCCAGAAGCATCCGCGGGTGGATATGATCCCTCTCAATGTGATTGTGGAGGAGCGCTCCTACCGGGATAAGGTAGAGATTCATTTGGATGAAATTCATGCCTATATGCGTCAGGGAGTAATGCCCAGCACCTCGCAGGTGCGTCCCGGGGATTTTAAGAAACGTTTTGAGGCTTACGCCGAGGCAGGGGATGAGGTGCTGTACCTGGCCTTTACCTCCAAGTTGTCCGGGAGCTGCCAGACCGGGCGTGTGATGCTGCGGGAGGTTCAGGAGACCTACCCGGATTTCAGATGTATTGTGGTGGACAGCCTGCAGAGCGGCGGCAGCGTAGGCCTCATCGCCATGGAGCTGATCCGTCTGCTGGACGCCGGCGCCGATCTGCCGCTGCTGGCGGACGCGGCGGAGAAGCTGAAAACCCACGCCCAGTTTTATTTTTCGGTTCAGGACCTGAAGTGGCTGAACAAGGGCGGCCGGGTGTCCAAGGGGATCGCTGTGGTGGGGGATTTTCTGAAAATCCGTCCCGTGGTCTATGTGGACCAGGGTGAGCTCAACATCATCGGCAAGGTGCGGGGTGATAAAAAGGCAGTGGCGACGCTGGTGGAAAAGGTGCTTGAGAGGACCGGTGATTACAGGGATCAGACCATTGGCATTGCCTACGCCGATCCCATGGAATGCCAGGAGCTGGTGGTGTCGCTGCAGGATAAGCTTGCGGCTGCGGGCATGCCGGATACGGCGCCAGTGCCCATCGGCACCGTACTGGCCGCCCACCTGGGGCTGCGGGGGATCGGCGCTTACTTCTGGGATGAACGGCCTGAGGTGATTTTGAGGGATTGCCTGTAGGGGCTTAAGAGATAAAACGGCCCGGGTTATGTGTGTTATATGGTTATGACTTTTTGGAGGGCTGAAACCCTGTGTTCATGGGGGTTTTGGCCTTTTTTCATAACACATGGGCCGCCGCCTGATTTTGGCGTTATGAACTTTTGGGGTTCGGAGCCGGGGGATGCGTTACTATGCGAAAGCGCATTTTCTTAAGACTTTCTTAAATGTAAACGTCTTTTCATAGCGCGTCAAAAAAAAGATGTTTATTTCCTTAAAAAGCTTGCATCCAGGCGCCCCGGCATGTATAATAGACAAGGTTGACTATCTGCGATGAGATGGGAAGTTGCTGTTACTAATTCAGGTAATTCCCATGGAGTATGTCACGATCAAAGAATCGGACGACAACCCCTTGAAACCGGCTGTTTCGGGCCGCTTTTTTTTTAAAAGTTTTAGAATGAAACACCCGGCTGAGTTGACAAGGTGGTTGACGTACCTAAATGCTATTGCAAAAAACATACAAGGAGGTAAATTTAGGTATGGCAAAACAAAAAATTAGAATCAGACTCAAGGCTTTTGATCATCAGTTACTCGATCAATCAGCTGAAAAAATCGTTGAAACAGCAAAGAGAACAGGTGCGAGTGTTTCTGGCCCTATTCCGCTTCCGACTGACAAGGAAATCATCACGATTTTAAGAGCGGTTCACAAGTACAAGGATTCCAGAGAACAGTTCGAAATGCGCACGCACAAACGCCTGATCGACATCTTAAATCCGACACCGAAAACAGTAGACGCCTTAATGCGTTTAAACCTGCCAGCAGGCGTTGATATCGAAATTAAATTATAATTTTAGTCAACCACACACAATATTATGATCGCCCGGCGATCCAATGATATAGGAGGAAAAAATTGAAAAAAGCAATTATCGGCAAGAAAATTGGTATGACTCAGATTTTCACAGAAAACGGTACGGTTGTTCCGGTTACGGTTGTGGAAGCGGGTCCATGTGTTGTCGTCCAGAAGAAAAATATGGACGTTGACGGTTACGAAGCGGTTCAGCTCGCTTACGGCGATGTGAAGGAAAAACGCGTAACCAAACCTTTAAAAGGTCATTATGACAAACACGGCGTTGAATATAAAAAAGTCATCCGTGAATTTAAATTAGACGATTATGATGCTTTTGAAACAGGACAGGTCATCAAGGCTGACATGTTTGAAGCAGGCGACAAGGTTGATATCTCCGGTAAATCCAAAGGTAAGGGTTTCCAGGGCGTCATCAAACGTCACGGCCAGTCCAGAGGACCGATGGCTCATGGTTCCAAGTACCACAGAAGCCCAGGCTCCATGGGTGCTTCCGCTTACCCGGCTCGCGTTATGAAGGGTAAGAACTTACCAGGTCAGATGGGGAATAAGAATGTCACTGCTTTAAATCTGGAAGTTGTTCAGGTTTCTGCAGAAGACAATATTCTGCTCATTAAGGGTGCTGTTCCCGGTCCTAGAGGCTCACTGGTTTCCATCAAAAGCAGCGTTAAAGCATAGAATATCTTAGCTTGAAAGGAGGAATTCAAATGCCAAAAATGGACATCTTAGATGTAAAAGGAAATGTCGTTGGTGACGTGGAACTCAGCGAAAGAGTTTTCGGGATCGAACCCAACGAACCGGTTGTACATGAAGTAGTCGTAGCACTGCTTGCAAATAAACGTCAGGGCACGAAAGGCACCTTAACCCGTTCCGAGGTCAGAGGCGGCGGCAGAAAGCCTTGGAGACAAAAAGGAACGGGCCGCGCCCGTGCCGGCACAAGCCGTTCTCCGTTATGGATTGGCGGCGGCGTGATCTTCGCTCCGAAATCCAGAGATTACAGCAAGAAGGTTAACAAAAAGGTTCGTAACCTGGCCATGCGCTCTGTTTTCTCAGCGAAGGCTCAGGACAACGAATTAAGAGTTTTGGATCAGCTGACAATGGATGCGCCCAAAACCAAGGAAATGGTCGGCATCTTAAGCGCGATTAACGCGCCGAAGGCTCTGATCGTAACAGCGGAAAAGGACGATGCGGTTGTCCGCTCTGCAAACAACATTCAGAAGGTGGCGACCACAACGGTCAGCGAACTGAATGTTTATGACATGTTAAAATACGACGTTCTGGTTATGACCAAGGACGCTTTAGAAAAAATTGAGGAGGTATACGCATAATGAAGAATCCTCGCGATATTATCATCCGTCCGCTGATCACTGAAAAGAGCATGGATGATAGTGAATTCAACCGATATACTTTCGAAGTCGCTAAGAATGCGAACAAAATCGAAATCAAAAATGCCGTTGAAGAAATCTTCGATGTAAAGGTCGAAAAAGTTGCGACCATGAACATGAACGGTAAAATGAAGAGAATGGGCCGTTTCGAAGGCAGAAGAAAAAACTGGAAAAAAGCCATCGTTAAACTGACTGAAGACAGCAAGGCCATTGAATTCTTCGAAGGCGTATAAGCCTAAGACCCGATAAGCATTTAACACTACAGGAGGTTTGCGAATAATGGGTATTAAAAAATACAAACCGACGTCCCCTGGACGCAGAAATATGAGCGTCAATACATTTGACGAAATCACTAAAAAAGAACCAGAAAAATCCTTATTGACTCCTTTGAAGTCCAAAGCTGGTCGTAACAACTACGGTCGTATTACCGTAAGACACCAGGGTGGCGGAGCCAAGAGAAAATACAGAATCATTGACTTCAAGAGAAACAAAGACGGTGTGCCGGGCAAGGTTGCAGGGATTGAATACGATCCGAACCGTAGCTCCAACATCGCGCTGATCCACTATGTTGATGGGGAAAAACGTTACATCATCGCGCCTTTAAAATTAAAGGTTGGCGACACCATCGTCTCTGGTCCTGAAGCCGACATTACCATTGGCAACTGCCTGCCGCTGAAGAATATCCCGGTTGGTACCCTGGTACACAACATCGAATTAAAAGCGGGCAAGGGCGGCCAGATGGTGCGTTCTGCCGGTGCTTCTGCACAGCTGATGGCCAAGGAAGGCAACTACGCAACACTGCGTCTGCCATCTGGTGAAATGCGCCAGGTGCGCCTGGAATGCCGCGCAACCGTCGGTACAGTTGGTAACTTAGATCACCAGAATGTCCGCATTGGTAAAGCAGGCCGTAAACGCCACATGGGTATCCGCCCAACCGTTCGTGGTTCTGTTATGAACCCGAATGACCATCCACACGGTGGTGGTGAAGGCCGCGCTCCGGTTGGCCGCTCTGGCCCGGTTACGCCTTGGGGTAAACCGGCTCTTGGTTATAAGACACGTAAGAAGAATAAACCTTCCGATAAATATATCGTACGTCGTCGTAACGTGAAATAAGCATAGGAGGTTAAAATATGAGTCGATCTGTAAAAAAAGGACCTTACGTCAGCGAAAAGCTGCTTAAAAGAATAGAAGAAATGAACGAAAAAGGCGAAAAGAACGTGCTGAAGACCTGGTCAAGAAGCTCCACTTTATTCCCACAGATGGTTGGACACACCATCGCTGTTCATGACGGTAGAAAGCATGTGCCTGTATATGTCACTGAAGACATGGTTGGTCACAAACTCGGCGAGTTTGCGCCCACAAGAACCTACAGAGGCCATGCCGGCGAAAAGAAAACAAAAATGAAATAGCCAAAAGGAGGGTGCAAAGTGGAAGCAAGAGCTACAGCTAAATATGTACGTGTTTCATCCAGAAAGGCTAAATTAGTGGCTGATTTGATCAGAGGTAAAAGCCTCGGAGAAGCCTTAAGTATTTTGGCTTTAACACCGAACAAAGCCGCGAAAATCACTGAAAAAGTCGTAAAATCTGCCTTAGCAAACGCGGAAAATAACCATAACATGGATCCTGAAAAATTGTACATCGATCAGATCTACGCCGATCAGGGACCAACCTTAAAAAGATACAAAGCTGGCCCGCAGGGACGTGCTTTTCCAATTAAGAAGAGAACTTCCCACATCACAGCTGTTTTAAAAGAATACGAAGTACAGGAATAGGAGGAATCAGGTTTGGGTCAAAAAGTTAATGCACACGGCTTACGTGTGGGCGTGATTAAAGACTGGAATGCAAAATGGTATGCAAATGACAGAGATTTTGCGGATTGCTTAATTGAAGATCACGATATTCGTAAATACATCAAGGCCAGCCAATTCCAGGCGGGCATTTCCAAAATCGTTATCGAACGTTTCGGTAACAAGATTAAAATCCACATTCATACCGCTAAACCCGGCATGATCATCGGCAAGGGCGGTGCTGGTATTGAAGCGCTGAGATTAGAACTTGAAAAAATGACTGGCAAAACAGTCTTCATCAATATTGTAGAAGTTAAGAACATCGATATGGATGCTCAGTTAATCGCTGAAAACATTGCAGGCCAGTTAGAAAGAAGAATTTCTTTCCGTCGTGCAATGAAGCAGTGCATGCAGCGCACCATGCGCGCAGGCGCTAAGGGCATCAAAACCATGGTTGCCGGCCGTCTGAACGGTGCTGAAATGGCCCGTACAGAAGGTTACGCTCAGGGGAACGTCCCCATGCAGACCCTGCGTGCCAATATCGATTACGGTTTCGCTGAAGCGGACACAACCTATGGTAAATTAGGCATCAAGGTTTGGGTCAACAAAGGTGAAATCTTAACAGGACGTGAAAACATCTTAGCCGTCAGCGAGGAAGAAGATTCCAAGGGCAAAAGAAACAACCGTCGTAAAGCTCCTAGAAAAGAAGCAAACTAAGAGAGGAGGACATACAATATGTTAATGCCGAAACGTGTTAAACGTAGAAGAGTACATAGAGGTCGTATGAAAGGCCAGGCTACCCGCGGTAACAAAATCACCTATGGTGATTACGCGATCCAGGCCTTGGAACCAGCATGGATCACAGCCAATCAGATTGAAGCTGCCCGTGTTGCCATGACCAGATATATCAAAAGAGGTGGTAAGGTTTGGATTAAGATTTTTCCGGACAAACCGGTTACTGCCAAACCAGCCGAAACGCGTATGGGTTCCGGTAAAGGGGCTCCAGAATACTGGGTGGCCGTTGTAAAACCAGGCCGCGTATTATTCGAAATCTCAGGTATTCCTGAAGATGTCGCAAGAGAAGCGATGCGTCTTGCTCAGCACAAGCTGCCGATCAAAACCAAGTTTATCACTCGTGCAGCACAGGAAGAAGTGGGTGAATAAGTATGAAAGCAAATGAATTAAGAGAATTAACAAACGTAGAATTAGAAGGCAAGCTTGGAGATTTAAAGGAAGAATTATTCAACCTGCGTTTCCAGCACGCTACCGGACAATTAGAAAATCCGATGCGGATTAAAGAAGTAAAGAAAACATACGCACGTATCAAGACGATTATGCAGGAACGTGAAGCAAAATCGGCTGAAGCGTAAAAACAGGAGGTTTAGCTGATGGAACGTAATGATAGAAAAACCCGTGTTGGTCGCGTCGTCAGTGACAAAATGGACAAAACCATTGTTGTTGCCGTAGAAACTTTTGTAAAACATCCTCTTTACAAGAAAAGAGTTAAGAATACAGTTAAGTTTAAAGCTCATGATGAAAATAACGAATGTGGCATTGGCGATACCGTTAAAATCATGGAAACAAGACCACTTAGTAAAGATAAACGCTGGAGATTAGTTGAAATAGTAGAAAAGGCATTATAAGATTTAATGCCCGGAAGGAGGTATTTCGGATGATTCAACAAGAAAGTAGATTGAAAGTTGCTGATAATACCGGTGCAAAGGAATTGTTATGCATCCGAGTTCTCGGTGGTTCAGGAAGACGTTATGCCAACATTGGCGACGTGATTGTATGCGCTGTGAAAAGTGCTGCTCCTGGCGGAGACGTTAAAAAAGGTGACGTTGTAAAAGCGGTTGTTGTTCGCTCAAAACGCGGTGTGCGCCGTGATGACGGAAGCTATATCAAATTTGACCAGAACGCAGCTGTTTTGATAAAAGATGATAAAAATCCAAGAGGAACCCGTATCTTCGGACCTGTTGCGAGAGAGTTAAGAGACAAGAAGTATATGAAAATTGTATCTTTGGCTCCTGAAGTACTTTAATTAGGAGGTGACCATATGGCTAATAAGATGCATGTAAAAAAAGATGATATTGTCCAGGTAATTTCTGGTAAAGATAAAGGCAAAACCGGTAAGGTTTTAGCAGCTTTCCCTGACGAAGGAAAAGTACGTGTCGAAGGTGTCAACATTCTGACCAAGCACAAAAAACCATCCCAGGCAATGCAGCAGGGTGGCATTATCCGCGAAGAAGGTAAGATTGACGCTTCTAACGTATTGTTAAACTGTGATAAATGCGGCCGCGGCGTTCGTACCGGCGTACAGATCACAGAAGACGGTAAAAAAGTAAGAGTCTGCAAGAAATGCGGACAGGTTCTCGATAACTAATCTGGGGAAGGAGGCACATTATGGCTAGAATGCAAGATAAGTATCTCAACGAAGTCGTACCGGCTTTGAAAGAGAAATTTCAGTATAAAAATGTAATGGAAGTTCCTAAACTGGAAAAGGTTGTAATCAACATGGGTTTAGGGGACTGTAAAGATAATTCAAAGGCTCTGGAAGCTGCCGTAATTGACTTAGGCATCATCGCCGGCCAGCGACCGGTTGTTACCAAGGCTAAAAAATCAGTTGCAAACTTTAAGGTAAGAGAAGGACAGAATGTCGGTGCTAAAGTGACCTTAAGAAGCGACAGAATGTACGAATTCTGCGACAAGCTGTTTAACATCGCTCTCCCTCGCGTAAGAGACTTCAGAGGTTTATCCAACAAGTCTTTTGACGGCAGAGGCAACTACGCATTCGGTATCAAGGAACAGTTAATCTTCCCTGAAATTGACTACGATAAGGTAGAACAGATCAGAGGGATGGACATTATGTTCGTAACCACGGCTAAAACTGACGAGGAAGCGCACGAACTGTTAAGCTTACTCGGCTTACCGTATGCTAAATAAGGAGGCTCGTTACAATGGCTAAAAAAGCAATGAAAGAAAAACAGCAGAAAAAACAAAAATATTCGTCACGTGAATACAACCGTTGTCGGATTTGCGGGAGACCACATGCTTACTTAAGAAAGTTTGGTATCTGCAGAATTTGTTTTAGAGAATTGGCTTATAAGGGAGAAATTCCTGGTGTTCGTAAAGCCAGCTGGTAAGTACGGCTTACACAAACGAAAAGGAGGCACTAAGCATGACAATGACTGATCCAATTGCAGATATGCTGACAAGAATCAGAAATGCAAACAATGCAGGTCACAAAACTGTAGAAATGCCGGCTTCCAAAGAAAAGAAAGCGATCGCTGAAATTCTTTTGGAAGAAGGTTATATCAATAAAGTAGATTTCATTGATGATGACAAACAGGGCATTATCAAAATCACACTTAAATACGGCGAAAACAAGAGCAAGGTTATTGCTGGTTTAAAGAGAATTTCAAAACCAGGCCTGCGTGTTTATGCTGGGAACAACGAAATCCCAAAAGTATTAAACGGACTGGGTGTAGCCATTATTTCTACATCTAAGGGCGTTTTAACCGATAAAGAAGCTAGAAGAGCCGGCGTAGGCGGCGAAGTAATCTGTTACGTCTGGTAACAAATTAACAGGAGGTATACGAAAATGTCAAGAATCGGTAAAGCTCCAGTTGCCATTCCCGCTGGTGTCGAAGTCAAATTAGATGGACATACCTTAACTGTAAAAGGGCCTAAAGGTCAACTGGTTAGAGAATTCCATCCTGATATGATTATCGAAATTGAAGATAACGAAGTGATTGTTAAAAGACCATCTGAAAACAAAGAGCACAAATCCTTACACGGCTTAACCCGTGCGCTGATCGCCAACATGGTAACCGGCGTCAACAGCGGATTTGAAAAAGTTCTTGAAATCAGTGGTGTTGGTTACAGAGCTGAAAAGAAAGGCAACAAACTGGTCATGAACCTGGGATATTCCCATCCTGTCGAAATGGAAGATCCAGAAGGCGTTGAGACCGTTTGTGATGGACAGACTAAAGTAATTGTCAAAGGCATCAGCAAGGAAGCCGTTGGCGCACACGCTGCCAATATCCGTGCAAAGAGATTGCCTGAACCTTACAAGGGACATGGTGTTAAGTACGCGGACGAACATATCCGTCGTAAAGTTGGTAAAACTGGTTAATCATTAACGGCTATGCCCGACAGGTAAGAAAAAGGAGTGAATCTGAATGATTAAAAAAATCAATAAAAACGAATTGCGTTTGAGAAAACATTTGAGAGTCCGCAAAAAAATTGCCGGAACAAATGAAAGACCTCGTCTGAACGTATTCAGAAGCAATAAAAATATGTACGCACAGATCATTGATGATGCAAAAGGCGTCACCTTGGTTTCTGCTTCCACCCTTGACAAAGATCTGAGAGACCAGATCGAAAAAGGTGGCGGAAAAGCCGCTGCAAAAATGGTCGGCGAAGCCATTGCCAAAAAAGCACTGGCAGCGGGCATTGAAGATGTTGTGTTTGACAGAGGCGGTTATATCTACACTGGAAGAGTAAAAGAATTAGCAGACGGCGCGCGTGAAGCCGGATTAAAATTCTAAGTAAAGGAGGTCGCTTGATGCAGAGTAATAAAATTGATCCGAACACATTGGATTTACAGGAAAGAGTTGTTACCATCAACCGTGTCACCAAGGTTGTAAAAGGTGGTCGTAACTTTAGATTCAGTTGTTTAGTGATTGTTGGAGACGGAAACGGCTATGTAGGTGTCGGCAAAGGAAAAGCAATGGAAATTCCGGACGCGATCCGCAAGGGCATCGAATCCGCTAAAAAATCATTAATCAAAGTACCACTTGTTGGAACAACCATTCCGCATTTAGTACAGGGCGAAGATGGCGCCGGCAAAGTGCTCTTAAAACCTGCCGGACCTGGTACCGGTGTTATCGCCGGCGGTGCTGTTCGTGCTGTATGCGAATTAGCCGGAATTAAAGATATCAGAACGAAATCTTTAGGAACGAATAATGCCCGCAATATGGTCAACGCTACAATGGAAGGGTTAGCGCGTTTAACCACTCTTGAAGAAGTAGCAGCCAAACGCGGCAAATCACCTGAAGAAATTTTAGGTTAGGAGGCGTTCATCGTGGCGAAACAATTAAAAATCACACTTAAGAAAAGCATCATCGGTCGCAATCAGAGACAGCGTAAGACGATTGAAGCCCTGGGTCTTAAGAAAATCGGACAGACCGTTGTTCATGATGACACCCCTCAGATTCGCGGCATGATCCACAAAACAGATTTCATGCTCGACGTTGAAGAAGTATAGGAGGTGTACGATGAGATTACATACCTTAAGACCTGCAGAAGGCTCTAAGAAAGATACCAAGCGTAAAGGCCGCGGTACCGCAACCGGACAGGGTAAAACTGCCGGCAGAGGTCAGGACGGCCAAAAATCACGTTCAGGCGGCGGTGTACGTCCGGGCTTTGAAGGTGGTCAGATGCCACTGGCCCGCAGACTGCCAAAACGTGGTTTCTCAAACTATCGTTTCAAAAAAGAATACGCCATCGTCAATGTTGGCGAATTAAACGCTTTTGAAGAAAATACAGTAGTAACACCTGAGTTATTATTAGAATATGGTTTCATTCGCAAATTAAAAGCTGGTGTAAAAATTTTGGGTGAAGGGGATTTGGAAAAAGCTTTAACCGTTAAAGCGAACAAAGTCAGCAAGTCTGCTGAAGAAAAAATCCTTGCCCGAGGAGGAAAGGTAGAGGTGATTTAGATGATTTCTACTTTGAAGGATGCATGGAGAATTCCGGATTTACGACGCAAGATGATCTATACGATCGCCTTGCTGTTCGTCTATCGTCTGGGTTCTTTTATTCCCGTCCCTTACATTGACACCGCGCAGCTTGCGAACCTTGTTAATGATGGCGGAATTTTTGGATTGTTTAACATCATTTCCGGGGGGAACTTTGGTAATTTTACGATTTTTGCCATGAGCATCACCCCTTACATCAATGCATCCATCATCATGAATCTTCTAGCATTTGCCATACCAGCATTAGAAAGATTACAAAAAGAAGGCGAAGAAGGACGTAAAAAAATTGCTCAGTACACCCGTTACTTAACCATTGTACTGGCAATTATCCAAGCCTTGGGGATGAGTTTATCCTATGGTGGACTTTTAACCGAAAAGAATGCCTTTACCATTTTCGTTGTTGTGCTCTGTATTACAGCAGGAACAACCTTCCTGATGTTCTTAGGCGAACAGATCACAGAAAACGGCATTGGCAATGGGATCTCACTGATTATCTTTATCAGTATCATCTCCAGAATTCCAAATGCGATCGTGCAGATTTACCAATACGTACAGGTTGGGACAATGTCGATCGTAGCGGTTATTTTACTGGTCATCGGCATCATCATTGCAACGGTTGCCGTTGTGGCCGTTACCGAAGGGCAGCGTAAAATACCCGTGCAGTATGCAAAAAGAGTGGTCGGACGTAAAATGTACGGCGGACAAAGCACCCACATTCCGCTCCGCGTGAATATGGCAGGCGTTATCCCCATCATTTTCGCCAGTTCCTTAACCCTCTTCCCGGCAACTTTAGCACAGTTTTTCCCGAACTCCGGCTTCTCAGCCTGGATATCTAAATACTTTGCCTGGGGCGCACCGGTAACAACCATTATTTATATCGTTTTAATTGTAGCATTCACCTATTTCTATACAGCTGTTACCTTCAATCCATTCGATATTGCAGACAACATCAAGAAACAGGGTGGTTATGTGCCCGGTATAAGACCAGGTAAGCCAACCGTTGAGTATTTATCCCGTATTATGAACCGTCTGACCCTTTTCGGTGGGATTTTCCTCGCGTTGATTGCGATCATTCCAATCATCATCGGGAATTTCATGGGCGGCGTCAGCTTACAGTTCGGTGGTACAAGCTTACTGATCATCGTCGGTGTTGCACTGGAAACAGTTAAACAAATCGAGTCAGAAATGACCATGCGGAATTATCAAGGATTTTTAAAATAGTAAAAACGGAGATAAGAAAATGAGAGTTGTATTATTAGGACCTCCGGGTGCTGGAAAAGGTACACAGGCAAAAGGCATCGCAAATGCCTACGCCATTCCTCATATTTCCACTGGAGATCTTTTCAGAGAAAATTTAAAAAATAAAACACCGCTCGGAGTCAAGGCACAGTCCTATATGGACGCCGGGAAACTGGTGCCGGACGAACTCGTCATCGCATTGGTAGAAGACCGGATCGAAAGAGACGATTGTAAAAATGGTTACCTGCTCGATGGTTTCCCAAGAACCGTCGCACAGGCAGAAGCACTGAAAGCATTTAACGAAAAAATGGGTCATCCTCTGGACTTTGCTGTGAACATTTCCGTTCCTTCAGACATCCTGGTTGACCGGATCACCGGAAGACGCAGCTGCCCAGCATGTGGCGCGACTTACCACATCCGGTACAACGCACCAAAGAAAGAAGGTATCTGTGACAATGACGGCACAGCCTTAATTCAGAGAGATGACGATAAACCGGAAACGGTAAAAACCCGGATTGACGTATACGAAGAAGAATCCGCTCCTTTAGTAGGCTATTACGACAAGCTGGGTAAACTGGTTACCATAGACGGTACCCAGTCTCCTGCAGAAGTTGCAGAAGCTATCAAAGTTGCGCTTGGTGGTGCCCGGTAATATGATTACCATAAAATCACAAAACGAGGTTGAAGCGATGCGGCGCGCCGGCAGAATTGTTGCCGAGTGCCACGCGCTCATTCAATCAAAAATAAAACCGGGTATGACAACCCTGGATCTGGACCGGATCGCTGAAAAGTTTATCCGGGAACAGGGTGCGTACCCAACCTTCCTGGGTTATCAGGGCTTCCCAAATTCCATTTGTGCTTCCGTTAACGAAGAAGTGGTTCACGGCATTCCCGGGAACCGCAGGTTAAAGGAGGGAGACATTATCGCCGTGGATCTCGGCGCGACGTTAGGCGGTTACGTCGGCGACGCGGCCAGAACCCATGCGGTTGGTAAAATCTCCGAGGAAGCGCAAAAACTCATTGATGTAACCAGAGAGTCCTTCTTTAAAGGCATTGAGTATGCCAGAGAGGGTTACCGCCTGTCAGACATCTCCCATGCGATACAAGAAGTTGTGGAAGCAAACGGGTTCTCAGTGGTAAGGGACTATGTGGGACATGGCATCGGACGCGAAATGCACGAAGATCCGCCCATTCCAAACTATGGTAAACCCGGTCACGGGCCTAGATTGCGCCAGGGAATGTGCCTTGCCATCGAGCCGATGGTCGATGTGGGGACTTACAACGTAAAACTTTTAGCGAACGACTGGACCGTTGTGACTGCGGATGGTTCCTTATCCGCTCACTATGAAAATACAATTTACATTACAGGCAAAGAAGCGCCTGAGATACTCACGATGCTTTAAGGGTAATGAAGATGGATGATTTAAAAGTGGGACAGATTGTCCGGCCATTAGCCGGACGGGATAAAGGCCAGGTCATGGTTGTCTACGAGATTCTGGATCAGAACTACGTAACGATCTGTGATGGAAAGCTTAGAAAAGTAAGTAACCCCAAAAAGAAAAAGGTCAGGCACCTGGCAAAGACAAACCAGATCGTCACAATATTGCATGAGAAATTGAAAAACGGTGATAAAGTAAACAATGCCGAAATCAGAAAATGTCTTGAACCATTTTTAGGCGAGATTGATGACGGTAAAAGTGAGGAGGTTTGATCAATGGGCAAAAAAGACGTGATTGAAGTCGAAGGCAAAGTCATTGAGGCTTTACCAAATACGATTTTTTTAGTAGAATTAGAGAATGGGCATCAGATAACAGCGCATATTTCAGGAAAATTAAGAATGAACTACATTCGGATTTTACCTGGAGACAAAGTTATGTTAGAATTGTCCCCATATGATTTGACCCGTGGGCGTATCGTATGGCGGGGAAAAGGCAGATCATAAAGGAGGAAACAAACAATGAAAGTAAGACCATCAGTAAAACCGATTTGCGAAAAATGCAAAATCATTAAGAGAAACGGTCGTGTAATGGTAATTTGTGAAAATCCTAAACACAAACAGAAACAGGGTTAATAAAACCCTTTGGACTAAAACAAGCGTGCGGCCGCGGCAATTAATCCGTACGCATGATATAGAGGCACAGGCCTGATTGCATAACCCACAAGGGGTCTGTCGAACATGGGACTAGGAAAAATAAGCAAGGAATCCGGGGTTCCAGGTCATCATATACATGACCAATAAAATTTAGGAGGTACTAACCATATGGCAAGAATTGCCGGCGTCGATTTACCCAGAGATAAAAGGGTAGAAGTAGGCTTGACCTACATTTATGGAATTGGTCGTCCAACTTCCAATAAGATTTTAAAAGAGTTAAACATTAACCCTGATACCAGAGTTAAAGACTTAACTGAAAATGAAGTTAACGCATTAAGAAACATTCTCGATGAAAAATACACCGTAGAAGGTGATTTGCGTCGTGAAGTTAATTTAAATATTAAACGGCTGATCGAAATTGGTTCCTACAGAGGTTTAAGACACCGTAGAGGTTTACCTGTCCGCGGACAGAAAACCAAAACCAATGCCCGCACCCGCAAAGGTCCGAAGAAAACAGTCGGAAGAAAGAGCAAATAGGAGGTTGAATCATGGCTAAGAAAGTTATCCGTTCTAAGAAAAGAAAAATCAAAAAGAATATTGAACGCGGCCAGGCCCACATTCAATCTTCATTCAATAACACCATTGTGACCATCACTGACACTGCAGGAAACGCCTTATCTTGGGCAAGTGCCGGAGAATTAGGTTTCAGAGGTTCCAGAAAAAGCACACCTTTCGCAGCTCAGATGGCTGCTGAACAGGCTGCAAAGCTTGCAATGGAACACGGTTTAAAGAGTGTTGAAGTAATGGTCAAAGGACCAGGTTCAGGTCGTGAAGCAGCGATTCGTGCCTTACAGGCAGCGGGCCTTGAAATTACCCTCATCCGAGACGTAACCCCAATCCCGCACAATGGCTGTCGTCCGCCTAAACGCAGAAGAGTCTAATAGGAGGTGTAAAGAATAGTATGGCAAGATATACAGAAGCATCATGCCGTCAGTGCAGACGTGAAGGCATGAAATTATACTTAAAGGGTGAAAGATGTTATTCTACAAACAAATGTGCGTTTGAAAGAAGACCGACACCACCAGGACAGCATGGTAAAAGACGTACAAAATTATCTGAATACGGCTTACAGTTACGTGAAAAACAGAAAGTTAAAAGAATCTATGGCGTTCTGGAAAAACAGTTCGCACATTACTTTGATTTAGCTGAAAAACAGAAAGGGATTACCGGTTCTAACCTGTTAGAAATCCTGGAAACCCGTCTGGACAACGTTGTTTACCGTCTTGGCTTAGCAACATCCAGAAAAGAAGCCCGTCAGCTCGTACAGCACGCCCATTTCCTGGTTAACGGCAAAAAGGTCAACGTACCTTCTTACCTGGTTAAGGAAGGCGACACCATCGAAGTAAAGGCAAAAAGCAAAAAATCACCTAAATTTAAAGAAATTCTTGAAGCAACTGAAAACAGAGCTGTCGCTCCTTGGTTATCAGCAGATTTAGATACTTTAAGCGGAAAAGTTATCGGAAGACCGACAAGAGAAGATATTGATGTTGAAATTGCTGAACATCTAATCGTCGAATTGTATTCTAAATAATAGGATAAAATGACAATGAGACATTCGCCGGCGCTCTGCGCCGGTATGCGTAACCCTCACGTTATGGAACTGAAAAATTTAAATTTAGGAGGGTCAAGATTAAATGATCGAATTTGAAAAACCAATTATCGAAATCGTTGAAAAATCAGAAGATGAAACCTACGGCAAGTTTGTCGTCGAACCCTTGGAAAGAGGCTATGGTACAACCTTAGGCAACAGCTTAAGACGGATCATGCTTTCCTCCCTCCCAGGCGTTGCCGTCACTTCCGTTAAAATAGACGGTGTTCTTCATGAATTCTCAACCATCCCCGGCGTACGGGAAGACGTTGTGGAAATTCTGCTGAACATGAAAGGTTTGGCTGCTGAAATCTTCTCAGACGAACCCAAAACCGTCCGCATTGAAGCAGAAGGCGAAGGCGAGATCACCGCTGGTGATATCATTACCGACGCTGATGTGGAAATCTTAAATCCCGACATGCACATCGCAACCCTGGCAAAGGGCGCAACCCTGAACATGGAAATGCGTCTGGAAAAGGGCCGCGGCTATGTCGCTTCTGATAAAAATAAATATCCGGGTATGCCAATCGGTACCTTACCGGTTGACTCCATTTTCTCACCAATCCGTAAGGTTAACTTTCTGGTGGAAAATACCCGTGTCGGTCAGATAACCGATTTTGACAAGCTGACCCTGGAGGTGTGGACCGATGGGACCACCACCCCCGAAGAAGCCCTGTCATTATCAGCAAAAGTACTGAATGAACATTTGAATCTTTTCATTGATTTAACCGACCACGCAAACAGTGTCGAAATCATGGTTGAAAAAGAAGAGAATGAAAAAGAACGCATCCGTGAAATGTCCATCGAAGAGCTGGAATTATCCGTGCGTTCAAGCAATTGCCTGAGAAGGGCAAATATTGATACCGTTGAAAAATTAACTCAGAAAACCGAAGAGGACATGATCAAGGTGCGTAACCTTGGCCGTAAGTCTTTAAATGAAATCAAGCACAAGCTGGCTGAAATCGGGTTATCTCTGAGTCAAGAAGACGAAAAGACAAAGGAGTGATAGAATAATGGCTGGATACAGAAAATTAGGCCGCCCAACCGATCAAAGAAGAGCAATGCTCAGAAATCTGACCACTTCACTTTTAGAGCACGGTAGAATCGAAACAACCGTTACCCGCGCAAAAGAAGTAAAAAGAATGGCAGACAAAATGGTCACCTTGGGTAAAAGAGGCGACTTACATGCCAGAAGACAGGCGTTAGCATACATTACAAAAGACGATGTTGTAAAGAGCCTGTTCGATGAAATTGCACCTAAATACGCCGAAAGACAGGGTGGTTACACACGCATCTACCGTGTTGGACCACGCAGAGGCGACGGTGCTGAAATGGCAGTAATTGAATTAGTATAAACGAAAATGGGATTAAGCCTTGCGCAAGGTTTAATCCCTTTTGACGATTTAGTCCGAAATTTCAAAATGCCATTGAAAATTAAGTGGGAGCACAGAGCGTGCCCTGCATTAAACAGAAAGAGAAGCTCATGGAAAAAATTATCGAGGTTAAAAACCTGTTCTATGAATACCCCAGAACCAATGAAAATGAAAACACCATCGCGCTGCAAGGCGTCGATTTCAGTATAGAACGCGGGGAGTTCGTGGGCATTATCGGCCATAACGGCTCCGGTAAGTCCACCCTGTCAAAGCTCCTCAACGCCATCATTCAGCCCACAGACGGCGACGTCGTCGTGAATGGAATGAACACCAAAGATCCCGAACACCTTTGGGATATCCGCCAGACCGCGGGCATGGTTTTCCAAAATCCCGATAACCAGCTGGTTGCCACCATCGTGGAAGAAGATGTGGCCTTTGGACCGGAAAACCTGGGTATACCGCCGGAGGAAATCCGCAGGCGCGTGGACGAGGCACTCGGCACCGTCGCCATGGAAGCCTACCGCAGGCAGAAACCCCATCAGCTGTCCGGCGGCCAGAAACAGCGGATCGCCATTGCCGGCATACTGGCAATGGAACCCGACTGTATTATTTTTGATGAGCCTACCGCCATGCTCGACCCATCTGGTCGAAAAGAAGTTATGCGGACCATCAAAAAGCTGAACGAAGAAAAGAAAATGACTGTGCTGCACATTACCCATTACATGAATGAGCTCATTGACGCAGACCGGATCATTGTACTCGATAAAGGAAAAATCGTCATGCAGGGCAGACCCAAAGAAATCTTCCGGCAGGTGGACAAGCTGAAAGAAATCGGGCTTGATGTCCCGCAGATGACCGAGCTAGCCCATGATTTACGCCAGTCCGGCTTCAATATTCCCGATGATATCCTTCATATCGAAGAAATGGTGAATGCCCTATGCCACTAGAAATACGACATTTAGATCATACCTATTCCGAGGGCTCCCCCTTTGAGTTTAAGGCACTGAAAGACATCAACCTGAACATTGAGGACGGCCAGTTTGTGGGACTCATCGGCCATACCGGCTCTGGAAAATCCACCCTGATCCAGCACCTCAACGGGCTGCTTCAGCCCACCGGCGGCACCGTCCTGTTTAACGGGGCAGACATCTTTACCGAGAAAAAGGAAGCCCTGATCCAGATCCGCCATAAAATCGGGCTGGTTTTCCAGTATCCCGAACACCAGCTGTTTGAGGAGACCGTTGAAAAGGACGTGTCCTTCGGCCCCAAAAACCTGGGGCTCGACGAAGCAGAGATCAGCCGGCGCGTGAAGCACGCCATCAAAATGGTCGGGCTGAACTATGAAAAAGTCAAGGATAAATCCCCCTTTGAGCTGTCCGGCGGGCAGATGCGGCGGGTCGCCATCGCCGGTGTCCTGGCCATGGATCCTGACGTACTCATCCTGGACGAGCCCACCGCAGGCCTGGACCCCAGCGGACGGGACGAGATTTTAAACCAGATCAAAACCCTGCATGAGAAAAAGAAAATCACCGTTATCCTCGTGTCCCACAGCATGGAGGACGTTGGCAAGCTGGTGGATAAAATCATCGTCATGCACGCCGGAGAGGTCGTCTTTTTCGACACCCCGGCCAGGGTTTTCACACAGATCGACACCCTCGAGTCCATCGGGCTGGCAGTGCCTGAAGTTACCTACCTCATGCGTGAGCTTAAGAAAAAATATCCGGATATCCGTGAGGATATCTTTACCGTCGAAGCTGCAAGGCAGGAGATCGAGCGGGTAGTGAGGAGGGAAAGCGATGTTTAAAGATATCACCATCGGACAGTACTATCCCACCGATTCCATCATCCACCGGCTCGACCCCCGGACCAAGATCATTTTTACCTTTGCATACATTGTCATGCTCTTTGTCGTCAACAACCTGTGGGGCTATATCGCAGCCTTCGCGCTGCTGGTCGGCGTCATCATTGCCTCCCGGATTCCCCTGTCCTACATAGTGCGTGGCGTTAAAGGGCTGATTTTTATCATCCTGCTGACCGTCATTCTCAACCTGTTTATGACGCCGGGGACTGAAATCGCCAGCCTTGGACCGCTGCATATTACCATGGAAGGGGTAAAGGTCGCCGTCTTTATGGCCATGCGTCTGATTTTCCTGGTCGTGGGCACCAGCATCATGACCCTGACCACCTCACCCATTGACCTGACCGACGGCATGGAGTTCTGCATGAAGGGTATTCCTTTTGTGCGCCGATATGCCCATGAGCTGGCCATGATGATGTCCATCGCCCTTCGGTTTATCCCGACCCTGATGGAAGAAACGGACCGGATCATGAAAGCACAGAAGGCCAGAGGCGCCAACTTTGAGACTGGCAATATCATTTCAAGGGCCAAAGCCCTGATCCCCATACTGGTACCGCTGTTCATCAGCGCCTTCAGGCGGGCCGATGAGCTGGCGACCGCCATGGAAGCGCGGTGCTACCGGGGCGGCGAAAACCGCACCCGCATGAACCAGCTGAAATTCGCAAAGCGCGACGGTTTTGCGTTCGCCATGATGTTCGTCATGATTGCGGTCTTTATCCTGTCGCGGTTGATTACAATACCGCTGATTTTTCCAGCGTGATCATAGAAACATCCAGGACCGGTAAAATCTGCCGGTCCCGATTTATTTAAGGAATGATACCATGAAAAATATCCAGATGATCATCGCCTACAAAGGCACTCACTACGCCGGATGGCAGCGCCAGCCAAATGCCCCCACCGTCGAGGAAGTCCTGACAGGCGCCATCAAGGCTGTGACTGGTGAGACCGTCACCCTTTACGGCTCCGGCCGTACCGACGCGGGCGTCCACGCCCTTGGGCAAAGCGCAAACTTCCACACCGAGAGCCGGGTACCGCCCGAACGCTTTGCAGCCGCCCTTAACACCAGGCTGCCCGGGGACATCCGTGTGCTGTCAAGCTGTGAGGCCACAGAAGGCTTTCACAGCCGTTATTCGGCGAAAGGCAAGGTTTATACCTACCAGTTCTATTTAAACCCGGTTTCGAGCCCATTTTACGCCGAATACAGCTGGCATGTTAATTACCCTGTGGATGTTTCCAGAATGAAAGCAGCGTCAGCGGCCTTTTTGGGGGAGCACGACTTCCGCGGCTTTATGGCTGCCGGCAGCAGCGTCAGAGGGACCGTCCGCACCATCCGGGCCATTACCTTTGAGCAGGAAGGGGCACTGCTGCGCATAACTTATACGGGCAATGGCTTTCTCTATAATATGGTCCGGATCATGACCGGAACCCTGGCGGAAATTGGAATGGGCAGGATAAAGGCAGAAGCGCTGCCGGGAATCATCGCCTCCTGTGACCGAAAACAGGCTGGTATGACCGCCCCGCCCCAGGGCCTTTTTCTGCGGGAAGTGCTGTATTGAAAAAACATCAAAAAAGCCTGAAAATTAAGCAAAAAAGAATTGACACACCAGGTGAGATGTAATAGAATATAGCGTGGACGTTATTGTATCACTAGCCCCGATACATTGATGAACGTGTTCCGGTAACCCCCACTTTTACCGGAAAGACACTATAGATTAAACCCAGAATAACCGAGTTTTTTAGAAGAATGAAGGAGGAGCTTGAGATGAATTCAAACGCAACAAAAATGCCAAAATCTCATGAAATAGAGCGTAAATGGTACGTTGTTGACGCCGAAGGAAAAGTATTAGGCCGTTTAGCAACAGAAGTAGCCAACATTTTAAGAGGAAAGAACAAACCATATTTTGCACCACACGTAGACTGCGGTGACTTTGTGATTATTATCAATGCCGACAAGATTGTATTAACCGGTAACAAATTAGATCAGAAATTATACAAAACCTATTCCGGACATCCAGGTGGATTAAAGGAAGTAACATACAGAAAATTCTTAGCAGACAAACCAGAATTACTGGTTACCAAAGCTGTTAAAGGCATGGTTCCCCACAACAAACTGGGCAGCCAGATCATGACCAAATTAAAGGTTTATGCAGGCAATGAACATCCGCATGCTGCACAGCAACCAGAAGCTTTAGAAATTTAATGCTAAGAAGGGAGAAAAAATAGAATGGCAAAAGTACAATATTTTGGAACAGGTAGAAGAAAAACCTCTGTCGCCAGAGTTCGTTTATTACCAGGCGAAGGCAAATTCGTCATCAATGGCCGTGATATCGATGAATACTTCGGTATGGAAACTTTAAAAGTGATCGCAAAACAGCCATTAACCTTAACAGGAACCACCGATACTTTTGACGTGATCGTCAACGTATACGGCGGCGGCTTCACCGGCCAGGCTGGTGCAATCCGTCACGGTATCGCAAGAGCTTTACTCGAAGCCGATGCCAACTTAAGACCAGAACTGAAAAAAGCCGGTTACTTAACCCGTGACCCAAGAATGACTGAAAGAAAGAAATACGGTCTCAAAAAAGCACGTCGTGCACCACAGTTCTCCAAGAGATAATTATACCGAAATCACAAAACCCCGGAATGGCTTATTTCCGGGGTTTTTCTTATGTTATGCTTCGGTATAAAACGGCAAAAATTCGTATTATAACCAGCAAACAACTAGCAAATAACCAGCAAACTATAAAAGCTCAATGGCTTCTTTAAGGTCTTCAATATCTTTGTGTGTATAGACTTTCTCAGAGGTTTGGTAGGAGGCGTGACCTCCGATTTTTTTAATCGCAACTTTGTTCGCTCCGGCTTTATCCATCAGTGTGAACCACGTATGCCGACAGTCGTGTGTTTTATGATCCATGTCTAATTGCTCCATGATTGGTTCAAAATATTCGCGGACATAGTTACTGTATTTCATTTGTCGGCCCAGTCGGTTGGTGATTAGAAACTTATTATCTGGGTTATAGCGTTTTTCAATCAGAGGCAGGATCTTGTGACTGATCGGCACGATTCTGTTTTTACCGGCCTCTGTTTTTAGCCCACCAGTGAGCGTGCCGCCCTCCAGGTTCACGTTTTCGGTTTTTATATCCAGCAGCTCACTAATCCGAAAACCGGTGTAGATTAAAATTAAGATTGTATCAACCATTGAAATTTCAGGTTCAACGTCAAAGAGCCGTTTGATCTCTGCGTCGGTAAATGGCTTGCGCTCGATGGTCGTTTCGCGTTTCCCAAGCTCGATAAACTCTGAATAATCTTTTGCAACGATGTCATTCTTCATCGCATACTTATAGACACCTTTTAATAAAACCTTTATCTTCCGTTTAGTTTCGTAGGATCTGTCACACGTATCCACAATCCTCTGAAGGTCACTGGCCTTAAGCTCAGCAAAAATTTTCTTATGGATAGGAGAGCAGTGCTTAAATGCGGCGTTATATCCGTTTTGTGCGCTCTTGGAAAGCTTATCTACACTTTCAGTTTTAAAGCGGTTATAAAGGTCTTCAAAGGTTAATTTGTTCTGTTTCACATCATAAGGATTTTCATTAAATTTGACCAACGCACACATCGCCTCTTTCTTTGTCTCATAGGTGCCGATGGTAAACCACTTTTGTTTCCCGGTATTAGTGAATCCTAAAGTCTTTCTTGCGATCCACGGCCTCCGACGGCTTCCTTTCATCTTGTACACGGTTCCAAAACCGTTGGGCAGTCTCATATTGTACCTCCTAATATTTAAGAATTTTGGGCATAAAAATGCCCGGTATATGGAAAATACCGGGATAATGTGGTACAATAAGTTTGTTGAGTGACTTAGTGTACCGGATCATCCCGGGAATCTATGTCATCGCCTCTGTGTTGGTAGCACGGGGGCGTTTTTTTTTATTTACCGATGACTAGCCACAGATACTCAACCGGAATATCTGTAAGACCATAGATTTCATCGATCGATAACCCGTACAAATCCCGTTTATCCCAGTTCGCTAGTGCAAGATAAGCGGAAACTCGATCCGCCTGGCGTTCGTATTTTGATGGGACGAAAAAGGTGGTGTCCATAAAAATGCGGTTCATACCTCTGTGGAGAAGGGCATGGCCTATTTCATGTCCACACACAATTTTAAGAAGGTCATCCGGAACGGATGTGTTAATAGTAATAAATTGATTTCTTTTAGAATAGCGATACATCCCCCGATACTCTCCAATATCGGTATAGCGTACTTCGATATTCATATAATCACAGAGTTCAAAAGGATCGCAGGTCTTGTATTTCTCCACGAGCCTGTCGACGACATCTTTTTCACGGCACATAACGATCACCTATATTTTTTAGGGATGTATTTTTTATTTACAGCCTTTACAATCCTCTCCTGTTGTTCTATCTCCTGAAGGAGTAATTCTATAGTTGCGGGATCCATGGCCTCGCCATCAAACATTAAATCTGTTTCAGTCATAAGTTGGTTTTTTAGCTTTTTCATTGTTTTGGCGATGTCTTTTTCGTCCTTTTCGGTTAAGTCAGAGGTTTTGGTGGGCGTTTTGGGTTTATCTTCAATTAAATCAGATTTTTCTACACCAAAATAGTTAGCCAGCATTTCTATTTTGTCTATTCGTGGGTATTTTTTTCCATTAACCCAATCAGAGAACGTTGTGTATTTAAAACCGAGATCATCGCAGACATCATTGCGTGTTTTATCGAATTTCTGCATATAAAACTTAAGGTTTCCTGAAAAAATTTCTTTATTTCCTATATCACTCATGAAAAACACCTACTTATTTATATTTAGCCTTATTATACGCTATAAACGTATTTTTTGCAAGAAAAAAGTGAAAAAATTACGCTTTTTTATTTACAATACGCTTAAAGCGTGATACAATTTAACCATACTAAAGATGTGTTGAGGAGGTGATAAAAATGAAGATCAGCCTAAAAGCGGCTCGCAGCAATAGAAATCTTACACAAAAACAGGCTGCTGTATTAATTGGTGTGTCTGAAGACACTATCAGTAACTGGGAAAGGGGAAAGTCCTACCCAGATGCTCTTGCCATTAAAAAAATAGAAGAGGTTTATCAAGTGCGGTATGACGATGTTATTTTTTTGATTTAAAAGACGCTTTAAGCGTAAAAAAGGAGGTGAAACTAAAATGAAAAAAGATTGGCGCGATTTTCTAAACGATCTGCTTACAGAAAAGCAACAGAAAGTTTTAAGAGCTGCTCTACGATCGGGATTTCCCGTTTACTTCTATGGGCGAGGACTAGGTAAATCTACAATCACACAGTTTTTAAAAGAGGCTGGAATTAAAGCAGATGAGCCGGGCTTGCATCCCGAAGCGGATGGTCCTGAATTTAGACCAGAGATGACTGGCCTTTTTCTAAAAGTTAAAGACAGTGAAAAAAGGCCAGTCCCAGAACTGTTGGAGACGCTCCGAGGCCAGGTTGAATCTTTTAAAAATTGGGTTTTTGATTAGTCTCTGTAGTCGACTTTCCCGATATTGAAATGCCAGTTCTCGGGATTTTTCCCCATCGGTTTAGCTTTGTAGCCCATCTCAACCATCGCTTCCATAAAACATTGGCTGGTAACGTGATGATCTAGATGGTGCAGGCGTGTAAAGCGCTGCTTCAATCCATAAGCAGAGCACTCAGTGTTGTAGTTTTGAACAGGGTGGAACGTATCTGCGATATATGCTCTTAATTCAGCTTGTTCTTCGGGGGTTAAATCGTTATAGGAATCTGCGTTCATAATAGGTACTCCTTTCCTAGATTTCGGTAAAGGCATACCGATAAGGAAAGTATATCACATTTTTAGCGAAACAAAAAGAAACTCAAATTTAGAAAGGAAAACAAAAATGCAAGAATTAACCGTAAATATTGAAGGGACCGATTTGCAAATTAAAGAATTCAATGGGCAGCGTGTTGTCACTTTTAAAGACATCGATGCGGCTCATGAGAGACCGGAAGGCACGGCAAGAAAAAGATTTAATGATAATAAAAAACGTTTTGTTGAGGGAGAGGATTACTTCGTCCGAAAAACGGACGAAGCGAAAAATGAGTTTGGGGTAATGGCTCCTAATGGCTTGGTTCTCGTCACAGAATCCGGTTACATGATGCTGTCAAAATCGTTAAATGATGATCGTGCCTGGGCTGTTCATCGCTCTTTGGTGAACAACTACTTTAGATTTAAAGAACAGGCCACTCAGCCAAAACCAAAACGCCCGCGTCTTAAACCAAAAGACCTTGCCGTAAAACAGCATATGAATATCGTAGAAATCATGATTGAGAAAGTTGGCCTTGATCCAGGCATTGCATACAGCGTGGCCATCGATGAAGCTGAAAAGGAAAGTGGCTGCAATCTTCTGGCCTATGAAAAGCTGTTACCAGCAGCAGATCACCCAACAGGCATGTATAATGCAACAGATTTAGGAAAAAGAGTCCGACCAGACAGCCCTGTTTCACCAAGAGCCATCAATAAGACCTTAAAAACGTTGGGATTACAGGTAAAAGAAAAAGACTGGGTTATCACAGAGGCAGGAAAAGAATATGGTGAGATGATGCCTTTCACTGCGTCACATAATAATGGTAGTTCACACACTGATTATCGCCCCTTGTGGAATGAAAAAGCTGTGGAGCTTTTAAAAGAATATTACAAAGAAGAAGGAGAAAAATAAAATGAAAACAAAAGAAATTAAGTATCAATTGAACCAGTGTCGGTCGTTTGAAGAATTTTTCGTTAAAGCATCCGAAATTAAACTTAAATGCAGCATAAGCATTAAGAAGTTAAAAAAACTAAGAAAAATCGTGAAAGAATATAGCGTCGTGTACGGGAGCGATGTAATTGTGAATCTATGTGACTGCATTGATGCGGAAATGGCGATTACTCGCTTAGCAAAAAAATTGGTGATGTAGTTATGGCAAATAAAAAAGAAAAAGCCATTGAGCAGTTGTATAAAAAATACGGCAAGTACGGAGTCAGTAAAAAGCAGCTCAAAGAAATCATCAATAGTGGATTAAAGCAGGGCATTTCACTCAAGTCGGCAATTATCGGGGCCCGCTTAGCCTTATCCAGTCAGTTCGGAGGGAATGAGCTGTTTACCGTTGACGATGTTTGTGCCGTAACCGGAGAAACGGAAGCAGAGGTTCTTAAAAGAATTAAGCAGCTGGAACGTGAAGGCCATAACGTGTTGCACAAAGGGCCGTTGCCGGCATAGGAGGGCTAAGACAATGGGTGAAAAGCAAGAAGTAAAATACTGGGAAAGAAATCCTACTTTACACGGTCTTTACGATTTATCAGACAACGATAGTACAAAACTAGAAGGAGAATCGTTCAGCGATGCATATTTAGAAGAACTTCACTCCTATCTGGTGGATGCTGGAATCATTGAGAATCTAGGCAAGAGTAGACGGTGGGACAGCATAATGGACATTCTTGCAAGTTATGGGTCCTGCTGTGAGTACATGGGCTTTGAGATAGGGTTTAAAACCGCTATGAAACTCTTTAAGGAATGCGGTATGGGAGGTGAGTGATTTGCCAGTAAAAAGAAAAATAACAGTCAAAGAAGCCGCTCAACGCATGGGAGTAGCCGAACAGTTTATACGTGTTGGCCTACAGCGAGGGATATTGAAATTTGGATACGCTGTACAGCAAAAGGAAAATGGAGAGTATTCTTATCATATTTCACCTAAGAAGTTTGAAGAGTACATGGGAAAAGAAGAGAACGAAGGAGAGGAGGCTTCATGATGGACTTAGCAACTGCTGGCTTACCATTCATGATTATGGGGCCCGTGCTATTTTACTTGATTACAAAGATTGTAGAAAAATTTTAGGAGGATTAAAATATGGGGTTACTATTTGATCTCAGAGACGATGTCGAGGACATCCGCGTATTGCAGGATAAATCCATTTTTATCCAAAAGGAAATCGGAGAATACTTCAATTTCACAAAAGATGAGGATAAGCAAAAAAAATACTGTATCAATATGACCGCATCAGCGCTTTTGTAGATGTTTTATCTGATTATATGGGTGAGACTTGCGAAGCGCTCAGGGAACTTTCTGACAGAATGACTACAGAAATAAAAAGCCCAAAAGAGGAGGATTAGAAACATGAAATTAAATATTGAGATATTCAGAGCGTTAGCAGATTTAAAAACGCGGGGCAATGTGCTGAATGCACTTCAGGAAACCAGTGATTCAGATGCTTATTTCTACGAACTGCTAGACAGTATCGAAGTAGAAAGCAGCGGAAGTCAAAAAAGTTTAGTAGACACGATAAGAGATGCACACAGCGCCAGTTTAACCGATGCTTTTGATGCGGGTGTTGCTTATGGGCTGCACATTGAGCGCGAAATTGAACGGATTATTGGTGATCCAGTAAAAATGACGAAAGAATATACAAAGCAATGGACAAGTGCCCGTGAAGAATGCCCAGTAAAAGAAAAATCCTCCGATCGTGTTGACGCACGAGAGACGGAGGAAAATGCAAAATTTAACAATTAGATTATATCAGAATTCAGGAGGGCTGTAAAGGCAGCCCTCAGAAAGGATAAAGCCTATGTACAAACGTAACACCCTTTTATTACCGTGCAATGACGACAGCGGAGGCAGTATAAGCGTTTATAAAACGGATTATGAGAAATTCAAGAAGAGCCGTAAAATCGTCATCACAAAAGAAGTCATCAACCGAGAAGGCGTCCACTTGGAGTATTATTCAAAACGAAACCCAGACGCCTCTGGAAAATGTTATTTAAAAAATTTAGATTTAATCGAAGGGAGATAAACAATGAAATTTGTATTCGATAGCCACGAGGAAATCAGAGATTACGCAACACACACCCTGCACATGGTAAACGCGCCGGAGCACCAGCCGGCCTATATTGATAACTCCGGGCTGCATCCGATTGACGTGCAGCAGATGCACCAGCCGGCCCAGCAGCCTGCCCCGACAGGACAGGCGCCAACCGTGTCACCTGTGCAGACAACCGCACAGCCCGCTCCGGCGGCCCCCGTAGCTCCGCAGCCGGCACCCGTTCAGCAGACCCCGGTGACCCCGCCGCCAGCTCAACCCGCCCCAGTACAGCAACCAGCGCCGGCGGCACAACCTCTGCCGACCACTGCCGTGACCCAGGAGTACACCCAGGATCAGATCAGCGTGGCCATGGCCGGCCTGGTCAGCCAGGGCAAACAGCCGGAGATCATGGCGTTAATCCAGGGCTTTGGCGTCAGCAGTTTAGTCGAACTACCCAAAGAACAGTACGGCGCCCTGGCCGTAAAACTGCGTGAAATGGGGGCGCAGATATGAGTTCAAAGAAAGGAACCCCGGCCCATGCCCTGCTGTCCGCCAGCAGCGCGGAGCGGTGGATGAACTGCCCGGCCTCGGTCCGGTTATCCGAAGGGATGCCGGACCTGGCAGGTGATTCGGCCAGAGAAGGCACCCTGGCCCACGCCATCGCCGAGCTGAAGCTGAGAAAGCAGTACACCGATCCCATGGGTAAAGCAACCTTCACAAGGCGCATGAACAAGCTGACCAAAGATCACGACCAGTATAACCCCGAAATGCAGCGCTACACCGACCAGTATCTGGAGTTTGTGAACAGCATCACCTACGCGCAGACAACCGCGCCCTTTGTGGAAGTGGAAAAGCGGGTTAATTACAGCGCTTACGCCCCCGAAGGCTTTGGCACCGCGGACTGTATTGTCATCCACGGGAATCACCTGTGGGTCATTGACTTTAAGTATGGCAAAAACATCAAGGTCGATGCCGAGGACAACAGCCAGCTGAAGCTTTACGCCCTGGGCGCGCTGGCCGATTATGGTTTCATCTACCCCATCCAGACCGTGACCCTCTGCATTGTGCAGCCCCGCATGGACAACATCGTGAAATGGGACACCGACGTGGCCGCCCTGTGCCAGTGGGGGAATGAAGTGGTCAAACCCCTGGCCGAAAAAGCCTATGCCGGCGGCGGGGAGTGCTTCCCGGGTAAACACTGCCAGTTTTGCCCCGTCAAGCCTGTCTGCAAAGCCTACGCCGGGCAGTACGACGTCAAAGAAGAAGAGATTAAAGACCCGCAGACCATGAACGCCGCAGAGATGGCTCAGATGCTCGAAAAGCTGGAGGGCGTGGTCAGTTACCACAAGAAGCTGAAAGAATATGCTCTGACCAAAGCTTTAGAAGGCCTGACGATTCCCGGTTTCAAAGTGGTCGAAGGACGCAGCACACGCAGCTTTAAGAACCTCGATGTCGCATTCCAGAAGATTAAGGAAGCCGGCTTTGACGAATCCCTGCTCTATGAACGCGTCCCCCTGACCCTGACCGGTGTTGAGAAGCTCTTAGGCAAAAACCAGTTCGACAGCCTGTTAGCCGCCGACGTGGTAAAACCCCAGGGAAAACCAACACTGGTGCCCGAAGACGACAAACGGGAGCCGTTCAAGCGTCAGAGCGCGGCAGAAGTATTCAAAGATATTCAAATCTAGGAGGATGAAATGGAAAAATACGACGCACACCATTGGAAAGCGCGGGAGTATGACATAAAAACCACCTTGCAATGTGAGGAATACAAAGGATCGCTGGTAATTCAAATTCGGGGCAACATTTCAGGCTATGACGCACTGAAGCACCTCGACCCTGAGTGCGATTCGATTAGCCCCGTACGGAACGACTGTGATTTTAAAGAGTTTGAAGACCCGGACAGCGAAGGCCAATACTATTTTGAAATGAGCTTAAAAAACGATCAGGGCGACGAGCTCCTTGTGAAAGATACGTGTGATTGCTTTGGCGATTACATCGTTGGGTTAGAAATTATAGACTGTCGAAATTATAAACTTTAGGAGGAATAAATAAAATGAGTGAATTATTGATTGGTGAAATTAGAATGAGTTATGTCAACGTGTTTGCGCCTTATGCGGCCAACGGTGGAGAGCCAAAATACTCCGTGACCTTGCTGATCCCTAAGAGCAACACGCAGCTGGTGCAGCAGATTCAGACCGCTATTGAACAGGCCAAACAGGAGGGGGTCGCAAAGAAGTTCGGCGGCACAATGCCCGGCTTTGTCGCGTCTCCAATGCACGACGGCGACGGCACAAAGCAGACCGGGGAACCTTATGGCGAAGAGTGTAAAGGGCACTATGTAATGACCGCATCCTGTAAGCCAGAGTTCGGGGCGCCTGGCGTCGTCGCAGGCCCTGACCGTCACCCTGCAATGGATCAGAGTGAAGTCTACTCCGGCTGCTATGGCTACGTATTTGTCAACTTCACCGCCTACAACGCCAGCGGAAAAAAGGGTGTCGGCTGCTACCTGCAGCACGTCTGGAAAACACGAGACGGCGAAGCCTTCGCGGGCGCAAGAACCAGCGTTGAAGACGCCTTTGCCGGTGTCACGGTCCCTGTACAAGGACAACCCGCAGCTCCTGGGGTTGTAACACAGCCCGGATACACCGCGGCCATGCAGAATCCTTATGCGCAGCAGCCCACGGCACCAGCAGTTACGCCGGGATATCCGCAACAGCAACAGCCTGCCCTGGTACAGCCCCAGTACGGTCAGACCCCGGCACAGCCCGCAGCACCCCAGCAGATTGACCCGATTACCGGCCAGCCGATCCCGCCGGCGGTCATGGGCATCTGAGCATTCACGGCCCCCAGAGTGGGGCCGTTTTTAGCAAAGGAGATCGAAAAAATGAATTTTAACACAAAATCTTATCCTTTAGATTGGATTGCGGGAATCGAATGGGATAACATCCAGGAAACGTTAAAAAGCGGCGGAGACATTACCAAGAAATGCTATGCCAGTTACGATGATTGGGAGGATGATTGTGGTCATTCCGAAATCGACGAAGCGCAATACCAATTAGAGACAATCCTAAATGATTACTTTGAATTCGAGAAATTGCCGTACTCTGCAGTAAGATGGATTGAGGAAGTCAAAATACAGAAGGTATCTCTCGATGAGTAAAAATAAATATAATGAACACCGATACAACGGGTCTGGTTATCCCGACCCAACCTGCGGCGATGCCATCGAGCATTTAGAGCGGGAAGAGAAACGAAAACACAAAAACCAAACGACAAAGAAGAAACGGGGGCACCCAGATGGCAAAGAACCTCAGCATTGATATCGAAACTTACTCCAGTGTAGATTTAACCAAGGCAGGGCTGTACAAATACGTGCAGTCCCCGGACTTTGAGATTCTGCTCTTTGCTTACAGCTTTGACGATGAACCTGTGGAGGTGGTGGATTTAACCCAGAAAGGGCGAACCCTGCCGCAGCGTGTACTCTGGGCCCTTCAGGATCCAAACGTGAAAAAGACCGCCTACAATGC
The DNA here is from genome assembly GCF_009696115.1 of Eubacterium sp. BL-380-WT-2B. NCBI lineage: Bacteria > Bacillati > Bacillota > Clostridia > Eubacteriales > Eubacteriaceae > Eubacterium > Eubacterium sp. BL-380-WT-2B. Next base: position 475,907 of record NZ_VUMP01000001.1, read on the forward strand.
GGCCTTTGAGTGGTACTGCATCAACAAGTTTTTCGTGAGCCCGCTGGAGCAGTGGGAGTGCACTATGGTGCATGGTCTGTATGCCGGGTATCCTGCCGGTCTGGGGCTGGTCGCCCGAGTGATGGGCTTTCCAGAGGATAAGAAAAAAGACACAGCGGGAAAGGCCCTGATTAAGAAATTCTGTGTTCCCAGAAAACCGACTAAAAACAAGCCTTATACACGCACTTTACCAAAACATGAACCGGAACAATGGAAGCTTTTTATTGAATACTGCCGCCAGGACGTGGTGGTGGAAAAAGCTATCAAAGAACGTCTGGACAAGTACCCCCTGCCTGAACAGGAGCAGCGCTACTGGATCATGGATCAGGCCATTAACAGCAGGGGTGTTCAGATCGACACCGGTCTGGTGAACGGCGCGATGGCCATCGACGATATTATGACCGCTGAGTTGGTGAATGCGTTGAGAGAATTGACCGGTCTTGACAATCCGAACAGTCCGGCACAGCTTAAAAACTGGCTGGAACAGGAAACCGGAAAGCCCGTGCCAAGCCTGAACAAGGCCGACCTTCCGGACCTGATCGAAGCCATGGAAGCCGAAGGACATCCTGAGGCGGCTAAAGTGCTCTGTATTCGCCAGGAACTGGCAAAGACCAGCATTAAGAAATACCGTGCCATGCACAACGCCGTATGCTTTGACAACCGTGTCCGGGGGTTGCTACAGTTCTACGGTGCAAAAACCGGCCGATGGGCCGGGCGCTTAATTCAAGTGCACAATCTTCCGAGGAACTACCTGGAAACGCTGGACGTTGCACGCGACCTGGTTAAAACCCAAAACGTCGACATGCTCAAAGTCATTTACGGCAACGTACCCGATACGGTCAGCCAGCTGATCCGCACCGCGTTTGTGCCCAGCGAGGGCTGCCAGTTTGCCATCGCGGATTATTCAGCTATTGAGGCCAGAGTGATCGCCTGGCTCTCCGGGGAGCAGTGGCGTATGGACGTGTTCCGCACCCATGGGAAAATATACGAAGCCTCCGCCAGTGCCATGTTTGGTGTTCCTCTCGAAAAAATCAAGAAAGGAAACCCGGAGTACGCGCTGAGGCAGAAAGGGAAGATCGCTGAACTGGCGTTAGGCTATCAGGGGTCAAAAGGCGCGCTGATCCAGATGGGCGCCCTTAAGATGGGCCTGGATGAAGAAGAGCTCCCCGACATTGTGAGACGCTGGCGGGATGCCAACCGCCGGATTGTAGATTTCTGGTATACCGTTGAGAACGCCGCACTGGGATGCGTGGAGTTCGGGGAACCCTGTTTGCTGCAACATGGAATCACCATCAGCCGAGACACGCATTATCTGTTGATCACCTTACCCTCAGGCAGACAGCTTTTTTACACCAATCCGGTCATTGTCCCCGGAGATATGGGCCGAAAGCAGGTCCAGTTTGAAGGCTTAAACCAGACCACTAAGAAATGGGAATACGTGCCGACCTATGGCGGCAAACTGGTGGAAAATATTGTACAGGCCGTCGCCCGGGACTGCCTGGCAGAAGCCATGTACAAGCTGCACTGCGCAGGTTACAAAATCTGCTTTCATATCCATGACGAGGTTGTGCTGGAAATTCCAAAGAATGACCCTGTCTATAACCTGGACAACGCCATCAAAATCATGTGCGAGCCCCCGGCCTGGGCACCTGACCTGCCCTTAAACGCCGATGGGTTCACATCCGACTACTACAAGAAAGATTAGGAGGCCCTTATGCAAAACAACATCAAGTTAACCATCTCCACTGGGTCCGGGAGGCATGCGGTCTTCTGGTACCCCCAGGAACTGTACTGGGCCGATTTTATACAGAAAGTATCAAGCCCCATCATCACCTCCGAGAACTTTGCGGCCTACAAGCGCCTGCCCAAAAAGCAGCAGGACGACCTCAAGGACGTCGGGGGCTTTGTTGGCGGAAGACTGGCCGAAAACCGCCGTAAAAACGACAAAGTCATCGACCGGTCCCTGATTACCCTGGACGCGGATTCCGTCCCGTCTGGAGGCACCCAGGCGGTTTTACAGGCGGTATCGGCTTTGGGCTGCGCCTACGTGGTGTATTCCACGCGAAAGCACGAGGAAGCCGCGCCAAGACTGCGCATTGTGATCCCCTTGGACAAGCCCTGCACGGCCGAACAGTACGAGCCCATCGCGCGGAAAGTTGCCAGCTACATCGGCATGGCCATGATGGACCCGTCAACCTTTGAGGCCAGCCGGCTCATGTACTGGCCCAGCATCAGCGCGGACATGTCACGGCAGTATGTTTTTGCCTATGAAGACAAGCCTTTTCTCTCCGGAGAAGGGGTGCTTGCCCAGTACACCAACTGGCAGGACGTGGCCGAATGGCCCGAAGTGCCCGGCGCGGCCAAAGTACGACAGACCGCCGCCAAACGTCAGGGGAATCCCCTGGATAAAAAGGGCGTCGTGGGCGCGTTTTGCCGGACATACGATGTGCCGGGCGCCATCGCGAAGTTTATTCCAGACGCCTACAACCCCTGTGACACCCCAGGGCGTTACAGCTACGCGGAGGGCTCCACCGTGGGCGGGGCCGTGCTCTACGACGGAGGAAACTTCATTTTCTCCCACCACGCTACCGACCCGATCAGCGGCCTGCTCTGCAACGCCTTCGACTTGATAAGGCTGCACAAGTTCGGTCATCTGGACGAGGACGCCAAACCTGAGACCCCAGTGGCCAGCCTGCCCAGTTACCGGGAAATGCGCAGTTTCTGCGTGGAAGACCCGGAGGTTAAAGCCTTATTGTCAACTGAACGCTATGAGCAGGCAGTGACTGAATTTGACGGCATTGAGGTAACGGATGCCGTGGAAGACCCAACCGCATGGATGGGGCTGCTAAAATTTAATGAAAATGGCCAATATTTAAAAACCATTGAGAACATTCTGACGGTCTTAGAGCATGACCCTTTAATACGGGATCGCTTTTACCATGATGAATTCAGCAACCGGCCTGTGGTCTGCGGTGTTTTCCCTTGGGAGAATGGGAACGCATATAAAGGCGAACGCCCCTGGGAGAACGTGGACGACGCCGGACTGCGGTGGTACATGGAGACCGTTTATAAAATTACAGGAAAAGAAAGGATATATGACGCCATGGCACTTTATGCAAAGAAACACAGCCGGCATAAAATTAAAGAGTATTTGTCCGCTTTGAGATGGGACGGTGTCCCTAGAATTGATACTCTGTTAATTGATTATTTCGGTGCGGAAGACAGAGTTTATACAAGAGAGGCTATGCGTAAGGCCTTAGTGGCCGCAGTAGCCCGCGCAATGGCACCAGGCACTAAATTTGACACGATGCTGATTTTATCTGGCGCACAGGGTATCGGGAAAAGTACTTTCTTAAGAATATTAGGGAAAGAGTGGTTTTCAGATAGTTTAACCACTTTTGATGGTAAGGAAGCCTCTGAACTGGTACAGGGTTACTGGATCATTGAGGTGGGTGAGCTGGCAGGGTTTAACCGGTCCGAGATGAATGCCGTCAAGCAGTTTTTGTCAAAGCTGGAAGATGTGTACCGTGTGCCCTATGAACGAAGAACCGCCGCCTTCCCCAGAAGCTGTGTGTTCTTCGGTACAACCAACGATGCCACCTTTTTACGCGATCAAACGGGCGGGCGCCGGTTCTGGCCGGTGGATCTGGGGAAGGGTAAACCGACAAAGAGTGTTTTTAGAGACCTGGAAAATGAAGTCGATCAGATTTGGGCAGAAGCGTATGTACGCTATGTCATTGGTGAATCGCTATTCCTTGTCGGTGAGGCTGAGAAACAAGCAAAAATCGCCCAGGAAGAGCACCGGGAAGTTGATCCTAAAGAAGGGATTGTGACGGAATTTGTGTTCCGTAAAGTGCCGTTAGACTGGCAAAAGATGGATCTGTCGGCAAGACGTACCTATTGGGCGACTGAGTGGTCAAAAGCTGCAGAAGAAAAGCTTGTGGAACGCGACCGAATTTGTGCTGTAGAGGTGTGGAGCGAGTGCTTTAATAATCCGCCCGGGACAATGCGAAGAAGTGACGCCGTGAGCTTAAATGCGATTCTTGCAAATATAAGTGAATTTGAAAAGTGTAAATCAAATCGACGTTTTGGTCCGTCTTACGGTCAACAAAGGGGGTACATACGCAGAGAATTGTCAACAGACGCTGTCAACAATGACAACAATGAAAATAGGAAAAGTTGACATAGAATGTTTACACGTAATCCCTGATTCTATAAGGCTTTAAGCCTTATGACAACAATGTCAACATTTATATATAAATATATATATAAATAAGAATATATAAGGCGTAGGGGACACGTAAAGCCTTATACGCCTTATATTCACATAACGTATATAGGAGAACGTTGCGAATGTTGTCCGATAGGATTTAAAAAATTATGGAGGAGTGATCAAAGTTGCTAGAAAAGGAACTGGAAGCAAAGCTGAGAGACGCCGTCAAACAACAGGGCGGCCGGGCTTATAAATTTACATCGCCGGGGAATGCCGGGGTGCCCGACAGGTTAGTCGTATTCCCCGAAGGAAAAATCGGTTTTATCGAGTTAAAACAGCCCGGAAAGAAGCCGACCAAAAACCAGATGCTGCAGATGAATCGGCTAACGGCTTTAGGGTGCAGGGTGTATCTGCTGGACTCTTGCGCCAGAATACCATACGTTCTGGAAGACACCCAGTCAGGGCTGTGGCCAATCTACCGGTGGGGGCTGCATGGTGCCCTATGAACGAAGGCAAGAAAAGTAAGGAGGTGATGAACCCATGAAATTTATCCCACATGATTATCAGCGCTATTGTATCAACCGCATGATTTTTGAGGACCATCTAGGATTACTCTTAGACATGGGGCTTTGACTGGGCAAGACCGTCATCGCCCTGACCGCCGTCAACGATTTGCGGTTCAACCGCTTTGCCATTTCAAGAACCCTGGTCATTGCCCCGAAAAAAGTCGCAGAGGACACCTGGACAAGAGAAAGTTCAAAATGGGACCACTTACACCTGCTGCGGATTAACGCTGTCTTAGGAGCCAAAAACAAGCGCATCCGGGCACTGAACACACCGGGGGACATCTGGGTGATCAACCGCGAAAATGTGCAGTGGCTGGTGGACTATTACCGCAACGACTGGCCCTTTGACTGTGTGATCATTGATGAACTGTCAAGCTTTAAGAACCCCAGCGCCAAGCGGTTCAAAGCCCTGAAGCTGATGCTGCCGCACATCAAGCGCCTGTACGGCCTCACGGGCACCCCGGCGCCCAACGGTTTACTGGACCTCTGGAGCCAAGTGTATCTGTTGGATCAGGGGCAGCGATTAGGGAAAACCGTCACCGCCTACCGCGACCGGTATTTTAACCCCGACCAGCGGGGTGTGGACCGGATTTACACCTACAAGCCAAAAGACGGGTCTGAAGGCAACATCAAGGCGGCTATCTCCGACATCTGCATCAGTCTTTCAGCCCGGGATTACCTGACCTTGCCCAAACGCATTGACAACGTGATCCCGGTCCACCTGAGTCCAAAAGCCGCCGCGCAGTACCGCGAGATGGAAAAAAACATGCTGCTGCAGGTGGATGAGGCCACCATCGACGCCAGCACCGCAGCGGTCTTAAGCAACAAGCTGCTGCAGCTGTGCAACGGAGCTATCTATGACGAAAACAAAGCCGTCTACGCGCTGCACGACGAGAAGCTGGAGGCACTGAAAGAGATTGTGGACACGGCCCAGGGAAACAGCTTGCTGGTGTTTTATAACTTCCAGCATGACCGGGACCGGATCAAGAAAGCCCTGTCCCGGATGAAACTGAGAATCGGGGAATTGAAAACCCCGGAAGACATCGAAGCATGGAACACCGGTAAGCTGGACATTCTGCTGGCTCACCCAGCCAGCGCCGCCTATGGATTAAACCTTCAGGACGGCGGGCACATCGTCGTGTGGTTCGGGCTTAACTGGTCCTTGGAACTGTACCAGCAGGCCAACGCAAGACTGCACCGTCAGGGCCAAACCGAGACCGTCATCGTCCAGCACCTGGTCACCCAGGGCGGCATGGACGAGCAGGTCATGGAAGCGCTGCAGGGGAAGGAAGCCACACAGGATGCCTTACTGAACGCTCTGAAAGCACGGATTGAAGAATATAAGCAGGAGGAAGAAGATGCCAACAATGAAGCCAAAGCGCTGTGAAGGCTGCGGGGGTCTCTTTGATCCCAAAGCTGGGAACCAGCGCTACTGTGGGCCCGCGTGTTATCATCTGGCCCGAGAGCGCCAAAAGCTGGAAGCAGCAAAACCAAGAGAAAAGCGGATGGCCATACAGGAGATTGAGGATGCCGCCAGAAAACACGGCTTAACTTACGGGCAATTTATAGCCAGAATGAGAATGGAGGGTGCCCATGAATCCAACCGAGATTAAAACGGAGTTGGAACGATTGAACAAAGTTCGTCTGGACATTTTGAAATACCAAGGCCCGGAGAGTGTGAAATCAGAGACAAGCTATACAGATGCAGACAATATTCACGGGAACCATCGCCGGGCGGCGATCGATATTTTTGAGGAATATCAGCGTGTTACCGACAGGATGGACGCCCTGAGACAAGAGCTTAAAGACTGTGTTGACCGTTTTGAAAGCTTAGCAGAGAAAGTATTGTTTCTGGTGAACGTATACGGCATGACGCAGAAAGAGGCGGCAGAGTATTTGGGGTATAGTTATGGCTATATCCGGCGTGTTTTTATGAATGCCGAAAACAGGTAACAATTTAGGTAACACTCTAACCGATAAAAAACACCCCATATGTGGTATAATGGCGTTAACAAGAGTGTAATTAAGAGGCCACGGCAAGAGCTGTGGTCTTTTTTCGTACGTAAAAGAGAGAGGTGAGGTGGTTGCCGGACATAAGAGATTTAGCTTATCAGGATTATCTCGAGGGCATGAAATACAAAGATATCGCGAAAAAATATGGCGTCAGCCTGTCCGCTGTAAAGTCCTGGGCAGCCCGGTACTGGAAAAAAGGGAGTTGCAACCCTGCAACCAAAAAAGTTGCAACCAAAAGGAAAGACCAGAAAATTACCGCTGAAGAAGTTGAGCAGGTCCTGGGCAATAATGGTCTCACCGATAAACAGCGCCTGTTTTGCTTGTGTTATATTCGTTGTTTCAACGCAACGAAAGCAGCCATAAAAGCTGGGTACAGTGCAGAAACAGCCTACTCCATTGGCTTTGAGAACCTGAAAAAACCTGAAATCAAGGCAGAAATAAAACGCCTTAAGCAGAGCCGTCTGAACCGGGAGCTACTTTCCGAGGACGATCTGTTTCAAAAATATATGGACATCGCCTTTTCGGATATGACAGATTATGCGAGCTTTGGACCCGGCGGCGTTGTTTTAAAAGATTCCGGACAGGTAGACGGCACACTGATCACCGAGGTCAAGGAAGGAAAAGCCGGCGTGTCTGTGAAGCTGGCCGACCGGATGCAGGCGCTCAAGTGGCTGACGGAGCGCTACACAAGTTTTAATCCCGAGCAGCAGGCGCGGATCGACAAATATAAAGCCGAGACCGCCAAGGTAGAAGCCGAAAACAAAGAACGCGCCGGCGGCGACATTGGGGGTGTGGTGATTGTCAATGACATCCCAAAAACAGACACCGGTTAAACTGACATCCCTGATCGCGCCCTCTTTTCACGAGCTGCACTGGGATATTTTAGAGCACAAGCACACGCATTACAAACTGGCCGGGGGCCGCGGATCGACAAAGTCCTCGTTTATCAGCCTGGAAATCATTCTTGGAATGATGCAGGACCCGGAGGCGAACGCCATTGCGATGCGGAAAGTTGGCCGTTTTCTGGAAGAATCCGTCTTCGAGCAGCTGCGGTGGGCCATTGAGGGACTGGGCGTTTCCGACAAATGGAAAGTCCGGTTCTCGCCGCTGGGGCTATCCTATCTCCCATTTGGGAATAAGATCATTTTCCGTGGCGCCGATGATCCTCAAAAGATTAAATCTGTAAAACTTAAAAAAGGCTATTTTAAATACATTTGGTTTGAAGAACGATCCGAGTTTGACGGACCAGAGGAAGAAAGAACCATCCTCCAGTCCCTGATGCGCGGCGGTACCGACTATTATGTTTTTTATTCCTGGAACCCGCCAAAAAGCATCAACAGCTGGGTGAATCAGGACATTCTTCTGGAGCGGCCCGACACCATTGTGAGCCATACAGACTACCGGAGCGTCCCGAGGGATTGGCTTGGCGAACAATTTTTCATCGAGGCCGAGCATCTGCGGGACACAAAGCCAAAAGCCTACGAACACGAATATTTAGGCGTGGCCACCGGGACCGGAGGAGCCGTCTTTGAAAATGTCACCGTTCGCACCATTACCGATGAAGAGCTGTCCCGGTTTGACCGGATTAAAAACGGTCTGGACTTCGGCTATGGCGCAGACCCACTCGCCTATATCAAAATGCACTACAACAAGACGCGAAAACGTCTTTTTTTATTTGGTGAAATCTACGCCGTAAAGCTGGGGAATACCAAAGCCGCCCGGGAAATCCGTAAGCTAAACCCACTCAATCATTACATAACAGCCGATTCAGAAGAACCACGTGCCATTGCGGCACTCAATGAACTGGGGCTTCGTGTCATTGGCGCAAAGAAAGGCCCAGGGTCCGTGGATTATGGGATGGAGTTCCTGTCTGATGAACTGGAGGAGATTGTCATTGACCCGAAGCGCTGTCCCAATGCCGCCCGAGAGTTTACCAGCTACGAACTGGAGCAGGATAAAGACGGCAATTTCAAGGGCAGCTACCCAGACAAGAACAACCACACCATCGACGCTGTGCGGCATGGGATGGAAGACGCCATGACCAGAAGAAAGGCTAAGATAAAAAATAAGGCCCGTGCCGGGCTTAGATAGGAGATTTATAAAAATGCTGACAATATTATTTCAAAAATTAATGTTGATAAAAAAAGGACTCCAAGCCAGAAAAGGTGAAAAGGAGTCGAAACGCGTTCGGGCAGTTTCTAACGGTGTTCATGAAGCTCTTGCATCAGCCATTCGTGATATTGACGAAGCAAAGCAAGTGTAACGGACGTGGAAGCCTGAGAAGCCCCGGCAAATGCATCGTTTTGTGAGGCGGCGGCTTTTCCTGCAATTTCAGATAATTGATCCCGGATCAACTGTTTTTAAAAAAGCATCAAAGTTTTCCATTCTGTGCCCCCTTTCTTTCGTACTTATAACCCGTGATAGGCTATAAGTACATTATAGGGATGTGAAAGCGGAAAAACAAGCACAGAAAAGAGAGGAAGTGATATTATGCAGGTATTTACCATGCCCGCAGAAAAATTTGACGAACAAAATATTGATAAGCAGGCCATCCGGCATCTGATCCTCAAGCACCGGTCCGGTATTGAGCGCCTGCAGAAACTGGAGAACTACTACGAGGGCAGGCATCAGATACTGAGCGATATTGACCGCGAGAATAAACTGGTCTGTAATCACGCCAAAGACATTGCGGACACAGCCAGCGCTTACTTTATTGGCAATCCGGTCTCCTATAAAGCCGAGGCGGACATCACAAGGCTGACAGAAGCGCTGGAAAGCGCTGGATCGGATGAAGCCGATGGGGACAATGGTCTGGACCTGTCCATCTATGGCCGGGCCTATGAATACATCTATGCCAAAGAAGGCGAGACAGCGCTTCAAATCAAAAACCTCAGCCCTAAAAATACCTTCATGGTTTACGATGACAGCATTGAGCAGAATGAACTCTTTGCTGTTTATTATTATGCTAAAGTCGATTCTACTGACAAAGCCAATACCGTATATGTGGCAACCATTGTGACCCGAAATTTTAAATATATCATGGACATCCAGGACATCGAAGGCCCACAGGCGTTTACAGAAGACGCAAAGCCCCATTTTATGGACGCAGTCCCCATCATCGAATACCACAATAACAAGCTGGCCATTGGAGACTATGAGCTGCAAATCCCACTGATCGATGCCTACAACGCGCTCATGAGTGACCGCATCACTGACAAGGAACAGTTCATTGACGCGATCCTTGCCCTGTACGGCGCCCTGCTTTCAGATGAGGATGACGAAAAAGAGGGCGATGGAAAGGGAACCGAGGCAGCCAGAAAGCGGCTGAATCAGGAAAAATTGCTTGAACTGCCCGCCGATGCAAAAGCCGAGTATCTCACCCGCACTTTTGATGAGGCCGGCGTTGAAATCCTGAAGAAAGCCATCGAGCAGGACATCCACAAATTCAGCCACATCCCCTGTATGACAGACGAGAATTTCGGCGGCAACGTTTCCGGTGTGGCCATGGAGTTCAAGTTACTGGGCATGGAGAACATCACAAAGATCAAGACCCGGTGCTACAAAAAAGGCCTCCGGAAGCGGCTTCGTATTTTCGCCAACTTCCTCGGTAAAAAAGCCGTTTCAATCGATGTTTCAGGTGTTTCGCTGGTTTTCACACGAGCGATGCCTAAAAATTTACTGGAGATCAGCCAATACGTGGCAAACCTCTGGGGTAAGGTCAGTAAAAAGACGCTGCTGTCTCAGGTGCCCTTTGTCGATGATCCCGATGAAGAGCTTAAAGCTGTGCAGCAGGAAGAAAAAGAGAACCTCCAAAAGCAAAAGGAAATCTTCGGTAATGCGCCAAACACATCGCCAGAGATAGAGGGTAAGGACGAGGAAGATGGCGAAGCATAGGCTTTCCTACTGGGAGCAGCGGCAGGTTCAGAATATGTACCATTACATGGAAAAGGCTGAGGACGCCGCCGATCAGATCGCGAAGCTGTACCAAAAGGCTTCCGGATACATCAGCCATCAGGCAGACGCAATTTTCGATAAATATCAGACAAAGCACCGTCTGACTGAAGCAGAAGCTTACCGCCTGATTAATCAGCTGCAGGATAAGGCATCTCTGGATGAACTGCTTCAAAAGCTCAGGAATGGCGAGGATCATCAGAAAGAACTGCTTGCAAAACTGGAAGCGCCAGCCTATCAGGCCCGCCTTGAACGCCTGAAGCAGCTGCAAAACCAGATTGACCAGATCATGACCGAGGTATACGATCAGGTAAAACAGAAAAACCGCAGTCACTATGTGGACCTTGGGAATGAAGCCTACTACCGGGGCATCTTTGATCTCCAGCAGCAGGCAGAGGCAGCTTTTGGGTTTTCCTACATTTCCGCCAAGCAGATCGAGGCTGCCGTTAACCGGAAATGGTCTGGAAAAAACTATTCCGAACGCATCTGGAAAAATACCCGGCTGTTAGCACAGGAACTGAAGCAGGAGCTGCTCATCAACCTGGTCACTGGCCGCACGAACCGGGAAGTGGCCGAGATCATACAAAACAAGTTCGGTAAAGGCGCCAGCAAAGCAAGGCGCCTCGTCCGAACCGAGAGCAACTATCTGGCTACGGAATTGAATTTTAAAGCCTACGAGGAATGCGGCGTCGAGAAATACCAGTACCTGGCAACCCTCGACCTGCGCACCTCTGAAATATGCCGAGGTCTGGACGGTAAACTGTTTCTGGTAAAGGACCGCAAAGCTGGCGTGAACTGCCCGCCAATGCACCCCTGGTGCCGGTCAACAACCATTTCAGTGGTGGAAGAATCTTTGATCGCCAAAATGCAGCGCTCCGCCATCGACCCCGCCACGGGCAAACGCATCAAGGTGCCACGCTCCATGAACTATGAAAAATGGTACGACAAATACGTGAGGGGTAAGCCAGCGGTTGAACGGGAAGAAAAGAAATTGAAGAACCGGACAGCTGACCGTTCACAGCACCAAAAATACCGAAAGGTCCTTGCAGACGAAGTGCCTGAAAACCTGGATAAATTCCAGGAAATGAAGTATAATAATAGTGAGCGCTGGCAGTTTACAAAGCTGGATTACCAGCGACAGAATGAACTTGCGAAGCACCCAGAATTAAAATTGCCAAATGCTGAAAATGTTATTGTTCCAGACAAAAAGTTTTCACACTATTTGTTTGGAGGCGATCATCAAAAGGGGTTAGCGAAAGGAGCGGCGTTTACGTCAAGACTGGGTTACGACATTAACAACTGGTCAGAGCTTCAAAATGAAATCACCGAAAGGGCGGTGAAATATCCAGCGGTCTACAAGGACAATAATGGGTATGGCGATAGATACGAGCAAAAAATAGTGCTTTATGGGAATAAAGGTACACCTGCTAACGTTGTTGTTGGGTGGTTACTAAAACCAGATGGCTCTGTCTCAATGTCAAGCGCATACATCAAGGAGGTAAAGTAAATGGAAATCAAGGAATTTGATACTGTACTTTTGAAAGACGGAAGAAAAGCCGACATTATGGAAGCCTTTGACAATAAAGTTTTTATTGCAGACGTCGGCAGTTCTCCAAAGGATTGGGAAACGATCGACATCACCATCGACGATATTAAAGAGGTGATCCCGAATGGATAACTTCACCATCATCTACAAAATCCTAAAGGCTTTAGAAGCAGCCATGGACTTTGAGGCTTTCGATGTTTCTAAGATATCCCATGAGCGCCTTGGCATCTCCTATGAGCGCTGGGAAAAGATTTTAATTATGTTAACAAAGTCCGGATACATCGAGGGCGTTTTTTATGATCAGTGTGCTTCAGATTACAGTCCAAAAATTGAACAGCCCATACAGCCGGTCATCACGCTAAAAGGACTTGAATATCTGGCTGATAATACGTTGATGAAAAAAGCTGCCAACATTTTAAAAGGCATTAAGGAAACCATACCGGAATTATAACCGCTGAATAAACTTCAGTGGTTTTTTTATACCCAAAATCAGGAAAGGTGATGAAAAATGGCAAGACCAAAAATAAGAATTAAAACAGCAGGCATAAAGGCCAAGATTTTTATTGATGGCGTAGAAATTAAGGGAGTTCGCGGATACCAATTAAAGCACACAGCGGGAGGCTTACCCATTTTGGAAGTAGATTTAAAAGCAGTCGACTTAGAAATTGATGGGGATATTATCCCAACATTGCCAGAGATTTATAAAGGTTTTTATGAAAAAAGAGCCGATTAACGGCCCTGGGTGCATTTGTCAAATCGAATCTGGAGCAGAACTGTAAATAGGGCATTGAATATTGCACTTATTTCCATACATATTGTAAGCGCAATCGAACGTGCCTTTTTCATGTTCTTGGGCATCAAAGGTAGACGTATCAATATACTTGACAATAATTTGATAGTCTTTCTTTTGGGTTGGGCAAAAGCCAGAGAATATCTTGTCCATTGTAGAGTCTCCTTTCAAACGTATTTCGATGTGTAGACCGATAATATAATTATAAGGGATTCTAAGCGAACTTTCAACAAGGCAAGTGGAAAGGTAGGTGATCCGTTTATCTCCCGTAAGGCGCAGAGTAACGCGCCTTTTTTCATGCTCCGAAACGAGGGTAAACTATGAAATTTAAGTGCAATGGCTTGGGCTTTGAACGAGCCGGGGCAGAAAGGAAGTACGAATGAAATACCCAAACGATGAACGGATTCCCATGAATCTGCAGCTTTTCGCTGAGGACGCCGCCGACAATGGAGGGGGTGGAGAAAGTGAAAGCACAAACGATCACATGGCCGGCGCAGAAGACGCGCCAGAAAATAAACAGCAGGAGGAACCGCCCAAAACCTTTGATGACATTTTAGGCAATAAGGACTACCAGGCCGAGTTTGACCGAAGGGTACAGAAAGCCCTGGAGACGCAGCGCTCTAAGCTAGAGGTGCTCTTTGATGAAAAGGCCACCGAGGCCGAGAAACTGGCAAAAATGACTGAAAAGGAAAAGGCGCAGTACCTGCAGCAGAAAAAAGAAAAAGAGATGGCTGACCGAGAAGCCGCGATCACAAAACGCGAGCTGGCAGCAGAGGCAAAGAACACCCTGGCTGAGAAAAAGCTACCGGTTAGTCTGGCAGAGGTGCTCAATTATTCGGACGCCGATGCCTGCAAACAATCCATTGAAGCCGTTGAAAAAGCATTTAAAGAGGCTGTCGAGGCCTCTGTGGAAGAACGGCTCAAAGGCGATAAACCACTGAAAAAAGCCCCGTCACAGGACGACACAGACCTGGCGAAACAGGTTGAAAACTTGATGATGGGAAAAGTATAAATTGAAAGGAAAGATAAATTATGGCAATTAACACATTAGCAACCGCAACACTTTTCCAGAACACACTGGATAAGGTCGCCATCCAGGATGCCGTGACGGGCTGGATGGACGCCAACGCCGGCCAGGTCATTTACAATGGCGGCGCAGAAGTCAAGATTCCAAAAATGTCTGTACAGGGCATGGGGGACTATGACCGGGATAACGGTTATGTGCAGGGCGGGGTAACCCTCACCTACGAAACCAGGACCATGACACAGGACCGTGGCCGCAAGTTCCAGCTGGACCCCATGGATATCAACGAAAACAACTTTGTCACCACAGCCGCAGCGGTGATGGGTGAATTCCAGCGGATGCACGTGGTTCCGGAAATTGACGCCTACCGTATTTCCAAAATCGCATCTGAAACCATCACGGCGGACAAAGCAGGGATGATTGACTACGGATACACTCCCGGCGCAGCGAACACCTCCGCACTGAGAAAGGTAAAAGAAGGCATTAAGGCCGTCCGTGAAGCCGGTTATAATGGCCCGTTGGTGATTCATGCGACACCAGGTTTCATCCTGGAACTGGAGATTGAGCTGGCCGGAAAGATTATGGCCGTCACCTTTTCCAAGGGCGGTATTAATACCCAGGTGCCCTCCATTGACGGCGTACCGATTATCGCGACACCAGCCAACCGGATGTACTCTGCAATCACCATCAATGACGGCACCACCTCTGGACAGGAAGCGGGCGGCTACGCAAAGGGAACGAAAGCGCTGGATCTGAACTTTGTGATCCTGCCAACAGCGACTCCGATCGCCATTACCAAACAGGATATCATGCGTATCTTCGACCCGACCATCAATCAGAAGCTCAACGCCTGGCAGATGGACTACCGCCGTTTCCATGATATCTGGGTACTGGATAATAAACTGGACTCCATCTACCTGAGCATTAAAGACGCCAAGCCGTCCGTGTGATGGGGGGGATGAGCCATGAGACTGATTCGAAAGAACGTTGAGCGTGTCGCCGTTACAGAAGCTCAGATTGAAAAACTGAAAGCCCAGGGATTCCGGCCGATTGGCGGGGATGCCGCAGAGGCTGACCAGGCAGACGTAGACATCAACACAAAAACAGTGGCGGAATTAAAAGCCATTGCCAAAGAAAAAGAGATTGAAGGCTACTCAAGTCTGACGAAAGAGGAACTCCTGGCAGTCCTGAAAGGTGTGGTTTAGTTGACAGAGGCAGAAAAGATTAAGCTGCTGACAGGTGAGAGTGATGAAAATTTAATTACCGTCGTCCTGGAAGACGCAGAATCTTTTGTTCTCGGCTACACCAACCGGTCAAAACTGATTCCAGCATTGAAAAAGCCCGTGCGGGACTTGGCGGTGATCGCGCTGAACCGGATGGGCACAGAGGGTGAAACAGGCCGAAGTGAGGGCGGTGAGCGCTACAGCTTTGACACTGCCCCAAAGCATATATACGCTATTTTAAACCAATACCGTCTGGTCCGGGTGGGAGGAAAGGTCTATGAAAATCAAACGCAGTCGTCTGAAGACATACCATCACCGGCGTAAAAGCCTGAAAAAAGACAGCGAGGGCAATACCTACACCGATTATGGCGCGGCGACTTCTTTTACAGCCGAACTCTGGCCGGGCAGCGGCAAGCTACAGGCAGAGCTGTACGGTGAGCGCCTGTCCAATATCCGGAACCTGCGGCTTGAAGGCCCTTACACCATCACGGCGGATTCAAAAGATGTGGTGCACTATGTTTTTGAGGACGGACCGGATATTGTGGAAGGGGACGGCCTTTGCCTGGATGTTGGCCCGGACCGCCCGCCAGATTACAAAATTATCGCCGTGAAACCCTACAAAATTTTGCGGTTGGAGGCGGAAAAGATATGATTCTGGGGGCGTTAGAGCTTGAAAAGAAGCTGAGGACACTGTCTGAAATGGAGCTGCGGCAAGGCATTGAAAAAGGGATTTCCCTTGTCCAGGAGGACGCAAAGGCCAATTGCCCGGTGCACGACGGCGAACTGAGAGAAAGTATCTTTACAGCGGTAGAAAACAAAGACGGCAAGATTCGAGGGACCTGCTACACCAACAAACAATATGCGCCCTATGTCGAGTTCGGCACCGGCCCCAAAGGCCAGGCCGATCATGACGGCATCTCCCCGGATGTCGCAATGTCCTACAGTCAAACCGGCTGGTGGATTCACGAAAGCCAGATCGGGCGGGATGTTGCTGAGCGTTATCGCTTTTTCCATATCGACACGGAAAACGGGCGCTTTTATAAGTGCTACGGCCAGGCGGCCCAGCCTTTTATGTACCCGGCGCTGAAGAACAATGAAGACGCCATTTTAGCGATCATCGCGCGATTTGCAAAGGAGCAGCTATGAAAAATGTAAAAGACCAGGTTTACGCGGCGCTGGATGCCGCTTTTGACAATGTGTCCGACCAGTACCCAAAGGACTGGGCGGACTTCCCAGTGATCCAGTACATTGAGGAAGACAACAAGGTTTATGAAAAAACCGACAAAGAAGATAAGGCGTATGTGCGCTATAAAGTAGATATCTGGCACAACCGGTCCACCTCTCCGGAGGCGATCAAAGTGGATAAAGCACTGGCGGCCCTTGGACTGGTCCGGACCTTGTGCCAGGATACCCCGGACCCATCGGGGCTAAAGCATAAAGTCATGCGCTATGAGGCCATCATCGACATGGAGAGTGACGATGTTTACTGGCCGAATTAAATGAAAAGGAGTGTGAAAACATGTTAGCAAACGGAGCAAAACTAGGCTTCAAGAAAAAGGGCGGCGCTACCTATACCGACCTGCCCGGCTTGAAAGAAATCCCGGAAATGGGCGTTGAACCCGAAAAGGTCGAAAATACCTGTCTGACAGACGCCAATAAGATGTATGAACAGGGCATTGGCGACCTTCCGGAAATGACTTATAAATTCAAATATGATAACACAAAAGCCGATTCGCCTTACCGAGTCATGCGTGAGGCGCAGGCCGCTGGGGAGGTGCTGAGCTTTCAGGAAACCCTGAAAGATGGCACGGCCACTGCCTACGATGCCCAGGTGTCGGTGAAACGCACAGGCGGCGGCGTGAACGGCGTCATCGAATTTGAGTTAACCATGATGGTGCAGAGCGATTTGAAATTTACCGACCCCACAAGCGGGGCAGGAAGTTAATAAAGGAGTAAGCAATGAGTGATTTATACGGATTAGATAACGAAATGAACATTGAAGCATCAAATACTGGTTTTGAGGAAGTTAAACAGGAACCGGAAAAGCCAAAGCGGAAGCCCTTTCATTATTGGCGGGTAAGCGGCAAAGACTACAAGCTGAAGCTGACCACGGCCATGATCGGGAGGCTGGAAAGCAAATACCGCACCAACATGCTGACCCTGGTTTCAGATGGCGGTATCCCGCCACTTTCCATCATGTTGACCATTATCCAGGCAGCCATTGCGCCCTGGGAACACGGGATTGCTTATCAGGATGTCCAAAAGCTGTATGATCGATGGCTGGAGGAGGGCGGCAATCAGATGGAACTCTTTACCGAGGTACTCATGCCGACTCTGGCGGTTTCCGGTTTTTTTACCGAAAAACAGGCAGCGTCCATGATGGAAAACCTGAAAGATGTGGACGAGCTGCTGTAAGGACCCTGTCTGACCAGCTGTCAAAATTGTACACACTGGCCCTGGACTGCGGGATTTCACCGGCTGATTTCTGGAACGCCTCGCCCATGGAAATCTGTGATTTGATGGAAAGCCATCGCCGTATTGAACGGCAGCAGGCCAAACAGCGGATCAACCAGGATTTCATTATGGCAGAGGTCAACGCCCGCTATCTGGCCATGGCCATGGACGGAAAGGGTGAGATTCCGAAAGTATGGGAGTATTACCCTGAGCTGTACGCCGACGAAAAAACGCAGTATGAGACCCGAATGGCCGCAGATGCGATGGAAGATTACAAAGCGCGGCGCCTGGACTATGTCCGGGAATTTAACCGTCGAAGAAAAAAGCAGAAAGGAGGTGAACCCGAATGAGTGAAGTGCTTGAAAAGCTGCAGGTGGTCATTGAGGGCAGCACAGCCCAGTATAAAAAAGCGCTTAAAGAGGCGCTCTCTGAAACAGAGAAGACCACGAAAGCCATCAATCAGGCGACAGAAGCGGTCAAGAGCCCGTTAAAGGGCATCACAAGCGATCCGTCTCTTGGTAAGCTGAAGCAGGTACAAAACGTGCTGAAGCAGATTAAAGCCAGCATCGGCGATAAAATCAAGGACTTTCAAGTAGACTCAGGTATCAAAACCTACACCGATGAATACAAGGCCCTTCAGGCCGACGTCGACCGGGCAGAAAAGGCGCTGGAACGCCTGAACCAGAAGCAGCGTGATTTAAAGGCAGAAGGCGCAGACCGACAGCTGTCTGAGAAATATCAGAAGCTGAGCGCTGCGGCCGAAAAAGCGGAGAAGACACTGGCTGCGCTTCAGGCCCGTCAAAAGGTCCTGGAAGCCTCAGGGAAAGGCGCTAAGCCAACAGAAGGATACGCAAGCCTTGCGAAGCAGATGGAAGCCGCTAAAAGCCGTCTGAGTGGCCTGGAGGATACCCAGAGCAACTGGAAATCCATGGGATTGCCCGACAGTGCAGTGCCGAAAAGCTTTCAGGAAGAAGTAAGGGAAGCCGAGCAGGCGATCCGGCACCTTCAGGCGCGGATGGAAGCCCTTCAAAAGGAGGGTGGCGCGTTTAACACGACTAAGGAGATGCAGAACCTCAGCAGCCGGATTCAGGAGGCCAGAGAAAAGCTAAGCCAGTATAATACAGAAATGAAGCGGATGCAGGCTTCTGGGAAGGACGTTGGCAGTAATGCCTGGAATAACCTTCAATCTGAGATCAGCCGGACCGAGCAGCGGATCAACAGCGCAACACGGTCTATGCAGCGCTTGAAAGCGAGTGGCGAGGGCCTCCAGTTTGCCGGACTTCGCAACGCAGCTTCCAATATTGTTGCAAAAATAGGCGGCATGAAAGCCGCTTTTGACCGGGTGACGCCATCAATTAAGCGGGCTGGCGGAGCCTTTGCCGCGCTCATTCAGCGGTTTATCACAGGCATTCCAGGCGTCCGGCGCCTGACAAGTGCCATGAACGGGATGGGGAGCAGCGGCCATCGTTTAGGCGGCATCCTCGGAACACTCGGCATGACCGCAAAGTTTATGCTTGCCAGCTTCCTGATCCGCGGTGCCCTTGAGGGGGCCAAACAGGGGATGCAGAACCTGGCACAGTACAGCAGCGCGACGAACGCCAGCCTCTCTATGCTGATGTCCAGCCTGACGCAGCTCAAAAACAGTCTGGCAACAGCCTTTGCACCGATCTTAAATGTGGTAGCCCCCATCTTAAATGTCCTGATTCAGAAAATTTCCCAGGCGGTCACGGCTGCCGGGATGCTGATTGCACGCTTAACGGGTCAAAGCACGTTCATCCGGGCGAAAAAAGTCCAACAGGATTACGCTGCGAGTTTAGATAAACAGACCAGCAGTGCCGATAAAGCCGATGCGGCAAATCGGAAGCTGCAACGGACCCTTTTAGGTTTTGATGAGATTAATAAGCTGGATGACCACAGCGACGCTACCAGCAGCGCGGACACCCCGGGTTCCAGTGACATCGGCGGGATTTCGCCAGGCGATATGTTTGAAGAAGTTTCAATCCCGCAGCAAATTCAGGATTTTGCGCAAAAGATTAAAGATGCCTGGGCCGCCGCGGACTTTACCGAAATCGGCGCCACTGTTGGCAATAAGCTGAATGCAGCGCTCGCCAGCATTCCATGGAACCAGATCAAAGAGACGACCGCGCGCATTGCCAAAAGCATCGCCACCTTCTTGAACGGCTTTATCGAAGCGACCGACTGGCGTTTAGTTGGGGCAACCCTGGCAGAAGGCTTTAACACGGCCTTTATGTTTTTGGGGACGTTTGTCGAGAATTTTCATTGGGCTTCATTGGGACAAGCGATCGCCGACGGAATCAACGGCATCGCATCAACCGTCGACTGGGCTTATGTTGGGCAAACACTTTCCAATGGCGCAAAAGGGCTTTTGGAGATGTTAATTACAGCTGTCCAGCGGATTGACTGGTGGCAGCTTGGTGAATCGGTACGAACTTTTCTGATGAACATTGACTGGGCTGGAATTGTGAGAGGACTGTTTGAGTTGTTAGGCTCATTATTAGGCGGATTAGCAGCCTTTCTATTCGGACTGATCGGTGATGCTTTTTCTGGGATTGGTCCTTACTTTGAAGAAAAAATTGCAGAATGCGGCGGTAGTGTCGGATTAGGTTTTTTAAGAGGCATTACGGACGCAATTGGCAATATCCTTATTTGGATATGGGACAATATAGCGTGGCCTTTTCTTTCAGGTATTATGAGCGCCTTTGGCATTCACAGCCCTTCCACCGTAATGATGGAAATCGGCGGGAATCTTATTGCCGGCTTTTTTCAGGGAATCCTCGACAGCATTGGCTCCGTGCTCGCATGGTTTGCTGACCTGCCGAACAAAGTTCGGGAGGTGTTGGGGAACGCAAAAGAGTGGGTGTTTGAAAAAGGTAAAGACGTTGTTGAAGGTTTGAAAAACGGCTACGAGAGCGTCAAAGAAAGCCGCTTTTTATCGGGTTTACGGAACGCCAAAAATGAAGTCTTTAACGCGATTGGCGATATTGTGAATACCTGCCAGGAAAAAGGGATTGACATTGTCACCGCCATAAAGACCGGATATGAAAATCATAAAGATGAGATACGGTGGGCCGTGTCAGGCGTATCGGATTTGATTACCAGTGGTATTGGTAATTTATGGGATATTGGCAGAAGCGCCATTCGCTCTTTTGCGGATGGATTCTCTTCATTCCACATTCCAACGCCACGCATTGACTGGAACTGGCGTGACGTAAAACTCGGGAACCTGTCCATTCCGATTCCGGATTTTCACGTAGGATGGTATGCCAAAGGCGGATCCCCAGGTATGGGAGAAATGTTTATTGCCCGTGAAAATGGTCCGGAGCTGGTGGGACGAATGGGGAACCGAAATGTGGTTGCGAATAACAGCCAGATCGTCGAAGGGATCAAAGAAGGCGTTAAGGAAGCAGTGGTTGAGGCTGCCATGTTTTTTACAGGAAGTGGGCAAAACGACCTGCAGCCTGTCATTGAACTCACGATTATCGCGGATACAGAGACGCTTTATCGAACAGTGCGTCGCGGGGAAGAAAAAGCAGACCGTCGTTATTCCGCTACGGTTAAGATTTAGGAGGAAGGCAATGGCAATGATTGAAGTGAATGGGGTCCCAGTCAAGGACCCCGCTGTTTTTGAATGGGGATTACAGGATGTTTCAAGTTCTGATGCCGGGCGCACGGAGGATACCCTCATGCACAAAAACCGGATCGCTCAAAAAAGAAAAATTAAACTCGCCTGGAATAATCCAACACCCGAAGAAACCGCAGCGATCCTCCAGGCTTTTAACGCAGAATATTTTTATGTGACCTATCCGGACGCTTTGAGTGGCCAGCGTGAACGCCGGGAATTTTACGCCGGCGACCGCTCCGCACCCATGCGCAACTGGGCAACCCAGTACAAACGCTATACACAAGTGGCGTTTGACATTATCGAGAGGTGATAAGCGATGATTCATACAAGTAATGCCTTTAAAGACGCGCTGCTTGAAAACAGCCATTGTGTGGCCAAAGCGACGATCCTTTTAAAAAACGGTGAAACCCTTCAAGTCGATCAAACCGATATTTTTCAGGAAGGTGTCAAGATTGATGATGGCACGAGCAGTACCAGCACTTTTGATGTTGGTGCAGCGGTCATCGGGAAGTTAACGCTATCCCTAAACAACATCAAGGATACCTTTTCAAATGTTGATTTTACTGATGCTGTGATTACTGTGTGGGTTGGAAAGTCCCTTGGAAATACAATGGAATGGCTTAAGAAGGGCGTCTATAACGCAGACGACCCGCAAGCCAGCGCCAGTATTTTATCCATTGAAGCCCTTGATAACATGGAGAAATTTGACCGTAACTATGATGGGAGCCTGACCTTTCCTGCAACGATGCAGTCGATTGTGCGGCACGCTTGTAACCAATGTGGCGTGATTCTTGGGACCAATACCTTTGATTTTGACACCTATGTTATCCAGAAAAACCCCTTTAAAAGTAACGAGCAGGTAACGTGGCGGGAAATTTTATCCCACTGTGCGCAGATTGCGGGGTGCTATGCCCGGTGTAACACGGATGGGCAACTGGAACTGAAGTGGTATGACCAGACAGTTTTTGAAAGCAATGGTTTGGACGGTGGTTGTTTTGATAACGGTGCCCCGGACTATCAAAGCGGTGACTGTGCAGACGGCGGAAACTTTGCAGATTATGCCAGCGGCAGTGCGGTTGATGGTGGGGAATTTGATCAAAGCGCCTGGACGAACTGCCATCATATCTATGCGTTGTCGGGACTGAAGGTTGCCACCGACGATGTTGTGATTACCGGAATCCGGGTAACGGCTTCAGATGAGGTAAAGCGTGGCACCGAAACATTAAAAGGGGAAACGGTCCTTTATGGGCGTGTGGGCTATGTTCTGGAGATTACAGGCAACCCCTTGATTTGCTATGGTCAGGCGGAAACCGTCGCGGCGCATTTGGGCAAGAAAATGGTCGGCATGCGCTTTCGTAAGATGTCCGCCTCTTGTCTGGGTGATCCATCCATTGAAGCCGGAGATGCTGCGTATGTGACAGACCGTAAAGGAAATACGTATTCGTGCTATATTACCAATCTGACCTATACGATCGGCAGTTACGAGCGCATCTCAACCGACGCAGAAACGCCCAGCCGCAACACCTCAAAGCGCTATTCCGAAATCACGAAGGCCCTTGTTGAGGCCGACCGTAACACGGAAGCGAAACTTTCGGCATACGACCAATACGTCACGCAGATGAATCAACTGGCCATGAACGCCATGGGCTATTATCAAACGGTTGAAACCTTAGAGGACGGCAGCCGGATAACCTATATGCATGATAAACCCAAACTGGCTGAGAGTATGGTGGTTTATAAAATCACTGCCGATGGTTTTTTTATCTCCCAAGACGGTGGCAAGACCTACTCAGCAGGCATTGATAAAAACGCGAATGCGGTGGTTAATGTGCTCGCTGCGGTGGGGATCAATGCCGACTGGATTAATGCAGGCGAGCTGGTGGTCAAGGATAAACAGGGACGCGAAATGTTTTATGCGTCCATGGAAACCGGGGCTGTGCGCATCAATGCCGAGCGCTTGTCAATCGGAAGCAATCCGGTGGCAATGCCTGAACAAATAGAGATTGCCACCAGCTTTTACCTGCAAATGAATGACTATTTTGGGATTCCGACAAAAGCAGATGGAACTGGCGACTATACGGAGTGTGAAACAACGGTGAAGGCGATGTTTGGTTCCCAGGATGTGAGCGACGCAGCGGCGTATTCGGTTTTAGCCGATTCGTCAGTGACGGGCACTTGGGACGCATCGGCCCACAGATATAAAGTGACAAATTTAACAGGTGAAACCGGAAAAGTGACCTTTACGGTAACCTATCAAAACCGAAAAGCAACCGGTGTTTTTCAGGTTTCAAAAAATAAGGCGGGCGCCGACGGCGTCGTGTATGTTGTAACCCCAAGCGCCCAGACCGTCACGGTTACCGACGAAGGGCTAACACCCGGAAGTGTCACTTTTCGTTGTGCAAAACGCACCAATTTGGATGAAACGGTTCAGGCTGCCGCATGGTTATTGGAGAAAACAACGGACGGCATCGCATGGGAGGTCGTTGACTATGACCAGGAAGTCACTGGATATACGAAAACCTACACATTAGAGGACCAAACGTGGACAGGCATCCGCGTAACGGCGGCACCCTCATTTTGGCAAGGGGGTTTCCCCAGGCAAGGACTTTACGCCAGAACGATCGTTTCGATGATTAAGGATGCGACGGCTTTGACCCAAGAAGAGGTTTTTAATAAATTGACCAATAACGGTGAATGGCAAGGTCTGTACTCCGATAGTAGTGGCAACTTATATTTCAATGCATCATATATTAAAACTGGGATGTTAAGCGCGGATTTGATCCAAGGAGGCACGCTTCAAGCGGGAAATAAAAATAACGAAGCGGGTCAAATCTGGGTTTATAACGACTCGGGAGCTGTCGTTGCCACACTTGACAAGGATGGGCTCATCGCGTCAAAAGGAAAATTCAAAGAAGGCTGCGAATTTCTTGGAAAATTGGTTTCTGGCTACAGCACGATGGGACAGATTATGATTGAAGGCGGCACAATCTACGGCTATTTTGCCGGAAAGCAGCGTGGACTGATTGATTGTGCGGCATCCATCACCTATCAAGGCACCAATTACAGGGGATTCCAGATAAAAACAGAGTTTCTTGACATAAAAGCAGAGCGGTTAGCGACGATGGCCGGGCAGTCCGGCGTCAGCAATATGTGCGGCAGTGGATCGATGTCTGTCATCACAAATATTGTGGAGTTACAGGGAGCGCTTCGCTGGGAAAAATCAACATATTATTTTATAAACGGTCTGCTTTGTTCAGCGCTATAAGCCAGTGGGAGGAGAAAAATGTACAAGGCAGTAAAAGATAATGTGCAAATGTATTTGTCCGATCCAGAGAAACAGTCGGATCGGTTTTTGAGAGACGGCTGGCGCATCGTTTTTGAGGAAAGCCAAGGAAACGAGACGATCGTGGCCACACCAGATGAGGGGTGGTTTGGAGAAAAACCAAAGAAACAGGAGGGAGTGATTTACTTTGGAAGGCATTAATATCACGAAAATGGCTAATATGGATGCTGTTTACCACGAAATGGACAGCCGCCTGACCGAGATGAGCAGCCAATACGGACTGGATATCACGGACATTGAGGGGGTTGTGGCTCGACTGTCTCAAAATATCAAAGACGCCAAAAACAGGCTTTACGCTAGTGCCGTGCTTGAATTGGCTAAACCGTTAACCGAAACAAAAACCGGGACAAAAGAAGAGTTGCTGGAAGCGTTCAAAGCACAATCCGCTCAAACTGCTCAGAGCAAAACACAAGCAAGCCCGGCAAAGGAGGGAAGCTAAATGGCAATACAGATGCGCCGTGGCGCCGGTGCGGATTTTCGGCCAGAAAAGATGAAGCCCGGTGAGCTGGCGGTCACCATAGACGGTACAAGAAAAGTATATGCGGCGTTCGCTGCGGGAGATGTGAAAGAGCTCGCGTCGAAGGAAGATATTTGGCAGGAAGTGGAGGACGCAGAAAAGGCTCAAAAAGCAGCCGAAGCCGCACAAGCTGCGGCTGAAATCGCTGAATCGCAGGCAACGAAAGCTAAAAATGACGCGGTAATAGCCCAAACGGGAGCTGAAACCGCCGCTAAAAAAGCAGAAGCTTCTGAGATGGGTGCCGAAACGGCGCGCGAGGCTGCTGAAGCTGCTGAAAACGCGGCAGTCAAGGCAAAAAAAGAAGTCGAAAGCGATAAAAAACTGGTTGAGCAATTTAAAAATGCCGCTGAGTCAGCCGACGCAGCAGCCCAAAGAAGCGCCGAAACCGCAACCGCAAAAGCGACCGAAGCAACGAACAGTGCGAAAGCGGCAAAAGAGGGACAGGATGCCGCCGAAGCCAGTGCCAGAAGCGCCGAAGAAAAAGCCAGCGACGCGGCAGCCAGTGCAGCCGCAGCGGACAAAAGTAAAACCGCCGCCGAAACCAGCGCCGAACGAGCCGAGACCGCAGCAAATACCGCCACCACCGAAGCGGCCAAAGTTAAGACCTGGAAACCCGTGATCACCAATGGGATTTTGAATTTTATTGTGGATAATGACCCAACACCGCCGGAAGGCTACAACGTAATCGGTCCAGAAGGACCAACGCCAACCATCACCATTGGTGCCAATGAAAACTGGTTTGTGAATGGCGTGGATACCGGAAAGCCCAGCCGGGGAGCCAAAGGCGACACCAGCATTCTTACAATCGGAGTAAACGGAAATTTCTATATCGACGGGGAGGATACCGGACAAAAGGCCCAGGGACCGACCGGGCCGCCCGGAACAGACGGGAAAGACGGACGCAACGGCGTTGATGGTGTTTCACCCGAAATTTCCATATCCGCCGATGGTTACTGGGAGATAAATGGGACAAAGACCGATAAAAAAGCCGTCCCAGAGAATGGCACCAATGGGAAGGACGGAGCACCCGGAGCCAAAGGCGCCGACGGCGCTACCTGGCTGTTTGGAAATGTGGCACCAACCAACCAGGGAAAGACCGGCGATTTTTATATTAATACAACAACCTATGATGTGTACAGCAAAGCTACTGGAGCCTGGGTCAAAACAGGCAATATCAAAGGGGCGACCGGCCCACAGGGGGTTCCGGGAACCAATGGTAAAGACGGTGCGCCCGGGGCAAAAGGCGCCGATGGAAAAGCAGCAACGGTGAGCGTCGGAACCGTCACCACCCTTCAACCCGGGCAGCCCGCCACAGTCAATAACAGCGGTACCGAAAACGCTGCTGTCCTGAATTTTGGGATTCCCCAGGGACAATCCGGTTCCGGCGGTGCAACTGGCGGGTGTGCAGCCTTTAAAATAAAAAAAGGCTTCATTGCAGATGCCGATGGTGGGATTTTTCCTTTAGTAAATTATGTACAAAATCAAAGCGTCGCAACGCTTGCTGCCGATGGGTCGATTGATTTAGCAGGTCCAGGAGCCTACACTTTTGAATTTAATTCATTGTTAGAGCTTGAGTCAGAACCGAACACCGCGCTTGAGGTGGTTTGTAGTGTTACAGACGAAAATTATACTGATTTTGGAGATATCCCAGGCAGTAGAGTGAACGGCTCACAGGATGCGAGCAAATTTATATATGCTTTCACTGGAACAACTTGCTATCAGGTTGTTGCTTCGTATCTTCGAGTGACATTTTTTTTAGCAAGCGGAGTTAAAGGAACTGCACTACAGGACGGTTATTTAATTATAAATAAAATTTCAGATCAACATCCCAGCAGTTAATATTGCATTTATAAAATAGGAGAATAAACAATGGAAAACATGATAACAGTAAAAGGCCCGGTAATTGCGGGCATTGGAGCAGTCGGCGGTGTCATTGCCGGCTTTTTTGGTGGTTGGGACGCCGCGCTGATAACATTGCTTATTTTTATGGGTGTGGACTACATTACCGGCTTAATTGTGGCCGGAGTGTTTAAGAACAGCACGAAAACAGACAGCGGCGCATTGGGATCAAACGCGGCCTTTATGGGGCTGCTGAGAAAAGGAATGGTCCTTTTAGTGGTCCTGGTGGCGTGTCGGTTAGACATTATGATCGGCACAAACTTCGTCCGGGACGCGGTGGTAATCGCGTACTGCGTGAATGAAATGTTGAGCATTGTGGAAAATATGGGCTTGATGGGTGTTCCGATTCCAGAAGCCATCACAAAGGCCATTGAGATTTTAAAAAAGAAGTCTGAAACAGAAGATAAAAATGGAGGTAAGGAATAATGTTAAACGGAATTGATATCAGTGCATGGCAAAGAGGCATTGACGCCGCATCGGTGCCATCCGATTTTGTGATCGTTAAGGCAACCCAGGGGCTTGACTACATCAACGATGACTGTGACCGGGCGTACCAGCAGGCCAAAGCGGCCGGAAAGAAGCTGGGCGTGTACCACTTCGCGGACGGGAACAGCTCCGGGGTAGCCGAAGCGGATTTCTTTATTGATAATATCCAGGGCTACATCGGAGAAGCGATTCTGGTTTTGGACTGGGAAACCGATGCCGTCAACTGCGGCCCCGGCTATGCCAAGGCGTTTCTGGACAGAGTACAGGCCCGCACCGGCATTAAACCCATGATCTATATGAGCGGCTCCGTTGTGAATGAATGGGATTGGAGCGCGGTCGTGGCCGGGGATTATGGCTTATGGGTGGCTTATTACAGTAAAGACAGCTGTGATGGCTACTGGCCGGAAGCGCCCATGTATCCGATCCATTATTGGAGCGATGCTGCGATGCTTCAATACACTTCCGGTGGGCGTTTAGCGGGCTGGGGTGATCGGTTAGACCTGAACGTTTTTTACGGCGATCATGCTGCCTGGGACGCTTACGCAGGCGGTGGAACCGGCGTAACGCCGCAGCCACAGCCAACCCCAAGCAGCCCAAGAACCGCCCCCTGGGGCGTGGATACCATTCAGTATTGGATGAATATCTGCAACTATAACCCCGGCGCCCCGATCGACAACCTTGATGGACCAGAAACAAAGCTTGGCGTCATGAACGGGCAGCGTGCTTATGGGGTCCCGGTCGACGGTTTCTTTGGCGATCAGACCCAGGCTCCGGCGGAAGATCAGATTCTGGCCTACGAAAAACGTTTGGCGGAGCTGGGCTTCTATCATGGCGAGTTCGACAGTATCCCAGGACCACAGTTGTTCCAGGCGGTCAAAGACTTCCAGGCCAGCAACGGATTAATCGCGGATGGGATTGTCGGAGAACAGACCTTTGCACTGCTATTTGGATGATACATTTATACTTTTAAGCTGTTTTAAAGGTTTGTGTTGTACTCTTTGCATAAAGATACACATAATCTTTATCTTTTCTATTTTTTTCCTTTCATGTTGCCTTTCGGGGCGGCTGTTTTGGGGCGGATGTTCTTCTTTAGAAAAACCTTATACCTTAGGGATATTTTGTGGAAATGTAGAGTAATATAAAAAAGATATTGGCAATGGTTCGCCCAAATACAGCCTTTTGTTTGGAGAATGAAAAAACAACGCAACCTTTTGTTTGGAACGCTTTTTAAAACAGGATGAGCATTCGTTTGTGATGATTGTATAATACCTGTAAAGAGACACCGTTGTTTTGTAGAGTGCTATTTTTTAAAATCTCCTAATAAGCCTGAATGAAGGAGAATTCGGGCTTCCATAGCATATATCCTCTTTTCATAGGCAAAACCCCTGGGATTGATTTAACCAGGGGTTTTGTTTTGAGGGATTAAAGCGTTTGCGTTATAAGATAAAGGCATCGTGGTCTGGAAGCGGAGGTTCAAAGACGTTTTATCATTCTTGTAAAAGTTACGCTGTAACATTTTAGATAAAGACTCAAGTTAGCCCGATAAAAATGAATAAAAAAGAAAAGATGAAACATTCGTTATAGAGATTCTAAGTATATGTTTATAGGCACTAAAAATATTTTTAGGGATTTAAGATAGATTTAAGGGAGATCACGTATTATACAGAAAATGATGTCTCCTTCACATCTTTGCATCAGATTATTGGGTCCCTCTCTAAAGGGGAAAAGGAAGAGGGATCCAGTACCCTTTTAATATTTTGAGAGTTGACAATCATCAAAACACAGAAACATCCACTTCAGTTTCATTTTATTTACTTTCCTTACAAAAAGCTCGCGATTCAAGGTTCGCGAGCTTTTTGCTGTATAAAGAAATACAAGGGATAAAAGATGAAAAAGATAAGTAGAGTATAAAGAATATTATTTGGGTATTTTTACATCGATGAGGAACAGGCATGTCCGGTCATTAAGAAGGATATCGTTTGGTTGGACGAAAGAATTTTGTGTAAATTTTAGGAAGTTGAGGTATTGCTAATTCTGATCATAATTTTCTTATAAGTGTTGCCGAGCATACTTGAGATTTTTTTCATGTTTTTGTATAAT
Source organism: Eubacterium sp. BL-380-WT-2B (assembly GCF_009696115.1). NCBI lineage: Bacteria > Bacillati > Bacillota > Clostridia > Eubacteriales > Eubacteriaceae > Eubacterium > Eubacterium sp. BL-380-WT-2B. The sequence continues at coordinate 505,714 of NZ_VUMP01000001.1, forward strand.
AAAAAGGATAGTGGGGGCGAATATGTGGGTGCGTTACAGAGCTTTTTGTCGGAATAATGTCAGTCTCTGTGAGCGGCCCCCACTATTTTAACTAAAAAGGATTCTAAAGATAAGTAAACAGCGGTTACTTTTTCTTTTTAATTGGTCGAGGCGGTTTTTTGATGGTTTAAAACGTCTCTTAATGGGTAAAATATTTTCTGAGATCATCTACCTCCTATTAGGATAATTTTCATCTCAACTTTTCCTTTTTTTGAAAACTCCCGGTCTTTGGATCAGGAGTTTTTTGTTGCAAAACAAAAGGTCTATAATGCAAATAGAGATGATCTTTATAAGATAATATTTCAACGGGGCTGGAACGGAGGAGGAGCCGGCGAGCTGAGCGGTTTCAGGCGGACAAAGACTTCCAAAAAGTAGCGGGTTAACCGTGAATGAGATTGTCGGGGAACAGATCTTTGTGCTGCTATTTGGATAATTTATTTATACTTTTAAGCTGTTTTAAAGGTTTGTGTTGTATTTTTTACATAAATAAAGAGATAAACGGAATCTTTTTTCATTTCTATTCCGTTTTGGCCGTCCTCCATTTTGAAGGGCGGCCTTTTTTGTTTTTGTGAAAAGCTTAAAACTTAAGGAATTTTGATGGAAATGTGGTATAATAGAAAAAGAAACAGGGACACCGGCAACGGTCCGCCCCAATACAACATGAGAGTAGACCGCTATTCTGTGGAAGGGCTAGCGGTCTTTTCCATTTTTAATGAGCTCCAGAATGAACCCGATCAGGATTAAAACCAAGATCAATTGGTTACTATCCATAAGCCTCACCCCATTTCTGGGACTGGATTTGACCGTGCCAGTGCCACAAGGGCCGGATGCCCCTGTGAGTGAGATTATAGCACAATTTGGCTTGAAAAACAATTCGGAGATATCCAATGTCTATTGGATGAAAAATCGCCTTTAACGAATTGGTTAAGGCGGTTTTTTTGATGGTTTAAAATCCGCTCAGCGAGGGTATAAATAATCACGAACACACATACCTCTTACTTTTTAAAATACAAATTACTCTCCCCATTAACTTTTCCTTTTTTAGAGTTCCCGGTCTTTTGGATCGGGAGTTTTTTGTTTTTTTAAATTTATGTGCGGTTAAGACAGTAAGATTCTGGGTATTGTATAATTGAAATCCATATAAAACGGAGGTGCTAAAATGTGTACGGCAGCGACATACACAACAAAAGATCATTATTTTGGTCGTAATCTTGATTTGGAATTCTCCTATAATGAAACGGTAACAGTAACACCACGAAATTATCCGTTTCAGTTCAGAAAGGTAAAAGCACTGGAATCTCATTATGCTATGATTGGTACGGCCTTCGTTGTGGATAATTATCCGCTGTATTATGATGCCACCAACGAAAAGGGACTAAGCATGGCAGGATTGAATTTTCCAGAAAATGCGGACTATAAACAAGAAGCAGAGGGAAAAGATAATGTAACCCCATTCGAGTTTATTCCCTGGATTTTAGGGCAGTGCTCTACCATTAAAGAGGTAAAAGAACTCCTTGGTAGGATCAATCTTATCAATATCAATTTTAGTGAAAAATTACCGCTTTCACCCTTGCACTGGATGATATCGGACCGGAACGAATCGATAACTGTGGAATCTGTAAAAGAAGGGATGAAAATATATGATAACCCTGTAGGAATTTTAACCAATAACCCAACTTTTGATATTCAGATCTTCAACCTAAATAATTATGTGAATGCCACCAGAGAAATACCCGAAAATCGTTTTTCAAGTGCAATAGCTTTAGATGTTTATAGCCGTGGTATGGGGGGGATTGGGATTCCTGGAGACCTTTCTTCATCCTCTCGTTTTGTAAAAGCAGTATTTACTAAACTAAATTCCGTCTCTGGAACTTCTGAATCTGAAAGCATTAGTCAGTTTTTTCACATACTTGGTTCAGTCAATCAAGAACGCGGATGTGTTCGTTTAGCTGAAGATACGTATGAAATAACTATTTATAGCTCTTGTTGCAATGTTGATAAGGGAGTCTATTACTATAAAACTTACGAAAATAGCCAAATAACAGGCGTAGACATGCATAATGAAAACCTCGACAGTCAAAGTATTGTCTCTTATCCATTAATTAAAGAGCAACAGATAAAAATACAAAACTAAAAACCGTATCAACATAAATTTTTCATGGTGTATTTTAGCCCCTAGTCGAATCGGGGGCTTTTATTGTTTTGGTGTTTTCTTGTATGGAGGATAATAATGAAAATCGCACAAGAGTACAAAGGTTACTATTTGGATGTGTTCTACAAGAATGGGGTTGTGAATGGCATTATCCAGCAAACGCAGGATCGACTCCAGGGGTTGACGGTTGAGGAAGTTGTACGGGAATTTAAGAAGAAAGTAAACCACATCAGCTAAGCTACTATAATAGTATAGGGATTCATCGAGCACGGATGTTGTCGTGCTTTTTTTTGCGTTAACTTAAGATGTTCGTTAAAGTCGTAAAAAATAGCCAAAGAAGGTCTAAGAAATAGAGGTCTTTATGAAGTTTTCTACCTATTTATGAATAAAAAACGGGTGATGTTTTGGGAAATAAATCTGGAACGTTTTGTAAACTATTGTAAAATAACCAGCAATCTTTTAGCAGAATCCTTTAAAATAGCGGTTTTTAGCTGTTTGTAATTACCCAAGAGATAATATTATCGAAATCACAAAACCCCGGATTCTATGCCGGGGTTTTTTATGTGTTAAATTAATTTTGATTTTCTATGGGCATGCTCAAAAGACTCAAAACCTGTGAAAAATCAGGTTTTGAGTCTTTTGAGCATATGGACTAAACGTTGGAAGTGATGTTGACATCGAAAATAATCGAAATATCATCTATGTGATCAGGGATAAAAAGACAAGAAATCCATGTGAGCTGTTACTGTGATTGGAATCGGGTTCTGTATGCCAGCGATTTAATTTGCCATCCTAACAACCCAGAAGGTTTATAGCTGTCCCAGAGTGTGAATAATGCAATAAAAGCAGGGAGTCTGATTGGGACACAAGTTGTTTCAAGGAGAGCATCCTGAGAGGTGACTGACACCGTTATGCCGACAGTCATTTTGAAATGGGAATATTCGGCGAAATATAGGTACTTTGAGAAAGCGGGTTTTTGTGTATGATTCTCATAAATATTTAGAAATATTTATGAGAATTTTTTTGTTTTAAAAGTTCATTAAAGTTTCGCATTAAATAAATTGACAAAGCGATAAAAGATGCTATAATAATGAATAAAATAGTTATTGCCTTCGTTTGAAAGAAATAATAGTTATGTATGAATCTGATTTGTGTTTTAGATTAAAACTAATGGAAGCGTTGGAATGTAGCTTTAAAAGTAATATATAGTTTTGAAGGAGTTTTTATTAAATCAAATTTTAGATTATATTTAAAGAAGGACTACAGTAGAAAAATGCAAAAAAAATAAAAGCAGATCCATGCACAATCCTTATGATTAATCAGGGGCAACAGAAAGTGGGGTAGAATGATGCATTGTTTTTTAGGAATTGACGCTGGTACAAGTGGGGTAAAGGCTGTCATTGTTGATGAAAATGGCGAACTCAAAAGTATTGGCTATCAGGAATGTGATGTAATCAGTGAAAATCCTGGCTGGGCTGAACAGGATCCAATGGACTGGTGGCGGGCCTGCGATGGTGCAGTGAGGGAAGCCGTTGAAGGTAGCGGTTGTGGAAAAGAGATTGTCAGTATTGGTTTTTCAGGACAGATGCAGGGGAATGTCATGGTGGATAAGGAGGGAAAGCCCATTGGAAACTGTATGATCTGGCTTGATCAAAGAGCCAATGAGGAGGTCGAGGAAATAAGACAGCTTATTTCAGATCAGGAGGCTTTGGAAATCACCTCGAATCATTGTTTGAACAGCTATTGGGCACCAAAGATTCTCTGGATTAAAAAGCACCGTCCACAAGATTATGAGAAGACTGCAAAGGTCATGTTCACAAAGGACTTTCTAAGGTTTTTAATGACAGGTGAGATTGCCACCGAGGTAAGTGATGCATCCCTGACATTTTTAATGGATGTACCGAACCGTTGTTGGTCCGAGCGTATGCTTCAGGCAACGGGTATTCCAAAGGAAATTTTGCCAGAGCGTTTGGTTGAGTCCTATGAAATTGTTGGACAGCTACGTACTGAAGTTGCAAAGGACTGGGGCCTGAACCCGGGCATTCCGGTGGCGGCTGGTGCGGGAGATCAGCCAGCATGTGGTGTTGGAACAGGTATAGTGAACGATGGTGTCATCGGCTCATCCATTGGGACCTCCGGCGTAGTATTCGGATCAGTGGACAAGCCCTTTATGATTGACCAGGAGTGCGGAACCTTCAGTATGGCACATGCTGTTCCGGATAAGTGGTGCTTTTTAGGGCTGGCGCTTACCAGCGGGGCTTCCTTTAAGTGGCTGAGGGATAACATATTTCCAGATAAAAAAGCAGCCATGGCAGCAGCAGGAAGTGATGTCTACGATTATATGACAAGGCTGGCCCAGGGGGCAGCAGCAGGAAGTGATGGGCTGATTTTTCTGCCATACTTAAATGGTGACAAAACCCCCAATAATGATGAGCACGCAAGGGCAGTGTGGTTTGGGCTTTCTCAACGGCATGGTATTCAGGAAATTTGCCGGAGTGTGATGGAGGGTGTGACCTATTCCCTGCGCGATACAGTGGAGCTGTTTCGCGAATGTGGATTGGATGTTAAAAAAGTCGTTGCCTCGGGCGGCGGTGCTAAGAGTCCACTTTGGCGCCAGATGCAGGCAGATATTTATAACGCCAGTGTTGTTACCATGAATATGGAAGAGGGACCCGGAGCTGGTGCTGCCATTTTAGGTGCGGTTGGAGCAGGTTATTTCAAGAATATTCAAGAGGCATGTGATGCTATTTTAAAGGTAACTTCTGTGACAGAGCCTAATGTAAAGCAGGTTGCTCTTTATAATGAATACTATCAAATTTATAAGAATTTGTATCCATCCCTGAAATCTAATTTCAAACAGAATGCAGTTATTGTAGACAAATATCACCATTCGGCTGAATAAAAGCATTTTTTATAGAGGTCAGCAATAAAATTTTGACGAACATGTACGCAAAACCAGAGACCTGGTGAATTATGCCTATGCCCATAATATGACAATGGAAACAGAAATTGGCTATATGAGTCAGGGCTGCTCGGATGCTTCTGGCGGAAGCCTTTTATGAAATGACAGATGTTGACTCTTTAGCGGTGTCCATTGGGACCGCTTACGGTGTCTACAAGAGTGCCGAAACAACAAAGCTGGATTTTGAGATCCCTCATAATTTGGCAGAAGCCCTGTCGATTCCTTTTATTGCACTAACGGGGATGCCCATATAAGAGGCTTCTTATTTGGCGCAAGTGAAACCTTTATTGTAGAAAATGGAACCATGCTCACTGGTTCTGTGGGGTATATCTACTTTAGTTGACTAGGATCACAACCGGGTGCGCGATAGAAAATGCCATGTGATGGTAATAGACGAATAGGCCCATAAAACATTTGGTTCTGGCCAGTAGCCTTCAATATCATGAAAAAAAATCATAATTAATTCAAATTTATTTGATTGCAGTTGTAAAAAATGTTAATTAATGTTAAATTTAAGAAAGTGTTCATTTTTTAGTAATTGCTATTAATTAGTTCTATTTAAAAGCATAGAAACTTTGGAGGTGCAGGAATGACAGAAAGGCAGTTTCAAATACTTGCTCTTATTTCGGAAAACGGCAGGGTTGAGGTGGCAAAGCTTGCGGAAATACTGGGAGTGTCCCAGGTTACCATTCGGAAAGATCTAGACGCGTTAGAATCGAAGCAACTTATTCGGCGGCTTCAGGGGATTGCAGAGCTGGATCGTGAAAATGATGTGACAAACCGTCTTGCCTATCACCACAGGGAGAAGCTGTCCATTGCAGAGGAAGCTGTGAAGGAGATCAAAAATGGTGAGACCGTTATGATTGAGTCTGGCTCCTGCTGCACTCTTTTAGCTGAGGAAATTGTCAAGGCCTCAAAGGATGTGACGATTATTACCAACTCGATCTATATTGCAGACCACATACGGCCAGCCTTGGGGAATCATGTTATTTTGCTGGGCGGCGAAATACAGATGGAACCAATGGTAACGGTAGGACCCATCATGGTGCAGGCGGCAAAGAACTTCTATGTGGATAAGTTCTATACAGGTGTTGATGGCTTTACGCCAGACGGGTATTTTACTGCCAGCGACATTATGCGTGTTGAATCCATCCGTACCATGGCCGGCCAGGCTAAAAAGACGATTGTACTGACGGAATCGGAAAAATTTGTAAACCACGGTGTTATGGCGCTTCTTCCCAGTACCAGTATTCATGCCCTTTACACCGATGACCAGATTCCAGATAAGATCAGGAATGATCTTAAGAAGAGTGGGGTGTGCGTTAACACGGTGAATACAACGTATGGACAGACTAAGTAAAATATAGTTTTCATTTGCCGAGGAAACATTGATTTTGAAGTTTTACCCTAAATCTTTGTTTGCTATATAAAATCTATGCTCAAAAGACTCAAAACCTCCAGCGCGAAGTGTTTTGAGTCTTTTGAGCATAGGTCTGGAAATTTAAAAAAGAATACGGCAGGTCATTTTAGAAAAATTAAAAACCAAGTGTTATAATAAAGTCCAGATTAGCGAGTAGTGCACATCACATAAGTCCAGTTGACACCACGGCTCGCTTTTTTTATTTTTCTGAAAATAAGAAGTGATATGATGCCAAGGACAAAATTACAGGAGATCGTTTATGCGGTTTTAATGGCCCTTTTTATGGTGCTGGCCATTACGAGGCTGCGCATGGGAGGAATGACCAATGCAGGCTTTTTTACGGCCTTTTCAGAAATGCGGATCATGGTGTCCGTTTGTTTTGTGATGGGTATTTTTTCATGGAGCGGATCGCCCCCAAAATCGCCTTTAAAATGGTAACGCCAGGCGAGGATAAGGCATTAGCGTCCAGGCGGCGGTGACCGACTGCCTGATGTGATGTGTCCGGTGATGAGCTTTTGGGCGACCCTGATTTTCAAGCGCCCGTGTGTACAGTTTCTGGCCGTCTGGCTGGAGACCATTGTCATCAATTTTCCAATGGCCCTCTGCTGGCAGATTTTTTCTGCGGGCCGCTGATGCGGTTCTTATTCCGGACAATTTTTAAAAGGCAGCTTGAAAAGCAGGCTGCGGAATTATAAACTAAAGCAGTCTCTTTATCATTAAAAGAGACTGCTTTTTCAAGTTGTCTATAGGGATACCAGCAGACGGCTCAGCGCCGGGGCGCTTAGCTCAGGGGTAAGGGTCAGGTGGTCACTCAGAAGGGTCTGATTTGGGATAGAATGTTCGATTTCGCGGGAGTAGGAACAGAAAACAGCCTGGTGCTCCTGGTCGGATAAAGCCCGGTCCTTTTCCAGCCACAAACTCAAGGAGAGGGTGTAGACGGAGAGGCAGGCCAGGGCGATGTGCTGGATTTGCAGAAGAGGCTCACAGGACCAGGCGCAGTCCATGAAATAGCGGAACAGGTAGTATACGCTTAAATGCTCATAATAATGGGCGTGGACGCTCTTAAAGGCCCTGGCGGCAGTAAGACTGTCCGGCGCCTTGAGGCGCTTACGGGCGCGCTCCAGCTGTCTTGTGAAAGCACTCTGGCGGTGCTCACACTGGATAAGGAGGTTAAAAAGAGCGTCGAGGGTGCCGCTCACCTCAGCTTCTGCGGGCGGAACGCTGGATCGGAGATCGCTCAAGGTCCGGGTGAGCTGCCGGTCATCTGAAAATGCTGTGTACAGACTGTTTTCGGCAGCTTCGTCTGAGATAAACAGGAGGGCAGTGAGCCGGGTAGCGAACTGGAGCAGCAGGGCAAGGCGCTCAAAGATTGTGAAACGGCGGTTCTGCAGCAGTGTACGGCCAAGGTGCCGGGCTCTGAGCATGCGCGTACAGAACAGCGGATCGAGATCCGGATCGTAACCGGAAGACTCGTCGTTCTGGGCCATCACAAAGCGCATGGGAGCCGGATTGGACAGAATGAGTCTGGCGGCCTCTGGGCAGGACAGGGATAGGCCTGCCTCTCGGAGGCTTCCGAAGTCCGCATAAAAGCGGGGGTAGAGGCGGCAGGTCTCACTCAGGGCATTCTCGCCCAGGGCGGTATGAATGTCGCAGAGATTTTCAGGGTTGAGGAAGGGACAGCGTCCGTCCCGATTGATGAAAATGCAGTCGCCGTCCCCGTCCAGGGTCATGGCATCACGGAGACGCTTGCCTATGGGGCCTTCTGCCTTCTGGTAGAGCCGCTCGGATTTAGGGTCGATGACGACCTCCCAGCCTGCGCAGCAGGTATCCGGGCAGTCCCCGGCCAGGCATCTGAAGGAATCGAAGGGTTCGGGTGTTTGAAAATTCATGGTATTCTCCTTTTGGTTTGACACCATTATAGCAGAACAAGGCTGTGTTTAAAAATAAAAACACGTCTGGACTGTCTTGACTTTTAAATGATTAGAAGTATAATAATTAGAGTTCTAATTGTTTAAAAGGAGTGTGGAGGATGACAGCAGAAGAAAAAATTAAACGCTATATTGTCTTTACCATCGGGGTTCTCATCAACTCCTTTGGCATCAGCTTTATTACAAAGGCCAGTCTGGGGACCTCGCCTATTTCCAGCGTTCCCTATGTGCTGAGCCTGCGTTTTGAGCCGACTCTGGGTGAGTTTTCATTCGTGCTCAACATGATTTTTATTATTTTGGAGATCGCCCTGCTGCGCAGAAGGTTTGAGAAAATCCAGTTTTTGCAGATTGTGGTTAATGTGGTGTTCAGCTATTTCATTGATTTCAGTATGCTGCTGCTCGGTGGCTTAAACCCGGTAAATTATGTCATAAAGCTTGTCTTTCTGCTGATTGGCTGTGCGATTCTGGCCTTTGGCATTACGCTGGAGGTCTTTGCGGATGTGATTCTGGTGCCGGGCGAGGGGATTGTCAACGCCATCGCAGTGACCTTTAAAAAGCAGTTTGGGTCGGTCAAGGTAGGCTTTGACGTTACGCTGATGGCCACAGCCTGTATTCTGTCGCTGGTCTTTTTTCACGGTTTGCAGGGTATCCGGGAAGGGACGCTTATCTCGGCCCTGATCGTGGGAACCATTGTCAAATTTTACAGCAGGCGTCTCGGCTTTCTGAGGGACGGACTCTTTGGTGTGCGGTCCAAGGGCGCTGAGGCGGATAAGCCCTGCGGCTGCCCGGTGATTACCATCAGCCGGCAGTATGGCTGTGGCGGAAATGAGGTGGGCAGACGCCTGGCCGGCGATTTGAAGATGGCTTTTTATGACCGTGAGATCAGCAGCCGCACTGCCGCCGAGGGCGGCTATACCTACCAGTATGTGGAGCGGGAGGAGCAGCGCTATACCAACAGCCTGCTCTACGACCTGGTGGCCTCCAATTACGCCATGGCTCCCGGTGAGGTGCCGCCGCTGGACGCTCTCTTTGAGACCCAGAGCCGGGTTATCCGTGAGCTTTCCTGCCAGGGCCCGTGCGTGATCATGGGGCGCTGTGCAGATTATGTGCTCCGGGACCGGCCGGACTGCTTCCATGTCTATCTCAGCGCGAATATAAAAGACCGCACTCGCCGGATTATGGAAAAGGAAAACCTGGGCGAGACTGCCGCCAGGCAGCGGATCGCAGAAAAGGACCGGGAGCGGTCCAGCCATTATAAGCACTTTACCGGCCAGGCCTGGGGCGCCGCCGGAAATTACAGCCTGTCGGTAGACACCTCAGTCTTTGGGATTGAGGGAGCTGCTGCGGTGATTGAGGACGCCTTCGGGCGTGCCTGGAAAGGAAAAGAAAATGAATCAGAGCTTTCACAACCTGCTGTTTGTCAGCCAGAGCCTTTTTAACAAGCGGCTCTACGCAGCACTGCAGGGAACGGGCCTGTCCTCCGGGCAGCCCAAGGTGCTGGAGTACCTGAACCGCAACGACGGCAGTGTCCAGAAAGACATCGCCGCCGGATGCCAGATTGAGCCGGCGACCGTCACCAGCCTGCTGCCGAGGATGGAGGCGGCAGGGCTCATTGAAAGACGAACAGAGAACGGCAACCGCCGGTCCCTGTACGTTTATCTGACAGAGAAGGGCAGGGCAAACGCTGCCCGGATCGAGGAGGCCTTCGCGGCCCTGGAGAGCGCGGCTTTTGAGGGTATCCCGGAGACGGAGCGCGAAGCGTTTATGGCGGTTTTCTGCAGGATCTATGAGAACCTGAATGGAAAATAGAGAACAAAATTTCAGTTTTCAGTTTTTTTCATAAAAACCCTTGTGTTCAGGGTGTTTTTGAAGTATAATAAAGGACGGATTAATTTTCAATCAATGCAATTTTGAAAAGATATCCAGGGGGAGGCCCTGGGTATCTTTTTCTGATTATACCGCCAATGTAAAGGCGACGCATTCTGTACAAAAAGAGCCTTTCCGGCTCCGGATATAAAGAAACTAAGAAAGCAGGAAACATATGAAAGAAGAACAACCGATTATCAATATTGCGGTTATCGCCCACGTTGACGCGGGTAAATCGACCCTGGTCGACGCACTGCTGAGCCAGAGCGGCGTTTTCAGAGATAACCAGGAAGTGGTTGACTGTATCATGGACAGCAATGACCTGGAGCGGGAGCGTGGGATCACCATCTATTCCAAAAACTGTTCCATCATGCACGATAATATCAAGATCAACATTGTGGATACCCCGGGCCATGCGGACTTCTCCTCTGAGGTTGAACGTATCTTAAAGACGGTTGACACGGTTATTCTGCTGGTGGACTCCAGCGAAGGCCCTATGCCCCAGACCCGTTTTGTCCTCAACAAATCCCTGGAGCAGGGACTGCGCCCGATTCTGTTCATCAACAAGATTGACAAGAAGGACCAGCGCGCCGAGGAAGTGGTCGATATGGTTTTCGATCTCTTTGTAGAGCTCAAGGCCAATGACGAACAGCTGGACTTCCCGATTCTTTACGGGGTTGCCAAGCAGGGAATTGCCAAATATGACATGGATGACGACAGCACAGACCTGACCCCGCTGTTTGAAACCATTGTAAAGCATGTGGGTATTCCAGAGGATATGAGCCTGGAACCGCTGCAGATGCAGGTATCCACCCTTGGCTATGACGATTATATCGGCCGTCTGGGCATTGGCCGCATCGACAAGGGAACCATTCACACCGGGGACAGCCTGGAGGTCTCCAAGCGTGACGGCAGCTTTAAGCGGGTAAAGATCGGGCAGATTTTTGTATACCGCGGCCTCTCGAGGGTTGAGGTCAAGGAGGCAAAGGCCGGTGACATCGTCGTGGTCTCCGGGATTCCGGACATTATGATCGGGGAAACCATCGGTGAAGTGGACCAGGTACAGCCCATGGAGCTCATCGAGATCGAGGAACCGACCCTGTCCATGAACTTCCTGGTCAACACCTCTCCTTTTGCCGGAAAAACCGGTAAATTCGTGACCACCCGCCACATCAAGGCCCGCCTTGAGAAGGAGCTGGAGATCAATGTCGGGATGACCGTTGAGCCGCTGGAGGGCACCACAGAGGGCTACCGTGTATCGGGCAGGGGCGAACTGCACTTATCTATTCTGCTTGAAAACATGCGCCGTGAAGGCTATGAGGTGGCGGTTTCCAAGCCAGAGGTGATCATGCACCGCGATGAAAAGGGCCACAAGCTGGAGCCTGTGGAAAGCGTGATCATTAACGTCCCGGACGAGTACTCCGGAACAGTTATCTCCAAGCTGAACGTGCGTAAGGGCAGCATGGTGAGCATGGCCGCCGAGGAGGGATGGACCAAGCTGGAATACCTGGTGCCGACCCGTGGCCTGTTAGGCTACCAGAGCGAATTTATCAACGACACCCACGGCGAGGGCACTTTGGTACGCCGTTTCGATTCCTTCGAGCCTTATTTCGGGGAGATTCCACAGCGGCAGAACGGCGTGCTGATTTCCGGCTTTTCCGGAGAGACCATGGCCTACTCGCTGTTTAACCTGAGCGACCGCGGTACCATGATGGTGGGCGCGGGAACCCCCGTTTACGAGGGGATGATCATTGGCATTAACAACCGCAGCGACGACATGGTGGTTAACCCCATCAAAAACAAGAAGCTGACCAACACCCGTTCCTCGGGAGCGGATGAGGCCTTAAAACTCATTGATCCTAAGATCTTCACGCTGGAAGAAGCTCTGGAATTCATCAATGATGATGAGCTGGTTGAGATCACCCCCACGGATATCCGTATCCGAAAGAAGATTTTATCCGAACTTGACAGAAGAAGAGACCGACGAAATTAATATAAAAAAGAGAGAACCCGTATCGCGACGATACGGGTTCTTTTTGGGTATAGGCGCTGTAGTCCGAGACGCTGCTGGTATTTCCGCCCGTTTTTCTCAGACAAAATTAATACAAAGTGGGTATACTAGAGAGAGAAGAAAAATGAAAGGAGCGGCAGATGGTGTTTAAGAAGAAAAATTTGAAGGACTATATCCTTTTGATCACGTATGCTGTCTGCCTGCTCATGGCCCTTGTCAATATCAAGTATATCTGGAATGGCCTGGGGATTCTGGTGGATATTGCAATGCCGATCCTCATCGGGATCGCCATTGCCTTTGTGCTCAATATCCCAATGAGCTTCTGCGAACGCTATGTCTTTAAATTCATGGACCGGATACGGGGCAGGAGGCTCCGGGAAAAGGGGAAGCGGGCCGCGGCCATTGTGCTGACCTTTATCTTTATCGGGCTTCTGATCACCGGAGTCGTCACCTTTGTGATCCCCCAGCTCCAGAAAAGCGTTGAGATGCTCATTACCAAATTTCCAGGCTATGTGGCCAGCTTTAACCTCTGGGTCAACCAGCTTCTGGAATGGCTGCACCTGCCTGAGGATGCCTGGAACCAGATCTCAAGCCAGTGGCAGGACCTGTTTCCCAAAATAAGCAGCAGCCTGATCGGGGCCATGCCTGAGATCGTAAACACAACGGTCAGCATTACCCAGGGCGTGTTCAATTTTCTCATGGGCTTTATCATTTCTGTCTATATGCTGGCAGACAAGGAACGCCTGCTGGCGCTCAAGGATAAGCTCATGTACGCCTATATCCCGGATAAGGCCAGGGCGTTCATCAATGAGGTAGGCCATACGGCCAACCAGACCTTCCACGGCTTTATCGCCGGACAGATTACCGAGGCCTTTATCCTCGGAACCCTGTGCGCTGCCGGGCTGGCGATCCTGCGGGTACCCTATGCGCTGCTCATCGGCGTGCTGGTGGGGGTGACAAGCATTATTCCCATCTTCGGGGCCTTTCTGGGCGCTGTGCCCAGCGGGCTGATTCTGCTGGTGGTCAATCCGGTGTACTGCCTGATCTTTATCATTTATATCATCTGTCTGCAGCAAGTGGAGAGCAATGTGATCTACCCTAAGGTGGTGGGAACCTCGGTCGGGATCTCGGGCCTGTGGGTGCTGATCGGCATGCTGCTGGGCGGCAGCTTCTTCGGCTTTACGGGCATGATCCTGGGCATACCGGGATTCGCAGTGCTGTACTCTGTGGTGCGGACCCTGACCAATGCCCGGATTGCCAGAAAGCAGGCGGCCAAACAGAACGAGACCATCACGGTTAAGGATTTGGAAGATTCATAAATTAAAATTGAAAACATAAAGGAGTGAATGACATGAGTCGGGAACTAAAAAATATTGAACCGGACGAATTGGAAGCTTTACTGGAAAAAAATGACGGGAACACGGTCTTGTTGGATATTCGGGACAAAATGGAAATTCACAATGAGTTTGAGGATCAGGAGTGTGTAGTCAACATTCCGCTGAAGCTCCTGCCCTCACAGCTGGAAATGCTCACGCCCTTTAAGGACAAGACCATTGTGCTGGTGTGCCGGTCGGGTATGCGGGCGTCCAGAGCCCAGAAGCTGCTTGAGCAGGAGGGCTTTACGGACCTGCGGGTGCTGCGGGGCGGCGTGGTACATTGGGAGCGGTTTAAAAAAGGCTGAAAGTGCGGACTTTTTCAATGGAAAATTACAGGAGAAAAATGCTGCGCATTTTGAATGACAGAGCGGCTTCAGGCCGCTTTTTTAATGGCTTTTATCGGAGTGTGAAAAAATAGTATCATTTAATAGTACAGGCTCAAAAGCCTCAAAACCCCGGGAACGGGGCTTTTGAGGCTTTTGAGCTTTTGTTTTGAAACTTCTGTTTTATGTTTGATTTTCTTTGTAGCGGGTGATGTCGTGGCAGGACAGCAGGCAGGCGGGGCGGTTCTTCCAGGTGATCAGAGAAGCGTCGGCTGAGGACCACACGCGCAGCATTGGGTTGTAGATCTCCATGGTACAGTTTTTGCTGGCGCTCCCGACACTGCGGGCAGGGCAGCGTGCGCAGGGTTCGGTCCGGTCGAAAAAGGCCTCGTAGCAGTACATACCGACCTCTGAGGATGGGACCAGATCCTTTGTTTTCTGGTTGATGTATAAAAGCCTGCAGGTGCCGGGCTCGATGACGTAAATCCAGGAATTCTGGTTGTCAAGCACGGTTTTCATGGCGGCAGCGGACTGCTCAACCCGGTCCTGAGCCCTCTTTTTCAGCAGGAAGGTGCTCAGGATTTCTGAGATAAAGGACAGGGCGGCAATCTGTTCCTGGGTCCAGAAGCGGTTGTTGCGGCACTCGTCAAAGCCCACATAGCCCTTGAAGCAGCCGTTATCCCGGATGGCGCACTGGAGCATGGATTTGATGCCCTGGGGTGCCAGAACCTCGAACTGAGCCTTTGGGAGACTGGCGATGTCCCGGCAGTAGAAGATACCGTTCTCGTCAAAATTGTCAAGGTAGCTGCCGCCCAGGTCTGTCGCGTAGGACACATGGCTCAGGTTCTGGATCTCCGGCGCCACGCCGTCATTGCACCACTCAAAGGTATTGGCGCAGTGGGTGTCGTCCTCGCTGTTCTCAAAAATATAGACGCGGCTGACATCAAACTGGCGCCCCACAATCTCGAGGATGGAGTGCACGGCGCTTTCGATGTCGATGGATTTGTACAAAATCCGGAAAACATACTCCACCAGCTGGCTGTTCACCGCCTGCGGGCTCACCTCGCTGTCCGAGTCGATGCGCTCGTTCACAGCGCTGTAGACGCCCATGGCAGCGTTTTTGAGGGCCATGACCTCCAGCTCCCGGTCAAAGATCACATACTGGTTTTTCCCCTGGCGCTTGGCTTGGTAGAGGGCGTAGTCTGCGCGCTTGTACAGCTCGTGGAAATCTCTGGCATGGTCTGGGTAGCAGGCAATACCGATGCTGCAGGAGGTTTCGGCGTCGTCTTCATTAAACACATCGAGGCTATGGAAATTCTCGATGACCTGCTGCGCCTTTTGAGTAGCGACCTGGATATCCGGAATATCGCGGATAAAGGCGATGAATTCGTCGCCGCCGATGCGGCCCACCACGTCGCCGCTCCGGAACAGGGTCTGGATTTTGCCGGCGATCTCCATCAGAAAAGCGTCGCCGAAAAGATGCCCCCGGGTATCGTTGACATTCTTAAAGTCGTCAATGTCGATGATCAGCAGGGCGCACAGGCTGTTTTCCGGGCAGCGGGACAAGTGCTTCTCAATGATACTCTCAGTGGTGCCTTTATTGTACAGCTTTGTGAGAGTGTCGCGCTCGGCCTTCTGCATAAGCTCCTGGGAATGCCGCTTCTCACTGTCAATATCCACAATCACGCCCACAGCCTTGAAAGGCTCACAGTTTTCGTCGTACTGGGCGGTGATGCGGATACGGCACCAGATATACAGAGCGTTGGCTTTTTTGATCCGCACCTCGGTTTCCACATAGGGGCTGCCCTGCCGGATGTCCTCGAGAATGCCGGTAAAGGCCGGAATGTCCGAGGCCAGAATATGCGAATGGGCGATGGTGCCTGTGCTGATGTTTTCAGTCATGGGCTCATAGCCGAATTTCTTCTGCCAGTTGTGGGAAAAGATAAAGGTATCCTTTTGGATGTCCCACTCAAAGATAATGTCGGTGGTCTGGTCCATGATGATCTCGTGGCGCTCCAGGCTCAGCCGCAGGTTTTCCTGGGCCTCCTTTCCGGCTGTGTCATCGATGAGAATACAGTAGAAAGAATCCGGGCCGCTCTCGCTTTTGATGAGCTGCCCCTTGTCCAGAATCCAGATCGTGCTGCCGTCGCTGCGCGTCGCGCGGTATTCGATCTGCTTGGTGCTTTTCTGCCGCAGCTGGCGCTTGACCTCCAGCAGCGTGGAGGAGCGGTCGCGGGGGTCGATGATGGCCATGAAGCTGTCGTCAAAGCGCTCCCGGATCTCGGCACGGGTGTAGCCGAACATGGACAGAAAGCCGTCGTTGACCTGGAGAATGGTCAGCTTTTCGTCGTAAAGGCAGCGGAAAATACCGCCTGGGATATTTTCAGTCAGCTGCTGCAAATCCTGGCTCCGGGCCTCCAGCTCGCGGGTGGTTTTTTCAATGAAGCGCTGGATACGGGGGTCGGAGGCCGTGAGTATACTCTGGCTGAGCCCAGGCAGGTGGGCACTGCTGTCGATGCGGGCAATGTGCAGCTGACGGAGCCGGAGCACGCCGTCAACCAGGCTGCAGACCAGGCTGCCGGAAAGCTGGACCTCTGGCGCGGTCGAAGCCGGGGTGCCTGCGCGCAGACGCAGCTGGCAGTCTGCCAGACAGTGGGTATTGGACAGGACACGGGTCTCGACAGATGTGTCCAAAATGGTAAAGGGATAGGGAAAGCGGGAGAAATCCGCTTCCAGAACAGCCTCCAGCCCTCCGCTCTCATGTATATTGCTGTGATACAGGCCGGACCAAAGCACATCCTCTGTGGCCATCGAGAGAATTTTTTCGGTATCCCTCATCTCAAAATAGGCCCGCTGTAATTCCTTGACAAAGGCCCTTGTCTTGCGATCGATGCTCATCCTTACACCTCTTCTAACGAATTATAATCGTGACTATCCTCAAAATCACTTTATGGGGGAAACAGCTCTCCAAAACACAGACAGCGTTTTCAAAAGCAGTATATTGATGTTATTATACCGCTAAAAAAACTAAACCACAAGCGAAAAGAAAAAAGAAGAGCTGCCATCCGGGCAGCTCTCAGTAATAATAAATTTCCCCTTAAAGGGCACGGTTAATGGCGGATACCAGGGCAGTTACCGAGGCGACGATGATGTCGTTGTGGATACCGGCGCCCCAGACAGTGCGGCCATCGGGCATGGTGATGCCCACATAGGCAGCGGCCTGGGAGGTGGAGCCCTCTTCCAGCGCGTGTTCTTTATAGATCAGATCGGTGTAGGGGGTGTCCAGGTAATCCTTGAGGGCGTTGCTGACCGCGTCGAAGCGGCCGTTGCCTTCCGCGGACACCATGGTTTTCTGGCCGTCACGCTCAATGGTGATGGTGGCCTTGATGTGCTCGCTCACCTGTTCAAAATGGTATTCGGGCAGAGTGACCGGGTGCTGGATATTGACATAGGTTTTCTCGAAAATATCCCGGACTTCCTCGGCGGAGAGCTCTTTGTGCTTGTGGTCGGAGACATCCTTGACCGTGTACCCCAGGTCCTCGCGCATACCCTTTGGCAGGTCGTAGCCGTATTTCTGTTCGAGGACATAGCCGATGCCGCCCTTGCCGGACTGGCTGTTGATGCGGATCACGTCCTTTTCGTAGCGGCGGCCAAGGTCGGTGGGGTCAATGAGCAGGTAAGGCACGGTCCACTGGTCACAGTGTTTTTCCTCGCGCCACTGCATGCCCTTGGCGATGGCGTCCTGATGGGAGCCGGAGAAGGCGGCAAAAACGAGGGCGCCGCTGTAGGGCTGGCGTTCGTACACATGCATCCGGGTTGTGCGCTCATAGACCTCGGTGATTTCGGGCAGGTTGTCAAAGTGGAGCTTGGGGTCCACGCCGTGGGTGTACATGTTCAGCGCCAGGGTGATGATGTCCACGTTCCCGGTCCGCTCACCGTTGCCGAAGAGGGTGCCCTCGATGCGGTCCGCGCCGGCCAGGAGGCCCAGTTCGGTATCGGCCACTGCACAACCGCGGTCATTGTGGGGGTGCAGGGAGACAATGACGTTTTCCCGGAATTTTAGATTTTTGCACATGTACTCGATCTGGCTGGCGTACACATGGGGCATGGACATGGATACCGTGACGGGCAGGTTGATGATGACCTTGCTGTCCGCGGTGGGCTGCCATACGTCCAGCACTGCGTTGCAGATATCCAGGGCAAAATCGACCTCGGTGCCGGTAAAGCTCTCGGGGGAATACTGGAACTGGAAGTTTCCCTCGGTTTCAGCCGCCAGATCCCTCAGCATGACGGCGCCGTCCACAGCGATTTGGATGATCTCTTCCTTGGATTTGCGGAAGACCTGCTCACGCTGGGCCACAGAGGTGGAGTTGTACAGGTGGACAACGGATCTCTTACAGCCCTCCAGGGCCGCGAAGGTCTTGCGGATAATGTGCTCTCTTGCCTGGGTGAGCACCTGGATGGTGACGTCGTCCGGGATCAGGTCCTGTTCGATCAGGGTCCTCAAAAAGATATATTCCGTTTCGGAGGCCGCCGGGAAGCCGACTTCGATTTCCTTAAAGCCCACAGCGACCAGGGTTTTGAAATACTCGATTTTTTCCTCCAGGCTCATGGGAATAATGAGTGCCTGGTTGCCGTCGCGAAGGTCTACAGAGCACCAGATCGGCGCCTCGGTAATATACTCTTTGTGCACCCAGTCAGTGGATTCGACCGGGGGCATAAAATAACCGCGTTTGTATTTCTTGGGGTTCATCATAATGGTAAGTTCTCCTTTTTCAGATTTTAATCGGATCATCTTTTCATTCAATCATTTTGAAGCTGGTCAGGAGAATGATCGAATGAAAAGACGTTCGTTTTGTTGCCGCTCGTCCGCTAACGCTCCTTACTCGCTGCCAAATTTTTTATAAAAAATTTGGACAGTTTAAAGGATCATCTTTTCATACAATCATTTTGACACTGCTCAGGAGAATGATCGAATGAAAAGACGTTCGTTTTGTTGCCGCTCGTCCGCTAACGCTCCCTACTCGCTGCCAAATTTTTTATAAAAAATTTGGACAGTTTAAAGGATCATCTTTTCATACAATCATTTTGACACTGCTCAGGAGAATGATCGAATGAAAAGACGTTCGTTTTGTTGCCGCTCGTCCGCTAACGCTCCTTACTCGCTGCCAAATTTTTTATAAAAAATTTGGACAGTTTAAAGGATCATCTTTTCATACAATCATTTTGACACTGCTCAGGAGAATGATCGAATGAAAAGACGTTCGTTTTGTTGCCGCTCGTCCGCTAACGCTCCCTACTCGCTGCCAAATTTTTTATAAAAAATTTGGACAGTTTAAAGGATCATCTTTTCATACAATCATTTTGACACTGCTCAGGAGAATGATCGAATGAAAAGACGTTCGTTTTGTTGCCGCTCGTCCGCTAACGCTCCTTACTCGCTGCCAAATTTTTTATAAAAAATTTGGACAAAACATCAAAAAAATCTCTATATTCACTTAAGAATATAGAGACGAAAGATTTTATCCTACGTGGTACCACTCTAATTTTGCAGCATAACGCTGCCTCGTTGGCAGATACGGACCGCACTCGGCCTTATATCCTCCTGGGGTAACGGTCAGGAACCGGCGCCGCCTACTCTCGTGGATTTCAGGGTGCCACTCCGAGGCCAGTTCAGATACCTTTCCCAACTGCTTCGCATCAACCAGCAGCTTTCTGGATGTTCCGGGGATCTTACTATTCCTCATCAATGTGTTGTGATAATCATAATCATTTTAAAGGAATTTGTCAAGGAAAAAATTGTTAAAGTTAAAGAACAAAATTTATCCGCGTCCCAGGCCACAGACTCAAAAGGCTCAAAACCCCGCAGCATAGAAGTTTTGAGCTTTTTGAGCCTGCCTTTCAAGCGTTTATGCGAAAATGACCGCGTACAGGATCACGATGATGCCCAGCACAATGCGGTACCAGCCAAAGGCCTTGAAATCGTGCCTGCGGATATAGCCCATGAGGAACTTGATGGCAAAGACAGAGACCACAAAGGCCACAGCCATGCCAATGAGCAGGATGCCGATTTCCATTCCTGTAAAGCCAACGCCGGTTTTGACAAAGAACTTCACGATTTTTAAGAGGCTGGCGCCCAGCATGACCGGCACAGCCATAAAGAAAGAAAACTCAGCCGCGATATGGCGGGAACAGCCCAGCAGGGAAGCCCCGAGGATGGTGGAGCCAGAGCGGGAAGTTCCCGGCACAATGGACAGCACCTGAAAAAGGCCGATGAACAGAGCCGTTTTATAGCTAAGCTGCTCAAAGCTCCGGATAGCGGGCGTTTTAGCGCAGTTCCGGTTCTCAACAACAATAAAGGCGATTCCGTAGACGATCAGCGCGATGGCCACCGTGACATAGCCGTAAAGCTTTCCTGTCACCAGGTCGTCGAAAGGCAGGCCAATGAGGCCAAGGGGGATAATGCCCACCAGCACCTTGCCCCAGAGGGACCAGGTCCGCTTTTTCTGTATGGGGGATTTACTGGGAGAAAAGGGGTTGAGCTTGTGAAAATAAAGCAGGGCGACCGCCAGGATAGAACCAAACTGGATGACCACCACAAACATGTCCCAGAAATCCTTAGAGACATTCATGTGGATAAACTGCTCAAACAGGATCATGTGGCCCGTGCTGCTGACCGGCAGCCACTCCGTGATCCCCTGAACAACGCCAAAAAAGGCGGCTTTCAAAAATTCTAAAAACATTGGTATCTCCTTCATCAATTCTTTTGAATAAGCCTATTTTATCATGGAACCGTCCCCGCAACCTAAACACAGGCTTACAATATGCTTACAATTTTGTAACATAGGGGCGCAAACTCAAAAGACTCAAAACCCCACAGCGTGGAAGTTTTGAGTCTTTTGAGCATGTATCTTAAGTTTTTATGCAAACATCACCGCGTAGATAATGACAATGATGCCCAGCGCAATGCGGTAGTAGCCGAAAGCCTTGAAATCGTGCTTGCGGATATAGCCCATGAGGAACTTGATAGCAAAGACAGAGACCACAAAAGCCACGATCATCCCCACTAAAAGGATACCGATCTCTGTACCTGTAAAGCCAATGCCGGTTTTGACAAAGAACTTCACGATTTTTAAGAGGCTGGCGCCCAGCATGACCGGCACAGCCAGGAAGAAAGAAAACTCCGTAGCCACATAGCGGGAGCAGCCCAGCAGGGTGGCGCCAATGATGGTGGAGCCGGAGCGGGAAGTCCCTGGGATCAGGGCCAGGATCTGGAACACGCCGATGAACAGGGCCGTTTTGTAATCCAGCTGCTCAAAATTACGGATGGTCGGATGCTTGGTGCGGTCCATGTTTTCCACCACAATAAAGGCAATCCCGTAAACGATCAGGGTGATGGCGACGGTCACATAGCCGTAGAGCTTGTCGGTGATAAAATCATCAAATAAAAGTCCGATAACAGCAGCCGGAATGACGGCCACCAGTACCTTGCCCCAGAGAGACCAGGTATCCCGTTTCTGCACCGGTGATTTCTTAGGTGAGAAGGGATTGAGTTTATGAAAATACAGCAGAACAACGGCCAGAATGGATCCAAACTGGATGACCACCAGGAACATGTCCCAGAAATCCTTGGATACATTCATATGGATAAACTGTTCAAACAGGATCATATGGCCTGTGCTGCTGATGGGCAGCCACTCCGTGATCCCCTGAACGATCCCGAAAAAGGCCGCTTTTAGCAGTTCTAAAAACATATAGATAACTCCTTACGTATTGATTTTTTAACCGAATAATATTTTACCACAACACCCGATAAATGAACATTAAAAAATTCTTACATTTTTATCATATTAAAGTTATTTTTATATAAAACGGACAAAAAGTATTAAAACTATTTTGTTATTAGAGTGAAAATGTTAATTTTGACAGGTCCTGAAAGCCTGGCAGAAACTTTTCGGCCTCTCCATTGCTATTCTCACAGAATTGTGATAGGATAAATAGCTAAAGAGAAATAAGCGAGCCGAGATAAAGGAGAAACGATGAGAGAATGTATGGAAGACTTACCGAAACTGCAGGCGCGGCTGAAACGCATCGAGGGCCAGATCCGCGGCATTTCGGACATGATGGAAAAGGATGTCCCCTGCAATGAGATCCTGATTCAGATCAACGCTGCCAAATCGGCCCTGCACAAGGTGGGGCAGATGGTTGTGGAGGGGCATCTGCACCACTGCGTCAAGGACAGCATCGAGCATGGAAATACCGAGGAAACACTAAAGGATTTGTCCAAGGTCATTGAGTATTTCTCAAGGATCTGATACAAAAGGGCCCGTATCGCCACGGTACGGGTCCTTTTTATATAAATTTTTCTTAACAGGCCTTGAACAATCGGGTCAACGGTCTATAATGGTATTAACCGATTGGGTTAATGAAAGGAAAATGGAATGAATGATAAGTTTTTTAAGCTGCCGGAGGAGAAGCAGCTGCGCATTGTCAACGCGGGATTTAAGGCTTTTGCCGAGAACCCTTATAAAAAGGCCAACACAGCCGACATCGCCGCCGCAGCAGGTATTTCCAAGGGGCTGCTGTTCCACTACTTCAGCAACAAGCAGACACTGTACGAGTACCTGTTCCGGTATGGTAACGACGTAATGTTCAGGCGTATCAGAGAGCTGCTGCCTTCCGATGAGTCCGATTTCTTTGAGATCTGGCTGCGGTCCCAGCGGGCTAAATCCGAGATCATGATGCGCAACCCTTACCTGATGGACTTCTTTATCCGGGTCTATTATGACAAGGCGCCGGAGAGTGCGGGGAATATGAGCTTTTACAGCGATTTGGAGACCACCATCACCGCGTTGATCCTGGACCGGATCGACCGGAGCAAGTTCAGGGAGGAGACCCCGCCCGAGAAGGTGATCCGCTGGCTGATCTGGGCGGCCGAGGGCTTTATGAAGCGCCAGAGCGATCTTGGCAGAGTAGACATTGAACAGCTGAATTCCGAGTATACCGAGCACGTTCTGTTTATAAGACAGCACTGCTACAAAGAGGAGGCATTACAATGATCGCAATCGAGCACCTGACCAGAGACTACGGCGAGGGCCGCGGGATTTTTGACCTGTCCTTTGAGGTAAAAAAGGGCGAGGTCTTTGGCTACCTGGGCCCCAACGGCGCCGGGAAAACCACGACCATCCGCCATCTGATGGGCTTTCTTTCGCCCAAGCGCGGCACCTG
Organism: Eubacterium sp. BL-380-WT-2B; assembly: GCF_009696115.1. NCBI lineage: Bacteria > Bacillati > Bacillota > Clostridia > Eubacteriales > Eubacteriaceae > Eubacterium > Eubacterium sp. BL-380-WT-2B. The sequence continues at coordinate 529,019 of NZ_VUMP01000001.1, forward strand.
CGCGATCGACGGCCTGGACTGCTTTAAGCAAGCGGCTGAGATCAAGGAATTTTTAGGGTACCTGCCCGGGGAGATCGCCTTTTTCGACAGCATGACCGGCGTGGAGTTTCTGAACTTTATGGCCGAGATGCGTGGCATGAAGGACCGTGCGAAAATGGAAAAGCTCATCCGCTTTTTCGACCTGAACCCAAAAGGGAAGATCCGTAAGATGTCCAAGGGCACCAAGCAGAAGCTGGGCCTGGTGTCCGCCTTCATGCACGACCCCGGGGTCCTGATCCTCGACGAGCCCACCAGCGGGCTGGACCCCCTCATGCAGAACCGGTTTATCCGCCTGATCCAGAACGAGAAGAAAAAGGGCACGACCATTCTCATGTCCTCCCACAGCTTTGAGGAGGTCGAGCGGACCTGTGACCGGGTGGGCATTATCCGCGCCGGGGAGCTGGCAGCCCTGGACAGTGTGGCCTCCCTCAAGGCAGAGCGCCACAAGATCTACCAGGTCAGCTTCGCCACCGCTAAAGAGGCCGGAGATTTCGCGGCCCGGTGCAACGGCACCCGCCAGCTGAGGGAGCACCCCCAGCTTGTGGAGGTGCGGGTGGCAGGGAGCATGGACAGCTTTCTGAAAATGCTCACCGGCTACCACGTCATGGCGTTGGACACGGTCTCCCAGGATCTGGAGGATATTTTTATGCAGTATTACGGAGGTAAACATCATGCTTAGCGGGCCGCTTTTCAGAAAAACCTTTAAATCACAGCTCAGGATACTTGTCATCTTCGCGGCCATTCTGGCCATGTATATGGGTGTTGAGATCAGTATGTTCAACCCGGATTCCATGGACGGCATAAAAGAGATGATGGACATGCTGCCCCAGCAGATGATAAACGCCATGAACCTGGACGTTGGCGCTGAGACAAGCCTTGTGGGCTTTCTGGGCTCCTATTTTTACGGCTTTATTGTCATCATGGTGCCCATGATTTTTAACATTATCGCCAGCAACAACGCGGCGGCAAAGCTGGTGGATTCCGGCGCCATGGCCTGCCTGCTGTCCGCGCCTAATTCCCGGACCAGGGTCATCGCAACCCAGGCCGCAGCCCTGATCCTGTCCAATATCCTCCTCATGGTCTTTGTGACCGTTATGGGGATCGCGGTCAGCCAGGCTCTGTTCCCGGGCGATCTGGACATCCGCGCCTTTCTGCTCGTCAACGCAGGCGCCCTGCTCATGCAGCTGGCCGTCAGCGCCATTGGCTTCTCTGCCTCCTGCCTGTTTAACGAGAGCCGCCTGTCCCTGGCCCTGGGCGGGGGCCTGCCCGTTCTGTTTCTGGTGCTCATGATGCTCTCCGGCGTCAGCGAGGACCTGGACGTTGTGCGCTACACGACCCTGTACAGCCTGTTTGACCCTGCCGAGATCATCGCTGGAGGCGACACCGTGGGCCTGTGCATGGCGGCCCTGGCGGCAGTCTCGGTGGTGCTGTATACCCTGGGCATCCTGGTCTTCAGGCGGAAGGACCTGCCGCTGTAAATATAAAAAGCAGACTGAGATCTGAATCTCAAAAGGCTCAAAACACGTATCCAAGGTGTTTTGAGCCTTTTGAGCCTGTATCTTGGGGGATTCTTATAAAAAAGGCGCGCTCGGTTATTTTTTTCTGAAAGTGGTATGTACATAAAAAGGGTGCTGCCAGAGGCAGGCCCGAAGCACTGATGAAAGAAGGAGCGATTATGAGAATAGCCATAGTGACCGGGGCGTCCAGCGGGCTTGGACGCGAGTTTGTAAAACAGATCAGTGAACGTGAGCATCTGGATGAGATCTGGGCCGTTGCCCGGAGGCGGGAACGGCTGGAAGCGCTGGCCAGGGAAGTAAAAACACCGGTGAGGCCTGTAGTCATGGACCTGACAGACACCAGCAGTTTTCCGGAGCTGACAGCCCTGATGGCCGAGAAGCAGCCGGACGTGCGGCTGCTGGTCAATGCCGCGGGTATGGGGAAGCTGGGAAATTACGCCGAGGTGACCGAAGCGGACAGCAATGCCCTCATTGATTTAAACTGCCGGGGAGCAGTCGATATGACCCTGAGGGTACTGCCGTACATGCAGAAAGGCGCGAGAATCTTGCAGATCTGCTCGGTGGCGGCTTTTATGCCCCTGCCCGGCATGAACCTGTACGCGGCCTCCAAGGCCTTCCTCCTAAGCTACACCAGAGCTCTGCGCTGGGAGCTGTTCGGCCGGGGCATAAGGGTGACAGCGGTCTGCCCCTACTGGATCAAAAATACCGAGTTTGTGCCGCGGGCCAGCGCCAACGCGGACCGCTCCGCGGTGCGCCACCTGCCCTTTGCGGGCACCGTCCAGACGGTTGTGCGCCGCTCTATGAGGGACAGCCGCCTGGGCGCGGCCGTATCCACGCCGGGCCTTGCAAGCTTCGGGCTGCGGGTGTTTGGCAAGGTGGTACCCCACGGGCTGGGCATGGCGTTCTGGAACGTGCTCAGGAAAATCTGAGGAAATTCAGGGCGCCGGCAGTTGACAATTTTGAAAAGTTCGCTTATACTAATATTAACAATTGAATCAAACCATTGAGGGTGCCTTGAAAAAGGAGAATAGGGAAACCGGTGTGAATCCGGTACGAACCCATCACTGTAAACAGGGACGCGCCGCAGTAAACCACTGGCCTCGGGCCGGGAAGGGAGCGGAGTGCGGAGGAGCTGTGAGTCAGGAGACCTGCCTTTAGTGTTACGCGTGTTTGTCCGGTGAGGGGATTGTCACTGGGAGAACCTGAGATAGGTAAATGGGAGCCTGTCGGCGATGTGTCGGCAGGCTCTTTTTATATGATTTTTTAAGAAAGAGGTAGAAAAATGAGAAGCTTGAAGAAACAGTTTTTAGGGATTGCCCTGTCCGCAGTGCTGGCGGCAGGCGTGTTGGCAGGGTGCGGCAGCGCAGGGGGAAATGACAGCGCCAGCCAGAGCGCCGGCACAGACGGCCATTATCCGGTCACCATCACCACCTACGATTACGACAAGCAGCCTGTGGAAATGACCTTTGAAAAGGCGCCTGAAAAGGTGCTGGCCGTATACCAGAACGCCATCGAGACCATGCTGGCCCTGGGCCTGGAGGACAAAATTGTGGCTGCCAGCGGTCTGGATCACGAGGTGAAGCCAGCGTACAAGGACGCTTTCGCCAAGGTCAACTATCTGTCCGAATTCAAACCCAGCAAGGAAGCCGCCACTGCTCTGGAACCGGATATGATCCTGAGCTGGACCTCCCTGTTCTCCGACAAGAACCTGGGCAGCATGAAGGAGTGGCAGAGCCAGGGCGTGAACAGCTACAACATGCTCAACAGCGGCGCAGTGTCCCCTAAAACACTGGATAACGAGTACCAGGATTTTGAGAACCTGGGCAAAATCTTTGACGTGGAGGATAAGGCCGGGGAACTGGTGAACGCCATCAAGGACGCTGTGAAACAGACAGAGACCTATGCCCAGAAGGAAAACAAGAGCCCCAAAGTACTGGTGATGGAGGACCAGAGCGGTCAGATTGTCAATTATGGGGCCACCACACTGGCAGGCGATATGGTCACCAAGCTTAAGGGCACACTGGCCAGTCCGGACGCGTCCAAGCTGGGCGAGGAGGACGTGGTCGCTGCCAATCCGGAAGTCATCTTCGCAGTCTATATGGACCGTGACGACCAGGACATGGCCGCCCAGACAAAGGACGCCATCATGAACAACGCGGCCTTTGCCGACATCGACGCAGTGAAGAACAACCGGGTGATCCCCATCGAGCTGGGGCAGATGTACTGCAGCGGTGTGCGTACCATCGACGGCATTCATACCATCGCGAATGGGATGTACCCAGATTTAAACCTGAACTAGTCAGCGGGCTTTTTTATGAGACAAAGCGCACTGATCAAAGATAAAGGGCGGCTCCAGAGCCAGCCCTTTTATGTGTTTGTATGCGTGGTCATGCTGGGGCTGCTGATCCTCTCGGCCCTGGCAGCGGTTACCATCGGCTCCATGGACCTGTCCATCCGGGATGTGTACAGCGTCATCGGCTACGAGCTCTTCCATCTGGACAGCCTGAGTGCCTACGCCAGGGGCGCGGCCCACAACGTGGTGTGGTTGATCCGCTTTCCGAGGGTAGTCATGGGGCTGGCTGTGGGTATGGGCCTGTCCATCTGCGGCGTGGTCATGCAGGCCATTGTCAAGAACCCGCTGGCAGAGCCCTATGTGCTGGGCATCTCCTCCGGGGCGTCGCTGGGGGCGACCACAGCCCTGTTCTTTGGGCTGGGCGCTGTGCTCGGCGGCAGCGGTGTGGGTGTGTGCGCCTTTATCGGGGCCTTTCTGATCTCCATGCTGGTGGTGGCAGTGGCCAACATTGGCGGGCCGGCCAACTCCGTCAAGCTCATCCTTTCCGGCATGGCCCTGGGCGCCCTGTGCATGGCTTTCTCCAATTTTATGGTCTTTATGGCCAACGACCCCAACACCACCCAGCAGCTCACCTTCTGGATGCTTGGCAGCCTGTCCGGGGCCAAGTGGGGCCCCACACTGGTCATCTTTGTCGTGGTGGCGGCCAGCACCCTCTTTTTCTGGAGCCAGCACCGCCCCCTGAACCTCATGCTCCTGGGCGACGATGTGTCCATCACCCTGGGCACCAACCTGAACACCTACCGCCATGTGTACCTGGTCCTGACCTCGCTCATTATTGGCCTGTGTGTGTACGCATCCGGCACCATTGGATTCATCGGGCTGGTGGTGCCCCACGCGGTGCGCATGGTATTTGGCACCGACCACCGCAAGCTGGTGCCCCTGAGCGCCCTGACCGGCGGCATTTTTCTGATCTGGGCCGATGTGCTGGCCCGCACCCTGCTGCCCGAGACCGAGGTGCCCATCGGGATTCTCGTGTCCATGGTGGGCGCACCGGTGTTTATTTATATGATGATGCGTAAGAGCTACGGTTTTGGAGGTGGCGAATAATGGAAATCAGATCCCAGGACATTACCCAGACACTGGGCGGCTGCGAGATTTTAAAGGGCGTGAGCATTGACGTCCAGAGTAAAAAATTCATTGGGATCATCGGTCCCAACGGCAGCGGAAAGAGCACCTTTCTGAAGTGCCTGTACCGGACAGCCCGCCCCACCGGCGGCGTCATTTATTTTGACGGAGAGGCAGTGGACAGCCTCAGCTATAAGGAGTCGGCCAGAAAAGTGGCTGTGGTGGCCCAGCACAATTACTATAACTTTGATTTTACAGTGGAGCAGGTGGTGCTCATGGGCCGGACCCCGCACAAAAAGCTCATGGAGCGCAACTACGCCGAGGACTACGCCTTGGCCCAGAAAGCCCTGGAAACTGTGGGCATGGAGGCCATGAAAGACCGGAACTTCTCTACCCTGTCCGGCGGCGAGCAGCAGCGCGTGATCCTCGCCCGCGCCCTGACCCAGGACACCCAGTGCCTGATTCTGGATGAGCCCACCAACCATCTGGACATCAAGTATCAGCTGCAGCTCATGAGCATTGTGAAAAAGCTGAACCTTACCGTCGTGTCCGCCATCCACGACCTCAACATCGCGGCCATGTACTGTGACGAGATCCATGTCATGAAAGAAGGCCGCATCATCAAAAGCGGCCCGCCCGATGCTGTGCTGACCCCGGCGTTTATCCGGGAGGTCTACGAGATTCAGGCCGAGGTGATAAAGAACGCGAAAAGCGGCTTCCTGCACGTGCTGTACCAGCCGGAATTTTAAAATCATTCTGTAAAAAAGATGCTCAAAAGACTCAAAACAGCCGTCGTGGTGGTTTTGAGTCTTTTGAGGTTAAGGGCGCAGAGGTTTTTGTTTATTTTAGCTTTTGTCAACCGCATATTGTAAAAAATTAAGGCTTTTACATAAAAAGAATAAAATATTATTCAAACATGTGATCAAAAGACTCAAAAGGATAAAAATGGCTGTTTTGAGCCTTTTGAGCAGGTTTTCCATAATATAATAAAAAAATAATCTGATAACAAATGATTATCCATCAGTTAAACTTTTAACAATTGTTGACTTAAACAGCGATTCATTATATAATGCAAACCATATCACGACGACGGTCGGATATAAAACGATTTTGAAGGGATGTGTTGATAAAAAACTATCGATCAATCTTTGACGTGGTCAGGGAAGAAACCAATATTGTGACGGCTGCCCGCTTTTACGGGATGGCAGTTGACCGGCATGGGAGGGCGCTGTGTCCATTTCACAGCGACCATCACCCCAGTCTGTCTTTTAAAGACAACCGGTTTACCTGCTTTGCCTGTGGGGCCAGAGGGAGCGTTATTGATTTGGTGATGCAGATTTTCCATATTTCTCCATTAGAAGCGGCAGTTAAGCTTCAGGAAGATTTCAATCTAAAGGTGGAGGTCAGAGGTCAAAGCCATAAGGCCAACGACGTTGCGGCGAAAGGAGAGGCGGATACAAGAAGCGTGAAGCAGGAAACGAACGGGACGAAAAGCGCACAGCGCGGAGCGAAACCAACGGACAGCCTGTACAGCCCTTTGCGTATGACGGCTCCGACGGACAGCGCGGAGGCGGTACTGGCAGCGGCGCTCCGGGACCGGCTGGCGGATATGGAAGCATACTATAGCAGACTACACCGTGAACTATGCGAAAATACTGAGAAATATAAGCCTTGCAATTCACTGGAAACCGTCCAAGACAAGTATGTCGAGGCCGTGTTTCAATTACCCGTGGTATCCTACTATTTGGATATCCTGGACAGCGGGACGCCATCCGAGAGGGTGGCGCTTTACCGCGCGTATAAAAGAAAGGAGCTTATACAGTATGAAAAACGATAGAACACAGCGACATAATACAGACGACATTGAGGCCATGAAAGGCCTCTTAACCGAAGAGGAGCGAAAAGATCTGATCATTGAAGAGACCAAGAAAAGCATTGAATTCAAGCCCATTATCCCATTGGACGACAGCGCAGGAAGCGCTGTGCCGGCTTTTCCAGTGGAGAGCCTGCCCGGCGCAGTACAGGACTTTGTCCTGGCGGCTGCTGCCAGCATCGGGGTGCCGGTTGCCATGACCGGCAGCGCGGCCCTGGGCGTTCTGGCAGCCGCACTGCAGAAGAAGGCCAAGGTGAAAGCCAAGGAAGACTGGACAGAGTCCCTGTGCCTTTACATCCTGCTGATTGCCCGCTCATCGGAGCGGAAATCCCCGATTATGCGTAAAATGACCAAGCCCCTCGAGCTTTACGAGGAGATGGTCAATGCCAAGATGGCCGAAGACATCGAGGAATACGATAATCAGGAGAAATTTTTTAAAAAGAAGATCAAGTATCTGGAAGGAAAAGCCGCCCGGGGTGTCATTAACTACACCGATGCCCAGAAGGCCAGAGAAGAGCTGGCAGCACTTAAGCCAACGCGCCCTCTGCGCCTGACAGCAGGCGATGTGACCCCCGAGGTGCTGGTCAACCTTCTGGAAGAGAACAACGAGCGCATGGCGATTTTTGCGGCAGAGGGGGGCCTTTTTGGCACCATGAGCGGCCGCTACAGCGGCGCGGTCAATATCGACGTGTTCCTCAACGCCTATTCACAGGACAAGATGACCGTCGACCGGGTTGGCCGTCGGACCCGCATCCTAAGAGACGCCCACCTCACCATGGTGATGGCTGTACAGCCCCATGTGGTGTGTGAATTTGAGGCCAGGAAAGAATTTCAGGAGCTGGGCCTGACAGGCCGGTTCCTGTACGCCATGCCCGACAGCCTTGTCGGCACCAGAAACAGCCGGGCGTCTGAGATCAGAATCAGCCGTTCGACCGTGGCCAAAGCCATTGACCTGGCAGAATATTATCTGGCAGAAAAGCTGCGGATCTTTAACATGACAAGCAGCGACGCCGAAACCCAGGCCGCGGCCTACGTCCTCAAACGGACCCTGACCGCGGGCAAAGACAGCCTGACCAAACGGGAGATCGCTCAGCGCTGTAAGGGTAAGGGCATGCACGCAGACGATGTGGAATCGCCGCTGGCGCTGCTGGCAGCCCACCACTATCTGGTGCCCGTACCGGCCGAGTACGCCGGAACCGGACGCCGGAGCATCCGTTATTTTATCCACCCCGGACTCCTCAAAACAGAAGCCGCCAGGGAAGAGGACCACAATGCCCTCGTGCCTGTGATCACACCGGCAGAACCGGAGGACTTTACACAGGAGGAAAGGGCGGTGACGGTTTAATGAACAATACCGATGCGATGGCCGTTTATGATACCTCATTAAAACAACAGGGCAGCAGGCCCCCGGCCCATACGGCAGAGGCAGCCTGCGTGCCGCAACAAAATCAAAGACAAAGCACGGTTAAAAACATTCTCGAGGACATAAACGCCGGCAAAGCGCTGGAAGCTGAACAGATTCAAAGAGCAGAAACCCTCAGGGAAGTCGACGGGGAACTGAAATCCGTCGCGATTGAAATGCTCGAAAACAGAGTGTCTCCCGACAGAATCATCCTGAAACTCAGCAATATCATCATGCACCTGAGTGACGACAAAGTATTTTATAAGAAGGTTCAGGCGCTGGTGCATAAAAATTACAGTGATCGTTAATGTATAAAAACAGGCATCCGAAAGGGTGCCTGTTTTGACTGTCGACAAATGTTATCATAAAGAGGTGAAGCGTTAAAAAGAGAAGGGCTAATGGAAAATGAAAAATTGAGAATGGAGAATGAACGAACCCTTTCGCTTAGGCGAAAGCGAGTGAATCAGCGGCCTCTGGCCGCTATCTCATCAAATGTGCAACGCACATTTGCACCTGTAATTCTGCATTCTGCATTCTCCATTAAAACGGCTTTTTCCTTTAACTTTTTTGACAGCCTGAGGCATCCGGCACGATTCCTGGCCGTCACCCACAGCGCCTGGACCTTTTTTCTTTTCTGGATAAAAGGCGCAGTCTTGGACAACAGCACCTATCTGGCAGACTGAAGCGGATTTTAAGAAAGGTGTCTTTAAAATTTAAAATAGAGAATACATGCTCAAAAGGCTCAAAACCCTTTTGAATTGGGGGTTTTGAGCCTTTTGAGCATGAAGATAATACCAACGTTATCTGTTTGACGTATCCGCTTAAATTTGGTAAACTTGGAATAGTAAAAAGAAACTTTCTGACAGAGATTTTGATTTTAAGAACGGAGTTAAAATGAGAAAAATAACCGCTTCTATGGGAATCGCCCTTGTGCTGCTGTACCTTTGCCTCGCCTTTCCCACAGAAATACCAACGCCCTCGCTGGTAAAAGCAACCTCTTTTTCCCTGGAAAAGTATACCGAGGACAACGCCAGTATTGTCCTGTCTGTTGCGGAAAAGGCTATCACACAGGACGCTGGAAAGCTCAGCGTTTACGTGATCAATCACAGCGGAGAAAACCAGACCTATGGCCGGATTTTTTATCTGGAGCGGGAAGAGAACAGCCAGTGGCTTCCGGTGTCCCCGCTTCCCGGCGCAGCCTTTGAAAAGGCTATGGTATTCCTTCCGCCAAATACAGCGAACGAGGAGACGCTGGATATCGGGACTTATTACGGGCGTCTTCAGCCGGGCAGCTACCGTGTAATCAAGACCTTTGGCGATGCTTACGCCAGTGGGAGATTTTATGTCAGAGAAGTTTAGCATGTTATGCTCAAAAGGCTCAAAACCTGAATCACATGGGGTTTTGAGCCTTTTGAGCGGGTGTTTCTAAAAACAGATTTAATTTTCAATGAGGCCCAGGTCCATTTTCCAGGTGAGCACCCGTTTGACGGAGGCATTGATTTGATCTTCGGAGAGGGTTTTGTTTTTTACAGCCTCGATCACCGCGGGGATCTCGATGGTATAGCGGGAGCTCAGAATCATGTCGTTGCCGGCGGCCACTGCCTGCACAGCCGCGGTATCGGCGCCGTAGGCCTTGGTGATGGCCTCCATATCCAGGTCGTCAGTGAGGATAACGCCGTCAAAGCTCAGCGCGTCCCGCAGAATTTCGTGTACCTTTGGGGACAGGGATGCCGGGTGGTCCGGGTCCATGGCCTCAATGACATTGTGGTTGACCAGAACACTGCCCGCGCCGGCCCGGATGCCTGCCTTGAAGGGAAGAAAATCCTGGGCTTCAAAGGTCTCAAGGGGGCGGCTGTCCCTTGAGAAATCCTTATGGGTATCAGCGCCGGGGCCATAGCCTGGAAAATGCTTGAGCACAGAGCCCATGCCGTCTGAGTCCATGGCGCTTACTGTGGCTTTCGCGTAGTCGGCCGTGGTGGCTGCGTCTCTTCCGGTGGTCCGGGAGTAGATATAGTCTGCGGGATTCTGCGAAACGTCGCAGACCGGGGCGAAATTGACGTTGAGGCCCAGGGATTTAAGCAGCGCGTCCTTTTCGTGAGCGTCGGCGGTGACAGCGTCCATGCCGCCGTTTTGCAGCAGGGTCTGGGGAGAGGGGAAGCTCTCGGCCCGGAGCGCGGGGTTGCCGCTGACACGCACCACGTCGCCGCCCTCCTCGTCAACACCCACCAGCATAGGGATCTTTGCCGCGTCCTGGCAGGCGTTGATTTCGGCCCGGATTTGGTCGGGGTTTTTATCCTTAAAGTCGCGCCCGAAAAGAATGGTGCCCCCAAACTGCCAGGTTTTTTCGTCCTCGGGGGCGGCAGGGCCGGGGTACCGGGCAAAGAACATCTGCCCCACCTTTTCTTCAAGGCTCATGCCAGCCAGGAGCTTATCTGCCCGCAGGCTGTAAAAGGCTTTCTCGGCCGCGTCTGAAGCTGTCAGGACCTCCAGTTTTCTGGCGGGGAGAGGGGTATCCCCGGCCTTTAGGCTCTCGGGATCGGTGCCGGTTTTTAACGTGATTTTGACCTCTGCGCCGGTTTCGGGCAGGGGGCCCTGCGGGAGGGCTGTAAGGTCGAAAACGCTGGTCACGGGCTCCTGGGCGTCCTCAGCCCGGTAAAGGAGGGTGAGGGTGGCGTCATCGCTTTCCAGCACATAGCCTGTAAAGGTGACCGGAGAAAAGAGCTGGGACAGGGTGAGAGCCGGCGAGCAGCCTGTGATCAGGAGCCCGGAGGCGGATATGATTAAAAAGAGTGATAAAAGTCGTTTCATGAATGTTTCCTTCTGCAAAATTTGCCCCTTGTTTCAGGGACGGGTCTATTGTACCATATTCTCTCTGAAATGGGGGTCTTTATTTTGGTAAGGCGGGTACGGTTGCTGTAAAAATAAAAGTGGCGTCGTCCGAGACTGCGCCTTTTATCCAGATAAGAAAAAAAGGTCCAGGCACTGTGGGTGACGGCCAGGAATCGAGCCGCACTATCGGCACAGCCAGACACAGGCGAGATCAAGCGTCAGCTTTAGTAAAGAAGCTGCAATTGTATGTGCGGTGCCTGCAGGACGCTTTTCTCTTCCTTAGGTAAAAAGCTTCGTCTCTTAGGTTTCATAACGTTTTAACACTTCTTGTGAAAATGATCTGCGATTAAAGGAGGTTCCACGCGCTTTTGCCGCAGCAAAAGGGGTCTTTCATTTTCCATTTTCAATTCTCCATTAAAAAAGAAAAGGCCCCCGCAAAGCTTTGCGGAGGCCTTCTCTTTTAGGAGATGTTTCTGCAGGAGGTAATCCTATCCGCGGCCCACTTCAGTGTTGTCATGCTTGCGGTCGCGGAGTGCTTTTACAGGGGATTCCTTGTCTTCATAACGGTAATCCTCACCGTTTTTGTCAATGTATTTTTCAATGACTTCATGGGACGGCACATAGTCGCCGTTGACCATTTCCTGGTATTTAAAGAAGCGGTAATCCTTGGGCAGCTTGCTGCTGTCTTCATAATCTTCGCCCTTTTTGCCCAGGTTCGCCTGTTTGGCGAGGACGTCGCGGACATATTCTTTATTGGAGGTCAGGTGCAGAAGTTTCGGGAAGTGCCCGTCGACGACCTCGTTCCATTCTTTCTTTTCATATTTTTTCAGAAGCTCGGCGGCCTTGTGTAAATGGCCGATTTCCTTCTGAAGCTGTTCTTCCCACAACAGCTTGATGATCTCATTCTTTTCTTCACGGTAGAAGGAGTAGTACAGATAGGCTTCAACATAGTCGTGAAGCAGCAGATTTTCCAGCCAGGTACAGTTGGGGTCCAGCAGGCCGCCGTAATGGGTGACATGCTGTTCTTCAACCATACCGATTTCAAGGTACAGGCTGCGGCCCAGATCGTCCGGATAACGGTTGCCCACGTTCATGTAAAAGTTCATGGTCTGCTGTTCGCCGGCCACGATGATCATGGTGTTGAGCTTGGTCTGGATGTCGGCAGTCTTGGAGTCGATGGGACGGTTGATGGTGTCAAAGGGATGTCTGTGGTGGGCGATAGTGGGGCGGCCGGGCATGAGTTCGGTATAGCCGCCGACCAGCTCCTCGGCCTTGATGCCCTTGTCCATTTCCAACAGATCGGCATAGCGGTACAAGTGGTCAAAATCTTCCAGCAGGGCAAAATCCAGAGCCTGCTTCACATAGTTGTCCGGTTCATTCTGTGCCAGCCAGGCGGTCAGGTCAACGGCCAGCTGTTCATAGCCGATGGCCATCTCCAGAACTGATTCATCAGCCGGCGGCAGCCAGTTGATCATTTTCTGCTGCTGCTGCTCAATACGGCGTGTCATGGCCAGTTCCCGGCGCAGATCGTTGTCCGTGCAGTTCCGGTGGAACTGGTGGGCAAACAGGGCTGCCTCCACTTCGATTCCGTTCATCAGGATAATGCGCGTCTTGGTGTAAGGGTCGATCTGATCTTTTTCGTAGGGAATCGGTGTCAGTTTCTTCCAGTCTTCAGCCTGCTTTTCAACAGGAATACCTTTTTCGTCAAATGGGTTAAAGCTACTCATAAAGAAAACTCCTTTTTTGGTGATTGTTTAAAATGAATTCAATTATTACTTACCCATCATTTTTTAAAATATAACGCGAAATGTAAATGTTTAAAGCAACTTTTAAGGATAAAATATACTAGAATGAAATGGTGGGACGATTGAAAAGAAAAAGCGAATCTCACGCTTTTAGAAAGAGTTTGCAAAACAGAGCAACTCTGTTTGTATAATAAAAACATAAAAGGAAAAACTGTCTTTTATGTTAAAGACAGACGCAGAGTAAAGAAAAAGCACTTCCCTTTTTGGAGAAGTGCTTTTTATATCGAATGGTTTAAGCTGAACCTCAGCGCTTTTGATGGGCGGCCAGAAGCAGTGCCATGGCAACGCTGTTGAGTTTGGCCTCGGCCGTGTCGGCGCGGGAGGTCAGGACGGCGGGCTTGGCGGTGCCCATGACAACTGCGCCACTCTTGGCGCCTGCCAGGTAGGTCATGGTCTTCCAGAAAATATTACCTGCCTGGAGGTTGGGCATGAGCAGTACGTCGGCTTTGCCGGCCACAGGGCTTGTGATGCCCTTGTGCTCAACGGACATTTCGGAGATGGAAAGGTCCATGGACAGGGGGCCGTCGATGATACAGCCCTTGATCTGGCCGCGCTCGTTCATCTTTGAGAGCACTGCCGCGTCGTAGCCGTCAGGCATGTTGGCGTTGACGGTCTCGACGGCACTCAGACAGGAAATTTTCGGCATCTCACAGCCCAGGGCATTGGCCAGGGTGGTGGCGTTGCCGATCATCTCAACTTTATCCTCAAGGGTAGGGGACACGATCATGCCGCAGTCTGTTGCCAGGAAAACCCGGCCCAGCGCAGTGGCTTCAAAGGCAGTAACGGCGTTTAAGAGCTTGCCGGTCCGCAGGCCGTGCTCCTTGTTCAGGATGGCTTTCAGGTAGGTTTTGGTCTGGAGCAGCCCTTTCATGACAATGTCGGCCGCGTCGTTGCGGGCCAGCCCTACTGCCACGTTGGCAGCCTGGCTTTCATCCTTTATGTCAACCACTGTGTTTTCTTCCAGGTTGCATCCGGTTTCCCTGGCAAAATACTCGATCTTGGCCGCGTCGCCCACCAGAATGGCGGTTCCGAAGCCATAGTCATTCATCATTTTAACCGTCTGTAAAACAGGCAGGTCACCGGCGGCGGCAACGGCCACAACGGCTTTTTTAGTCTGGGCCTGTTTGATCAGCTGATCACGCATTTCCTTGAAATGGTACATATTGTCCCCTCGCTTTCTAAAATAACTTCTCGTAAATAGTATACAGTATAATTATACTGTTCTAACACTCTGCCAACAAGGAAAAGCGAGGATAGAAAATTGTGTTCAGGAGTAAAATATAACCATTATAAATGAGAATAGGTAAAAAATTGTTCCTTAAAGAGGTAAAAATTTAAAGGCTTTCATTGACAGCCCGATTGAGGGCTGTTATGATGAGAGAAAAGAAATTTTAATCCTGAAACAGAAAAAAGGAAGCGGTAAGATGAAAAAATTTTGTTGTCTGTTCATGGCAGTGGTCCTGGTTTTTATCCTGTCGGCCTGCGGCCCGTCACAGCAGAGTGACCCGCATACTGAAAAGCTGGCAAACGCGGAGGCGTTCCAAAATGAAGGCGGCCTGGACTTTACATTTGACAGCCTGCCGGAAAATATGGGGGCCGCCCGTTACTCGGTGGTGGACGGGGCAGTGGCTCAGGTGCAGTTTATCCGTGACAACCGGACTTACATTGTCAGAAAGGCCCATTATTCGCGGTCTGCGGATATCAGCGGGGTTTACACGAGTTTCAGCGACCAGGCGGTGTTTTTGCAGAAAGGGGATATCCTCACCAATACAGGCACCATCGACGTTTACTTTACCCCAGTCAGCAAGGATACGGGTGAGGCGCTGGCCTGCTGGGTAACACCAGACAACTTTGCCTATTCGGTCTATTGCCCTGAGAATGTCGGCGTTAAGGATCTGAAGGCACTGGAGGGTGTCTGCCAGGCGGTGTCCTGAGGTTTGATTTTAAAAAATTGGGTAATCCTTAATCAATACGATTAAGGAGAAACGCATGCAAAAAGGACGTTTAGAAGCCTACACTGACGCAGTGCTGGCCATCTTAATGACGATTTTAATCTTAGGGATCAAAATTCCGGATGAGCCTACTTTTGAGGCGCTTTTTGAAATAAAGGAGCAGCTCTTTGCCTATATCCTCAGCTTTCTGCTCTTTACGGTTTACTGGAACAACCATCACCATATGTTCCAGCTCGCAGAGAAGATTAACGGAAAGGTCATGTGGGCTAATTCTTTCTGGCTTTTTTTCCTGTCCCTGATTCCAGCGGCAACCAGCTGGGTGGGAACCTTTATGGGCGGCTTTGCCCCGGAGATCACCTACGGAGTGCTTTTTATGCTCGTCAGTATTTCCTATTTTTTTCTGAACCATATCCTGGCTTCAGCAGGCGGTGTGGACTCGGCGGTTTACAAGGCCATCGAGCATGACTGGAAGGTCCCGGTCACACTTGTGATCAACGGTATCTCGCTGGGGCTTGCCTTTATCAACCCTGTACTCACCCTTGTCGGCTGCTATGTGGTCATTATCATCTGGTTTATTCCCAACCGGCGGGTGGAAAAGTTTTTTTAAAACAGAAAGCCTGTCCTCAAAAGACTCAAAAAAGACTCAAAACCTTAAACAGCAGGGTTTTGAGTCTTTTGAGCATAAGGGGCGGTGTGTTAATAAATTTCAGCAGAGAGCTTTTGTCTGAGCGTTAGGACGCCTTGACGGTAAACTGGCTGTTGTACAGGTCGGCGTAAAAGCCGTTCTGTGTAAGTAGCCCCTGGTGGGTGCCTTGTTCCACGATGGTCCCGTTTTTCATCACAAGGATGTGGTCAGCGTCGATGATGGTGGACAGCCGGTGGGCGATGACAAAGCTGGTGCGCCCTTTCATCAGGTGGTCCATGGCCTTCTGGATTTCGAGCTCGGTCCGCGTATCGACGCTGGAGGTCGCCTCATCCAGGATCAAGATGGCCGGATCTGCCAGAATGGCCCGGGCGATGGTCAGCAGCTGTTTTTGCCCCTGAGAGATATTTGAGGCTTCATCATTCAGGATGGTCTGGTAGCCATTTGGCAGGGTGCGGATGAAGTGGTCTGCCCGGGCGGCTTTGGCAGCGCTCACAATTTCCTCTTTGGTGGCGGCGCCCCGCCCGTAGGCAATATTATCCTCAAGGGTCCCGCCAAAGAGCCAGGTATCCTGGAGCACCATGCCAAACTGTGAGCGCAGGTCGCCACGGCGCAGATCGCGGATATCAATGCCGTCGATCAGGATGCGTCCGCCGTCCAGCTCGTAAAAGCGCATGAGCAGATTGATCAGCGTAGTCTTGCCTGCGCCGGTCGGGCCGACAATCGCAATCTTTTCCCCAGCCTTTACATCAATGCTGATATCCTTCATCAGCAGACGGTTAGGGCTGTAGCCGAACCGGACATGCTCAAACCGGACATCGCCTTTGGGATCAGTGAGTGATTTGGCCGGAGCGATGTCGGGCACCTCGTCCTCCTCATCCAGCACCTCAAAGACACGTTCGGCCGAGGCGATGGCAGCCTGCATGGAGTTAAAGATATAAGCTGCCTCGGTAATCGGCTCAGAGGCCTGGTTGACATACTGGAAGAAAGCCTGGATAACCCCAAGGGACAGCCGTCCCTGGATAACAAAGAACGCGCCGAGGACCGCGATCAGTACATAACCGATCTGGTTCATGAGGCGGATCAGCGGGTTGACCGCGAAGGTGATAAACTGGGCGTTGCGGCTGGCTGTGTAGAGGCGCTCATTGACCTCCTCGACGGTTTGGGTGGAGGCGTCCTCCCGGTTAAAGGCCTTGATGACCACCTGGCCTGTGAAGAATTCCTCGATATGGCCGTTTAATTCGCCGAGGGTTTTCTGGTTTCTGGCAAAGCAGTGCTGGCTGCGGCGGGCCACCAGAGCGGTAATGACCATGCCGATAATGATCATCACAAAGGCGATCAGTGTCAGCAGCGGACTGATGGACAGCATCAGGATCACCGCGCCGATGATGGTGACCACTGTGATGATAAACTGCATCAGTCCCTCCTGGAGCGTGTCCGCGACTTTTTCGAGATCGTTGGTGGTACGGCTCAGGATATCGCCTTTTTTATGATTGTCGAAATATTTCAGGGGCATCCGCGCAAGCTTGGCGCTCAGGGACTCCCGCAGGGTCAGGGTCAGCCTCTGGGATACGCTGGCCATAAGGTATTGCTGCAGATAGTTAAAGGCAGCGCTGAGAACATATAAGCCCAGCAGCAGCCCCAGTATCTGGCCCATGGCTCCCAGATTAATGGTGAAGGTGGTGCCGGTCTCAACGGCGTGGCGGACGCTGTCAAAAATCTGGTTGATGGCCTGGCCGATCACCATAGGGGCAGCCAGGGTAAAGGTGCAGCTGAAAACCACAGAAATCAGCACAATGATCAGCTTTCCCTTTTGCTCCAAGAGCTTTGAAAAAAGCCGCTTGGCTGTTTTCCCGGCATAGCGTGCCTTCTCGGCGGACATACCGCCGTCAAAGGAAAGGACTTCGGTTTCCTGATGTTCGCTCATGCTAATTCCTCCTTACTTAACTGTGATTCCGCGATTTCACGGTAGACCGGACAATTTTCAAGCAGCTCGCGGTGGGTGCCCTTTCCAGCAATGACGCCGTTGTCCAGTACAATAATCTGGTCTGCGTCCACAATGGAGCTGACCCGCTGGGCCACCACAATGATGGCAGCGCCGTGGACCTCAGCCTTTAAAGCGGCACGGAGGTTGGCGTCAGTCTTAAAATCCAGCGCGGAGAAGCTGTCATCAAAAATATAGACATCCGCTTTTTTTACGAGAGCCCGGGCAATGGCGAGCCTTTGCTTCTGTCCGCCAGAAAAGTTGTTGCCGCCCTGGGCCACGCGTGTCTCATAGCCATATTTCAAATCGCCGATAAAGGCGTCTGCCTGGGCGATACGGGCTGCCCGGCGCAGTTCATCCATGGTGGCGTCCTCCTTTCCATAGCGCAGGTTATCGGCAATGGTGCCGGAAAATAAAAAGGCCTTTTGGGGGACAAAGCCGATCTTATCCCGGAGGGCTTTCTGGGAAAGGGTTTTAATATCCACCCCGTCGATGGTGATGGTGCCAGCCTGAATGTCATAGAAACGGGGGATCAGGCTGGCGATGGTCGATTTACCTGAGCCGGTGCCGCCGATGATCGCAGTGGTTTCCCCGGCTCTGCAGCTGAAATTCAGATCGCTTAAGACAGGCTCCTCCGCGCCCTGATAGCAAAAGGTTACGTGGTGGAAAGCCAGCTTTTCTTCAGAAAGCTCAGCGGTCAGCTCGGCCGGGGCGTCGGCGATCTCAGGATCAAGCTCAAGAACTTCAGAGATACGCTTGGCGCAGGCTTCAGCCCTTGGAATCATAGTAAAGACCATCACAGCCATGACCAGGTAAAACAGGATGAGCATGGCGTATTCGATCACAGCCATAATATCGCCAATCTCCATGGCGCCCTGCCCGATCTGTATACCCCCGAACCAGATAATGGCCAGTGTGCAGAGGTTTAAGAGCATGAGCACCAGAGGCATGGCCACAGCGAAGATTTTGTTGATGCGGATAGCGGTCTGAGCATAAGCCTCAAAGGAGGTGTTGACACGCCTGCGCTCAAAATCGGTCCGGTTAAAGGCGCGGATAACCCGCACCCCGGTAATGTATTCCCGCATAAATCGGTTGATTTTATCCATTCCGGTCTGCAGCAGGCCGAACAAAGGCATGGTCTTGCGCTCGATGATGACCGCCAGAATCATAAAGATGACCATGGTCACCACGATGATACCCCCCATAAAGGCATTTTTTGAAAAGGCCAGGATCAGGCCTGCGATGGCCATGATCGGGGCAGGCAGCATCATCTGGAGCACCATGATCAGGGCCTGCTGAATCTGGTTGACGTCACTGGTATTGCGTGTGATCATGGACGCGGTGCCAATGCTGTTAAAATCGTTGATTGAAAAACGCTGGGCTTTTCTGAACAGCGCGTTTCGGATATCCCGGCCAGTGCCGGACGAGAGAATGGCCGAGAACCAGGTGCCTAAAATAGCAAAAACCCCAGTCAATACGGCAAAAAGCAGCATGATGCCGCCGGTTCTGATGATATAGGGAATATCCCCATAGACGATACCGTTATTGACGATATCTGCCGTGAGGGTCGGGATATAGAGGGTTCCCAGTGTCTGCAGAAACAGCAGCACAACGACAAGGATGAGTGTTTTACGATATGGAATTATAAATTTGAATAATCGAGTCATTTTGTCTCCTTCCCATAGGTATTGTACTCCGGTTCGATGTATGTTACTATAAACTGTAGAGTAACTGTACAGTCAAGTAGAAAAACGAAAAAAATTAGGTTTAAGGAAGGCTAAAGCATGGAAAACAAGGGAATGCTGACCATCAGTGAGTTTGGAAAGCTCGCGGGTGTCAGCCGAAAAACGCTCATATATTATGATAAAATTGGCCTTTTCTGCCCGGAGACAGTGGATCCTGAAAGCGGATACCGGTATTACTCTTATCCACAGCTGGATGTTATCAGTGCGATTTACGCTCTGAAGGAAATCGGGACGCCCTTAAAGGATATCAAGATTTATCTGGATGAGAGGACCCCTGAAAGGCTGGTGGCGCTCTTTGAGGAGCGGAAGGACAAGATTGACGCGGAGATCTGCAGCCTCAAGAGGATCAGTGATATGATGGGGTCCAGAATCGAGATGACGCGCGCGAGCAGTACCATTGATACGGGCAAGATCTCCGTAGAGTATATGCCGGCCGAGCGTATTTTTATCAGCCCGGACATCTCAAATGTCGATGATGAGTCGATCTGGGATATTATCCAGGAATTCTATGAATACTGCGCGCTCTACAACATCAGCTATGGCTATCCGGTAGGGGATATTGTGTCCATGGAAAGCCTGCTGCGGGGAGAGTGGCATTTTCCAACCTGGTATTTTGCGAGACTTGATGAACCCATGGCACTGCCGCACATTGGCCTCAGGCCCGCGGGCTATTACGCGGTGGGCTACATCTACGGAAATTATGACAGTGTTGATGAGCTGTATGAGCAGATCAATGCGTATATTGAGGAGAATGGCCTGGTCATTGACGGCTGCGGCTACCGGGAATCCATCTTGGACGAGATCGCTGTCCAGAACCCGGATGATTATCTGTTTCAGGTATCTGTAAAGGTAGAAAAGCCGCCAGAGGATGATAAAAAATAAGGGCCCGGGAAATTCCCGGGCCTTTTGAGTCTTTTGAGGATGTTTTTTTAAAGAAAAAATTTGTACAGTCCCTGGACTCGGGCTAAGAGGAAAGGACTGTTTTTGCCAGCAGCTGTCCGGCGATGACGCCAGCGAGGCTCAGAATCAGGTTGAGCCCGGCATTGGCCGCTGCGGTTATCCAGGCACCCTCGCCGATCAGGCTCATGGTCTCGTAGCTGAAGGTCGAGAAGGTGGTAAAGCCGCCTAAAAGACCGGTGGTCAGAAAGAGCCGCATTCTTGGCGGGAGGCCGGCGCTCTGGAGGCTCCACTGCATAATAAAGCCCATGAGCAGTCCTCCAAACACATTTACGCACAGGGTTCCAAGAGGCAGCCGGCTGTCCATAAAGCGGGCAATACCGCTGGAGATAAGATAACGGAGCGCAGCGCCTACAAAGCCGCCCACGCCTACGGATAAAACTTCAAACATGATGTTACACTCCTTGTCAAAAAATTAAAAAGCTCCTGCTTCTGTAAGAAACAGGAGTCATCAGCATTATGCGGTTTAGGCGAACTCCATCGCCCTGAGACCATTATAACGGAACGCACTGTCCGTGTAAAGATGAGAACAGTTTCAGAAATTTATTTTTTCATAATGTATTGTAAAGCGCCGCTGGGACAGGTTTCCACAACAGCCTTTACCTCCTCGGCAGCGGCGTTGTCGGGCAGAACCCAGGGCCTGCGGCAGACCTTGAACACCTCTCCGTTGCCATGGGTACAATTACCTGAGTGGCAGCACATGTCTTTATTATAGAAAACGTCAATATCCTTGCCAGTGTATTTTTTATAGCCTTTTTCAATCAGTTCTTTTTCTGTCAAAGTCATTCACTCCTTTATTGGATTTAAAAAGATTCTTGTTTAATATATCCATTTTGAGCCGTTCTAAACAAAAAAGAGCCTCCGATAAGGGAGGCTCTGATTATTCCGTTTTATTGGGTTTTATGACTGAATTGATGGCATCCTTAATCTGTTCGGCAGGATTGTTTTTCTTTTTCGCTTCTTCCTCGGCCTTTTTAGCCTCCTCCTCAGCCTTTCGTTCGGCCTCGCGGGCTTCTTCCTCAGCGATGCGGGCAGCCTCCTGGGCGGCTTCCTGCTCCTCAACCTTTTTTCTCACCTGGCCGATTGCAAAATTCATATCCGTCTGGGTATCGGGGTTTTCAAGCTGAGCCACCAGCTCCTGAGCCTCATCGCAGGCATCCGAGGAGGCATCCTCAGAAAGCGCGTTTCGGGCGGATCCGTCTGTAAACTGGGCGTTCAGCAGGTCGTTGATCTGTTTGTAAATATTGTACTGGTTCTGAGCATCGGCAAAATCCTGTCGAACCGCTGCCGTGAAATCTGTTTTTCCCATAGCGTCCAGCTCGGTCAGATTTTTATTGATGTTGTCGACCTGGAATGGCTGTATGGTCCTCACGACCAGGCGGGACCCATCTTCCTTTGTCTGATAAAGGGCAGAAACCCCGTTAAGGACATCGGCCATTTTCTGGGCAGTGGCGGTGCGCTGCAGCAGAAAGCTGCGCATAGCCTCATCCTTGATCTGATTGGCCTTTTTAATGCTGTCAGAGATCTGGCCGGTATTCTGTGCAACGCCTTCGGCCAGCCCCGCATCGTTTTCAGTAAAAAGTGCGTTGACAGACTGAACCGCCCGGTTTTGAACCAACAGCGGTATATGATAAACGGCAGCGCCAATCCCGACAATAGCAGAAATTAGCAGAAGCAGTAAAATAATGGTAAGTACTTTACCGCGCAGCGCCATTCGTTTCCATAGTTTTAGTGGTTTCATCAGCATTTACTCCTAAATGTTGTGGGTAACTTTAATCTTATCAGAACTTGTCCCGATTTTCAATTGGAAATAAAAAAAGATGGGAGCATACCCATCCTTTATATAAAGTCACTGATTTTCGGGGCCCGGCGCCATTGGGCTGAAAAAGGTTTTTCGGGCAAAAGCCCCAAGGTGGCGGATGGCGACAACAATCAGAATGCCTGTCAGCAGGCAAAGCACCCGGTTGATAATGGCCGAGGTAAGGTCAAAGAGCACCAGCGATGCGAAAAGAGCGCTCATGAAGTTAATGAGCTGCTGATATTTATAGGGCTTGGCAAACTGGTAATTGCCGATATAGCCCAGAACCAGGATCAGAACGCCGCCATATCCTTCGGGCACCAGCATTTGGAACAGCAGCACGAAAAGAACAATTCCCGCCAGTGTGGCGATGGAACGGTGCTTGATCCGTGTGAGGGTTTCGCTGTAATCAATCTGCGTCAGCGACATCACCACAATGCTGATCCACAGCGGCTTTTTAAGGCCAAAGGCCATCCCGATAAACATGGCCAGTGTAAGGCCCAGTGTCATCTTCAGAATAAAAGCATGGTCCTTTTTCCGGCAGAGCTGGGCCTGCTCCTTCAGGCTGCGCTGCCTGGCAGGATCAAAGCCCTTTATTTTCCAGGAAACAGCAGTGACAATGGCTGTGATGGCAGCGCCGGCTAAAAGCCCGGCCATCCTGAGGACAAAGGCGTGTCCTGTCACAGGGGTGGACTGGCAGAAAATATAGCAGAGTAAAAAGATAATGTGCGGTCTGAGCACAGAGGGCTCCGAGCAGAAGGCCATCATCAGATAAATAAAAACAAAATTCAGCAGAAGGCCTGCCCACACGTTGATAAGAGAAAGGGCAGAAACCAGACCTGAGCCTGCAAAGAAAAAGAAAAGCAGAAAGGTCATGGAACCGGGTTTCAGTTCCATATCGCAGGCCGGAAAGGTCAAAAGGGCAACGATAATGGCAATGGACGGCAGGAGATTTTCCTGACCAAAAAAATGCGCGAAAAGGCTGATAAAAAGAAGGATGAACGCAAAACGTGCTGTATTGATACAGAAGGTTTTAAATCCGGCTTTTACCGTCGTCTTATTTAATGTCAAGCAGTATTCCTCCAATCCTTTATTGATCACTTATAAATAATATGATAACGGAATAAAAGACAAAAAACAAGAACGTCAATTTAGAGGAATTTTGCTGAATCCGGTTGCAATTTTACGTTCAATGAAATAAAAATAATGGATTGAAACTTTTTGAAACGGTTGTTAAAAAAGCTTAAGAAAAGCTTTTGTGAAGAGCGCTACCATTCCGCCAGATCCAGCACTTCGGTAAAAAAGGCGTCATGATCCTCGTAAATGGTCTGAGGAGCATACTCCTCAAAATCCTCTTCGTTATAGACGACGCTGACCTGTACGCCGGTGTGAATGGTCATTTTTGCCAGGCGGCGGGCCTGCTCCTTCAGTGCGTCTCCAGCCTCAGATTTGATGGCGATGCAGCCGGGTTTGTCGAATTGTCGGGCAATTAGATAAGCCATTTTGATTCATTCCTTTTTGTTTTTATTATAGCACAGTAACAGGCAGTGCGGAAAAGGGATAGAGATAAAAAATAGTCCTGTCAAAAAAGAATCCGTTTTCAGCGAAAATAAAAACATTTTTTAATATAAAAATTAATTATATATAACGTTTAAAATCGCATAAAACGGGTAAAAATTATTGAAATATGTTAGTTTGACAATACTTCTTAAAGGGGTGTACAATTTATAAAGTAAAGCTCTGAAATGTTACGCGCCCAACCGTGCATTTGAGCTATGACGATATAAGGAGAATGAACATGAAGCTTGAAGACAATCTGATGATTCAATTTTTGAAAAAGTTTGACGAAAATCCGTTTTTGATTAAAATAAACGGAAAAGAAGTTTTAGTGGGCGAGGGCAAACCGGCCTTTGTGGTCCGGTTTAACAAAAGTCTGGACATAAAGGAGCTCAGACGCAGCACCTCGCTGGCACTGGGCGAAGCCTACATGCGCGGCGATATCGAAGTGGAAGGCGACCTTTTCCAGGCGCTTGACCAGCTTCTTGGTCAGATGGGTAAATTTTCTCTGGATAAAACTGCCCTGAAAAAGCTGATCTTCACCTCAAATTCCAAGAAAAACCAAAAGGATGAGGTATCCTCCCACTACGATATCGGCAATGATTTTTACAGGCTATGGCTGGACGATACGCTGAGCTATTCCTGCGGTTATTTTAAAAATCCAGACGATACCCTCTATGACGCTCAGGTCAATAAGGTCGATTATATCCTTGAAAAGCTGTACCTGAAAGAAGGAATGAGCCTTCTGGATATTGGGTGCGGCTGGGGATTCCTCCTGATCGAGGCCGCCAAAAAATACGGAATCAACGGCGTGGGCATTACCCTGAGTCTTGAGCAGCACAAAAAATTCAGCGAGCGCATTGCAGAGGAAGGGCTGGAAGGCCAGCTGACAGCAGAGCTGATGGATTACCGGGATCTGCCAAAATATGGAAAGACCTTTGACCGTATTGTCAGCGTGGGCATGGTCGAGCATGTGGGAAGAGACAATTATGATCTTTTCTTGTCCTGCGCGGATAAGGTGTTGAACCCCAAAGGGCTCTTTCTGCTGCATTATATCAGTGCTCTGGAGGAACATCCGGGTGACCCGTGGATTAAAAAGTATATCTTCCCGGGCGGCATGATCCCCTCGCTCAGAGAAATGATCAGCCTGGCTGCCTCGCACCGCTTTTACGTCATTGATGTGGAGAGCCTGAGACGGCATTATACCAAGACTCTGCTCTGCTGGGACAAGGGCTTCAGAGAGCATCTGGATGAGGTGCGCGAAATGTTTGACGATGAATTTATCCGAATGTGGGATCTATACCTCTGCTCCTGCGCCGCAACCTTCCACAATGGGATCATCGACCTGAGCCAGATTCTGATGACCAAAGGCGTGAATAACGACCTGCCGATGACCAGATGGTATTAAAAATAAAAAAGAGAACCGGAAAATCGCGGTTCTCTTTTTTGTTTGAAACAGGGTCATACGTCTACCCGTTTTAAGGGATTGGACGCTTTCATTTTGATAAAGAGCGGTACATACTCCACAATCACCGAAGCGTTTTCCAGGCCATACCATTGCACCGGAGAACCGGCGACGCGGCGGATCATATATTTTAAGGAAACAGCGGCCCAGTCAGAGGGATGAATGTCACTTTCGGGTACCAGCATTTTGCGCAGAATGCAGAACCGGAAATCCCCTACAGTGCTGTTGTCGCCAATGGAATACCGGCGCTGCTGTGGCGGGAGCTCATGGCTGGTGATCAGATCGCCGACAATCTGGCGCAGATAGACATTGATACGCTGGTCTACCTTAAAGCCGAGGTACAGTTTTACCCTGAAAAGATAATCAGTGCCAAAGCTGTCAACGGTATACTCCCGGGTGTAGGGCTCATCAGTCACACTGACGCTGACAAACCAGTAGGCTCTTGCTCGCTTTGTCTTTTTGTCGAAAATAGAATATAAAATGTCGCGGTCGATGGTGTCACCCTCGGTTTCGTTCATCAGGTAGACCAGATTATCCGATACTGTGATGAGCCTGTTGTCACTGTGAACATCTCCAAACATGGCGGTATAGTCCGAAATATGCAGCTTAAGGGCCTGAGAGCGCTCGATGTCTGTTCCACGGTGCCATACGGCCATAACCGCAAAAAGAATCGCCGCAATGAGCAGCGCCACATAGCCGCCACTTTCAAATTTTGAAAGGCTTGAGAGAAAAAAGGTCCCCTCGAGCCCGCCAAAAAAGACCAGAAAGATAAAAGGAAGAATTTTCAGACCTTTCAGGCAGCGCAGATACATAAACAGCAGCAGTGTGGTCATGAGCATGGTCAGCGTAATGGCCAGCCCGTAGGCAGATTCAAGCCGCGCGCTGGAACGGAAATAGAGAATGACGCCGCTGCAGGCCAGCCACATGATCAGGTTGACCAGAGGGATATAGAGCTGTCCCTTGGTTTCAGAGGGATAGGTGATGCGCATGTGCGGCATAAGGTCAAGGCTGATCGCTTCAGATACCAGTGTGAAGGTGCCGGTGATCAGAGCCTGAGATGCGATAACGGCTGCCAGAGTGCTCAGAAGCACACCGAAAATACGGATATTGTCTGGGAGCATCTGGAAAAAAGGGTTGAGATCAGGCAGAGTGCCCAGTGTGGTATTCCCCTTGTTTGCCATGAGCCAGGCGCCCTGGCCCAGATAGTTAAAGATCAAACAGACTTTGACAAAGGGCCAGCTGGCATAGACATTGCCCCTTCCCACGTGGCCGATGTCTGAATAGAGCGCCTCGGCCCCGGTGGTCGCCAGGAACACACTGCCGAGAATCATGACGCCGGCCTGGTTGTCTGGGCTGAACAGAATGGCGGCGCCTCTGAGAGGATTAAAGGCCCTCAGAATTTCCCAGTTGCCAGCCATGTTGGCAATGCCTGAAATGGCCAAAAAGAGAAACCACACGGTCATGACCGGGCCAAAAGACTTACCGATGGATTTGGTACCAGCCCGCTGGACAAAAAACAGAATCGCTATGATGACAAGTGTAATCATGACAATGCGGCTCTGCTCATCGCCCAGAAAACGGTAGATAAACGGCAGGCTCCGAAGTCCTTCAATGGCAGTTGTAACTGTGACAGCCGGGGTGAGAATCCCATCGGCCAAAAGCGCCGCGCCGCCCACCATGGCAGGGACAATGAGCCAGGCCTTGTACTTTTTAATCAGGCTGTACAGCGAAAAAATACCGCCCTCGCCGTGATTGTCGGCCTTGAGTGCGATAAGAACATACTTGACTGTGGTAAGGAGTGTGACGGTCCAGATCACCAGGGACAGGGCTCCCAGGATCAGGTTGTCATCGATGGCGTTCAGGCCGCCGTTGCCGGCAATGATCGACTTCATAACATACATCGGCGAGGTGCCGATATCACCGTAGACGACGCCAAGGGCTACAATGGCAGCGCCCAGGCTAACAGGAATTTCTGTCGATTTTTTTAAGTGTCTCATTTTAATCCTCTACTTTTCCTCTTGGTGTATTAAAAGACAACCTCCGTGTTGCAAAACACTGCGGACACGAATGTTTCGAATACTTATACCCTTTTATCGGAAAATTTATATATTTTTAACAAGAAATTTATGAAAAGTTATAAAGAAAATAGACCCGGCAGAAGCTGCCAGGTCTGCTGCAATTCCTTAACGGTCATACCAGAAGCCTTTGAACAGGGTGACACCCATTTCAAGAAGGAGCGCAAAAAGAATGATCGCCATGAAGTACAGGTTAAAATGGGTTAGAAAGCCTGTGACGGCTGCATTCGACAAGCTGCTGGAAATCGCTGCGATAAAAGCGCTGTTTAAAATCTGCTGATCAGACAGAAGGATCAGCGTCAGAGCTGCGCTCAGGACACCTGAGACCACTGTGACAATAGCCAGCCTTTTAGTGTAACGGCCTTCATAGAGTTTAAAGCTTTCATTCATAATGCCGAGGATCGTGAAGCCTGCGAAGACATACCATAGCTGGTGAATGCGGTCTACGTTAAACACAGGGATAAAAGGCTGATCTGCGCTGAATTTTGCGCAGATAATCTGAGGAGCGGCCAGAAAGATTACACAGAAGATCACAGAAAAAATGATGCCGGCGATGGGCTCTCCCTTTGGAATAACAGATTTTCTTTCTGGAACCGGGGGCAGACTGTCAAGCTCACTGCCGCCAAAATTAAGGGCGACATTTTTTCGTTCAAAGACCGCGAAAATAAAAGTAACCGCGCCAAAAGCAGCGATAAGGCCAGTGATCAGTGTACCAATCCATGAGAAAAGGGTAATGTACAGTGCCTCGTGACTGTCCGTGAAAAATGAGATAAATCCAGAAAGAACAAGCCCGAAGGTCACAGAAGCCAGAACGATGCCGGTAACCATTTTGTATTGGCTGTAATAGGCAGGGCCGATAAGGTGGTCGCGGCCTTCAGGCATATAGCTCATGGCCAGCTCTGACGGGGTTCCCAGCTCCGTGAGAATGACCCGGACATCACGGTCTTCAGGCATCAGACCATCGCACCGGGCCTCCAGCATATCTTCGATGAGCGAGTGCAGCTCTTTGTCAATATCGTTTCGCAGTCGGGCAGGCAGCCGCCTTGTAACCGCGTAGACATACCGATCAATCAGTTCGTTTTTCATTTTTATTCCTCCTCAAAAATCTGATTTATGCTGCTGACTGTTTTATCCCAATGCTGTTTTAACTGCCGGCAAATTTCATTGCCGAATTCAGTCGTCTGGTAGTACTTTCGCGGCTTTGGTCCGTCTGTCTGCCAGGAGCTTTCGAGAAGCTCCTGGCTTTCGAGGCGTCTGAGCAGCGGGTAGAGCGTATTTGCCTCTGCCGCGATACCCTTTTCATTGAGTGTGTTTACCAGATTGTAGCCGTACATGGGTATTTTCAGCTGGCTTAAAACACAGAGCACCAGTGTTCCCCGGCGCAGCTCTGATACCATACTTGACAAAACACTATCCTTTTCCAAATGACGGCCCTCCTTTATTTGCTGTTAATCACATTATAGTGTGTTATACACAGTATGTCAAGAAGATACAGTATTTTGTTTGAAAATGTCTGAAAGAAAAGGCTGGACTTCATGCTGGAAATGATTTATAATAAACGTAACATTGGTTTCAGTTTATCTGGAAGAAATAAACAAAAAAATAACCGCATTCGAGTCCAAAAGCCTAAAGGAAGTGAAGCCCCCATGGCCGGGGACCGATGAGTATATCTGGAAACGGATATGCTTTCCGTGTTTGAGAAGAATGCAGATGATTCCTGAAAATTTTCAGGGGCATATTTCGACACGGGAGAAGTATGCCCTTTTTTAATGATTTTTCAAAAGATGGTTATTTTATCCATGAGCTCCTGCTGCCTTTTGTCATTAAAAACAAAAGGCACTAATCTATATAATCTACCAAGTCAAAGGGCCGTCGCATCCTCGGCGGCCGTTTGAATCCTTTGCTGAATGGAGCAGGACCATGCGGTTCTGCTTTTTGTGTTTTGAAATATAAGTTATTTTTATATTTAACTTATAAAAATTTCTTAAAAATTAACGTTATAGCGATTTGATGCTATTTTATAATGTTTAAAATATAAAAATAAGGCTAAATAGGATAAAAATTTATACTTTTACAACGCTTGAAGTTATGATATAATTCTGAAATAAACATTCAGGAGGTGCGTGAAATGAATGGTTTTCTTTCTCCGGCGGAGATCGGAGAAGTGTGGGTTGGGAATGGTGTGAAAAAGGCCTCCCTCTCCATTGGTAAAATGCTGATTCTCGGCATTTTTGCAGGTATTTTTATTGGCTTTGGCGCCCATGGATTTTTACTGGCGACAGGAATTGGCAAAGGCGCCTTAAGCGAGGCTATGCTCGCTAAGTTTATTGGCGCTTCGGTATTCCCGGCAGGCTTGATGATGGTAATATTATGCGGCGCAGAGCTGTTTACAGGCAATAACCTGATGACACTGGCCCTGATGGATAAAAAAATTACCATCAAAGGGATGCTGACAAACTGGGTGGTTGTTTATATCGGCAATTTAATCGGATCGATTTTGTTGGCTTTTGTTTTGGCCAAAAGCGGTCTTTATGCAGACGCGGTGCTGGAAAAAGCGGTGGCCGTTGCACAGGCAAAGGCTGGGATGCCTTTTTCAACAGCGCTTATCCGCGGTATTCTATGTAATATGCTGGTTGTTTTAGCGTGCTGGATGCAGGCCGGCTCAAAGGATATGATCGGCAAAATCTTTGCGATCTGGTTTCCGATCATGCTTTTTGTTTTTGCGGGCTTTGAACATAGTGTTGCCAATATGACCTATATTCCTCTTGGAATTTTCCTGGGGGCAGATGTCAGCTGGGGGCAGATGTTTATCAACAATCTGCTGCCTGTCACACTCGGCAATATTATCGGCGGCGCCATAATCGTACCATGCGCTTACTATTATGCATACATTCGTAAAAATAACTAGAGAATGATAAAGGAATACCTTTATATATATAAGGGTATTCTTAATATAAATTTGAAAGCGGTTTACGTCTTCTGTTTTATCTGTGCTATAATGAATGAGAAAATTTAAATGTTTACAGGAGAAATGAAAATGCTGATTGGAAAAAACATAACCATTGGGATTACGGCATGTACGCCGGTTGACCAGATTCCTGGACTCATCCGGATGCTGCGAAATGAAAAAGCAGAGGTAAAGGTGATATTAACCCCGAATGCCCTTAATTTTATTACACCGCTTCCATTGCGGCGCGTGTCGGGGAATCCGGTTGAAATCGACCAGTTTGAGGAACCAAAGGTATGGGATCCTGAGCACAAAACCTCTGACCAGTCTGATTTGCTGCTGATCGCTCCAGCCTCGGCCAATACCATTGGCAAAGCGGCCAATGGCATAGCGGATAATTTACTGACGACGACCATTCTTTCCACCACAGCCCCCATTGTGTTTGCCAATAACATTAATCCGATGATGTACAGCAAGCCCAGTGTGCAGCGGAATATCCAGACTTTAAAGGAAGATGGCTGTATTTTTGTTGAAAACGGGGAGGGCAGAGCGCCCAACCGCATGCCGTCTAATGAACAGATTTTCCAGACGATCATCAAGGCATTGGAGAAAATGACAGAAATTTAGAAAATGGAAAAGTAGGGTAAAAAATTGTCTTTGTTGGAAACAGCATGGACAATTTTAAATAAAAGAGATAAAATGTAATAGGAAATATTTTCAGAATCAACTAAAAAAATAATCCAGTAAAACAGGAAATGTGGTGAAGCTATGAATGGATTAGTAAACTGGGCGGCAATTTCAGAATTAAGCCATCCGGCAGGCAAGGCGAGCCCAATGAACAGCGACCCTGCAAAAATGTGGGGCGCGGTTGCGCGTATGTACAATAAAATGGCACAGCTGGAAAGAGAGTACACACAGAATCAGCTGGACGCTTTGATTATTACAAAGGAAGATACAGTATTGGACGTGGGCTGTGGGCCTGGCAGGCTTTCTGTGCCGATTGCCGGTATGGCGAAAAGTGTCACCAGCCTGGATGTGTCCCAGCAAATGCTGGAAAAGTGTCAGGAAAACGCTGCCGCTGCCGGTGTGTCAAATCTGACCACCCGGCTTTTGAATTGGGATGATGTGAAGCCCGGGGAAAATATCGAAAAGCACGATATTGTCATCGCGTCACGGACAACAGCCCTCGCTGATCTCATCAAGCTGAATGCACTGGCAAATAAATATGTCTTTATTCTCTGCTGGGCCAAAAACCCCAGCTTGAAGCATGTGCACGACGCTTTGTTTTACGGTGTGGATGATGCGCTGAGGCCAATACCTCCAATGAACCGTTTGCTTGGATATAATGTGAATTTTAATCTGCTCTACGATATGGGCGTAAACCCTAACGTTAAAATTGTGGCAGATGGCTTTCACTGCGATTACGAAAGCCGGGAAGCAGCCTACAATGATTTGAGAACCCTGCATCCAGTACCGGAAGATCGGGAAAAAGTTTTCAGGAAAAACGTGGATGAGTGGCTTACGGATTTACCGGGAGGCGGCGTCTCTTTCAGGCGTGAGACTGAAACCTACGTCATGTGGTGGAAACCGGGAAAACTGGAGCTTTAAAATTAAATATGCATTCGAGTCTACAGGCCTAAAGGAAGTCCCATGGCTGCGGACCGATGAGTGTAGGGGGAAACGCCTGCGCTTTCCGTATTTGAGAAGAATGCAATTGAGCTGTTTGATACCAAACGGGCATATTCTTAAACGGAGTATGCCCTTTTTTATATATAAAATATAGGGAAAGAAGGAGATGTGAGAAATGAAAAAATTTAAAAAAACCCTATCTGTTTTGCTGGTGCTGGTGCTTCTCAGCTTTGCTGCAGCTGGCTGTTCACAAAACAACGGTGATACAGCGAAGTCAGACAATGCGGACGGAGACCGCACCATTACCGATATGTCAGGCGTTGAGGTGACGGTTCCGGCAGAAGTGAAGTCGGTTATTAACCTCTGGCCGTCCAGCAACCAGATTATGATCACACTGGGAGGGCAGGATAAACAGACTGCCTACATGGCCACCCTGCAGAAGCCAAGCTTTACCTGGATGCAGATCGTTAATCCAGCCATTATGGAAAAACAGACAGTCGGCGGAAATGGCGACGTGACCGCTGAAGAGCTGTTGAACCTGAAACCGGATCTGGTCATTACCTCCAGTGATGAGGACGCCGAAGCTTACCGTGCTGCAGGGCTTAACGCAGCGTGTATGATGTTCAATAATTATGAAGGTTTAAAGGAATCTGTCTTAAAAACCGGTGAAGCGCTGGGAACCAGCGAAAAGGAACGGGCTGACAAGTACGTTGAGTATCTGGAAAAGAACATTAAGCTGGTTCAGGACCGTTTAAAGGACGTAAAAGATGAGGACAAGCCTGTTGTACACTATGTCGATGGACAGAGCGGCACCAGTCCTTACAAAACAACCGGAAACGGTACAATGCAGGAAGAATGGCTGACCATGGCTGGTGGAAAATTATCCACTGATGGGATTCTTCAAGGAATGAGCAAGGAAATTACACCGGAGCAGTTTTTGAGCATTAATCCGGATGTGATCATTGTTGGCGGAACTGGACAGGCAGACGCCTATGATGCCTTGATGAGCGACGCTTCACTGGCAAACCTGAAGGCGGTTCAGGACGGTAAGGTTTACCGCAACCCGCAGGGAACCTTCCAGTGGGACCGCTTTGGTTCAGAGTCTGCGCTGCAGGTGCTTTGGGTGGCTAAAACCCTATATCCGGATAAATTCGAGGACATTGACATGAAAAAGGAAACCATTTCCTTCTACAAAGATTATTTAGGCTATGATCTTTCAGATGAATATGCGGATGCGATTTTAGCTGGCAAAAATGCCCCGGACGGACGCTAAGCCGGATTAAAGGGCATAAAGAAATAATATGAAAGAATAAACAGTCAAAGCCGCCGATTGCCCGGCGGCTTTTTTGAAAATAAAAGGACAAAACTGTATGGCGAGAGATATAAAAGAAAACAGGGTGAAAAATCCGGAAGACAGGCCGCTTGGACTGGTTTTGACACTGGCGGCGGTTATTGTACTTATTTTAACAGCGCTGTGTGTGGGGCGTTATCATGTGCCGGTAATACAGGCTGTCAAAATACTGCTGTCCCAGATATTCCCCATCACCCCAACCTGGGATAAGACAATGTATGATGTTATTATCAACCTGCGGCTGCCGCGTGTACTGGCTGCTGTCCTGGTCGGTGGTTCCCTGGCATTGGCCGGGGCCACCTATCAGGGGATGTTTAAAAACCCTCTGGTATCGCCAGATCTTCTGGGGGTTTCCGCCGGAGCCTGTGTGGGCGCGGCTGTTGCAATCCTGATGAGTCTGGGGAGTGGAATGACACAGGTGCTGGCCTTTGCGGGCGGTCTTTTAACCGTGTTTGTCACCACCTCTATTCCAAAGCTGATGCACCGTAATTCAACCATGATGCTGGTATTGGCCGGTGTGATCGTAGGCGGATTTATGAATTCGATCATTGGCCTCACAAAATACATTGCAGATACGGATACCCAACTGCCTGACATGACCTACTGGCAGCTGGGGAGCATCGCGAAGGTCACCTATCCCACGCTTATGGCCATTGCGCCGATTATGATCATCAGCGGCGCAGTGCTTATTATCATGCGGTGGCGGATTAATATTTTATCTGTCGGGGATAATGAGGCGCGGTCTCTGGGCGTTAACCTGCGCTTTGAGAGAGGGATTGCCATCATCTGCTCTACCGTGCTGACGGCTTCGGCAGTATGTATGAGCGGAACCATTGGATGGATCGGGCTTGTTATGCCTCACCTTGGAAGAATGGTGGTGGGCAGTAACAATGTGCGGCTGCTGCCGGTCACCACACTGCTCAGCGCCGCATTTCTGATCATCATTGATACCCTGGCCCGGACGCTTACCGGTGGGGAGCTTCCCCTTGGTATTTTAACCGGCTTTATCGGAGCGCCCTTCTTTACCTGGGTATTGATCAAGCAAAGGATGAGTGCGTGATATGGCCTTACTGGAAGTGAAAAAAGCTGGCTTCTCCTATCCAACTAGGGAAAATGTTTTTACCGATATTTCATTCACACTGGAAAAGGGAGAGATTTTTACCATCCTTGGCCCAAATGGAGCGGGTAAGTCAACGCTCCTTAATTCCCTTGCAAACTTGACGCCTCTGACAACCGGGGAGATATTGGTGGACGGTGCTCGTCTGGATAAAATGAGCTCCAGAGAAACGGCCTTTAAAATTGCCTATGTGCCTCAGACCACGGAGATAACCTACGGCTACTCTGTGCGGGACTACATCGCCATGGGAAGGGCCGCGCATGTGGGAATGCTGGTGACACCAAAGAAAAAAGATTACGAAATTGTAGATGAAACCATTTCGCTGCTCGGCATTGAACACCTCGCGCACCGTCTCTGCACTCAGATCAGCGGTGGTGAAAAGCAGCAGGCATGTATTGCCAGAGCCATCGTTCAGCAGCCGGAAATTATTCTTTTTGATGAACCGACCTCCGCGCTGGATTACGGCAATCAATTAAACATTATGCGGCTCATCAAAAAACTGTGTGGCCGGGATTACGCAGTTATCATGACTACCCATAACCCGGACCAGCCGATTTTGCTTGAGGGGAAGGCAGGCATCCTGGACCGGGACGGGCACATGTTAACAGGCACAGTAAGCGATATATTAAGTGAAAAAACGCTGAGTGCCGTATACCGCACGGCCCTGCACCTGGTCTATGTGGAGGAGGCAGAGCGGATGGCATGCATTGCGGCCAAGATTTAAGGGTTTTGACAAGAAACGGCCCGGATGTTATAATTTAGAAAAATGATTGAAAGAGGTGTGTTGATGTCGGCTTTGTCTGTTTACAGGGTTCTCAACTAAATACAGTTGAAAGGGTACAGTGATGATGGGGGCAAACCCCTTTGTTTCGTTGACCTTTTTAGAAACATACCAGACAGACGGCTTCAACTTATCGAATCATGGCGGTGCAGCGGCTTTTGCGGTTGTACGGTTTTATATTTGATTTATACTGCCCGCAGGAGCGTTCTGCATCTTTAGAGGTGTGGTGTGTTGGCCGCGGGCTTTTTGTGTTCAAATTTACGACGAAAGGGAAAGTTTATGAAGTACGCTTCGGATCGTTGTGCTTAGCAGGGGTTATCGCATGACATCAGAATAATGAGTTGTGTATAGCCCTTGCTTAATCCTAAAAAATAAATTAGGAGGAGCATAATGAGCTATATCAAGGCAGGCGACGTGCTGCCAAAAGAACTTGTTGACAAAATTCAGGATTATATTGACGGAGAATACATATATGTGCCCCGTAAAGAGACAAACAGAAAAGGCTGGGGGCAGAATACCAATCGAAAACAGGAAACGCTTTTGAGAAACCGGGAAATTTACCAGCAGTATACGGAGGGGGTGTCCGCCGCCCGTCTTTCGGAGATTTATTTCCTGTCTCCCAAAAGTATACATAAAATTATTGCAAAATGTAAGCTGGAAAACCAGTGATAAGAGTGCCGCAGCTAAAAGTCCTGCGGCGCTTTTTTATTTCAGAAAAATAAAGGCGGTTGTTGTGCCAATTTAAGAGCATGTATAATGTTTTTGCAGAAAAGGGGCAATTCCTGAAAAAAGATTGGAGAAAAACAAATGAAAAAGAAAAAAATAAAAGAAAACATTTCGATACAGGATGCAGAGAGAGAAATGATAAAGGCAACCGTTGTAAAAATAATGAATAAGCAGGCGCAGGTCCGGGCTGGGGACAAGCTGTTGACCTGTCTGCTGCCACAGACGATGGTTTCAAAGAAAAATGCGCTGGTGGTTGGAGACCGTGTGGCAATAAGCTCTGTGGATAACGATACGTATAGATTATCTGAAGTGCTGCCAAGAGAAACAGAGGTTTTCAGGGGAAGCCGGCGTTTGCCGGGAGAAAGGATAATAATAGCTGCCAATGTGCACTATCTTTTGGCCGTTGCGACAGCCGAGTATTTCAGGCATCAGGCAGGTTATCTGGAATCTGCTGTTATTGCAGCCAGACGGGCAGGGGTTAAAATCATTATTTTGATCAGCAAATTGGATCTGGTCGGTAAAAGAGAAAAGGAACTGCTCGAGAAAAAAATAAACCTTTACCGGAAAACCGCAGACCTGGTCTTTGCCGGGTCAGGACAGGCTGAGATAGAAGCCATGATAGAGGAAGTGTCAAATAAAACAGGGGTGGTCGTGGGCGACCGGTCTTGCGGTAAATCGACCCTGATCCATAAAATTCTGAGCAGGCTCTCGGAGGAAGTGAAAACCCCGATAAAATTTCCAAGCACGCACAGCAGCCAGATGATGTATGGCCCTCAAAATACCTGCCTTATTGATACCCCGGGCTTTCGTGATTTTGCGCTGCAGGCCGTTGCAGAGAATGAAAAAAATACCACCTTTCCAGAAATTGCCCGGCTGGTCCATCATTGCGCGTTCAGCAGCTGTACGCATACACATGAGGAAGGCTGTGCGGTGCTGCAGGCTCTTCGGGAGGAGTCTGTTGAAAGAGAACGGTACGATGCCTATCAAAGTATGGGAGAGAAACCGTCTAAGCTGCAGCAGAAGCCAGACTACAGGCGAACAGCCTGCACAGAAAGCTTTGTGTGTAAGGTGTGCGGTGCTCACGTTGCACCCGAAGGAGCTGGCAGTGAGCACAGGAACCATTGCCCCAAATGCCTGTCAAGCCTCCATGTCGATAAAAAGCCCGGGGACCGCGCCTCCTTATGTCATGGTGTTATGGAGCCAGTGAGCGTCTGGGTCCGGAAAAACGGAGAGTGGGCGGTTATTCACAGGTGCCGTCTGTGTGGTGCGCTCAGTTCAAATCGCATCGCGGCAGATGACAATCCGGCGCTGCTCATGTCCATTGCGGTTAAGCCGCTGGCGAGGACACCCTTTCCCCTCAATAAGCTGGAAGAAGTGTTTGGCGGAAAGTGTGAGCCTTAAGAACACTCAGAAAGCGTTTCGTCCTGTTGCTTTGGGGTATCTAGAAAGAAAAAACGAAAGCAGGTGTCATAATGATGCATCATATAGAAATTTTTGATCCGGATATCCAGTGTTATGCCGGCGAGTGTGAGCCCATGGGCAATAAAGAATACATGCGGATCACCACCATGGTAGAGAATCTGAAAATAGCGGGAAAAGACATTATCCGTTACAACCCTATGCAGGAGCCCTCACTCTATAAGGAGATGCCTGAGATCCGGCAGCTTATGGATGAGAAGGGAATAGAAGCTCTGCCGGCAGTAATGCTGGACGGAAAAATTGTCAAGAGCGGCGAGTATCCATCCAACAAAGAGCTGCTGGACTGGTCGGGATTAAGCCAGGAAGAACTGGTAAAAACCATCATGCAAAAGAAAATGTCAAATTGTAAATGCGGCAATGATCTGGATTGCTGCTGTTAAATAAAGGTTTCTGAGAGGATCGGCAAAGCTTGCCGGTCCTCTTTTCTTAATAAAAAGCTTAAAAATTTAATGTCGGTTTCCAAAAAATTTTACACCATGACGGGTTAAAAGAAAAAGCACCAGATTACGTCTTGGAAGAGCATGACCAGTTAAAATCGTTAAAATATAGACAATTTAAGAGGGTCGAAAAGGCTTGACAATCGGTTACACTGCAACTATACTAGTCTTAACTGGTCATGACCACTAATGATGACCGAGGGGGAATTACTTGTGGATAAAATCGAATTAATTGAGAGAAAGGCGTTTAATATCCGAAATGATATTGTAAAAACCATTATTGAGAATGGTGATGGTCATGCCGGACCGTCCCTGTCCTGTACGGACATTCTGGCGACACTGTACTTTGGAGTGATGAAAGTCGATGTTAACAAACCCAAATGGGAAAAAAGAGACCGACTTATCCTGAGCGCGGGACATAAATGCCTGGCGCTGTACGGGACGCTGATTGAAAAGGGATTTGAGAGTGAACGGGTACTGCATAGCTATAACCATTTGGGGACAATCGTGCCGGGGCATCCGGATATGAAAAAGTTCCGGGGTGTGGACTTCAGCTCCGGCGCTCTGGGGCATGGGCTGCCAATTGGCTGCGGTATGGCTCTGGACGCAAAGCTTAAAGACCACGACAGCCGTGTGTTTGTCCTCATGGGCGACGGCGAGCAGGGAGAAGGCTCTAACTGGGAAGCCGCAATGTTTGCAGCCCACCATAAACTTGACAATCTGGTTGCCATTATCGACCGGAACGGTCTTCAGATTAACGGTACAACAAAAGAGGTGCTCAACAGCGCAGATCTTGCGGAAAAATATAAAAGCTTTGGATGGGCGGTAGAGATTGTGGACGGCCATGATGTGGCGGCAATGCTGAAGGTTTTTGAACAGACGCCTGCTCAGGCAGGAAAGCCAACGATGGTTATTGCCAATACTGTCAAGAGCAAGGGAATGTCCTTTGCAGAAAATAACGTGAAGTATCACCACTGGAATCCTGGAAAGGATTCTGAGGAGGCCAGACAGGCATTGGAAGATTTACGCAGCTATCAGGAAGCAAAGGGGTGGTCATAATGGCAGGAATAAAGTTAAACCCAAGAGATGTCTTTGGCGAAGTGCTTCTGGAAATTGGAAAAACAGATGAACGCGTTATGGCGGTATCCTGTGATTCCGGCGCGGGCTCCGGCATGAATTCTTTTAAAGAGGCGCTGCCCTTACAGTATTTAGAGGTTGGGATCAGCGAGCAGGACGCCATCGGCATTTGTGCCGGTCTGGCGGAATCCGGCAGAGTGCCGGTGGTATCAGCCATCGCTCCCTTTATCAGTATGCGGTGCTTTGAACAGATACGAAATGATGTGGGCTACGCGAACATGAACGTAAAGATCATTGGCTCAAGCAGCGGTCTGTCCCATTCTAATCTGGGCTCTACACACCAGGCGCTGGAGGATATGGCAATTTTAAAAACAGTGCCGAATATGGTGATTTTTAATCCCGGCGACGGCTATGAGGTAGAAATGTCGCTCAGAAAGGCTGTGGCCTGCAAAGGGCCTGTTTATATCCGGATGCCGCGAAACGCCATGGAAATGCCTGTGAATCTGGAAAAGCGCAGCTTTGAAATCGGCAAGGGAGAGAATCTTCTGGACACTGGCGATGACGTGGTCATTCTGGTTACAGGGACACTGAGCGTTGACGCGCTGGAAGCAGGACAGCGGCTGGCAGAAAAGGGCTATAGAGTCAAGGTGCTTAATTTTACAACCGTTAAGCCACTGGACAAAAAGCTGATCCGCGACGCTTATAAAAACTGCCGGCTTATGTGCACAGTCGAGGAGCACATAACCACCGGCGGCTTTGGGAGCAGTGTGCTGGAGCTTCTTTCAGATATGCCGCACCACGCACCGGTTCACGTACTGGGCATTGAGGCCGGGTCCACTCAGACGGGGCCATACCGTGAACTTTTAGATTATTATGGTTTAAGCGCTGATAAGCTGACAGAGACCATTGAAACTTACATTCATAATTTAGCATAAGGAGAGAGACATGGAGATTAAATGCAGTTTAAACACATTCAAGAAAACAGACGTCACATTCATTGACAGCGAGAAGGCGTACATCAGCAGAGTGGCCGACCAGCCAATGGCGTTTGAGACCTTTCAGGCCTTAAAGCCATACGTGAAATCCATTGGTGTGACCGATGGATTTAAAAAGGTCATTGACACCTTTGACGTATCAGAAGGCCAGACCCCGGCAGGCTTCCGGGTAGAATACGAGCTGGAGGAGGACGGGGCCCTCAGGGCAGACCTGGTAAGAGATATCAGCTATGACAAAAATGGGGTGAAACGCCCGACCAACGTCCTGTTTTCAGCAGACAGCGCCAATCCTTACGAAGTAGCGCCCATCAAAAATATTCTTGCCAATCTGACCTGTAACCCTGGGATCATCTATGATCTGTTCATCAATAATCCAAAAGCAAATGTCGGCAGCCAGTTTAAAACAAGAGACGAGGTTATGGCAGAAATCGGCAGGATTCTGGGCCCTGGAGCAGACATCAGCGTTGAGCTGAACGACCCCTTTGGCAAATCGGACGCAGAGATTCTGGAAGAAGCCGCTAAATTTAAAGAGATGCTGTCCGAATACCGCGTCGTCATCAAGGTACCGCACACCGGACCAGTCAGCAAGGAAACCGTTGACCAGCTCCTTACAGGCGACAAGAAATTTTCAATCCCCTGCGACGCACCTGGTACAGCCGAAGCGCTGAGAGGCCACAACATCGCATTGATGCTTCAGGAAAATGGCTACCGGGTCAATTTTACTTTAATGTTTGAGCCCTACCAGACAGCACTTGCGCTGCAGGCAAAGCCTTATTTTATCAACAGCTTTGTCCGCCACCGCTTCATGCAGTCCGAAATCATGAAAAAAGGCCTTGCGGCTTACGATGCAACACGCGACCCCAGATATCTGGAAGACATAAAAAAAATGTTCATCGAAAAAGACTACCTGTGCAAAGGCCAGGAAATGGATCTGCTGAGCGTCAAGCAGGCAGCCGAGGATCTGCTTAAGTACCGGCACTTTGAAGACCATGAAGGATCTGACGGCCTGGACAGTGTAAGACATAACCTGAGATGGTTTAAAAACACCAACCTGGACGATTCAAGACTGATTATCTGCAGTATGGAAGGGCCGCTCAATTACCCGGATATCGACAAGCTTTTAGTCGAGGACGAATTCAGTGATCTGGTCAACCGTGTAGTTATCACCGCAGAGCCAAACTATCTGGCACGTTTTACCTCCTGCAACCAAGTAATCAGCTATCAGCGCCGGTTTATGAACGCGGCCAACGGCGCAAAATAAAATCAGAATAAGAAATGAGGTCATGAAATGAGTTATGTAAACATGGAAAAAATATTGAAGGATGCCAGAAAAGGCGGGTACGCTGTCGGCGCCTTCAACATTGTCAATCAAATGACAGCAAAGGCGGCGGTGGAAGCGGCAGAAGAGCTGAGTTGCCCGATCATTCTTCAGACCTCGGTTAAAACCGTCAAGCAATTTGGAATTGAAGAAATGATGCAGTTTTTAAAACCGATTGTGGAAAATGCAAAGGTAGATGTGGCGGTGCATCTTGACCATTCGACCGATGTGGATTTTACAATCGCCTGTATTGACGGCGGATGGAGCTCTGTTATGTACGACGGCTCAAAACTGCCGCTGCCAGAAAATATTGGGAACACCAAAAAAATTGTGGAAGCCGCCCACGCAAAAGATGTTACCGTCGAAGGTGAGCTTGGAGCTATCGTGGGCGTGGAAGACGATATTGTGGTCGATGAAGACCAGAGTGCTCTGGCAAATCCGGAGGACTGTAAGGTTTATCTGGAAGAGACAAAAATTGATGCCTTTGCCCCGGCCATCGGTACAGCCCACGGTGTATATAAAGGCGAGGTTAAAATTGATTACGACCTTTTTGAAAACATCAACAGCTTTTCGCCCTGCCCGTTGGTACTGCATGGCGGTACCGGTCTGAGTACAGGCACCTTTAAACGGCTGATCAGTTTGGGTGCGGCAAAAGTCAATATTTCAACAGCGATCAAGATTGCCTACTGCGGCGGTATGAGAGACTATACAAAGCTGCGGCCTGATGAAAATGACCCACTGAAGCTGGATGCCTTTGTAAAAGATAAGGTCAAAGAAGTGGTTAGAAATCACATCACACTGTTCAGTTTATTGGAAGATTAGGAAGTGAGCATATGGATTACAAACCAAATTATCTCTGTGATCTGCACAGCCACACAACCCGCTCAGACGGAAATGATACCCCAAAGGAATTTCTGGATACCGCGGCAGCCCTGGGGATGAAGGTCGTAGCCATTACAGACCATGATGTGCTGCCGCCGGAGAAGATTGAAGTAGGCGGGCTCATGGTTGATGTGGAACGCTATGCCCAGAAGAAAGGCATGAAGGTTTTAAAGGGAATTGAGTTTTCCTGTGAAACAGAGGTAGAGGATGTGCATCTGGTAGCCTTTGGCTGTGATTACTCTAGCCCTGAAATCCTGGCCATGAACCGGATTATTGTTCAAAGTAAAATTGATTCCTACAGGAGGCTGACTGAACTGCTGACAGAGAAGGGCTTTCCCATCAGATGGGAGGAAGTGCTCAATTACAATGATATCCCGAGAAAGCCAGAGGATGTGCAGAAGAAAATCATCTTTAACCTTATGGCCGAGAAAGGCTATACTGAAACCTGGAGTGACGCCAAGCTGATGATCCGCAACACACCGGAATACAGTGTGAAACGTGAAAAGCCAGACCCCCTGACCATTATTGATATTGTACACCGCGCGGAAGGAATCGTCATATTGGCGCACCCCTATCTCATTGACGAGAGGGTTAAAACAAAGGCCCTGGAATGTTCGAGAGCTGAATATATTGACCGCCTGATCAAGGGCGGGCTGGACGGCATTGAGGCCTCCTATACCTATGACAAAACAACCTATAATGGCTCGCTGACAAAGGAAGAAATCATAGAGCAGGTACGCAGAGACTACACTGACAAGGTTGCGATCATTTCCGGAGGCTCAGACTACCACGCAGATTATAAAAAGTCCAGCAAAAAAGTCCGGAACATTGGCGAATGCGGCATTACGCCAGAGTATTTTTACAGCAATGAGCTGTTGTCCAGACTGTAGGTGAAAAAATGGGAAAACATTATGATTTGATTATTTTTGATCTGGATGGGACGTTGGTAGATTCTGCAGCGGATATTGTGGCGACTGTTAAGTATATTATTGAGAAATATGGATTTGAGCCAAAATCAGACACTTTTATACGGAGCTGCATTGGCGGCGGAGCACGCAATGTTCTTCTAAAGAGTCTTGGAGAGGATAAAGAAGCGTTAATCGACAGTGAGATTTTGCCGCTGTTTAAAAAATATTACGAAGAAAACTGTGCCGTGTACACCAGCCTGTATCCCGGCGTTAAGGAAATATTGGACCATTACCAGAAAATGGGCAGGCCAATGGCTCTGGCGACCTATAAGATCAGAAGCGCTACAGAAAAAATTATGAAAGCCCTGGCGTTTGAACAGTATTTTGACTATCTGGTAACCGCAGATGATGTTGAAAACCCAAAACCTCACCCGGAATGTATTCAAAAAATACTGGCACACTACCAGATGCAGCCAGAACAGGCAGTGCTGGTGGGGGACACAAAAACAGATTTTATGACAGGCTACAACGCAGGTGTGGATGTATGTGCGGTAACCTATGGATACGGCAGCAGTGAAGTGCTGAAGGATCTGGGACCGGCCTATATGGTGGATGCAATGAGTGAAATAAAGGAACTGCTCCTTTAAAAAAGAGAATATAGGAGGAAGACGATGGTTGATTTATCAAAAATGGATAAGTGGTCATTAGGAAAGTGTTTTGACCATTCGGTACTGCCCAAGGACACAACAGAAGCGGATATTCGCAGAGGCTGTCAGGAAGCAAAGGCTTATAACTGCGCGGCTTTCTATTCAGCATCACCTTATTGGACACCTGTGGTAAAGGAAGAGCTCGAAGGAACAGACATCCATATCGCCACAGGCTTGGATTTTCCCTTTGGCGCGTCAACGGTAAAAATGAAGGGACTCGAGACCGAAGAGGCTGTCCGACTCGGGTGTACGGCGCTGGACATGGTCATGAATATCGGCGCCCTCAAAGACAAGAATTACAAGGAAGTGAAGGCAGGTCTGGATGCTTTTGTAAAAGCGGCTGAAGGCAACCTGACGAAATGCATCATGGACGTTAACTTTTTAACCGATGATGAAATTATTGCAGGCTGTAATTTAATTGCAGAAGCGGGGATTGACTATGCGAAAACATCAACAGGACAGTTTGAAGGGCCATCGATGGATCAGTTTTTACTCATGAAAAAAACATTGAAGGATACCGACATTAAGCTGAAGGTTGCCGGTGTTAAATTTCCGAGACCTCAGAATGCCTACGCGTTTTTACTGGCAGGAGCAGATTTAATTGGAACCCGTGCAGCTGTGGCGATTATAGATGCCTTAGACCAGATGCGTGAGATTGGCATTGTACCGCCGCTTCAAAAGTAAAGCAGTGGATTCAACAGATTATACCAGGAGAAAAAAATGATCGATTTAAAAAAGTTAACCAAGTGGGATGCCGGAAAGCTCTTTGATTATGCCATTCTGCCAAAAGATACCGATGAAGAAGCCATCCGTAATGGGTGCCGTGAGGCAAAGGCTTATAACTGCGCGGCTTTCTATTCGTCTTCACCCTACTGGACACCCATTGTGGTAGAAGAATTAGGAGATACGGACGTTAACATTGCGACAGGGATCAGTTTTCCCTTCGGTTCACAGCCTTCGGCTGTAAAAGCCATGGAAACAGAAATGGCTGTGAAGGCAGGC
Source organism: Eubacterium sp. BL-380-WT-2B (assembly GCF_009696115.1). Classification (NCBI taxonomy): domain Bacteria; kingdom Bacillati; phylum Bacillota; class Clostridia; order Eubacteriales; family Eubacteriaceae; genus Eubacterium; species Eubacterium sp. BL-380-WT-2B. The sequence continues at coordinate 573,434 of NZ_VUMP01000001.1, forward strand.
TGTACATGTCTGGATATGGTCATCAACATAGGAGCTTTAAAAGACAAAAAATATGATGTTGTCAAACAGGAGCTTGTTGATTTTAAAAATGCGGCTCAGGGACGTATGACAAAAGGAATTCTAGACGTTGCGTTTCTCACAGATGATGAGATAAAGGCTGGATGCGAGCTGATTAAGGAAGTTGGTCTTGATTATGCAAAATCAGCGACAGGACAGTTTGAGGGGCCGACGATGGAGCAGGTTTTGATTATGAAAGAAACAATCGCGGATTCCAATGTTAAGCTGAAGGTTTCTGGCGTTAAGTTTCCAAGACCTCAGAATGCATGGGCCTTTATTATGGCAGGGGCAGAGCTGATTGGAACACGGTCTGCGCCGGAAATTATTGATTCGATGGATCAGATGCGGGAAATTGGGTTACTGCCGCCTTATGAAGGATAAGACAGCTGATAAGCCAGGATATAAATTAAAGGATAAACAGGACAAGGAGTAAAAAAATGATTGATTTTTCAAAAATGACAAAAAAAGATGTTGGTAAATGTTTTGACTATTTCATTGGCCCAAAAGACACAACAGAAGCGATTATCCGGGAAGAGTGTAAAACAGCCATTGAATACAATGTAAAAGCCTTCTGCTTCTCTTCTTCAATTTGGTCATCGGTGGTTGCAGAAGAATTAAAGGGAACCGATATTTTGGTCGGAGCAGGGATTGGATTTCCGTTTGGACAGCAGACCAGCGCAGTTAAATGCTTTGAAACAGAAGAAGCTGTAAGAATGGGAGCAACGGTATTGGATAATGTCATGAACGTTGGCCTGATGAAAGACAAAAAATACGACCAGATTCTCCAGGAATTTAAAGATTATAAAAAAGCAGCAGGCCCGGCGATCACAAAAATGATTCTGGAAGTATGTATGCTGACAGATGAAGAAATTCGTATTGGCTGTGAGCTAATTGCAGAAGCAGGCTTGGACTGGGCTAAATCATCAACAGGACAGTGGGAAGGTCCGACGATGGAGCAGGTACGCATTATGGCTAAAACGCTTGAAGGAAGTGATACAAAGGTAAAAGTATCGGGTGTTAAGTTTCCGAGAGCACAGAACGCTTACTGTTTCTTGATGGGCGGAGCAGAGTTGATTGGTACCCGCCAGGCGCCGCAGATCATTGATTCTTTGGATATGATGCGCGAAATTGGCGTTGTTCCAAAATATAAAGGATAAAAATAATTACAAAATAAAGGAGTAAAAAAATGGTTGATTTATCGAAAATGACAAAACATGACATGGGGAAGCTGATTGATTTTTCTGTTTTGGGCAAAGACTCAACAGAAAAAGATATTCGCAAGGGATGCAGGACTGCCATTGAGTACAACTGCAAGGCTTTCTGTTTTTCATCCTCTTACTGGACACCGGTCGTTGCCGAAGAGTTAAAGGGGACAGATCTGCTGGTCGGTGCGGGAATAGGTTTTCCTTTTGGTCAGCAGAGCAGCGCTGTAAAATGCTTTGAAACAGAAGAAGCCGTCCGTATGGGGGCGACTGTTCTGGATAACTGCATGAATGTTGGCGATTTAAAAGAGGGCAAATACGACAAGGTTTTACAGGAATTCAAGGACTATAAAAAAGCAGCGGGTCCGGCTATGACTAAAATGATCATTGAAACCTGTATGTTAACCAAAGAAGAAATTGTAACCGCTACCAAGCTGGTGGCTGAAGCGGGCATCGACTGGGTTAAGACCTCAACAGGGCAATATGCAGGACCAAGTGTCTCAGACGTTATCCTGATGGTAGAAGCCCTCGAAGGCTCTGACACGAAGGTAAAGGTTGCCGGGGTTAAGGCGCCGCGTCCGCAGAATGCGTTTGCTTTTATTTTAGCCGGAGCAGAATTGATCGGAACTCAGGGCGGCAAGGAAATTTTAGACGGTGTTGATGATTTACGGAAAATTGGATTAATTCCCGCATACCAGGGATAAAACAAAAACATACTGCCAAAAATCAGAGTTGGGGGACTTTGATCAGAGATTTAATATTAAAAACTAAAACTAAGTTATAGAGGAGAAATAAAATGGGAAAATATTTAGTTGGTATGGACGCCGGAACGACCGGCTGTAAAGTATGCGTTTTTGACCTTGAAGGAAACCTTATTGGGAGCGATTACCGTGAATACCCATGTTATTACCCGCATGAAGGCTGGGTAGAGCAAATTCCGGAGGACATGACACCGGCATTGTTCAAAACCTGTAAAGAAGCCATCCGTAAGGCGCAGGTAGATCCAAAGGATATCATAGCTGTGGGGCTTTCTTCCCAGGGGTCTGTTATCGGTCTTTTAGATGAAGATGGCGAACTGATCCGGCCATTTGTAGGCTGGCAGGATCTTCGAGGCAGCGAGGGAGAAATAAAATGGATTACGGATCAGATTCCAAGAGAAGAATATTATCAGCTGACCGGCGATCCGCTGGGAATGTGCTTTAGTATTGCGAAGCTGGTATGGCTTAAACATCATGAGCCGGAAAACTGGAATAAAACAGCCATGTTCTCCACACATCAGGACTATTTTCTTAAGCAGCTCGGCGCAGACGGATATTATACAGACTTTTCATCTGCAAGCCGCGAGGGTATGATGGATATCAACAATAAATGCTGGTCGAAGCGTATGCATGATATGTTGGGAATTCCGCTGGAAAAAAGAGCTGAGCTGGTAGACGAACCGGGAAAAGTCGTCGGACATATTCCAAAAGATGTCGCTGAGCTCACCGGATTGGCAGAAGGAACACCAATCTGCGTTGGCGCACATGACCAGAATTGTAACACCTTCGGTTCAGGCGGTGTGGATGACGGAACGGCAGTTGTGGTAATGGGTACCTTCGGCTCATGCTTTATCGTGAGTGATGAACCGATTCGTGATCCAAAGGGAAGACTGGTCGTTAAAGGGAATCATGGGGTTGGCAATTATACCATCGAGGCCTTTTCAAATACGTCCGCTTCAAGCTACCGCTGGTATCGGGATACCTTCTGTGACATTGAAAAATTCTCGGCTGAGCTGGTCAAAACAGATCCTTATGAACTCATCAATGCACAGATCGCAGATGTCCCGCCAGGAGCAAATGGCATAACCTTCTTACCATACCTGCAGGGGGCGTCAGGCTCTAAAATCAACGATAAGGCACGCGGTGTTTTCATCGGAATGTCCCTTGGAACGAAAAAAGCCGATATGGCAAGAGCGGTAATGGAAGGCATCAGCTTTGAGGTATATGATATTATCAACGCCGAACTGGAAGCTGGAATTAAAATTAACTCCATTCGCCTGACAGGCGGCGCCGCAAAATCTCCGATGTGGTGTCAGATGCTGGCTGACATTTTTAAACTGCCGATCCAGCTGCTGAGTGCAGGTGAAACAGGCTGCTTAGGAGCAGCTCTGTACGCTGGTATTGGCGTGGGCGCTTATGAAAACTGCCGGGACGCAGCTGAAAAAGCAGTTAAACTGACTGAAGTTTTTGAGCCTGATCCAGAAAAATTTGCAGCTTACGATAAAGCTTATCAGCGCTTTATCAACGTTTATAACGCCTTGGACAACCGTATATTCTAATAAAAAAACATATACGTACTGGCCAGGTTAATGCTGGCCAGTATTTTATTTTGGAGGAAAAAATGGATATGCAAAAAAGCGGTTTTAATATTTATGAAAGGCATGATTTTGACTGTGAATGTGGGAGGCATCATAAGATGCCGATTGGAGAAGTTGTGATCGCTTCGGGTGCCGCCAGAAAACTGCCTTATTATGTCAAAGCGCTTGAGCTTGGTAAAAAAGGCATACTCGTAACAGACGAGGTGATTTTTGAGTCCATTGGCAGAGAGATCTATGCATACTGGCAGGAGCAGGGTCTGAAGATTGAATGTTATGTGCTCAAAGGCCGTATCCGTCCAGATGAGTACACCGTTGGAAATGTTATCTGCAATACGCCTTTTGACGCTGATTACATCGTATCATTGGGGGGCGGAACAGTCACGGATGTCGTCCGTTATGCGGCAACACGCCTGAATTTAGAATGTGTTTCGATCCCGTCGGCTATGACGATGGACGGCTTTTTTACAAACATGTCCATTATCATTGTCGATGGGCTTCAGGTGACATATTATCTCAATTATCCCAGCCTGATTTTGGCCGATTCCGATATCATTGCAAAAGCGCCGAGCGTTATGAACGCTGCCGGTGTGGGCGAGGTGATCTCTAAAATAAGCGCAGGTATGGACTGGTATGCAGGAAAATTGATCAAGGATATTTATTATTGTGACCGGGTAGAGGCAATGATGGGCGAATGTATTTCCGAGGGAACTGCGGATGAGACAATAGAGGGCATTGTGCCAGGAGAGAAAAAAGCCATTGAAAATTTAACAGACGCATTGTATAAAAGCGCGGTGGCAATGGCGTGGTATGATTCATCACCCTGCGGCTCCGGCGCTGAGCACCAGCTGAACCATTTCTGGATTAAATGTCAGGATGAAAAAGGTGTGCCGCAATCAATGCATGGCCAGGAGGTCGGTGTTGGGGCTGTGATCAACACCATGATTTGGGAAGAAATTATGGACATTGATTTCGAGCGCTTCGATGTTGAAAAGGCCGTTGAAAAAATCTGGGACAGAACTGAGTGGGAGAAGGAAATCCGGGCGGTTTATGGTGAAGGCGCAGAAAGCATTCTGGAATTACAGGCAGAAAACCACTCCTTTGACAAAGCAGCGAGACAAAACGAAATAGAAAAGATTATCAAACATCATGAAGCCCTGGCCAGACGGTTTGAGGCAATGCCAACCTCCGAAGCTCTTATTGAAAAATTAAAGAAAGTGGGCGGCCCATGGCACCCAAAACAGTTACAGATTGATGAGGATGAGCTGGTGAAGAGTCTGTACTTTGCAAAGGAAACGCGCAGCGGCCGTTACAATGCACTGTGGATGGCCGAGGCCCTTGGCATTATGGAAGATGTTGCGAGTAAAATAATAAAAAAACTGGAATTCTAAGGCCATTCCGGTTTGAATTGGAGCCATAAGAAAGTTTGCGTTATAACAAAGTGGTTTACGATATTGAAAAAGCGTTTAAGATTATGGTATGATATAGACACACACTTTCAGGAGGATTAAAGATGAATAGTATTGAAAGAAATAATCCAAAGCCACTTTATGTTCAGCTGGAAGAGCTGATCCGAAATAATATAGATACCGGCATTTGGAAACCACAAAATGCAATCCCCTCTGAAAGCGAGCTGAGCAAAGAGTATGACCTGAGCCGTATGACCATTCGGACGGCTTGTCAGAATTTGGTTCAGGAAGGCGTGCTCTACCGTGTTCCGGGGAAGGGTACCTTTGTATCAGAGCCTAAGATTATGACAGAGTCTTTAGCTTACATGGGCTTTCGGGAGCAGCTTGAGCGTATGGGGTACGAAACGACAACAAAACTGTTGGATTCTGCCATTATTCAGGCTTCTGGCAGTGTATCGAGAAAGCTGCGTATTCCAGAGGCTGCGCCGGTTATGCTGATTGAGCGTCTGCGTTATCTTAAGGGAAAACCGATCAGTCTGCATTATTCTTATATCCCGGTACAATTATGCGAGGGCATCGAGAAGCATGACCTTGTCGATGAGCAGTTATGTGTTATCCTTGAGAAAGAATACCAGCTTTTACCTACGCGTATACAGGAAACGCTGGAATCGGTCAAGGCGTCTAAAAAAGAATCCCAGCTTTTCCGTGTGGAAGAGAGCTATCCGCTGCTGATTCTTGAGGATATTCTTTTTGCGCAGGATGATACGCCCTATGAGTATTCGAAGGTTGTCTTTCGCGGAGATAAAATCAAATTAAAATATGAGTTTCATAATTTATAAACGAGGTGAGACCAGCAGCTTCAAAAGCCTTATAAAACCTGGATATTGTTAAAATCGCAGGTCCTTTGGGCTTGAGCTGCTGGTCTTTTCATTTTGAATAGCGTTAACCGACTGATAAACGTAAGCAATTAATATCAGGAGGAAACAAAATGTCAGATGATTGTAAAATGAAAAAGGAGTATGTAGCGTTTTTAAAAGCATTGATTGAAATACCTTCTCTTTCCGGAGAAGAAGGCGAAGCAGCAGTATTTATTCAGAATGCTTTAGATCAGATTGGTGTCATACCTAAAGTCGATGAAGCCGGCAATGTCTACGGAGTAATCAATTGTGGAGAGGGGCCAGTCGTCCTGCTGAACGGACATCTTGATGTGGTGCCAGAAGGAAGTCTGGAGGCGTGGAAACCCTACAGCCCTTTTAAGGCAGCTGTGGAAAGCGACGTTCTGATCGGAAGAGGCGCCAGTGACTTGAAAGCAGGGCTGGCAGCGCAGTTTTTTGCATTTAAGCGGATTAAGCAGGCCTTGGATGCAGGTGCTTCTTTAAAGGGGAAGGTTATTTTTTCGGCGGTCGTACATGAAGAGGCAGCGGAAATGCTGGGAATGCAGTACCTCATTGATCATACCCTTGAAGGTGAAAAGATCGATCTGTGTGTTCTGTGTGAGCCGAGTTCAGGAAGAGTGGCGCTGGGGCATCGTGGAAAGGTGGAGCTTGTCGTTAAAACAATGGGAAAGACGGCTCATTCCTCTCAGCCAAAGCAGGGCATCAACGCCCTTGAAAAAATGCTGCCTGTTATGCAGTATATTTTCGAGGAGATGCCAAAAACTCTTAAGGGACACCCTGTTTTGGGGGATAACTCTGTTACAATAACCGACTGTATTGTTCGGCCGGGAGCACAGAGCATTATTCCTGACGAATGTGAAATATCCATTGACCGGCGTTATTCGCCGGATGAAACATTGGAGGACGTGGTGTGTCAGCTTAAGGCTGTGCTTGATGATTTTGCAGAAAAGGACCCGGAATTTCAGGCAGAGGTGCATCCGCGGACTTACTGTGAGAAAACTTATACAGGCTACACCTGTGAAGTTAATAAATATCATCCGCCCTGGGCGACAGACCAGCAGATACCTGTTGTAAAAAAGGCCCTGGATGCATTGGAGAACGCAGGTCAAAAGCCTGAATGCTTTTACTGGAAATTTGGGACAGATGGTGGATATACCGCAGGACTGCGGGGAATTCCGACCATTGGATATTCTCATGCCGAAGAGAAATGGGCACACCAGCCCAAAGAGCAGGTTAAAATTTCACAGATGATGAAGACCATCGAGGGAACAGAGGCAATACTTGCCGCTATCCTTGACTTGAAAGAGAAATAACAGGATAGAACTCAAAAAGACCAGCCATGCAGCTGGTCTTTTTTACGGAGTGTAGTCAATTCCGGCCTTTCTTGCCTGGGAATGCTGGTCCTTTCGCTTGATTTGGTAGAGTTTATGGTCTTTTATGAGGCGGGCGCCGGTCTGCTGGAAATGAAAGGCGACCCTGGCGTCAACACACTGCCTGTGCAGGCTCAGGATCCAGTCGTAATGGCAGACACGCGCATTGAGTCCGGATTCGCCGCCGACGGTTACCTGGCATACCCAGGAATGATCGAGCCAGGGAGTGAGGTCGATGGGACCAAGCAGAGGGGAGCACACAATGCTTTTATAGCGGATGGGCGCCTCTTTAAAAAGCGGCAGCCGATAGTCGGTCATGGCCTGATTTTCGACAGTACAGCAGATATGGACATTGGGATAACCGTCGCCCCAGTCCTCTGGAATACACTCATAAAAGCGGTGGATACGCTTTGTGATAAACATGAAGCTTAAGTCGGAGCGCTCACGCATCATGGCCCACACCTCAGGCCGCCAGGCGTCTGCGGCATCCAGAAAAAAGTCGGAGGTAAAGCAGGTATAGACCAATTCGCCTGGCGGGATTTTAAAACTTCCATCGCGTTTTTTCTTCAGCAGCAGGTCAAAGCAGGAATTTTTAGAGACCTGATGGCTGTCGCGGTCGTATTTTTCATCCATGCGGTAGACATAACAGTTCTGGCACCCGGTGCTGATCTTTTGACAGCCATGCCAGGGATTCCAGGTGATCGACATAGGACCCTCCTTCTAAAATAATAAAGGCGTTCCGTTTTGGAACGCCATAGCGTGTCAAAAAACTTGAGAGACGAAGCCTTTTACCTAAGGAAGAAAAAGGCGTCCTGTGGACACTGACTTTACATGGATAGCTTTTCCGCTAAAGTGGAGGCTTGATCTCACCAGTGTCCGGCTGTTCCGGTATTTCGGCTCGATTCCTGGTCGTTATTCGCAGCGCCTGGACCTTTTTTCTTATCTGGATAAAAGGCGCAGTCTCGGGCTGTACCACTTCTATGACAGTCTGAGGCGTTCCGTTTTGGAACGCCTCAGGTGCTTTAAGCGCCTTAACCGCATTAATAGACAATAACAGGGGTACCGTCCTCGATGCCGTTATAGATGGCCTGAGCCGCTGCGTAAGGTGTGTTGACACAGCCGTGTGAGCCGCTGTTTACATAAATGCTGCCGCCGAAATCCGTGCGCCAGGAGGCGTCATGAATTCCGATATCGCCGCCATAGGGCATCCAGAAGGTAACGGGTGAGGCATAGCCCTCGCCCTTTAAGGTAACATTCATTGCCTTGTAGTCAAGGTCGTAAACACCGCTTGGGGTGGCAAAGCCGCCGCTCAGGCTTCCTGTGACAACAGGAGTGCCAACGACCAGACCGCCGTTTTTATAAAACCACATGTATTGTCCGCCAAGGCTGATTTCAACATAGGTGTTGCCATAGTCTGGAGAGTTATGGCTTGCGGCTGTCTTCGCGTAAACCGGTTCACGCGTTACAGGCTGTCCGGCCTGGATAATTGGAATGAGTGCAGCGACCTCTTCATCCTGGTCGATCAGCCAGCCATAATCGCCGCCGGCAATGCTGACGCTGCCGCCGCCGCTTGTCCGGAAGCTTCGCGTGATGCCGTAGGTATCGTATTTATCCGATAGATTGGCCACATAGGTGGTCATAAGATCCTGATTAAACTGGACGTCCATATTGCCGTCCACAGCCAGCCAGGTATTAATGGTATTTTTATCAAGTACCTCTGTTGCGTCGCCAAAGGTATAGGTAACTGTTGCGTTCAGATATTTGTTCATGGTATCCATGGCCGCCTTAACCTTGGAAGAATCCTTGGTAAAGGAAGGCGTTTTATAGCAGCCGGCCGATTCCAGATCCAGCTCGGTATCACCGGATAAAATAGCGTTTTTTACGGCTTCCTTGAGCTTGGCAGGGTCCAGCTCATTGCCGTTGACCTCTGGCTCAATCACGTAGCCTGTACCGTTAAATTTAGGATAAGCATTGGCAACTTTGACGACCTCCGCCCCCGACACAGCCTGAAGCTGGTTCAGCGCATTGGTAAGCTGAGCGTCATCATAGCTGAAGGTCGCTTCCAGGTCCTGATGTCCTGAGGGCACCAGAGACATCGGCCAGGCAAAAGCATTCTGATCATTTAACATCTGGGAAATTTTACCGTCAGAAATATAGCGCATATTCACCTGGTCTGCAGCGATCGTTTCGGTTTTTCCGCCGCGTTCCTTCAGTGTCAATGTGTGTGTCGCTGCGTTCTGCTGCATTTCTTCGTCAACCTGAGCGGCGGTTTTGCCAGTGACATTGAAGCCGTTCATGGTCGTGTTAAAGTAGAACCGTGTGCTGAAATAAAAGCTTAAGGCGAGATAAACGGCCAGAATAATGCCAATGCCGACACCAATACCAATCCAGATTTTTTTATGGCTTTTCTTTTCTTTAGAATCCGGTGGCTCCCCGCCGTCAAGGGAATCATTGGCAGTGCTGTCATCATCAAAGGTGAGAACCTCGCCGGCCGCATCGTCATCATTTTCAGTTCCGCCCTCTGGCGGCTCAGGCGGATCAATGATGGTTTCCTCCTGGGCCTCCGGCGCAGCAGGTTCATCAATGATGACCTCATCTTCCGGAGGGACGGGACGCTCAAAAAGAGAGGCGTTTTCAATCGCCTGCTCTTCGGGGGTACGCTCCTCGCGCTGATCTTGTAAATTCTTTTCATCCATAAGATTAAATCCTCTTTTTTTGCAGTATATAATTGATTTTATCATTTTTTTGAGCAAAGGTAAATCTTTAATTTGTGAATATTAAGCCCTTCTATGAACTTTAAGAATCGTTTTATGGTCAGGGCCGGGTTGACAGCGTTACTTGACGAAACGTATAATAAAATCAGGTTTGTAATTCAGAATACTGTATATTTGGAGGGAAAGAACCATGCTGGAATTTTTTATAAAGCCTGTAACGGCTGACGGTGGTGTAAGCTATATGCCGACAGGTGCAGGATATGCGGTGCTGATCGGTCTGATGGCAATTGTGCTGGTCATCGCATCGCTTGTTGCCGGGAAAAACGAACGCCGCCAGATCAGCACCAGGCATCTGACCTTTTGTGCCGCTGCCATTGCTCTGGCGGTGGTCACATCGAATATTAAGATTTTTCATTTGCCCACCGGCGGTTCTGTAACACTGTTTAGTATGCTTTTTATCACGCTGACAGGTTATTGGTACGGTCCCAAGACAGGGGTTCTGGCGGCAATCGCCTATGGCATTCTGCAGATGGTGATCGACCCTTATATTCTATATCCTCTGCAGGTGCTTGTCGATTATGTACTTGCCTTTGGCGCGCTTGGCCTATCTGGATTTTTCAGCCAGTCAAAGAACGGGCTCATAAAGGGCTACCTGGCTGGAATCTGTGGCCGCTACGTATTTGCTGTGCTGTCCGGCTGGCTGTTTTTTGGCTCCATGGCCTGGGAAGGCTGGGGGGCACTGCCCTATTCAATGGTATATAATGCTGTCTATATTTTCTCGGAGGGCGCACTGACAATGATTTTACTGGCGGTTCCATCGGTATCGAAGGGGCTGGCCCGTGTTCGCCGGATTGCGGAAATTTAATCCTTTGTATAAGATAGGTCTGGTTCCTGACCATCAGCATTACACTTAATGAGCGCGGAATGTGAGGGGATTTTACTGGGAAAACATCTCGGCAGTTGGTGCGGTAGTACAGGCACTAGTACAGGCACTAGGACAGGCAGTAGTGGGGGCGGTGGTGCGCCATTCATAAACAAGACTAAACAAGACGAAAAGAGACAAGAGAATGGATAAACTGGAGAATAAAATGAAAATGTTTTTTGCCGGAGTTGTTTAGTCTATTATATAAACAGAAGATAACTTTCAAAAAATAAAACACGCTTGCACGGCGTGTTTTATTTTTGTTTATTTATTTGTACAAAACAAGGTCTACAGCTCAGCCTCTTCCTTGCCGAGCTTTTTCCGTTCAACCAAGCGGCCCATAAAGAAAGCCAGAATACCGACGCCGATACCAGTCTGGAGACAGAAGATCAAGGATTCCACTTCACCAGGAAGCTCACCGTTGATCATGGTTTCAAGCACAGGCGTAAACCAGGGCTCATATTCGCCGCCCTGAATCTCTTCAATCATTGTGCTGCCTGCGTCGTCAGAGCCGCCGAATTCAGCGCCCTGGAGGGCAAATAGCGGTACGACAACCAGTAAAGCGACAATTACGAGAAGAACAATCACTAATTTTTTGTTTTTACTCATTTTACACTTCCTCCGATGCTAAAAAACCAATGGACTTGAGTTCCGGGCTTGCATACGTTTCTAAAGCGATAACGATAATAACCGTTAAAATCCCTTCAATAATAGCAAGCGGCAGCTGGGTCGGCGCAAAAACCCCCAGGAATTTTACCGCAGAAGCGGCTACACCACCCTGTTCAGACGGGTAAGCCATCGCCAGCTGAATACTGGTAATACAATAAGTGAACAGATCCCCCAGTGCAGCGGCCAGAAAAACGCCAACCTTACGGTTAACCTTCATTTTCTGGCAGAGCTTGTAGATACCAAAAGAGACAAAGGGACCGGCAATTGCCATTGAAAAAGTGTTTGCGCCCAGCGTTGTCAATCCGCCGTGGGCCAGCAGAATGGCCTGAAATAATAAAACGATAATGCCAAGAATACTGACAGCGCTCGGTCCAAACAAGATGGCGCCAAGGCCTGTACCTGTCATGTGGGAGCAGCTGCCTGTTACAGATGGGATCTTCAGTGATGAAATAACAAAAATAAAAGCGCCTGCCATGGCCAATAACGTAATGGATCTTCTGTTGCCGGTCAGGGTTTTTTTAATCGAGAAAAAACCAGCAGCTAAAAATGGAATACAGATAACACCCCATGCAATACAGTACCCCACAGGAAGGTAGCCCTCCATAATGTGCATTGCGTTTGCGGCGGGTACAATCCCGAATACAAGCGCCCACGCGCCAAGCAGTGTGACAATCCTTCTTTGATTCTTTGTCATTTTTACCTCCTCGAAAAATGAATTTTACCGGGCTACGATTCAAGCAGGCTGCGCAGCAGCACGAAAAAAACCGCTTATCGGGCAGATAAGCGGTGAAAGTACGAAATAATGAATCCTGAAACCTTTTAATTTCGTCCAGACACTCAGCTATCTCCTCGTAACCAAATGTAATACAGTTTTAATGATCAGCATCCTGACTCGACTTGCGTCTCACAGTGGCGGGACCGTTTGGGATTTACACCCAATTATGCTTTAACCATCGCTTATGATGGAAACCATTAAAGTGTGCCGGAGAACCGACTACGCTTTTAATTATAACACCTTATGTCATAATGTCAATGGATAAAGTTGAATTTTTTTAAAAAAGAATAGATTAAGCTATACACATACCCCCTATATGTATTTTTGTATTTGGATTAAAAGCATAAGAAAAAAATATGAATATCTTTAAAATATTTTCGTTTATTTGACAAAATCGTAAAAACAGACTACAATAGGTTCTGATGTTGGGTTTTATAGCTTTTAAAATATAATTGGTGCATTAGAATAAGCTCGATTATTAAAGTGGTGATTTAAAAGACGAAAGCACTTTGTTGAAACTGCGGCAGATTGGTCGTGCGGATATTGTAAAAACTTATATAAGGCCTGCTGCCGTTAAAATAAAAGCGGTGTACTGGAAAGCCTGATAAAAGATGTGATTTTGGAGAGAATAATGAGTGAGCGTACAAAAAGAGTCGAGACTTTTTCAAAAAAAGAACTGACAAAGACAAACATAAAACGTGTCGATATCCCGGAAGGTTTTGAGCGGATTGGTGTTAACGCCTTTAAAAATATGACAAAGCTGAAGGAAGTCAGAATTGCAGAATCGGTTAGGGAAATATGCGGCCACGCCTTTGAGGGCTGCACAATGCTTTCAGCCGTCAGTATGCCATCAGAGCTTAAGCTGCTGGGAGAAGCCGCCTTTATGGAGTGCCGCAGATTACAATCGCTCGAGATTCCCGAGGGCATACACGTCATAAAAGACCGAACATTTAAATTCTGCCGAGGGCTGGAGCATATAACACTGCCTAAACAGCTCACTCGGATTGGGGAAAACGCCTTTTACAATTGCGATAAGCTGGCATATATTGAGCTTCCGGACGGCATTGAAAAGCTGCCGTTTAGAACCTTTTATATGTGCAAAAACCTGGAATCCATCCGGTTTTCGCAAAATTTGAAGTATATCGGCAAGGAAGCCTTTGTAAACTGCAGCTTCCAGCAGCTCCAGCTGCCGGAGGGCCTGGAGGTTATTGATGAATCCGGCTTCTTGAAATGCAAGAAGCTCACAGTGCTAAAGCTGCCAGAAAGTGTAAAAATCATTGGAAAATGGGCGTTTCATGGATGCCCTAATTTAAAAACAGTTGAAATAAGACACGACCCCGATGAAGTGGGCGAGTGGATCTTTAACCGAAATGATGTAACCGTACATTGTTTTGAGGGCTCCAAGATCGACCGTTATTGTAAGCTATACGATTATAAAGTCCGCTATTTCCAGTAAAAATCCTCAGTAATTCTTGATGTGTATCGGGATAGGCTGCCGCAGATTTTATAAGATAAGTCTAAAATAATAATAGCCTTTTGATGATAAATCAAACCCTTCAGCGGATATCTTCAAAAAATAAAAAACGCTGGAAAAGCCCTTGAAATGGTACTTTTAGCAACTGTATTAAAAAAAACTCAAAAATAGAGGTTGCAAAAAATAAATTATAATGCTAGAATAAGCATTGTAAACGAGATGACAACAAATTGTATCAATTGTAGCTATTCTTTAAAAGAACGACTCGTTTGTGAAATTTAATAATAACTGTAATGAATTGCCGCATGATAATCATTCTGATTATCTGCAGCTAGGGTGTTTTTGAGAGTTTATCAAGATGCCTGAGGGAAGTAGGTGTGAATCCTAGTACAGAGCCGCTATCGTGATGCTTGCCGGAAACCACTGGTAAAGACGAGTCGGAAACCTGTTTGTTACAGTCTTGATGGAATTAATCCTCGTCACTAGGGTTATTCATCGAAAATATAGACGCTCTACGGCTATTCTGGGGCTTCTATCACAGATATTCATAATCAAAATTATTGTACGAATCAAAACATCCATTGTTTTGGTGGTGTATGGTTTTATTTGAGTTGAATTTCTATGATAGGAGCCCCTTTTTGTATACAAAATTTTGAGAAGGAACAGAGAGGAGGCCGTATCATGGCAAAAACAAAAACCATTACCATCGAGTGTCCAAAGTGCCGCGAAGCCTTTGAGATTAAAGGATATGATACCATAAACGCCAGTCTGGACGAGGCGCTGAAGGAAAAGCTCATTAAAACAGAGCTGTTTCGCCACACCTGTCCAGCGTGCGGTGAGGATATTTCAGCGCCCTACTCGCTCAAGTATCAGGACATGGAAAAAGAGTACATGGTGATTCTGGATATGGGCGACATTGATACAGCGGCCATGGCGGAGGAGGTCTTAGAGATGTTTCCAAATTACCGGATTCGCATTGTGAAGGATGTGATGGACCTTCTGGAAAAGATTCATATTTTTGAGTCCAACCTGAATGATAAGATCATCACCTATCTGGATCATAAAATATACGAGGACGTATCCGCAAAGCTGAGGGCTGAAAACTCGCCCATCGCTCTTGATAAGGTGCTGTTTGGAAGCTTTGAGTTCCAGAAGAAAAAAGTGGTGTTCGGGGCGCTCAACAACGCCGGGAAGCAGATTTTTATAGACACCCCCTTTGCCGACTACAAAGCCCTGGCCAACTCGCCGAGACTGGCCCCCTGCTTTAAGGAAAAAGAGGGTGAGTACGCGATTGATAAAGCCTGGGCGGAAGCGCTGGCGTAGCAGGGATTACAATGCTTGTTCCAGAGTGGAGCACAGCAGAAAGATAAATAGTAATATTTCAAAAATATTATGCTGTGAAAATGGGAAAGGAGTGAGCTTTATCGAAGAAGGCAAAAGTGTGAAGGAGGTGCCTGCCCGCCGTTAAAAGGGCAGGAAAAAGGACCGCTGGAAGGCCTAATTTCCAAACGGTCCCGTGGAGTCTGATAATTCCATATAGACTTCATAATTATATCTCATTTACGGCCCTTGGGCAATCCTTTTAAGGAAAGCCCGGTTCAAAAACAAAAAATAAATTTTAAAGGAGATTAAATTATGGCATTTGCAAAATCAGCAAAAAGAGGTTTAGCACTTTTAGGTTCAGCAGCAATGATGGTAGGATTCGCAGCTCCGACATTCGCAGCACAGGTACAGACCGCAGACGCGGGCACCAAAACGGTCTATGTACAGGTAGACAGAAGAGTGTTTGGTGCTTCCAATCCAGAATTGATCGGGCCAGTTAAAGTAACCAATGTTCCTTCAGACGCCAAAATCATTGATATCTTAAAGGTAGCCAGCAACTATGACGCGGCTCCGACAGACGCAAAACCAATCCAGTACTCTGCTTCTACATGGGGTACCTATATTTCCGCGTTCAGAGATACCGCTACGCCTGCTTTTGACCAGGCAGCTTATAAGGCAGCCAATGGTTATACCGACGCGATTTTTGACGCTTCCATGATCTATCCAAGCCTGAGCGACAACTACCTGGCAGGCTCTGAATACTCCGGCGTTTCCGGCTGGATGTTCTCAGTAAACGAAGCGACTACCTACGGCACTAACCAGTACTACAACGCGGACACCACCGCTGCCAACATTCCAGATAACGGCGTTATCCATTTTGAATACTCCATCAACATGGGCGCAGACATTGGCATGAACGCAGTAGACCTGCCGACCATTATCAAAGAAGGCGACTACGGTCCGGAATACGATTGGGTGAATGGTTTACAGCATTTTAACAACGGCACAAAATTCTATACTTTAACAAGTATTAGAGAAGCAGCCGATGCTGGCACTCCTATCGTGTGGCCATCAGCCAACTAAGTATTCCATAACATTTAATCTGAAATAAAAACAGGTATAAGCGAGGGACGGTTCCGTCTCCCGCTTATACCCTTTTACAGCAATAGTAGAGTAGAGGGAAAGAATATGCGAAAAAAGGTAATCAGTTTACTCTTAACACTCAGCATCATTCTCGGTGGGCTTCTGCCAGGCATGGCCTTGGCGGAGACGGGCAGTACATGGAACCCGTCAGGGGATGTCTATAAAATCAGTACAGCGGACGATCTGGTGAATTTCCTGAATGGCCTTGAGAAGAATGGTGGTTACAGAGATAAAACCATCCAATTAGAAACAGATATCAACATTGATGACAGCGCCGTCGTTTACGACAGTATGGCGGCTTCTTATAAATTCTGCGGTACCTTCGACGGTCAGGGGCACACCATCTCCTGTACCGAGGACAAGACCACAGGGCTTTTTCAGTCGATGGGGGACACCGGACAGGCTGGCGTCATCAGAAATCTTCGCTTAAGCTGGAGCATTAAGGACGCTGCTGCCAGAAAAGCTTATGGACTGCTGTGCAATACGGTGTATGGCGGTGAAAGCGTCATTGAGAACTGCTTTGTTGAAGGAAAAATAGCAGTTACCGGTGCAAGCTGTAATGCGGGCGGCCTGATCGGGACGCTTGACAGAAATATCAAGGGTCAGCCAACCGTCAAGAACTGTCTTGTGGAGGCAGAAGTCAGCACAACCCTTAATACAGGCGGCCTTAACAGTGTTGGCGCGATTAACGCTGAAAACAGCCTTTTCACGGGAACACTGGAAGGAAAAACTGTGCGCGGGCTCACCCTGGATACCAGTATGGTGACCAATGCTTATTACGACAGTACAAAGGTAACCAATGCGACCTGCAAAGATCCAGGTAAAACCACTGAGGAGCTGATGGTTTTAAAGACCCAGGATAATCTGTATGCAGGCTGGGACGATTCGGTCTGGAGCTTTAAGGAAGGCAGTTACCCGGCCCTCAAGCTTTTTGAAGCCGCTGAGCCCTCGGGCGATACATGGGATCCCAATCCTGCAGATGGCGTCTATAAGCTCAGCACCGCCAGTGATCTGGTGAATTTTATGAATAGTCTTGAAAAAAACGACTATGATGGAAAGCAGGTCATCCTGCTGAAAAATATCGACGCCAGCTCGGCGGAGTTTGAGGTTGCGGCTTCTTCCTATGGGTTCTGCGGTACTTTCGACGGCCAGAGCCATACCATTTCCAGCAGCAGTGAAAAGAACACCGGTCTTTTTAAGGCGCTGGGGAAAACCGGAAAGGCCGGCACTATCAAAAATCTGGGGCTGAACTGGAGCATTAGGGATACAACCCAGTCGAGAGCAGCCTTTGGCCTGCTCTGCAATACCATCTACAGTGGTGACAGCCTCATTGAAAACTGCACCGTGGAAGGTAAGCTGACTGTGACGGGCTCAACCTGTAACGCGGGCGGTCTGATCGGAACGCTTGACAGAAATATCACAGGTCAGCCAACCGTCAAAAACTGTTTGGTAAAAGCCGACGTCGATACAACCTACAGCGTTGGCGGTTTGAACGCAGTCGGCGCGATCAAGGCTGAAAACAGCCTGTTTGTGGGAACCTTAGCTGGAAAGACGATTCGCGGGCTCACCATGAATACCAGCACGGTGACCAGCGCCTATTACGACAGCACAAAGGTGACCGGCGCAGCTTATACAGACCCGGGTAAAACCAGCGAGGAGCTGATGGTTTTAAAAACCAAGAACAACCTGTACAGGGACTGGGACGATTCGGTCTGGTTCTTTAAGGAAGGGGACTACCCCAGCCTGAACCAGTTCGGCTCGGCTGACGGCCTTCTCTCACTTGTAACCAAAGCCAAAGAAATCAGCAACAACGGCGGGCTCTACACGGATGAAAGCTTTACCGCCCTTCAGGCAGCCATAAAAGGGGCCGAAGATTTTACAGCGGCGGGCGATACCTACAAGCAGACCGAGGTGGCGGCACAGACCGAGGCGCTCCAGTCGGCAATGGACGGCTTGAAGTACAACGTTGACCAGCAGATGCTCAAGGACAAGGTAAACGAATATAAAGGCCTTACTTTGAACAAGGATCAGTATGAAGAAGGAGCGGTCGATGCCTTTAACAGCGCCCTCACAAAGGCGGAGGAAACAGCCAATAAGCCAAATCCTTCGGGTGAGGAGATCGCGGAAGCCTACAAAGCGCTCATAGACGCCAAGGATACCCTCGACGCCAAGGAGTATGCGGGAGAGAAAGATAAACAAACCCTGACAGAGACCATCGCGGCTTCTGAAGCCAGCCACCCACAGGTGGATTATACGGCGGACAGTTATAAGGCCTACGCCAGCGCTCTGGAGTCAGCCCAAAAAACAGCGGCCAAGAATCCTTTATTTAAAAAAGAAGCGGATGAAGCCCTGAAGAGCCTCCAAACAGCCGAGAGCACACTGGCCCTGGCGCCAGTCAGCAAAAAAGCTCTGGACAGCGCCATCAGCAATGCGGAAGCTCTGGACAGCAGCCTCTACACAGCCACAAGCTACAATGCCTTTAAGGAAAAGATAGCTGAGGCCAAGGCAGTGTCCGAAGACCCGGCGGTAGACCGCCAGTCCGTAGTCAACGCCCAGGTCGAGGCGCTGAACACAGCGCGGGAGGCACTGGTGCTCGCGGCGGATATCACCGATCTGAAGAATCAGATTGAACGCTCCGCTTATTTTCTGGCACGGCCATACACCGATGAAAGTCTGAACCACTATAAAGCCATGCTGGAAGCCGCAGAGGCCTACAATAACCAGGACGTTCCGGCAGCCAGCCAGGCCCAGGTAAACCAGGCGGCGGCCGACCTGCTTAACGCCAGCGTCCAGCTGGTCACCACGGACCCGGCCAACACCTTCCACGCCGAAAGGGGCGAGTTTGTTATCAGTACCCTGGACGATCTCAACGCTTTCCGCATGTATCTGAATTACTACGCCTTTGACGGTGAGACCGTTGTGCTCAACAATGATATCAACGCCGCGGGTGACGGACTGCTAACCTTGGAAGTGCTCGAAGATAGCTCCGGAAGCGAGTATAATAACCGTGCTTTTACCGGTACCTTTGACGGCCAGGGGCACAGTATCCTGAATTTTCATGATAACCATGTGGGCCTGTTCTATCAGCTGGGACTCCGGGATTATTCTGATGAATACGGAGGAAAACCGGCAGTCGTCAGGAATCTTCATCTCAATGTGAATGTTGATAACATTCCGAAATATTATGACGGGTCAAATCAGAGGTATCGTTACGCGCCGTTGGCCTCAGACTTATACAGCCAGGAGACCTTGGTGGAAAACTGCTGGATTGACGGGCAGATAAAAAATGAGGACGGTTCTGTATATGCTGTCGTCGCTAAAACTTTTATGGGACAGTACCGCAACTGTCTGATTGCCCCCAACATAACAGCAAAGGGTGCGTATGTCTTTTTAGGCTCGAACGAGGGGCTGACAGTTGAAAACTGTCTGGTCAATGGAGCGATTCAAGCAGATCGGATTCTGGGGATATTTGAAGCGTCTTATTCACATGAAAACGTCAAAATAAATAACAGCTTTTATAACTCGGATATCATCGGAGCCTCTGAGGGAAAAGACGCCCAATATGCCAAAGCTGGTGAGGAGCTGAAAAAAGCAGCCACCTTTGCCGAATGGCCAAAGGAAACCTGGAAGATTGTGGACGGCGAGTTCCCAATGCTGCGGGCCTTTACCGACCAGGCGGATACCAGCGCGCTGAGCGCCAAGCTGGACGAAGCTAAAGGCAAAACAGAAGCCAGCTACACACCGGCGAGCTTTGAGGCGCTTCAGACAGCCATCGCCTCCGCCGAGGCGGTGCTGGACGACCTGGACGCTACCCAGGAAGCTGTTGACGATCAGGTACAGGCCCTTCAGACAGCCCTTGACGGGCTCATTGAAGTGCCGGACAAAGCCGGACTGCAGGCTCTGATCACCCAGGCAGAGGCCAGATTGTTGGAGGAAGGCTACACGGCCTCCAGCTATACCGGCCTGCGGACCGCTCTGGAAGCAGCCTCGGCTGTCAATGAAAATCCTGAGGCCAGCAAGACAATGGTGGAAGAACAGCAGACCCTGCTCAACACGGCTTTAGAAGGAATGAAGGAAGCCGCGGACATTACCGTGCTTCAGGCTGAAATCAAAAAAGCGGACAGCTTTGTTCAGAAAAAGGACAGCTACAGCGCAGATTCCTACGCGGCCTTTAAGGCAGCTCTGGAAGCCGCTGGCGAGTTGAACAGCGCGGATACCGAAAAGGATCAGCAAAAAGAAGTCGATCAGGCTGTAGAAAACCTGAAGGCAGCCGAAGCGCGTCTGGTTTTTGTGGGAGACCTGAACCAGCTGCTGGAAGAATACAGCGGCTTAAAGGCGTCGGACTACACCACAGCCGCCTGGACCGAATTTGAGGCGGTGATGGCCAAAGCGTCTGAAACTGCCGCCAAAGGAGACATAACCCAGGAAGAAACCAACAGCACGGCCAATGCCTTAATCGCAGCCAAGGCAGCCCTTGACATGAATAAACTGGGCGATAGGGAGCTTCTGGAAACAGCGGTGAAAGAAGCGAGAGAAGCGGTTAATCCTGAAAATAAGGACAGCTATAAACCAACGACCTACGCGCCCTATGAGGCGGCCTTGGCTGAAGCGGAGACTCTTTTAAAGAAGAACGAGCTGACAGAGACGGAGGTGTCTGAAGCCATCGAAAAGCTGAACACAGCCAGGGACAACGTCGAGCTCAGAGCAGATACCAAAAACCTGCAGGTGCTGTATGACCAGGCAAAGGACAAGGATGAAAAAGCCTATACCGAAGCTACTTACGCCAGCCTGGCACAGGCCATTAAAGCGGCCGAGACAGCGCTTGCAAACCCAGATACCAGCCAGGAAATGGTCGCATCTGCGGAGTCGGCCTTAAGCAAAGCTCTGACAGGCCTGAGGATGCCTGTCAAGGAAACTTTTGACGGTTATGAGGTAATTACGGAGGTTCCGGACGGCACGAAGCTGACAGTAGAAAAAGCCGGAGACATCGGAGCGGTGCAGAACACGATAGCCCAGAAGTACGAAAATGGTACTTTGGCAGCCTTGTTCCACATCACAGCAGAACCGGCCCTGCCCGACGGTATGAAGCTTAAAATCACGCTTAAGATACCGAAAGAAGCCCAGGGTTACGACCGCTATGTTATTTACCACAAGCCTGCAGACAAACGGGAAGAATACCTTGAAAACGTGTCTTTCGACAAAGATCAGAATACATTGACCTTTGAGAGCACCCTGTCGGATTTTGGAATTGTGGGTCTTAAAAATACCCAGGGCGGCGGCCAGCCAGTCAATCCGGATAACACCGGAAACGGCGGCCAGTCCCAGAATTCTGTCAACAGCGCAGGTACTGGAGCCACCGCAGGAGGAACAAAAAACACCAATACCGGTATCGCCGCAGACAACACAGGGGTTTACCTTGCTGTGGGACTGCTGGCGCTGGCAGCCGCAGGCGGCATTGCAGTCAGCAGAAAGCGGATTGGTAAAAAATAAAATAACAAGTTGACCAGAAAGCAGACTTCTGCTTTCGTGTGTACCAAAAGGACACCTAAATCAGGTGTTCTTTTGGTACGTGTAACAGAGATGCTTATCTTTATAAAAGGTTTGAGTACGAAAGGAACATTAATAATGGAAGGTTTAAGGAAAACCAAGCCCGCAAAATGGCTGTGCTTTTTTCTGGCGCTGCTGCTGACACTGACCTGTTTTACCCCCTTTGCCAGGGCAGAGGAAAACACCAGTCAGGAAGCTGGAAACACCGTGCTGGCAGACACTGCACAGCCGGAAGCACAGGCAGTGTCTGAGGAAAAGGGGACGCCGTCCTTAAAGCAGGACGCCGAGGGCAACTACCTTATCGGGTCTGTCGAGGATCTGAATACGCTGAGGGCGGATATTGTCAAGGATATTGAGTATGAAAACGAACACCTGCTGCTGACAGCCGATATTGACGCCGGGAACCTGACCCCTTATCCAGAGCTGCCCCCAACCGATGAGCCCTACACTACAAGCGAAGGTCTCTTCGGCTATATTTTCAGAGGGAAGCTCAACGGTATGGGGCATAAGATTTATAACTTTAAAGACAGCGGCTCCGGCCTGTTTGATGTTCTGGCGCCAGGCGCACAGATTGGTAATCTGACCGTTGAAGCCAATGTGAATTTTACAAAGGACACAAAAAAACTCCGGTCTTCTACTTACGGTGTTATTGCCAACATGATGCCGGGCGCCTGGATACAGCGCTGCGCGACCACGGGTTCTGTCACCATCCAGAGTGATTATCAGGGATATGTAGGCTTTAGTGGAATGGTTGGTTTCGCTAATCCTCCCAAGGAAGCGAACGTCTCCAACAGCAGTGAGTACAAAGGTACTATTGAGGATTCTTATTCCACCGTTGTTTTTACCAACAACACCCAGTCATCAGCCAGTTTTTATGGAATGGGCCCAGGGGTGCAAGTCCTCAAAAACTGTTTCTTTGCCGGGAGCTTTAAGGGCAAGGTTAATAAGGAAATCTCTCAGCCGCTGGCGCGGATGTCGACTGCAAACGAAAATATGGAGAGCTGTTATTTTGACAGCCTAAAGATCAGCACACTGCCTGCAAATGCGCAGGGTGAAAAGGTACCTACCTATAAGATGCGGAGTCAGGAAACCTTTAAAGGCTGGGACTTTGGACAAATCTGGAAAATGGGCGACGATCACCCAGTACTGAACACGGGCTATACCATTTTGAAGGACAAGGTGATCCTGGATACAGAGGTGGTGCTGGAGCCTCGCGTCTACAGCGAAGCCCTTGGCGGTGATTCCACCTTAACCCGTGTGCAGGATATCAAAATAAAGACCGATCTGGGCGGTAATCCACATCAGGTTACCATTGATTATGAGGAGACCCCAGACACCAAAAACACCTTCTATGTTGGTATGATGGGCGATCATGCGCGGGGCCTGGCCCAGTTTGACAAGGTCGAGGTAAAGTATACCGAAAATGATGAGGCAGAGTACTATTTGCCTTCGGATTTTTATAAATACGCTGACCGCAAGCAGGCAGAGGCCTGGGGAAGCTTCACCCAGGATGGGACCGTCCTGTCCGACGATCAAAAACAGGAGCTTATTGACCAGGCTAAAAAGGCCTGCGATTTGATTTTTGACTACAAGCTGGGCAGTACTCCCGATGCGGCGACTGTGGCCAGCGACTCATGGCTTGTTTTTTCTGCGGCGCGTTGTAATTATAAGGTGCCAGATGGCTTCTGGGACCAGGTATACAAGCAGTATGAAGCCCGCTACGCGGCCTATAAGGCGCAGGGACAGGTGGATGGCTTCGACACCTCCGATACCGCGAAAGATGTTCTGGCCATCAGTGCCATTGGATATGATCCCAGAAATGTCGGCGGCTATGACTTGCTGGACGTCATCATTAACCACAGCGGCGACAGGGATTACTTTGCCAGCCAGACAGCTGCGTTCGCCATGTATTCCAACGATTTTGATGAAAGCCAGTACGGCTATAGCATGGCGGACTATGTAAAATCAAAGGTCACGCCCATTGAGGTGGATGCGGACGGCGTAAAGGTTGAAAAAGACCAGGCAGCTGATATGTGGACAATGGCCTGGCAGCCTCTTATGTTTTTCTATGATCCCAACGCACAGGAGGGCAGCGAATGGTATGACCTTAAGCTTTTTGTGGAAGATGGCTTAAACCAGATATCGGCAGCACAGACCTATATGGGTAACTGCTGGGGAGGATACATCAACTCAGCGGATTCTACCGGCAAGCCAAAGTATGATATTACCAACACCTGGACAAACGCCCAGGTTCAGATCAGTGTTGGGCTGGCCGGGATCGACCCCTTTGACGCCCGGTTTGTCAAAAACGGAAATACGTTGATCACACGTGCTGTTTCTTTCTTTGAAGGGGGCCAGGTCGGAGGTGATGTAAAAGGCGGCGAATCCGCCCAGGTAGCACGTGGTTTAAATTCCATTATACGAGCCTATGAACAAAACCCTCATAATTTGTTTGACTGCCGCGACGTTGAAGACTCTACGGTTCAGATTAATAACGCCATTGGCGCTCTGCCGGAGGCGGCAGCCATAACCGAAGAAAAACGCCAGGATTTTGACCAGTGCTGGGAACAGTACAACAAGCTGAACGATACGCAAAAATCGAATATTTCAAATACGAACAAAGAAAAACTGCAGGCCATCTATGAAAAATTCTATCCAGATGAAAATCTTGAGAGTGCTTTGGAGCTTGCGAAGACAGAATTAAGTAAGAGCAATGTGTCTGAAATCTATACTCAGGACAGTATTAACAATCTGAAAGCGGCAGTTGAAGCAGCTGAGAAGGTTCAGAAAGATACCCAGGCGACTTCTGAGCAGAAAGCCGAGCAGGCCAGTAAGCTGAGAAAGGCAGTGGAAGCGTTGGTCACCACGGAAGCGGAGGATATGAAAAAGGTTGAGACTGCCATTGACCAGATCAAACCCTTCACAACCCTTGAAGGCCGTAAGCCGGTAGATACAGCGAAGGACCTTTATGATAAGCTGAAATACGACGAGTCTCGTGAAAGAATTAAAAACAGAGATACGCTCTTGTCCAACGTTACAGCGGTTGAGGGCCTGGAAGCGGCGGGAGACAGTCTTAAAGCAGCTATTGCAGCGGCCAAGGAACAGCTTGCTCAAACAGATAAGTATCTGGCATCCAGCATAGAAGCTGCCAGACAGTATATTACCATCGCAGAGAAAGTAGACGTACAAACATCCACAGTTCAGGAGCTTGCAAATGCTCAGATTACTTTGGAGCGTTATGTGAACGATACCCTCAAAGAACAGCCGGATAAAACGGAGCTGAACAACAAGATCGCAGAGATCACAGAAAAGATGAAGGCTCTCGATGAGAAAGATTATTCTGCGGAAAAGTGGAAAACGCTGGAGGATGCGCTGAGTACGGCAAAAGACGTGGCTGAAAGCAACGATGCTGACGGCGGCGCGGTTACAAGCGCCATTGAAGGGCTGGACAACGCATTTAATGGATTGGAAGAAGATGTGATGCTCGGAGATGTTACAGGAGATGGAAAAATCAATGGACTGGATGTTACATGGGTTATGCAGTACAATGTTGGATCCCGGGCTTTAGATGAAAAGGCTATGAAGGCCGCGGATGTTAATAATGATGGGAAAGTAAATGCTTTAGATGTTACTTGGATTATGCAACATAACGTAGGCTTAAGAACATTTTGAAAGGTGAAAGAATAATGAAAAAACGAAAATTCAGCAAACTAACAGCGATTTTCCTCAGTTTTTGTCTTGTTATGGCTTGTATCTCGCCGGTTTTTGCGGAAGAGAACACCCCCAAAAGAGTAGTTTCCTTAAATATGCAAGGCGGAAACAACGAACAAAAAATCGAGCAAGGGAAAGAGTTTACACTGACCTTGAATTGTGCAGAATCATTTGGTGTTATGAATGCCCAGGTGGTTTACGATAGCAGTAAGGTTGAGTGCGTATCATACGAAACGCCTATAAAGACCGGCAGTAATATGGTTAACGATAACAAAAATATTTCTGCTGTCATGGTTAATATAAGTCAATTGGGTTCTGACATTGTGGCACCTGATACCGTCATCATGACTATGGTATTTAAAGCAAAAGAAGATGTTACTGGGAAAGTGAACTTTGAAGCTAAAGTCACAGATATGTATTTACTAGATGGCAACCTTGACGGAACTGAAGTAATACCAACAGTTACGAACAATGTAGGAGAGATACTGATCACGGCTCCGCCAACAGACATCACCGAGCTGACCAGCAAAATCGCCGAAGCGGAAGCCGTTGACAGCAGCCTGTACACCGCGGCAAGCTATCAAAACCTGGAAGCAGCCATTGCGGCGGCAAAGGAAATAACCACAGAAAATACAAAAGACGAAGTTGCGGCGCAGGTTAAGGCGCTGGATGATGCCATAAAGCAGCTGGTTAAAGCGGTTGACAAAACGGCTTTAAAAGCAGTCGTCGATGAAGCCAAAACCTACGATGAAGCCCTGTACACACCGGACAGCTACGCGGCCCTGACCAAAGCGGTCGCCGACGCCCAGAGCGTGTTGGACGCGGATCTCGCGGATAACGCGGAAAACCAGAAAACCGTGGCGGACTCGGCTCAGGCGGTTAAGACCGCCATTGCGGCCCTGAGCGCCAAGGGTGACCAGGCGGCGCTGGCGGCCAGCATCCAGGCGGCAGAAGCAGCGCTTGCGCGCGAAGATGTCACCTATATGGACGAAACCAAGGCAAATGTGCAGACAGCCCTGAATGCGGCAAAAGCACTGGTCGGCCAGGAAAATGCCACAGATGCTGAGGTTTCCGCAGCGGTTAAAAACCTGAATGACGCGGTCGCCAAGCTGGTGATTGCAGCAGACGAAAACGCCTTTAACGCAGCGGTTGCGCAGGTGCGCGAAGCCTTCAAGGAAGAAGCTTACACCACCAGCAGCTGGAAAGCGGTAGCGGAAGCCCTCAAAAATGCGGATGCCATGGCAGGTCGGCTGGCAGAAGGCCAGGTGCCGGCAGCAGAAGCGGACAAGGTATTGACCGACTTGCAGAATGCGACAAAGGGTTTAATGGAAAAGGCAACAAAAACCGAAGACCTGACCAAAGCGGTTGAAACAGCTAAAAAATTAGATGAAAGTCATTACACCGCGGACAGCTTTGCCGTTGTAAAGGAAGCCTTAGCCGCAGCCGAAAAGGTTGCCGGAAACCTGAATGACAGCACACAGCAGCAGGTAGATACAGTGGCCACGAATTTGAATGCCGCCGTCTCTAAGCTGGTGACCATCGCCACGGATGAAAAGACTGGTGTAACAGTTAACGGTTTACCAGCAGGTGAAAAGATTATTGTAACGGACAAGATGGCAGATAAAGAAGCATTATCAGAAGCACAAAAAGCAATTGACAGCGCTTCTGAGTTCTCAGATGCTAAGAAAGCGGATATTTTATTCCTTGCAGACATTAAGCCTGAGGTGATTGAAAATGCAGATGGCACCTTTACATTGACAATTCCTCTCACTGAAAAACAGATGGGTTATGATTTGTATTATATTGGTCATAAGGATGAAGAAACCGGTATGTTTATTTGGACTGCTGTAACACCAAAGGATAATAAGCTTACCCTTCAGGTTAAGAGCTTTTCTGAATTTGCGGTGGTTGGTATGATGAAACCGGAAGAACAAAATCCGGGGACTAATCCAAGCGGTGATAATAAGGCTGACACTGTGAATAATGCGACAGGTACGAATGCTTCTGGAAACAACGCGAATACAGGCATTGTTCAGGACGGCAACAGTAGCGTGGCGGTAGCAGTTGGTTTCCTTATTTTGGCAATAGCGGGGCTAATTGCTTACAGGAAAAGATTTAATGCATAGCAAATAAATAAAGGGTGTAAGCCCCTGCTTCCTGGTAACAGGGAGCAGTAACGAATACCCTTACTATAAAGAATTGTTGTATGAGGAGAGAAAATGGAAAACATAAAAAGGAATATATTTAAAGCTTTTACAATTGGATGCATCGTATTAATACTGTCGTGTTTTGTAAATACGGCCACCGTAAAAGCGGACGCGCCGGTTGGAACAGTAACAGTAAGTGTTGAGCGTTTTACTCTGGGGCAAGGATATTTTATTGAGCCGGAGGAAGTTCCGATCTATGCGGGGGATACAGGGGCAGATTTATTGGACCGTGTTTTGGGCGGACCAGATGCTTACGAGACAAAAGAAAATTCCTCATATGGTTTTTACCTGGCAGTTATAAAAAATGCAGATGCTGGTGTCTTGGATATACCTATGTATATTCAGGAAATGAGTGGTTACCGGGTAACAAATGAGCAAAATGACGGCAATAAACATTACCCAGGGCTTGGAGAATTCTCTTATTCTGAAAAATCTGGTTGGATGTACATGGTAAATAATACATTTCCACAACAGGGAATGGGATATTATATTCCAAAGGATGGCGACGTTGTCCGATATCAATTTACGCTCTGGGGAACAGGGAAAGATGTGGGTGATAAATATGATGGCAGTGGAATATTTATTGCAAACAGAGATGCGTTAACGAAGTACATTGCAGAGTTTAACGGACGGGCAGATAAAGATGTGCTTTTATCTATCCAACACATTCAGGATGCTTATGATAATGCTATGAAGATTATCCAGGATTTAACATTGGATCAATCAAGCGTAGACAGTGCTCTTGCGTATTTAAAAACAGCTGTAGATGCACGGAATTTACAGGGAATTAGACTGAACCAGGAAAAAATGAATCTCCAATATGAAACGGAGGGAGAACTTCAGGTGATCTATGATCCTGAAGATTGCAGGGTAGAACAAGGGGTAGTATGGAGCAGTAGTGATGAAAGCATAGTATATGTTGATGGAGGAATTGTGTATGCTACTGGCGTCGGCACCGCCACCATCACCGCCACCCTCGGCGATTTCACCGCCAGCTGTGAGGTCACTGTAAGTGAAGAGAGCGCCGAAAAGCCGCTGCAGAGCATCAGCCTGAATCAATCTGAAGTAAGCCTGGGCAAGGGTAAGACCACTGCGCTCAAGGTCAGCTATAGCCCGGCAGATACGACGGATGACAAAACCGTTACCTGGCGTTCGGACAACGAACAGGTGGCGGCAGTGGACGGAAATGGCCGTATTACAGCGGTGGCCAAGGGTAAGGCTGTGATCACGGCGCAGGTGGGCAGCTTTACCGCGGACTGCCGGGTTACTGTCACAGAGGACGACCCGGTCGATCCGCCGGACATTAC
The DNA here is from genome assembly GCF_009696115.1 of Eubacterium sp. BL-380-WT-2B. NCBI lineage: Bacteria > Bacillati > Bacillota > Clostridia > Eubacteriales > Eubacteriaceae > Eubacterium > Eubacterium sp. BL-380-WT-2B. The sequence continues at coordinate 602,513 of NZ_VUMP01000001.1, forward strand.
CGATGAGGACATTGCCGCGGCCAAGGAAGTGGTTCGGCTGGCGGCGATTCTGAACACCAATGCCAGCCCGTCTCTGGATGAGGTTAAAGTGGTTGAGAATGCCTATAATAACCTGACAAGCGCGCAGCAGTCGCTTTTAACACCAGAACAGGATGCCAATATACAGGTCGCCATTAACAGCGGCTACAGCAAGGTGCTGTCTCGGGTGGTGGCGATATGCGAGCCTGCGGCAGATGCGGTTCAGGCCGTCATCGACAGCGGTGGAAAACCCGACGACCAAAGTCTTTTTGATCTGGTTCAAGCCGAAAAAGCGCTGAATGCCATAGGCGATTACGATGGCTTCTTGACCAAGGATCAGGAAATCTATGATCAGGTTGAAAAGAAAATGAAAAAGGTGACGGGTGCCTTAACGGTGACCAACGCATCGGATAACGGCGTTACCGTTAAAGGGCGTTCCCTGACCCTGCCCTGGACCGTGCAGGTGGTGGCGCAGGCGGTTGAGGTCACAGCAGAGCAGCGGGCTGCCCTCGAGGCGGACGCCCGGTATCTGGAGCCGGCCGTTGAGAGCCAGTATGAAATCAGGCTGAGGGACTTTGCCGCTGCCGAAAGCGCGGACGCCATACCGGAATATGATACCCAGGGCAAGAGCTTTAAAATCACGATGCCCTCCGGCGGTTACACGGCGCCGGGGCTTGGCGAGCACGGCCAGCTGACCCTCCTGCATAACGGCGAGCGCATCGGTTTTGTAGATGAAAAGGGGAATGCTCTGGTCACCTACGATGCTCAGAATAAGCGCTTCAGCTTTTCGACAGACGCTTTTTCGACCTTTACAGTGGTATCCGACAGCCGCATTGCCATTGAAAGCTTTATACTGAGTGATACAGAAAAAACGCTTTTACTGGATATTGCAAATCCCAGCTTTGAACTGAGCGTGTTGAGCTTTAAGCCCTATGATACAACGGATAAAAACAGACTGACCTATACCTCCTCAGACCCGTCCGTGGCCAGTGTGGACGATAAGGGCATTGTCACCGGGCATGTTAAGGGGACAGCAGTGATTACCGCTGAGGTGTGCGGCATTAAAAACCAGTGTACGGTGACGGTAAAGATGAACCGCTATGTGGATTTTGAGAGCTACTGGCCAACCTTCAGGAAGAACAACAGCAACATGGCCATTGTGGACGCCAGCCTGCCAAACGCGGGAAACAACCTGACCGAAAAGTGGATAAACAGCGACATCAACACAGGGGGCAAGCAGATGACTGCCGGCACCCCGCTGGTGGTGGACAACTATATTTTTGTCGCTACCCAGAACAACAAGCTCTACAAGCTGGATAAAAACACCGGCGCTATTGTCAAAGAGGCAAAGCTCGCGAAAAAAGTCGAGTTTTTCTCCTATGCCACCTACGGCGACGGCATGATCTTCGTGCCAGAGGAAGAGGGTACCATTGAGGCCTTTAACGCCGATACCCTGGATTCGCTCTGGCGCACCGAAAGCTTTGGCGGGCAGAGCAACTGCCAGGTTACCTATGCCGATGGTTTTATCTACTCAGGTACCTGGAGCGGCTCGACGAACAAGGGAACCTTTTTCTGTATAGACACCACGAGTAACGGCGAGATTTACCAGACTAATGGTATCCGGCGTGCGCGGTGGGTTTCGGACGATGACGGCGGCTATTACTGGAGCGGCGCCACGGTGGTTGGCGACGCGGTAATCTTCGGCGGGGACTCAGGCGTGGTGCAGTCCCGTAACAAATCGACGGGGGCGCTCATTGACCGGTACGCCACTGGCGGCGTTATCCGTTCGTGTATCGCCTATGACGCCGGAACCAGCGCCCTTTATTTTACAGCGGGCGGCGGCGCCACCGCCAATGGGATCACTGGCGGCGGGAAGGTCTTTAAGCTCGGTGTTACCAGTGACGGGCACTACACAGGAGCTAAAGTTGCCGAACTTCCGGCAGCGTCAACCACATCGCCGGTGGTTTACAATGGCCGTGTGTATGTCACCACTCAGAAGGCGAATGGCTCGGGCCATGAGGAGGATTATAACAAGGCCACGGTCATTGACCAGGGCAATACGGAAAATGGAAAGCTGGCGGTTCTGGACGCGGGTTCTCTCAGCATGATCTATCAGACAGATATCGGCGGCCCGTCCAAGGCCTCACCACTGCTTACAACAGCTTATACGGCTGACGGCCAGCAGACAGTTTACCTCTATATCACGGTAAACAACCACGACGGCGCCATTGTCCGGGTAAAGGACTGGGCAGGTAATACCACGCCGCAGGCCGAGGTGATCTACCGCGCCCCGGGTGATGAGCAGGAATATACCACCACCAGTCTCAACTGTGACGCGGACGGAACCATCTATTACCGGAATGACCGGGGGCACCTCATGGCCCTGACCGGCACCTCGGAGCCTGTCAGAGAGGCGGCGCCTGTTGAAGGGCGTTTGGGAATGCAGAAAGGCAGTAAAGCAGGCAGCGACGGTATGACCGCCAGAGCCTCTGGAAAGACGGCCAGTAAGGCTGAGGATGAATTTAAGCCCTGGGATTTTGACGGGGCCATGCTGCCATACAGCAGAAGTGTGTCCAAAACGCCGTCGGGTAAGGAGCAGCTGAAAAAGGCCGCGGTTGTCCTGGGATGTACGGCGGCTGCCATGGCGGCACTGTATATTACCGGATGCGCGCTCTGGCCGAAGCTGGTTAAGAAGCCATGATGGATAAAGCAGCTGCGGATATCCGCACACAAACGGCAAAAAGAAAACGGACCCTTGTCTCAGCGATGATCATCTTTCTGCTGATCCCCCTGACCATCTGGTTTGGCATCCGGTTTCTGGATGACCGGAGATACCTGTTTATCAGTCTGCTGATTATTCTCTACACAGCCATTCCCTTTGTCATGCGGTTTGAGGGGCGCCGGCCCGACGCGCGGGAGATTGTTGTGATTGCTGTGATGGCTGCTATTGCGGCCTGCGGGAATCTGGCGTTTTTCATGCTGGGACCATTTCAGGCGGGAACAGCGCTGGTGATCATTGCAGGAATATGCCTGGGGCCTGAGGAAGGCTTTTTGACAGGAGCTATGGCAAGGCTGGTCATCAATATGTTTGCCAGTCAGGGACCTTGGACGCCCTGGCAGATGTTTTGCTGGGGGCTTCTGGGCTTTCTCGGCGGGCTCTGCTTTAACAGGGATCAGGAGTTCTCAAAAAAGGAAGTCGATTTTAAGGTGGTCATGGGGCCGCTCATCTGTATCGTGGTATCGCTGGCGCTGGGCTTTGGCATCTGGATTGTCTCAGACGCCCAGGGGCCCTTTGTGGGCTGGTGGCTTTACGGCTTTGGGGCCATTGGCCTGCTGGCCGGGGTGCTGCTCCAGCGCCGCCGCCTGCCCGTGGACCGGCTGACGCTGGCGGTCTTTGGCTTTCTGGCCACCTTTATCATCTACGGCGGTATCATGAACATCGCCGCGCTGGTCATGTCATCCAGTGTTTCCGGCTCTGGCGTGGGCCTTGACTGGGGCTCCATGAAGCTGCTCTATATTTCCGGCGCGCCCTACGACGCGGTACATGGTCTGGGCACCGCCTTCTTTGGAGCGCTGCTTGGGCCGGTGATGATTGAGAAGCTGGAGCGGGTAAAGATTAAATTCGGCCTGTATCATTAAAGGCCGAAAACAATAAAAGAAAGGGAGAAAAAATGAAAAGAGGTATTCAGAAAAAGGGTGTTTTATTATTGGCAATGCTTTTGCTGGCCGTGCTCACGCTGGCAGGGTGCAAGGACCCCATCAGCGGGCTGACAGAGGGCGGCTCTGATGAAGAGGTAGTTCAGCTGGCAGATACAAACCCGCTGCCGGAAAATGGCGTTGTGACAGCCGCGCAGTTCCGCTCCATCCAGGGGCAGGACAAGGTGGTGACCTTTGATGGCAGCACCATGAGCGGAATCCAGTACAGCTGGAGCTTTAACGGCAAGGATATTCACAATCCGGAGGATCAGAACCTCAAGGTCGATTTTACGACAGAGGGGAATACACTCAACAATGTCAAGGCAGCGGCCGGCGATGCCGCCTATGGCCTCGGCATCACCCTGACGGGCAACAAGGGGCTCATCACCGTGCCGCAGCTCACCATTACGCTGCCGGAAAAATGGGATGCAGATTCGGCTGTTTTCTGCAAGCTGAACAACGGGCAGCCGGCAAAAATGAGTAATGTGACCTTTGACAACAGCGCAGAAACCACAAAGATGACAGTGAACATCGTGGAAACTGGCGGGGATTATTATATCGTAGCCGGGAAAACCATCGCGCCGGTTCCCACAACGACGGCTGGAAATCCTGACGGAACAACACCGGGTGACAGCGGAAATACTGGTTCTGGAAGCTCAAGCGGCAGCAGCTGTACCATTTCCATCAGCTGTTCGACCATTCTTAACAACATGGGCAATCTAAAAAGCGGTAAAGAAAGCTTTGTGCCTTCAGATGGTTGGATTTTAAAACCAACGACGGTTCAGTTTAATGAGGGAGAAAGTGTCCATGATGTGCTGCAGCGGGTATGCCGTGACAAGGGGATTCATATGGAATCCAGCTTTACGCCGGCTTATAATTCGGCCTACGTGGAAGGTATCAATCAGCTCTATGAGTTTGACTGCGGCGAGCTCTCTGGCTGGATGTATAACGTCAACGGCTGGTTCCCGAACTATGGGTGCAGCCAGTATACCGTCGAAAACGGCGATGTGATCAATTGGGTTTATACCTGTGATCTTGGCCGTGACGTTGGCGATAACAGCATGTGGTAAAACCATAAAACAGGTGACGGAGGGGACAGTCTGCCCCTCTGTCGCCAGCTTTTAGCTGAGCGCTTTTTTAAGGGCTTCTTTGCAAACTTTTAAAAAGGCGCTTAGAGGAGCTTTCGCATACAACGGCTCTTTTAAGTGTCTTGTCATCCCTATCTTTTCTATGTTGGGTGAAGCGGTGAAATCGTACGGGCAGCATTCGGGCGCGCGCCTGCACCGCTTCATTCAGAAACCATCGTTCTTAATTATTACACAAATAAGAACAAAGGATGTGATGGCACGCGGCGGAAGCTGGCCACCTCTGCTTCCGCCAAGGATTATCTTATAACAATCGAGGGGAGATCGATATGGAAGATTCTTTTTCCGGTTATCATCCGGTCATTAATTTCGGTTATTTTGTCGCGGTGCTTCTTTTTAGCATGTTTATCCTTCACCCAGTGTTTTTACTGATATCGCTCTTTGCGGCCTTTGTCTATTCAGGCATCCTGAAGGGATGGCTTAAAGCGCTGAAGTCCGCCTTGCTCTGCCTGCCGGTGATCATCATCGTGATGCTGATCAACCCCCTGTTTAACCACTATGGCGTTACGATTCTTTTCTATCTTAACAACGGCAACCCCATCACGATGGAATCCATTGTCTACGGGATATTCATGGGCATAACGCTGATTACGGTTTTCATCTGGTTTTCCTGCTACAGCAAGGTGATGACCTCGGATAAGTTTATCTTTTTATTCGGGCGCATCATTCCCGCCCTGTCCCTGATCCTTTCGATGGTACTGCGCTTTGTGCCGAAGTTTATCGCGGAGATCAAGGTGATCAGCAATGGACAGAAATGTATCGGGCGGGATCTGAGCAATGGGAGTATCTTTGAGCGGGCCCGGCACGGGGTGACTATTTTGTCAATCATGATTACTTGGGCGCTGGAAAACGCCATCGAGACAGCAGACAGCATGAAGGCGCGGGGATATGGGCTTAAGGGCAGAACTGCTTTCTCCATTTACCGCTTTGACCGCCGCGACGCAGTGGCTTCTGTCGTTATGCTGGCCGTCCTGGCCTGTGTGATTGCCGGGGTGTATCACGGCTTTGCCTTTGCGCAGTATAACCCGCAGATTAAGATGTCCGGGCTTCAGCCATTGTCACTGGGCAGCTTTTTTACCTATCTGTTTTATTTTATCTTTTGTATGATGCCGGTCATTATCGACGGTGTGGCTGAGTTCAAGTGGTGGTGGCTTAAGAGACGCATTCCTGAAGCAGAGGCGCGGCACGAAGGAGTTGAGGTTATTTGATCCGGCAGACAGTGGAGATTGGCTTTGGGCGGAGCTCGCCCCGGGCTGTTTTGCAGAGAAGCTATGTGCTCAACAACCATTTGAGTGGTGAGGTCGTTATTCCAAAAGGCTTTACGGATATTGAGGTATCGGCCTTTAAAGACATGAAAAATATTACAAGGATTGTCCTGCCCAAAACGCTTTTACATATTGATGAGCGGGCCTTCTGGGGTTGTGAGAGACTTGAGGAGATTATGCTGCCCGATGGGGTGGAGTCCATTGGAGATGAAGCCTTTTACGGCTGTAAGTCGTTGGAATATGTACGGCTTCCCTCTGGACTCAGGATTATTTCAAAGGAGCTGTTTAAAAATTGCCTTAAGCTCAGAACTGTGACAGGTCTCAGATCTGTACGGTGCGTTGAGGATGGCGCGTTCTGGAACTGCCGGTCTCTGGCAGCCATTGAATTTGGCGGGAAAATTGAAGCTATCGGGGTCTACGCCTTTTACCGCTGCGAGAGATTGGAAAAGCTGAGTTTTAAAGGCACGGTGAAGTGCCTGAAGAGCCACTGCTTTGACGGCGCCGGGCTTAGAGAGCTGTTTCTGCCGGAGGGGCTCGAGCAGATCCGGGACGGAGCCTTTCTGCACTGCGGCAGGCTGCGCCGTCTGGTTTTGCCAAAATCCCTTTTGGCCATCGGCAGCTATGCCTTTGCGGGCTGCGCGCATTTAACAAAAATAATATTTCAAGGCGGGGTCCCTGCATTCGGACCGGCCGCTTTCCCTTCAAACGCACGGGTTGTTTGTCGTTGGAATCAGGATTCCCGGCTTCTGATGGAAGCCCGGGGATTTAAATTATGCCGAAAACAGGACGGCTTCGCGCTCTATCTGTACCATTGCCCTGAAACAGCAGTACTCGAATTCGAGACTTACCCCAAGGATACATTTCTCCTGGTCTTTGGCATCCGGGAGATACCGCCAAGAGGCTATTGCGGCCGTGAAAAAATCAGAAAAGTACTCATCGGCGAGGGCGTGGAGTGCATTGGGCAAAAAGCCTTTGCAGATTGTAAGAGCCTGGGGGAGGTTACTTTTCCCAAAAGTCTGAAAACCGTGAGTGAGGGCGCTTTTAAGGGATGCCCTGTGGAAGAATTGATTATTCCGGAAAATGTGGCGTGTATTGAGCGTTTCAGCTTCCGGGACACAAAGCGCCTGAGACGTGTCGATTTTCTTGGAAAGGCTGAGCTGGACAATCAGGTTTTTGCAGGCAGTGCCGTCAAGGCGCTTTATCTGCACCGCGGCATGGCGCTCAGACCCTTTCTTATGCAGGCGGTCACGCTGCTTTGCCAGCCAGAGGAGGAGGGAATGATCGCTTTTTTCAAAAGCATGGGCTACGCGGTATCCGATGCCGGAGCCTGGAAAGCCTTAAGGCTCACGCACTACCGTCAGGTGGTTAGCGTTCCCCCGCCCGGCGCGCTGGTGGAGCCGTCGGTGCGGCATATCGGAAAGCAGGTTGAAAGCTTTCAGTATGCCGGCCAGAGCCGGCTTCGCAAAATCGTGATCGCAGAGGGAACAGAGACAATCGGGGCGGGCGCGTTCTTTAACTGTGACGCGCTGGAGGAGGTGGTGCTTCCGGACAGCCTGAGGCATCTGGAGCACAGCTGCTTTGCGAACTGCCGGAGCCTGGAAAGAATCCGGCTGCCAGAGGGGCTCACTGTTCTGCCGGCCCGGGCTTTCCGGGACTGCAGGCGCTTAAAGGCAGTGGACCTGCCGAAAACTATCAGACTCATTGACCAGGGGTGCTTTCAAAATTGTGAACGGTTGGAGCAGGTCAACTGGCCCGGCGGGCTTTTGAGGATCAACGAATATGCCTTTTACGGCTGCCAGGCGCTGGCTTCGTTCTGTCTGCCGCAATGTGTGTCAATTATTGAAAAAAATGCTTTTACAAACTGTAAGAAGATTAAGTATGTAAAGGCTGGTGCCGGCGTCACGTATTTTTCGCCTCAGAGCTTTGCGTCGCGGACGGTTCTGGAGTGCCCGGAAAATTCCGTCACTCTGAAAATGGCCCGTGAAGCGGGGCTAAAGACCAAGGTATCAGCACTGTACAAAAAATAAAGGAGGCTTGAGCAGCAGAGCTGCTTAAAAAGATATGGCAGAAGTAGAAATAAGGGATTTGATGTTCACCTATCCGGAGATGGAGAATCCGGCGCTTTGCAGCATCAATTTGGAGATAAATGACGGGGATTTTGTCGTTTTGTGCGGCAAGAGCGGCTGTGGCAAAAGTACGCTGCTGCGGCATTTTAAAACAGTGCTCACGCCCCACGGAACACGGACAGGGGAGATTCTTTTTAAAGGGCGCGCGCTTTCTGAGGTGGATATCCGGACACAGAGCTCGGAAATTGGTTTTGTGCTGCAAAATCCAGACAATCAGATTGTGACGGATAAGGTGTGGCATGAGCTGGCCTTTGGGCTTGAGAGCCTGGGCTATGACACGCCGACTATTCGCTTGAGAGTGGCGGAAATGGCCTCTTATTTTGGGATTCAGGCATGGTTCCGGCGGAATGTGAACGAGCTGTCCGGCGGGCAGAAGCAGCTGTTAAACCTGGCGGCCATCATGGCCATGCACCCGTCGCTGCTGATTCTGGACGAGCCTACCTCGCAGCTTGACCCCATTGCGGCTTCTGATTTTTTGGAAACTGTCAAAAAGATTAACCGTGACCTGGGCACTACTATTATCATGACAGAGCACCGGCTTGAGGATATTTTTCCAGCCGCGGATAAGGTCATTGTCATGGACCAGGGTTCGGTTATCGCTCAGGGGCTTCCGCGGGAAATCGGAAAAGAACTGCGGGGTATGGGGCATGATATGTTTTTGTCCATGCCTGCGCCCATGCAGATTTATGCTGGAATCGATAATGAAATGCCCTGCCCGCTGACTGTGCGGGAGGGAAGGCAGTGGCTGTCGGAGCTGTTTGAGGGAAAGCCTGTCGAGAAAAAGAGTATTCCCATTGAGGCAGACCATTTTAAAGAAGCGGAGACCGTTGTCGAGCTGAGAGATGTCTGGTTCCGGTATGATAAAAATCTTCCCGATGTGGTACGCGACCTGTCACTGGAGATCAAGCGGGGCCAGCTGTATGCCCTGGTAGGCGGCAACGGCACCGGCAAAACCACCACCCTGTCCTTGATCTCAGGTATTAACCGGCCATACCGGGGAAAGGTAAAGCTTGAAGGGAGGGAAGTTCGAAAATATTCGGATAAGGAGCTGTTTCATGGCTTTCTGGGCGTTCTGCCCCAGAATCCCCAGAGCCTTTTTGTCAAAAAGACAGTGGAGCTGGACCTGTTTGAGGCCATTGGCGGTACCAATGAGCGCAGGCGCTCCGAATTTGACAGCGACATGGACAAACGCACAGCGGTTGAGGGAATGGCGGAACTGATGCACATCGGACATCTTATGCAGCAGCATCCTTATGATCTCTCTGGCGGTGAGCAGCAAAGACTGGCCCTTGCGAAAATTATGCTGTTAAAACCGCGTATTCTTTTGATGGATGAGCCGACAAAGGGGCTGGACAACCACTTTAAGCGGGAGCTGGCCGAAATTCTCAAGCGCCTCCAGGAGCATGGGGTGACCATCGTGATGGTTTCCCACGATGTGGAATTCTGCGCCCAATACGCCGACACCTGCGGCCTGTTCTTTGAGGGCAGTATTGTGACCGCCAACACCCCGAGAGCCTTTTTTTCGGGAAACAGCTTTTATACGACCTCGGCCAACCGCTTGTCCCGGCATTTGTTTGACAATGCCATTACCGTGAAGGATGTGATCACATGCTGCCAAATGAATCTTTAGACCGGTTTCTGGATGATTTTCTGGAGGGCGGCAAGCCAAAAGAAAAGTATGAGGTAAAAAAAAGAGAGGATGCGGCCCCAGTCCGGAGTGACCGCGAGCTCTGGGTGCCGCCAGCCGATGGCAGCCTGGTGGAAAAGCCAGAGAGCAGGAAGCTGTCAAAACGGACATGGGCGGCGCTGCTGATGATCTTTGTGCTCATTCCCCTCACGATTTTTATCGGTATCCGCATCGGGGACCGCAAGTATTTCTTTATCAGTATGATGATCATGGTTTATTCCATGGTGCCCTTTGTGATGGTATTTGAGGGCCGGAGGCCCCAGGCCCGGGAGCTGGTCATATTGGCACTTTTAGCGGCCATTGCGGTGGCGGGGCGCGCGGCGTTTTTTATGCTGCCGCAGTTTAAGCCTGTCATCGCCGTCGTTATTGTGGCAGGGGTATGTTTTGGCGCCGAATCCGGATTTTTGGTGGGGGCAGTGTCCATGTTTGCCTCCAATTTTTTTCTGACACAGGGCCCCTGGACCCCCTGGCAGATGTTTGCCACGGGCATCATCGGGTTTCTGGCAGGGCTTTTGTTTAAAAAAGGAAGATTAACGATGAAAAAGGGGCCCCTCTGCCTCTTTGGGTTTATGTCCACTTTCTTTATCTACGGCTTTTTAATGGATACGGCCAGTGTGCTTATGTACCAGAGTGAGGTGACCTGGTGGTCGGCGCTGCCCTTATATTTTTCAGGTGCGCCCTTTAATCTGATTTACGCCTGCTCAACGGTCATTTTCCTGTTTTTTGGAGCCAGGCCATTGATTGAAAAGCTGGAACGGATCAAGGTAAAATACGGCCTGATCGAGAACGGATCAGCCGGTAAATCTTAAAAAAATATCCCCATGCCTGTGTCAGGCGCTTTCATGGCCGCTGTACGGTGTTGGAGACAGCGCAGCGGCATAAAAAATATACATTACACAGAGGAAGGAAATGAAATGGCAGAAAACATCAAAAGCACAAACCAAAGGGAGCGCAGTGCCCGACAGCGGCCCCCTGAGCCGAACAGCCAAAACCGGGGCGTCTACACAACGGCCATTGCCAGGCAGAATAAGGTCAGGCATCTGGTCATTGGCGGTGAGTACCGCACCATCGGGTCAAAGGCCTGCATGAATATCACAAAAATCCACCGGCTGGAGCTTGCGCCCTCGGTGATGTCCATCGGAGAAAACGCATTCCGGGGCTGTACACAGCTGGTGGCGGTCAAGATGCCGGGCAGTGTGCGGGAAATCGGCGAGGCAGCCTTTATGGAGTGCCGCAAGCTGCGTGAGATCAATCTTCCCAAAAAGCTGCGGGTAATCCGGCCAAGAACCTTTAAGCTGTGCCGGGCCCTCAAGACCATTGAGCTGCCAGAAGCCCTTGAGGAAATTGGCGAGAACGCTTTTATCGACTGCGACAGCCTCCAGACGGTGGTCATTCCCAGGCAGATCGAGATGATCGCCTTCCGCACCTTTTATGGCTGCAAGCAGCTGCAGCAGGTCACCCTGCCGCCAGAGCTGAAAATCATCGGCCGGGAAGCCTTTGTCGGCTGTTGCTTTCAATCCCTGGCCCTGCCAGAGGGGCTGGTGACCATCGGGGACAGCGCGTTTTTAAAGTGCAAGTTTCTCGAGAGCATCCATATTCCCGAAAGCGTCAGGCGCATTGAGAAGTGGGCCTTTCACGGCTGCCCGCGGCTGAAAAAGGTGGTGCTGCTCCATGATCCCGAGGTCATGGGCGACTGGCTTTTTAACAGAGGCAACACGGTGGTACACTGCAAAAGAAACTCAAAGGTTGACGACTACTGCAAAGAATTTCAATATAAAACCGAGTATGTAGACTGACCGGTAAAAAGAATCACAATTGACAAAGGAGACGTATTTTGGCAGCTTTAAATCAGATTTTCGACCCATCCAGGCGTGATGTAAAAAGGCTTCAGAAAACAGCGGACAGGATCCTGGCCCTGGAGGACGCAATGGCCGCGCTCAGCGACAGCGCCCTCAGAGATAAGACCGCGTTGTTCCGGAAAAGGCTTAAGGACGGAGAGCCGCTGGATCATTTGACCGCCGAGGCCTTTGCGGTGGTCAGGGAGGCGGCGTACAGGGCCATCGGCCTGAAGCCTTTTCCGGTTCAGCTCATCGGCGGGCTCGTCCTGCACGAGGGCAATATTGCCGAGATGAAAACCGGTGAGGGCAAAACCCTGGTGGCGGCCCTGCCCACCTACCTCAATGCCCTGGAGGGCAAGGGCGTTTTCGTGGTGACCGTCAACGATTATCTGGCCAGGCGGGACCGGGAGCTCATGGGGAAGATCCACGAGTTTCTGGGCCTGCGGGTCGGCCTTGTCGTCAGCGGGCAGACGCCGGAGGAAAAGAAAGCCGCCTATGCGGCTGATGTGGTCTACGGAACAAACAATGAGTTCGGCTTTGACTATCTGCGGGACAACATGGCACTCAGCCTCGACAGCCAGGTTCAGCGGAGCCTCCATTATGCCATCATCGACGAGGTGGACAGCGTGCTCATCGACGAGGCCCGGACGCCCCTTATTATCGCGGGGCCGGGCGGCCCCGAGAGCAAACTCTACCGCCTGGCCAACCGCTTTGTCAAGCTGCTGGGGCCAGAGGATTACGAGAAGGACGAAAAGCTGAAAGCCGTCCAGCTGACCGAGAAAGGAATCCAGCGGGCAGAGATGTTCTTCAGCGTGGACAACCTTGCCGATATTGTCAACATGGAGCTTTTTCACTGTATTAACAAGGCGCTTTACGCCCATAAGCTGATGCAGCGGGACAGGGATTATATCGTGGCCGGCGGGGAAGTGGTGATTGTGGACGCGTTTACAGGCCGCACCATGCCGGGCCGCCGGTTCTCAGACGGGCTGCATCAGGCCATCGAGGCCAAGGAAAATGTCCCGGTCAACGCCGAGACACAGACCATTGCCACCGTCACCTTTCAGAACTACTTCCGTATGTTTGATAAGCTCGCGGGCATGACCGGCACAGCCAAAACAGAGGAGGACGAGTTCTCCTCTATTTACAATCTGAACGTGGTCACCATCCCCACCAATAAGCCCATGATCCGGACCGATCATGAGGACGCGGTTTACGCGACCGAGGCGGCGAAATTTGAGGCAGTGACCCGGGACGTCCTTAAGCGTCATGAAAAGGGCCAGCCGGTTCTCATCGGCACCGTGTCCATCGAAAAGTCCGAGGCCCTCAGCGGCTATCTTCAGAGAGAAGGGATTGAGCACACCGTGCTCAATGCCAAATACCATGAGCAGGAGGCTGAGATCATCTCAAAGGCCGGCCAGGCCGGCGCGGTCACCATCTCGACCAACATGGCCGGCCGCGGCACAGACATTGGCCTGGGCGAAGGGGTTCAGGCGCTGGGAGGCTTATACGTGATCGGGACAGAAAGACATGAGAGCCGCCGCATCGACAATCAGCTGAGAGGGCGTTCGGGCCGTCAGGGTGATCCGGGAGAGTCCCGCTTTTATTTATCCCTGGAGGACCCGCTGCTGAGGATCTTCGGCGATGAGCGGATGAAAAAGCTCAGCGAGGTCATCGACCTTCAGGAGGGCGAGGCCATCACCAGCAAAATCCTGACAAAGGGCATTGAAAACGCCCAGAAAAAAATGGAAAGCAAGAATTTTGACGACCGTAAAAACGTTCTGAAATATGACAATGTGATGAACCGGCAGCGTGAGATCATCTACAAGCAGCGCCAGCAGGTTCTGGACGGCGAGAATATACACGACCAGATCCTCGCCATGGGGCAGCGTATCTTCGCCTCAGTGCTGGACATCTTCATGAGCGATCCCATCGCTGACCACTGGGATATCCAGGGACTGAAGGAGGCCCTGGGCAAATCCTTTTTTCCAGAGACCGATTTTAAGTTTGTCGATACGCTAAAGAGCCGGGAGGCGCTGGAGCAGGCTCTCGGCAGTCTTTTCAGCAGCCATCTTGAAAAACTTTCGGCCAAAATCGGCCGGGAAACACGGGACGCCCTTGAGAGAGAGGTGCTTTTAAAAGCCGTGGACATGGCCTGGATGGACCATATCGACAACATGGACCAGCTAAAGCAGGGAATCGGCCTCAGAAGCTACGGGCAGAACGACCCCGTAAAGGAATATACCAAAGAAGGCTTTGCCATGTTCGACGAAATGGTTCAGGAAATCCAGGAAAACACCATCAGGACGCTGCTGCGCTGCCAGGCGGACAGCTAGCGCCAAAAGGCCCTCAAGCGTGTTACAGAACGCTTGAGAGCCTTTTTTACGCACGACAGAAAAGGATTGCATTATTGATTGAAAACGGTTATAATTGTACTGAAAGAAGAAAATTATTCCCCGAACAGTTGGCGCGGTTCATAGGGAAACAGGACAATTAAATAAAAAACAGGGACAATTGTTGTCACCCTGAATAAAAAACACTGAAGGCTCATTGGAGCTTTTGGTGTTTTTTTGTTTGGTCTTATGGAGAGGAGTCCAGGATGAAAAAGAGAATTACGGCAAAGGCACTGGCAAAGTACATCGCGAAGCACCCCGGGGATTTTGAGGAGGTCGATACCGGATACCGGAGCAGGAACGGCGAAAAGCCTGTGAAAGAGTGGATTTATCACGGCCATAAAAAGCATGTCTGCATTCACTGCGGCGGTAAGCTTGCGGAAAAAACCCTTTCCATAAAGGAAAAAGACGGCCGGCTTAAAATCGTCAATGGCTTTTATAAGGAGGTCGAAACCGGGGACGGAACCCTCTATCTTTTCTGGGTATGCAGCAAAACCTGCCTGGAATGTGACCGTAACCAGCGGGTGTTCCCCTTTTTTATCCTGCGCTGGATGCGCGTGCTCCTATACACCGTGGCCGAAGTGCTGCATACCCTTTTTACCAGAGAGGAGCTGCGCAGCCCGGGCCGGCTGCTGCCCAGACGTGGCCGCCCCTGGCACGAGGTGCCCTTTTATGGCGAATACTCCACAGTTTACCGGTGGCGGAAGCGCTATTTTGAAAATCTATATTGTTAAATAAATAACTATCAAATTCTATTTTCGCGCTTTGTAAAAGTAAAAAATTTGTTTTAGAATGATACCTGTAAGATAAAGAGCGGTACCGAGCGTACCGGAAACAAAATCATTTTAATTTACAGGAGGTTTACAATGAATCGTAAACAAATGCGCGAAAGAAACAGGGATACGGCAAAAAAAGCAGGGGCAGGCAGGTGTGCTTCGTGCGCCCAAAAATTCCAGGCCCCGGCACAGCTCACACTTGGTGGGGCCGCCGGGCACATCGTGGTGGATATCCACCTGGCCGCCAATCCGGAAAGAAACCCCGGGCAGTGGTATCTGGGCATGGAGCCGCTTACCGAGACCAGCGCCTTTTTAAGAAGGATGAAGGCAGAGGGCATCATCATAAGCAAGCACGATTTTTTCCGCTGGCTGCGCGCCAGAGGCTACCTGAGAAAGAACGCGCCCGGCACCTTAAACCAGGTGAGCCAAAGGGCGGCGGCCATGGGAATCCTCAGAATCGGAAACCAGACAGCAGCCTGTCCGGGGCGCAGGCTTTATCTGACGCCGGCCGGCTGTGTCTATTTTGCGGACAGGCTTAAAAAGGAGGCGGCGTCCGCATGAACTACCTGACCGAGTTGCTCGCCTTTTTCCGCTGGATGGAGCAGCAGCGCCTGAGCCCTCTGCTCCAGGCCTTCTGGCATTACCTCATGTACTTTAATAACCGCGCCGCCATAAAGGGCGCCGACGGCTTCTGGTACTGGCCGGTGGAATTCCGGGTGCCCAACAAGCTGTTTCAGGACGCCCTGGGCCTTAAAAACCGCCAGGCCCTCTGGACACAAAGGCAGACGCTGATCCGGAAGCAGCGCGTGACGTACACTCCCGACGCGGGAAACCGGGCGGGACAATACCGCCTGATCCCCTTTGACAAAGGCCTGGCCCCGGCCAGCATCGCCGCCGGAGAGCGTCAGGAGCCGACGCTCGTATGGACACAAACCGCTACAGAAAGCGGACACGGGGCGCAACCGTATATAAATAATATAAACCCTAAACAGGCATCTCTGTTCTATTATAATCAGGAGGAGCCGCCCAATACCCACAGCATCCACGGCTTTAACCTGCTCCCGCCGCTCACCGAATCCGAGAAAGCCGCCATCCAGGCCCTGTATCCCGGTGACAGTGTGGCCGCCTTTAACGCCATGTGGGCCGCGAGAGAGGCAAAGCAGAAAGGAGAAACCACATGAACCGATACGGCACCGGACCCGGTCTGGTCCGCAGAAAAAGAAGCTACATGGTCGAGGCCGAATGCCTTATGAAAGCCGGCTTTTACGCCCGCAGCGCCGAGGAGGCCGAGGACCTGTTTAACGACCTCAGCGCCGCCGTCGAAGACCGCTTTCCCGGCATTGTGCTTGAGATTACAGACGTCTATGAGGACGAATAGGAGGCTTATTTGAGTAACTACAAGGTGATTGACGATTTGGTAAAAACCTGTAAAAACGGGCAAGAATATCCGGACGGCAGCCCGGAAAGAGAAAGCGGCAGTACCGCGGGACAGCTGCTGGTCATGGCCTTCAGGCCGCTGATACTAAGCACCCTCAGCCGCTCAGGGATCCATGACGACCAGTTCGAGGACGCCTTTCAGGACGGCGTCATCGCCTTTATGGAGGGCCTGAAAAAGTTTGACCCCAGGCGTGGCGCCAGCTTTAACGCTTTTATCCAGGCGCACCTGCGCCAGTATTACAGAAAGTGGCAGCACGGCCAGTTTAACCATTCCGTCAAACCCGATACAACCCTTGACGATCAGGTGCCGGGGAGACAGGGCCTGACCTATGCCGAGGTGCTGCCCGATAAAGCGACAAACCTCGAGGCCGATTATATCCAGCGCGAGGAAAAAAGCGCGAGCCGGAAAAAGCTCGCCAGGGGGCTGAGCCGCTTAAGTCCCAGCTACCGCAGCGTGCTGGAAAAGCACTACTACGAGGGCATGACCCAGACCGAAATCGCCGAAACAGAAGGCATCAGTCCCCAGGCGGTAAACCAGCGCCGCGACCGCGCCTTAAAAAAAATAAAAAAAGTTTTGTGAAAAGCGTTGATATTTTCAAAAAAAAAAGTATGTATATAGTGTAGGGCAAAACGCCACACAAAATACAACCCCAAAAAGGAGAAATACACATGGCAGTCGAAGAAAACCTGAAGGACACAAAACTCAAAGTAAAGGTAAACTATGGCGAAAAAGAAGGAAAAATTGAACGCGGAAGCAAAACCTACGGCGACGTCAGGCATGACGCCACCAAGGAACAGCTGGACAGTGCCTACGGGCACATCATTTCCATGCAGGAGCCCATTGGCGAGGGCTGTGAGCGCATCACCGCCAGCGACATTACAAAAACCGAGTAAAAAAGAAAGCACACAGCAGCCGAAAACAGATAAAAGCAAGGATAAGAAAAGGAGATAAACCATGGCAATAACCACAAAAAAAGACCTGAACCTGATTTTTACCACCGAAAGCGGTAAAGAGTACCGAATGACCATCCCAGACTACCGAGAGGGCATCACCGATGCGGAGATAAAAACAGCGGCGGCCGGCATCGTAGCCGACAACATCTTCCAGCCCGAGGGCTTCGCCCTCACCAAGCTGTCCGGCGCCAAGCGCGTGGACACCACCACTACCGACGTAGCCGTTGAGTAAAAAGGGGGCGAAAGCCCCCTTTTTTTAGTGGATCGTTGAGGATCCGCCATCCACACATTCAAGAAGGGAGAACCCAAATGAAAAATTTTTATAAAACCATCAGCCGAAGATTAATCCTCTCAATTCTGATCCTGATTTCCTGCGTTTTTCTCACAGGGCTGGGCTTTGCGCTGGAGGAGGTACCGGATAAAGCGCCGCAGCCATCAGCTTCGGAAACAGAGCCGCAGGGGCCAGAAACAGCCGTACCAGCGCCGGAGCCACAGGAAACGCCTCAGGACGGGGCCGTCATCGACCACCCGCTGCCCGAGGACCCCATCCTCACCGACGGCCCCTGGGCCTCGGCCCACTTTCTCATGGACGAGTATGCCTGTGACTGCGCGGGCTACTGTGACGGCTGGCCCGCAGCCATGGACCAAGAACTTTTAGAGAAAATCGAGGCGCTGCGGTGTTATTTTGACCAGCCCATCATCATCACCTCAGGCGTTCGCTGTGAAAGGCGCAATGCGGAGGTGGGCGGCATTGCGGCCTCCTGGCACCTGTCCGGTCATGCGGCCGACCTGTACTGTCCCGGCGTGCCCTATGACGAGGTGGCCGCCGCGGCCCGGGCGCTGGGGCTTGGGGTCATCGAGTACCCGGATCAGCAGTTTGACCACTGCGAAATCTGGCGTTGAGGAGAGGAGGGAATCAAAAACAGTAAAACGCTGAAAGACAAAATAGCATACGAAAAAAACTATTAGCCTGAAAAAACAAATAAGAATTGCATATTATTTCAATCTATTCTATAATAAAGGATATAGAAATAAAAATTGCGGCATCCGTACTGTGTCACTACCACAATACGGCAATGCGGTGTCTGGGCACCACACCTCCTGAGGAGTACCGCAAAGTTAATTATATGCTATTTTCTTTCTTTATTCAATAGCTGTTCTTAATTTTGTGTTATTGTTGAGTTTTTTCTTGAACTTTCTTAACTGTGTGTGGGTAGCTGCCATGCGCAGTTTTTATTTTCCGAAAGGACGGACGGATAATGGATAGCTTTTGCTCATTCGCTCCTGTCGCGTCTGCTATGCGGAAGAAATCCTGACATTGTTTCTTTTAAGCCACGATCCGGTGGAGTAGAGGGGAAGAGACAACGTGTAAGAGGCTGTGAAACCACAGCCTCCTTTTTTATGGCGCATATTTTATGACACATATAAATAGGTAGCCAGATGGAACCGCCGGCCCGGCCGGTTCATAAATAACTATGCAGTGCCCGTTTTCAAAAAAATCGTGGGCAAATGGTCTTCCGGCCATATTAAATGTTTTCAAAATTGTCTTAAGGCTCAGATTTTGAGAGGTTTTTAGAGACAAGGAAAAAATTATGTGGTATAATATGTGCGGTCTCAAAAGAGATGCATAAATTATGTATGAATATGCAAATGAATCGAATGATATAAGGAGCTGCTTCTTATATTGAGGAAGGAATGATACAATGTCAATTTCTGTATTAGTTGGAGCACAGTGGGGCGACGAAGGTAAGGGCAAGATGATTGACTACCTGTCAAGGGACTGTGATCTAATCGTCCGTTTCCAGGGCGGTGATAACGCCGGACATACGGTTATCAACGAGCACGGTGTGTTCAAGCTGCATTTGATTCCAAGCGGTATCTTTAATAAAGGTGGCGAGTGCTTGATCGGTACCGGTACCGTGGTGAATCCGGATGTTCTGGAAGATGAAATCAAACAGATTGAAGATGCCGGTGTCAGAATGAGCGGACTGAAAATTTCCGGTAAGGCGCATATTTTAATGCCGTATCATCAGAAACTGGATGAGCTGATGGAAGTAGCCGGTGGTATCGGCACCACCAAACGCGGGATTGGCCAGGCTTATTCCTATAAGGCTTTGCGCAAAAACCTGCGTTTTGAGGATTTACTCAATTTAAATTCTGCAAGAAAGAAGCTGGAGGCCATTCTTCCGGTGATTAACAATCAGATGAGGGCCTATGGCGCTGAGGATTATACGGTCGATTTTCTCTATGAAAAATGTGAGAAATGGGCAGAGCGCTTTGCATCCATGATTGTGGACCCGATCCGTTACCTGCACAGCTATATTGACGCTGATAAGAATATATTATTTGAAGGCCAGCTGGCTGCCATGAAAGATATTGATCTGGGGATTTATCCCTATGTGACATCGTCTAATCCAACAGCGGCTTATGCGGCTGTAAGCGGCGGTTTTTCGGCTAAAAAAATTGATCATGTCATCGGTGTGGCCAAGGCTTTTTCCAGCGCTGTAGGAGCAGGACCTTTCCCGACAGAGGAATTTGAAGGGGACATTGACCTGATCCGGGGAAAAGGCGACAAACCGGATGATGAGTTCGGGGCCAGAACCGGACGTTCCAGACGTTTGGGCTGGTTGGATATCCCGGTGCTTAAATATACAAATTTAATCAACGGATTTGATACGCTGGCATTGTGTAAAATTGATAAGCTGGATAACCTTCCAGAAATTAAGGTGTGTGTCGCCTATGAGCTGGATGGTGAGGTCATTGACTATTTCCCGAACACCGAAGAGCTGGAACGTGTAAAACCGGTTTATGAAACACTGCCGGGCTGGATGTGTTCCACCAAAGAAATCCGGAGGCTTGAAGACCTGCCGGAAAATGCGAAAAAATATATTAAGACAATTGAAGAGCTGGTCGGAACCACTGTTGGTTACGTCGGCGTTGGCCCAGATCGCGAAGAGTTAGCTGTTTAGGGAAACGAAATATTTTAAAGAGGATAATGCTGCCTGCATTATTCTCTTTTTGTAAGTATAAAAGTTGAAGGAAAAATAGAGGAGGAGAAAATGTCTTATTTTAAACGTGACAAGCGCGCCTGCATTTTGCTGTCGGACGGAACGGTTTTCGAAGGCTACAATTTCGGCTGCGAAGGCACCACCATTGGGGAAATTGTCTTTACAACCGGAATGACCGGATATCAGGAAGTCCTGACAGACCCGTCCTATTATGGACAGATCGTGCTTCAGACCTATCCGCTTATTGGAAATTATGGGGTCAATAACGACGACATGGAGTCTGAAAAGAGCTGGGTAAATGGCTACATTGTAAAGGAATGGTGCGAAGAGCCATCAAACTTCAGAACCACAGCCACTATCAATGACTTTCTTGTAAAGCAGGGGAAAATCGGTATCTGGGATATTGATACCCGCGCGCTGACACGCAAGATCCGCGAGTTTGGTACCATGAACGGCGCCATCACCACCGAGGATGTATACGAGAAAAGAGAGGAGCTGCTGGAACAGATCCGGAGTTACAAGGTTGTCAATCCAGTACAGGTTGTAACTCAGAAGAAAAAGGGATGGTTCTATACCCGTGAAAACCGCGCGAACCATGTCGCACTTATGGATTATGGCTACAAGCATAATATCCTCAGAATGCTTTTGCAGCAGGGCTGTAATGTGACGGTTATGCCGGCCAGCTCGACAGTCGATGACATCCGAAGACTGAATCCGGACGGTATCATGCTGAGTAACGGACCTGGCAACCCTGAAGACAATGTGGAAATCATTAAAAACATTCAGGACTTTATCGCATATGGAAAACCGATTTTTGGCATCTGTCTGGGACATCAGCTGCTGGCGCTGGCAATGGGTGGGACAACCCGCAAAATGAAATACGGACACCGCGGGCTGAACCAGCCGGTTAAGGATTTATCCAAGGACCGGGTCTTTATTACCAGCCAGAACCATGGCTATGCCGTTGAAAGTATTCCAGAGGATGTGGGAACGATCTCTCATGTCAATATGAATGACGGCAGCTGCGAGGGGATTGCCTATAAAAATATACCTGCCTTTACAGTGCAGTTTCATCCAGAGGCCAGCGCAGGCCCCAATGATACAGGATATTTATTTGAACGTTTTTCGGATTTAATGGAAAGGGGACAACAGGGATGCCTTTAAGAAATGATATTAAGCGTGTACTTGTCATCGGGTCTGGCCCGATCGTGATTGGCCAGGCGGCAGAATTTGACTATGCCGGTACTCAGGCCTGTAAAGCCTTGAAGGCAGTTGGCCTTGAGGTTATTCTCATCAACTCAAACCCGGCCACCATCATGACCGATAAGGCAATGGCCGATAAAATCTATATCGAGCCATTGACGCTGGACGTTGTTAAACGGGTTATTCTTCTGGAAAAACCAGACAGTATCCTCTCTACCCTTGGCGGACAGACCGGTCTGACCTTATCCATGCAGCTTGCAAGGGAAGGCTTTTTAGATGAACATAACGTTAAGTTGCTGGGAGCTAACGTCGAGACCATCGACAAGGCAGAGGACCGCCAGGAATTTAAAGATATGATGAAGGAGATCGGAGAACCGGTTATTCCTTCAAAAGTTGTTACAACAGTTGATGATGCCCTGGATTTTGCCTCTACCATGGGCTACCCTGTCATTGTCCGTCCGGCCTTTACATTAGGCGGAACCGGCGGCGGGATTGCCGATAATCCTGAACAGCTTCATGAAATTGCCACCCACGGCCTGCGCTTATCACCGATTACCCAGATTTTGGTTGAACGTGGTATTTCAGGCTGGAAGGAAATCGAATTTGAAGTCATGCGTGACAGCAAGGGGAATGTTATCACGGTCTGCTCCATGGAAAACTTTGATCCAGTCGGCATCCACACAGGCGACTCCATCGTTGTAGCGCCATGCCAGACATTGAGCGACAAGGAATACCAGATGCTCAGAACCTCTGCCCTTAAGATCATTTCTGCTCTGGGTGTAGAGGGCGGCTGTAACTGCCAGTTCGCACTGGACCCGGAAAACTTCAATTACGCAGTTATCGAGGTGAATCCGAGAGTATCCCGTTCTTCAGCGCTGGCTTCAAAGGCAACCGGTTACCCGATTGCCAAGATCGCATCGCTTATCGCTGTGGGCTTCTCACTGGATGAAATTATAAATGACATCACAGGTAAAACACCAGCCTGTTTTGAACCAGTCATCGACTATATTGTTGTTAAATTCCCGAGATGGCCCTTCGATAAATTTGTTTACGCTAAGCGTACCTTGGGTACACAGATGAAGGCAACCGGTGAAATCATGTCCATCGGTAACAGCTTTGAACAGGCGATGATGAAGGCCGTTCGTTCGGTTGAGCTGGGCTTTGATACCCTGAGCGTCGAAAAATACCGTGAGGCCCCGGATGATGAAATTATGGAAGCGGTTGGCCGCAAGGATGATGAACGCTGCTTCGTTGTCTATGAAGCCCTGTACCGCGGGCTGGATATGGAAAAAATCTGGGAAGCCACCCAGATTGATATGTGGTTCCTCGACAAGCTCCGCCACCTGGCAGTGATGGAACGCGACCTCCGCGAAAAGGGCCTGAGCGATGAACGTGGTATGGAACGTCTGGCGGTGGCCCGTGAGCTGGGCTTTATGGATTCCACCATTGAGCGCCTGACTGGTGAAAAGATCCCGACAGGCAGACAGTATGCTTCCTTTAAAATGGTTGACACCTGCGCTGGAGAATTTAAGGCTGAAACACCTTATTTCTATTCTACGATGGATAAGGAAAACGAAGCGGAAATTTTCCTGGATGAGCACAAAAATGATAAAAAGAAGATCCTTGTATTTGGCTCTGGTCCGATCCGTATCGGCCAGGGGATTGAGTTTGACTACTGCTCAGTCCATTGCGCCTGGGCGTTAAAAGAACTGGGCTATGAGGCGATTATCGTCAACAACAATCCAGAAACCGTATCGACAGATTTTGACACCTCAGACCGTCTGTATTTTGAGCCGTTGACAGCAGAGGATGTGCGCTCAATCGTAGAGACGGAAAAGCCTGACGGCGCCATCGTCCAGTTCGGTGGACAGACAGCCATTAAGCTGACAAAACATTTGGATGAAATTAACGTTGGCATCCTGGGGACAGACCCAAAATACATCGACGCCGCTGAAGACCGCGAACTCTTCGATGATCTGCTGGAACGCTGCGCTATCCCGAGACCAAAGGGAGAAACCGTCTATACAACCGAAGAAGCTGTAAAAGTGGCAGAACGGCTGGGCTTCCCTGTGCTCCTGCGTCCGTCCTATGTTCTCGGCGGTCAGAATATGATCATCGCCTATGAAGAAGCCGATGTTATGGAGTACATGAACATTATTACGGAACATGAGCTTGAAAATCCTGTGCTGATCGATAAGTACCTCATGGGCACAGAGGTAGAGGTCGATGCGATCTGTGACGGAACAGACTACCTGATCCCGGGGATCATGGAACACATTGAAAAAGCAGGTGTTCACTCCGGGGACTCCATCTCGGTTTATCCGCCGCAGACATTGTCTCAGGAAATTAAGGATACAATCATTGACTATACAGGCAAGCTCGCCAAAGAGCTTCATGTTATCGGCCTTGTAAATATCCAGTACGTTGTCTATGAGGGAGAAGTTTATGTCATCGAGGTAAATCCGCGCTCTTCAAGAACCGTACCATATATTTCCAAGGTGACCGATATTCCAATGGTTAACCTTGCAACCCGGATTATGATGGGGTCAACCTTAAAGGAAATGGGCTACACCTCCGGGCTTCATCCGGTTAAAGACTGCGTGGCGGTCAAGGTACCGGTATTCAGCTTTGCGAAGCTCCAGGATGTCGATACCCAGCTTGGACCAGAAATGAAATCAACCGGTGAGGTTCTGGGCGTTGGAAAGAAATTCGAGGATGCTGTCTACAAAGGGCTCGTAGCTGCCGGATATAAAATGGAGCGCACCGGCGGGGTGCTTCTGACCGTGCGTGACCGCGATAAAGACGAAATTGTGGATATCGGACGCCGTTTCCATGAAATGGGCTTTAAGATCTTCGCGACTGTCGGCACTGCGCTGGTACTCAATGAAAACAATGTGCCGGCAAAGGTTGTTAAGCGTATGGCAGAGAAAGCGCCTAACATTGGCGATCTTTTAGAAAGCGGTCAGGTAACCTATGTTATCTCCACCTCTACAAAAGGTCGTCAGCCAGAACAGGATGAGGTTAAGATGCGAAGAAAGGCTGTTGAAAGCTCCATCAGTCTGCTAACTTCTCTCGACACCGCCAGAGCGCTGCTCAATTGCCTGGAATCCAATAAAACAATGGCCGATATTGACCTGGTAGACATCAATACAATTTAGTGAAATATAAAATCAAACAGTCCGAAAGCCACCTGTTTCAGGTGGTTTTTCGATAATATCCGTAAAATTGTATACAAAAGACGTAAAATCAAATGGTTGACTTGACAGAATCGTCTAAAAAAATTATAATATCAAACATGATTTTAAGTAATACGTATGGAATTAAATACATTCTGTACAAAATAAAGGGGAAACAAAAATGACTGATCATTTGAATGAAGAATTAGTAATGACCCAGGAGGGTCTTGATAATTTAAAGAAACGTTTAGAGTACTTAAAAACCGTTAAACGTTACGAAGTTGCGGCGCGTATTAAAACAGCCAGAGAATATGGCGATTTGAGTGAAAATGCCGAATACGATGAAGCGAAATCCGAACAGGGCTTTGTGGAAGGCGAAATTTCTGAACTTGAAGCCAAAATTAAAAAGGTCAAGGTCATTGATGATAATGACATTCATACCGAGGATGTCGGTGTCGGCAGCATTGTAAAAGTGAAGGATCTTGAGTTTGGCGACACCGAAGAATATAAAATTGTCGGTTCAGCAGAATCCGATATTGCACAGAATAAATTATCGAACGAATCACCTGTCGGCAGAGGCTTGATTGGGGCCAAAGTCGGGCAGGTTGTGACCATCCCGATTCCGGACGGTGAAGTTCAGTATGAAATTTTAGATATCAGAAGATAGGAGAGCCCAGTGAGCGAAGAAAATTTAAGTGAAGTACTAGCTGTCAGACGTGAAAAGCTGAAGAAGCTTCAGGAGGAAGGAAAGAACCCCTTCGAGATGACACGTTATGACGTGACTGCATACGCAGATGATGTCAATGAAAACTTTGAGGCCTATGAAGAAAAGCCAGTTTCTATGGCGGGCCGTATCATGTCTAAAAGAGGTCAGGGAAAGGTCGGCTTCTATGACCTTCAGGACAGCACCGGAAAAATCCAGATGTTCTTAAAAAAGGATTTGCTGGAAAACTATGATGAAATCAAAACCTATGACATCGGCGATATTGTCGGTATAAAAGGCGAGGTGTTCAAAACACAGAAGGGACAAATTTCAGTTCGCGTAAAAGAGCTGACGCTGCTTAGCAAATCTCTTCAGATTTTACCCGAAAAATATCACGGGTTAAAGGATACTGAGCTGCGCTATCGCCAGCGCTATGTCGATTTGATTGTAAATCCTGAAGTTAAAAATGTTTTTATCCTGCGTTCTCAAATCATCCGCAAGATCCGTGAGTTTTTAGACAACCGCGGCTTTATCGAAGTGGAAACACCGGTTTTATACAATCTGGCAGGCGGTGCGAACGCCCGTCCCTTTGTGACCCATCATAACGCTCTGGATATTCCGCTCTATATGCGTATCGCTCTGGAATTACCCCTTAAGCGCCTGATTGTCGGCGGCTTTGATAAAGTATATGAACTGAGCCGTGTGTTCCGTAACGAAGGCATGGACGCGACCCATAATCCGGAGTTCACCCTGCTTGAAACATATGAAGCCTATGCGGATTATGATGATGTAATGAATATGGTAGAAGCGTTGTATGGATTTTTGGCAAAAGAAATCCTTGGCACGGATACCGTGGAATACGAAGGCCATGATATTTCATTGGCAGCGCCTTTCAAACGTGCAAGAATGGTAGATCTGGTGGAAGAACACACCGGAGTTAATTTTGATGTTATGACCGATCTGGCAGAAGCACAGGAAGCGGCGAAAAAGCTGCATGTAGACGTAGAAGATAAACACTCCATCGGCGAAATCATTGCCGAAGTTTTTGATGAATATGTGGAAGATAAGCTGATTCAGCCTACCTTTGTAACCATGCACCCGGTAGAAATTTCACCTTTATCTAAACGTGAACCCACCGATCCGAGATATACTCAGCGTTTCGAGCTGTTTATCAACGGTGCCGAATGTGCCAATGCGTTCTCTGAGCTCAATGACCCCATTGATCAGAAAGGCCGTTTTGAGGCGCAGGTGCAGAAAAAGGCTGATGGCGATGATGAAGCGCACCCGTATGATGCAGACTTTATCAATGCGCTGGAAGTGGGCCTTCCGCCCACAGGAGGCCTTGGAATCGGTATTGACCGTCTGGTTATGTTGTTTACAGGACAGCACAGCATCCGTGACGTCATCCTTTTCCCGACCATGAAGCCATTGGATGATTAATGAAAAGACCAAAGGACTGGCAGAATCGCCGGTCCTTTTTTAATAACAGAATCATGTAAAACGTCCAGGTTAAAATAAAATCAAAAAAGATTAAAATAAATGTTAAAAAGCGCTTGACAAAGGGTAAGGTCCGGGGTATACTAAGTAAGCTGTCTTGGAGAGTACAGCACCGCAGGGCTTTCAGTCCGGCGCTTGAGGAATTTAAAAAATAAATTTTAAAAAGTGCTTGACAGAACAAAGGTAACGCGGTATACTAAAGAAGTTCGCTTGAGAAAGCCGAACAAAAACTTTAAATTTTCTGAAGAGAATCAGCAGAGTGCAAAGCGCGCGTTTAAACGCGTGAGGGACCATGCCGATGCATGTGACCGAGCAAGAAAAAACGGGCAACGCAGCAATCAGATGATTGTCGAAAGAAAAAAAGGGTCATAGAAAAGAGAATAGTACCATAAAACCTGAAATTCCAGCTGATGAAAATCAGCAAAGGATAAAACGCAAGTGCGATGAACACTTCAAAAAATCATCAAATGAACCAGATCAAGAAGCCGAAAGGCTAACGATAAACTTTTTATTGAGAGTTTGATCCTGGCTCAGGACGAACGCTGGCGGTATGCTTAACACATGCAAGTCGAACGAGAAAGTTTTGAATGATCCTTCGGGTGAAATTAGAACTGGAAAGTGGCGAACGGGTGAGTAACGCGTGGGTAACCTGCCCTATGGAAAGGAATAGCCTCGGGAAACTGGGAGTAAAGCCTTATATTATGGTT